>JAJZPG010000022.1 GCA_021811235.1 Pseudomonadota bacterium | reverse complement strand
TGACAACGTCAGCATCAAGGTGTCCTTGATTGCGCCGATCGCCATGGACGAAGGCCTGCGTTTCGCGATCCGCGAAGGCGGCCGTACCGTCGGCGCCGGCGTCGTGGCCAAGATCGAAGAGTAAGGCTCAATAATGCAAAACCAGAAAATCCGCATCCGCCTGAAGGCGTTTGACTACAAACTGATCGACCAGTCCGCGCTGGAAATTGTCGAGACCGCCAAGCGCACCGGCGCCGTGGTCAAGGGGCCGGTTCCTCTGCCGACCTCGATCGAGCGTTTCGACATCCTGCGCTCGCCGCACGTCAACAAGGCGTCGCGCGACCAGTTCGAAATCCGCACCCATCGTCGCCTGATGGACATCATGGATCCGACCGACAAGACGGTCGATGCCCTGATGAAGCTGGATCTGCCCGCCGGCGTGGACGTCGAAATCAAGTTGTAAAAAGCGGGCGGCATGGTTATAATGCCGCCCCTTCAGCTGTACCAAAGTCGCCGGTCAATTGTAATCGGCACCTACAACCCTCGCCTGTGGCGCCTGCCGCCGGCTTGAGATAGGAAATACAAAGATGAGTATCGGGCTCGTTGGCCGCAAGGTCGGCATGACCCGCATTTTCACCGAGAACGGTGCGTCCGTTCCGGTGACGGTGCTGGAAATGTCCAACAACCGTGTCACGCAAGTGCGCACACCAGAAAATGATGGCTATTCCGCCGTGCAGGTTGCCTATGGCAGCCGCCGCAATAGCCGCGTCAATAAATCCGAAGCGGGCCATTTCGCCAAGGCGGGCGTGGAGGCGGCATCCATGATGCGCGAATTCCGCGTGCCGGCAGACGTGGCTGCCCAGTATCAGCCGGGTGCGGCCGTGTCGGTCGAGCTGTTCCAGGCCGGCCAGAAGGTCGATGTGACCGGCGTCACGCAGGGCAAGGGCTTTGCGGGCACCATCAAGCGCCATAATTTTGCGTCGCAGCGCGCGTCGCATGGCAACTCGCGTTCGCATAACGTGCCGGGTTCCATCGGCATGGCGCAGGATCCGGGCCGTGTGTTTCCGGGTAAGCGCATGGCGGGGCACATGGGTGCGGTGACTTGCACCAAGCAGAATCTCGAAGTGGTGCGCGTCGATGCTGAGCGTGGTCTGGTGCTGTTGAAGGGTGCCGTTCCGGGTGCCAAGGGTGGCCATGTCGTGGTGCGTCCGGCAGTGAAAGGGGGTGCCTAATGGATTTGGCAGTCATTAACGATCAGGGCCAGCAGGTAACCAGCATTGCTGCGTCCGACGAGACCTTTGGTCGCGACTACAACGAAGCGCTGGTGCACCAGGTGGTGACCGCGTTCCAGGCCAATGCGCGCAGCGCAAACCGCGCACAGAAGACGCGTGCCGAAGTGACCGCTTCCACCCACAAGCCATGGCGCCAGAAGGGCACCGGCCGTGCGCGTTCGGGCCGCACCTCGAGCCCGATCTGGCGTGGGGGTGGTGTGACCTTCCCGAACAAGCCGAACGAGAACTTCGCCCACAAGGTGAACCGCAAGATGTATCGCGCGGGTCTGGCGGCGATCCTGTCGCAGCTGGCGCGCGAGGGCAAGCTCAAGGTGGTCGAGAGCCTTGGCATCGAGTCGCCCAAGACCAAGGTGCTTGCCGGCAAGCTGAAGTCGATGGGTTATGGCAAGGTCATGATCATTGCGGATAGCGTGGATGACAACCTGTGGTTGTCGTCGCGCAATCTGCCGAACGTCTATGTGGTCGAGCCGCATCAGGCCGATCCGTGGAGCCTGGTCAAGTTTGGCAACGTGCTGATCACCAAGGCGGCGGTCAAGCAGTTTGAGGAGATGGTGTGATGGGTGCGATCAGTCAGGAGCGTCTGCTCAAAGTCATTCTCGCGCCGGTGATCTCCGAAAAGAGCACGCGCGTGGCCGACAAGCTCAATCAAGTGGTGTTCAAGGTGCTGCCCGACGCGACCAAGCAGGAAATCGGCGCCGCGGTTGCCAGCCTGTTCAAGGTCGAGGTCACGGGCGTGCAGGTGCTGAACGTCAAGGGCAAGGTGAAGCGTGCCGGTCGTGTCATGGGACGCCGCGATAACTGGAAGAAGGCGTATGTCACCCTCAAGCCGGGTCAGGACATCGACTTCGCGTCCGGTCAGTAAGGGAGAAAACCATGGCACTGATTAAAGTCAAACCCACTTCCGCCGGCCGTCGCGCGGTCGTCAAGGTCGTTACGCCCGGTCTGCACAAAGGCAAGCCGGTCGCGTCCCTGCTCGAGCCGAAAAAGCGCGGGTCCGGTCGCAACAACAATGGTCATATCACGGTGCGTCACAAGGGTGGTGGCCACAAGCAGCACTACCGCGTGGTGGATTTCCGTCGCAACAAGGACGGCATTCCCGCGAAGGTCGAGCGCCTGGAGTATGACCCCAACCGCTCGGCGCATCTCGCGCTGCTGTGCTACGCCGACGGCGAGCGCGCCTATATCATCGCTCCGCGCGGCGTGCAGGTCGGCGCTCAACTGCTGAACGGCGCCGAAGCGCCGATCAAGGCGGGCAACTGCCTGCCGCTGCGCAGCATTCCGGTCGGTAGCACGGTGCACTGTGTCGAGATGATGCCGGGCAAGGGGGCGCAGATCGCGCGCTCGGCCGGCACCTCGGTGCAGCTTCTGGCGCGCGAGGGTAGCTATGCCCAGTTGCGTCTGCGCTCGGGCGAGATTCGCAAGGTGCACGTCGACTGCCGTGCCACGCTGGGCGAGGTGGGCAACGAAGAGCACAGCCTGCGTTCGATCGGCAAGGCCGGTGCGATGCGCTGGCGCGGCGTCCGTCCGACAGTGCGCGGTGTGGTGATGAACCCGGTCGATCACCCGCATGGTGGTGGTGAAGGTCGCACTGCGGCGGGCCGTCATCCGGTCAGCCCGTGGGGTACCCCGACCAAGGGTTATCGTACCCGCAGCAACAAGCGCACCTCCAACATGATCGTCCGCCGCCGTCACGCGCGCTGATTGAGGTAGAAAGATATGGCACGTTCAATTAAAAAAGGCCCGTTCGTCGACGGGCACCTGCTGAAGAAGATCGAAGCCGTGCGCGGTTCGAACGACAAGCGCCCGATCAAGACCTGGTCGCGCCGTTCCACCGTGCTGCCCGACTTCATCGGCCTGACGATCGCGGTGCATAACGGCCGTCAGCATGTCCCGGTGTTTGTGACCGAGAACATGGTCGGCCACAAGCTGGGCGAGTTCTCCCTGACGCGTACCTTCAAGGGCCACGTTGCGGACAAGAAGGCGAAGAAATAAGGAGCGCATGATGGAAGTTTCTGCAGTTTTGCGTGGTACCCGCCTGTCCGCACAGAAAGGCCGTCTGGTCGCTGACCAGATCCGTGGCCTGCGGGTGGAGAAGGCGTTGAACATTCTGGCGTTCAGCCCGAAAAAGGGCGCCGGCATCATCAAGAAAGTGCTCGAATCGGCGATTGCCAATGCCGAGCACAACGAAGGTGCCGACATCGATACCCTGAAAGTCAAGACGATCTATGTCGACCAGGGCTCCGTGCTGAAGCGCTTTACCGCCCGCGCCAAAGGCCGTGGCAACCGTATTAGCAAACCGACCTGTCACATCACCGTGACGGTTGGCGATTAAGGAAGCGCCATGGGACAAAAAATACATCCGATCGGGTTCCGCCTTGGTGTTCAGCGCATCTGGACGGCCAAATGGTACGGCTCGAATCGCAATTTCTCCAGCACGCTGCTCGAGGACATCAAGGTTCGTGACTACCTGAAGAAGAAACTCGCCCATGCGTCGGTTTCCAAGGTGCTGATCGAGCGCCCTGCCAAGAATGCGCGCATCACGATCTTCAGCGGCCGCCCCGGTGTGGTGATCGGCAAAAAGGGTGAGGACATCGAGGTGCTGCGCGGCGAACTGGCGCGCCTGATGTCCGTGCCCGTCCATGTCAACATCGAGGAAGTGCGCAAGCCGGAAACGGATGCGCAGATCATCGCCGACGGCATCGCGCAGCAGCTCGAAAAGCGCGTGATGTTCCGTCGCGCCATGAAGCGCGCCATGCAGAACGCGATGCGCCTGGGTGCCCAGGGCATCAAGATCATGAGCTCGGGGCGCTTGAACGGCGCCGAGATCGCGCGGACCGAGTGGTATCGCGAAGGTCGCGTGCCGCTGCATACCCTGCGTGCCGAGATCGATTATGGCTTCGCCGAGGCGAAGACCACCTACGGCATCATCGGTATCAAGGTGTGGGTCTACAAGGGCGATGCGCTGAACCGTGGCGAGCAGCCCGCGGCCGCTGAACAGGAAAAGCGCGGCAAGAAATCAGGAGTGAAACATGCTGCAGCCAGCTAGAAGGAAATTCCGCAAGGAACAGAAAGGCCGTAACACCGGCCTGGCCACCCGCGGCGCCGACGTCAGCTTCGGCGACTTCGGACTGAAGGCGGTCGGCCGCGGCAGGCTGACGGCCCGCCAGATCGAGGCGGCGCGTCGTGCCATGACCCGTCACATCAAGCGGGGTGGCCGCATCTGGATCCGCATCTTCCCGGACAAGCCGATTTCGCGTAAGCCGGCCGAAGTGCGTATGGGTAATGGCAAGGGCGCGCCGGAATACTACGTCGCCGAAATCCAGCCGGGCAAGGTGTTGTACGAGATGGATGGCGTGAACGAGACGCTGGCGCGGGAGGCGTTCCGCCTGGCCGCGGCCAAGTTGCCGATCGCGACCACCTTCGTGACCCGCATGATCGGGAGCTGATTGATGAATACGAAAGAAATGCGCGGCAAGAATGCCGCAGAACTGAAGCAGGAACTGGAATCCCTGTTGCGTGCCCACTTCGCATTGCGTATGCAGGTGGCCACCCAGCAGTCGACCAAGACTGCTGATTTGGGCAAGCTGCGCCGCGACATTGCCCGGGTCAAGACCATTATGCGCGAGAAGGCGGGTCAAGCATGACTGAAGTCAAGAAGGTGGTTCGCACGCTGACCGGGCGTGTGGTGAGCGACAAGATGAACAAGACGGTTACCGTCCTGGTCGAGCGTCGGGTCAAGCATCCGGTGATCGGCAAGGTGATTCGTTTGTCGAAAAAGTATCATGCCCACGATGAGAACAACGAGTTCCACGAAGGCGACATGGTGCAGATCGAGGAATCACGCAAGCTCTCGCGCACCAAGGCGTGGACGGTCAGCAAGCTGATCGAGCGCGCACGCGTATAACGCTTGCATCAGGCAGTCAAACCCGGTATAGTGCCGGGTTTTCCGGTTGGTGAGCCGGTTTTGAACCCGGTTCGCTGACTCAAGCAATCCCGCGCCAAGCGGGTGTTCTCCCGAACGGGTTCCAAAACTGGCCACCTCTGTGGTGGATTAAGTTGGAGGCAATTAAATGATTCAGATGCAGTCCGTATTGGACGTGGCAGACAACACCGGTGCACGCTCGGTCATGTGCATCAAGGTGCTGGGCGGCAGTCATCGTCGCTATGCAAGCGTGGGCGACATCATCAAGGTCAGCATCAAGGATGCTGCGCCGCGTGGCCGCGTGAAAAAAGGCGACATCTACAACGCCGTGGTCGTGCGCACCGCCAAGGGCGTGCGGCGCCCGGATGGCTCGCTGGTGCGTTTCGACGGCAATGCGGCTGTCCTGCTGAACAACAAATTAGAGCCGATCGGCACCCGTATCTTCGGGCCGGTCACCCGTGAGTTGCGCACCGAGAAGTTCATGAAGATCGTCTCGCTTGCGCCCGAGGTTCTGTGAGAGGGAATCATGGCACGTATTCGTAAAAGCGACCAGGTGATCGTCCTGGCCGGAAAAGACAAGGGCAAGCGTGGCACCGTGCTGCGCGTGCTGGATGACGGCCATGTGGTTGTTGAAGGCGTGAATCGGGTCAAGAAGCATCAGAAGCCCAATCCCATGCGCAACATCCAGGGCGGAATCGTCGAGAAAGAGATGCCGATTCAGGCTTCCAATGTCGCATTGTTCAATGTCGGCACGCAGAAGGCGGATCGTGTGGGTTACAAGGTGCTGGAGGACGGCCGCAAGGTGCGCGTGTACAAGTCCAACGGCGAAATGGTTGACGCTCAGGGGTAATCATGGCGCGTTTTCAAGAGTTGTATCGTGAGACGGTGGTGCCCAGGCTGGTCGAGCAGTTTGGCTACAAGTCCGTCATGGAAGTCCCCCGCATCAAGAAGATCACCCTGAACATGGGGGTCGGCGAGGCGGTGGCTGACAAGAAGGTGATGGATCACGCGGTGTCGGACATGCAGAAGATCGCGGGCCAGAAGCCGGTTGTCACCAAATCCAAGAAGTCGATTGCCGGCTTCAAGATCCGTGAAAACTATCCTGTCGGCTGCATGGTGACCCTTCGCCGCGCGCAGATGTACGAGTTCCTGGACCGTCTGGTCACGGTGGCGATGCCGCGTATCCGTGACTTCCGGGGCATTTCGGGCAAGTCGTTCGACGGCCGTGGCAACTACAACATGGGCGTCAAGGAACAGATCATTTTCCCCGAGATCGAATACGACAAGATCGATGCGTTGCGTGGCATGAACATCACGATCACCACCACCGCCAAGACTGATGATGAAGCGCGAGCCCTGCTTGCCGCCTTCAGTTTCCCGTTCAAGAATTGAGGTAGGCATGGCCAAGTTATCCTTGATTAACCGTGAAGAAAAGCGCGCGCGGATGGTGAAAAAGTACGCCGCCAAGCGAGCCGGGCTCAAAGCCGTCATCGCCAACGTTCAGACCAGCGACGAAGATCGCATGGCTGCGTACAAGGCGCTGCAGGAGCTGCCGCGTAATGCCAGCCCGGTGCGCCAGCGCAACCGCTGCCAGTTGACGGGGCGTCCGCGTGGTGTGTTCAGCAAGTTCGGCCTGGCGCGCGGGAAGTTGCGCGAATATGCGATGCGGGGCGAAATCCCGGGCATCGTCAAGGCTAGCTGGTAAGGGGTAGACGATATGAGTATGAGTGATCCCATCGCGGACATGCTGACCCGCATCCGCAATGCGCAAGCGGTTGAAAAGGCGGCTGTCACGATGCCTTCTTCCAAGGTCAAAGTGGCGATTGCCAAAGTGCTGAAGGACGAAGGGTATATTGAAGATTTCGCCGTTCGCGGCGAGGCCGGCAAGCCCGAGCTCGAGCTGCAGCTGAAATATTACGCGGGCCGCCCGGTTATCGAGCGCATCGAGCGCGTCAGCAAGCCCGGCTTGCGCATCTACAAGGGTGCCGAGGACCTGCCGCGTGTCATGAATGGCCTGGGTGTCGCGATTGTCTCCACCTCGAGTGGCGTCATGACCGACCGCCACGCCCGCGCCAAGGGCGTGGGTGGTGAAGTTCTGTGCGTGGTTGCGTAAGAGGGAGCGGATATGTCACGTGTAGCCAATAATCCTATTACGTTGCCGAAGGGCGTCGAGGTGACGCTGGGTAATGCGATTTCCGTCAAGGGCCCGCTGGGCACCATGAGCCAGGCGGCATCGTCCGATGTGACGGTCGCGCTCAATGACGGTGTAATGACCTTCGCGCCTGTCGGTTCCGGCATTCAGGCGAACGCCATGGCGGGCACCCTGCGTGCGCTGGTGAACAACATGGTGCAGGGTGTCACCAAGGGATTCGAGAAGAAGCTGACGCTGGTTGGCGTCGGTTATCGCGCTCAGGCCCAGGGTGACGCACTCAATCTGACGCTTGGTTTCTCGCATCCCGTCGTGCACAAGATGCCCGCTGGCATCAAGGTTGAAACCCCGACGCAGACCGAGATCGTGATCAAGGGAATCGATCGCCAGGCAGTTGGGCAGGTGGCCGCCGACGTGCGCGCATACCGTCCGCCGGAGCCCTACAAGGGCAAGGGCGTTCGCTATAGCGACGAAGTGGTCATCAAGAAAGAGACCAAGAAGAAGTAAGGCTTAAGGACAGACAATGAACACCAAGCAATCACGGATTCGCAGGGCGCGCAAAACCCGCGCCAAGATCGCGGCCGTCAAGGCGATCCGCCTGGCCATTCACCGCACCAACAGCCATATCTACGCCCAGATCATCTCGGCGGACGGCGGTACGGTCATGACCAGCGCGTCGTCCAACGACAAGGACATGCGCGCGGCGCTGGCCAATGGCGGCAACGTTGCCGCTGCGGCAGCGGTGGGCAAGCGTCTGGCCGAGAAGGCCAAGGGTTTGGGCATTGAAAAAGTGGCTTTCGACCGGTCTGGCTTCAAGTTCCACGGGCGCGTGAAGGCCCTGGCTGATGCAGCCCGCGAAGGCGGTTTGGTATTTTAACGAGGCAGACTCAAGATGGCCCGTACAGCACCTACGAGTAACGAAGAGCGCGGCGACGGCTTGCGCGAGAAGATGATTTCGGTCAACCGCGTCACCAAAGTGGTGAAGGGCGGCCGGATCATGGGTTTTGCAGCGCTGACCGTGGTCGGCGACGGCGATGGCGGCATCGGTATGGGCAAGGGCAAGTCCCGTGAAGTGCCGGTGGCCGTGCAGAAAGCCATGGAAGAAGCCCGTCGCAAGCTGGTCAAGATCAGCCTGAAGAACGGCACCTTCCACCACACCGTGGTGGGCCAGCATGGCGCCTCGCGCGTCCTGATCCAGCCGGCGTCCGAAGGTACCGGCATCATCGCCGGTGGTGCGATGCGCGCCGTGTTCGAGGTGATGGGTGTGCAGAACGTGCTGGCCAAGTGCCTGGGTTCGACCAATCCCTACAACGTCGTGCGTGCGACCATCGACGGCCTGATGAAGATGTCGACGCCGTCCGATATTGCGGCCAAGCGCGGCAAGTCCGTCGAAGACATCACGGGGTAAGCCATGAGCGAGCAGAAGAAAATCAAGGTGACGCTGATCAAGAGCCTGATCGGTACCAAGGCGCCGCATCGTGCCTGCGTGCGCGGCCTGGGTCTGCGTCGGTTGCACCACACGGTTGAAGTGCTGGATACGCCGGCAAACCGCGGGATGATTACCAAGGTTGCCTATCTGGTGAAGTGCGAGGCTTAAATGGAACTGAATAACATCAAACCGGCTGACGGCGCCAAGAAGGACAAGCGCCGCGTGGGTCGCGGCATCGGCTCCGGCCTGGGCAAGACCGCAGGCCGCGGTCACAAGGGCCAGAAATCCCGTGCGGGCGGCTTCCACAAGGTGGGCTTCGAAGGCGGCCAGATGCCGATGCATCGTCGCCTGCCGAAGCGCGGCTTCGTCTCGCTGACCAAGGCTGACACGGCCCGCGTGCGCCTGTCCGACATCGCGGCAGTGGGCGCCGACGAGATCGATCTGCTGGTGCTGAAGCAGGCCGGCGTCGTCGGTGCGGCTGTCAAGGCGGCCCGCGTGTACCTGGCCGGCGAAATCGGCAAGGCGGTCAAGCTGCGCGGCATCGCGGTGACCAAAGGCGCGCGCGCTGCAATCGAAGCGGCTGGCGGCAGCGTCGCCGAGTAAGCGTCGAGGATCTGCGCTTTGGCCACGCCCAAAACCGGCTTGAACAAATTCGGCGACCTCAAGCGCCGCCTGCTGTTCCTGCTCGGCGCCTTGATCGTATACCGCATTGGTACCTTCATCCCGGTGCCCGGCATCGATCCGATGGTACTCGATCAGCTGTTCAAGTCGCAGCAGGGCGGCATCCTGGGCATGTTCAACATGTTCTCGGGTGGGGCGCTGTCGCGCTTCAGCGTGTTCGCGCTGGGGATCATGCCGTACATCTCGGCGTCGATCATCGTGCAGTTGTTGACGACCGTGTCGCCGCAGCTGGAAGCCCTGAAGAAAGAGGGTGAGGCCGGGCGTCGCAAGATCACGCAGTACACCCGTTACGGCACCCTGTTTCTGGCGGTGTTCCAGGCGCTGGGCATTGCCATCGCGCTGGAGTCGCAAGCGGGACTGGTGCTGGATCCGGGCATTGCCTTCCGGCTGATCACGGTGGTGACGCTGACGGCCGGCACGATGTTCCTGATGTGGCTGGGCGAGCAGATTACCGAGCGGGGCCTGGGTAACGGCATCTCGATCATCATTTTTGGCGGTATCGCGGCCGGCCTGCCTGCGGCGATCGGCGGCACGCTGGAATTGACCCGTACCGGCGCGTTCTCGATCCCGCTTGTGTTGATGCTGTTCGTCGGCATTCTGCTGGTGACTGCCCTGGTGGTGTTTGTCGAGCGTGGTCAGCGCAAGATTCTGGTCAACTACGCCAAGCGCCAGGTGGGCAAGATGGTGGTGGGCGGGCAGAGTTCGCACCTTCCGCTCAAGCTGAACATGGCCGGCGTGATCCCGCCGATCTTCGCCTCCAGCATCATCCTGTTTCCGGCCACTTTGGCGGGCTGGTTCGGCAGTGGCGAGAACATGGGCTGGCTGAAGGACATCGGCGCGACCTTGTCACCGGGCCAGCCTGTCTACGTGCTGCTGTATGCCTTGGCGATCATCTTCTTCTGTTTCTTCTATACGGCCCTGGTGTTCAATCCCAAGGAGACGGCGGACAACCTGAAGAAGAGCGGGGCCTTCGTGCCGGGGATCCGTCCGGGCGACCAGACCGCACGCTACATCGACAAGATTCTGACCCGGCTGACGCTGGTGGGCGCAATCTACATCACCCTGGTGTGCCTGTTGCCCGAGTTTCTGATTCTGAAATGGAACGTGCCGTTCTACTTCGGTGGTACGTCCCTGTTGATCATCGTTGTGGTAACCATGGATTTCATGGCGCAGGTGCAGGCGTACGTCATGTCGCATCAGTATGAAGGCCTGCTCAAGAAAGCCAATTTCAAGAACGGCTTGGTGGGGCGCTGATGTCGAAGGAAGATGTCATTCAGATGCAGGGCGAAGTGCTGGAAAACCTGCCGAACGCCACCTTTCGGGTCAAGTTGGAAAATGGTCATGTGTTGCTGGGCCACATCTCGGGAAAAATGCGCATGCACTACATCCGCATCCTTCCCGGCGACAAGGTGACGGTCGAGTTGACGCCGTACGATTTGACCAAGGGCCGGATTGTTTTCCGCGCCAAATGATTTTTGACCGGCAGTGCGCTGCCGGTGCGTGAATGGAGAAAACCATGAGAGTGCAGGCTTCTGTCAAGAAAATGTGCCGTAAATGCAAGGTTGTGCGCCGCAAAGGTGTCGTGCGCGTGATCTGCGAAGACCCGCGTCACAAGCAGCGCCAGGGTTGACCCCGAGCGTTTGCACAAGTTTGAAATCGAGCCAACCCGAAGCCGGGTTGGCGTGTTATAATTTTTTGTTTTCCGTTCGGAGCTTTGCGAATGGCTCGTATTGCTGGGGTTAATATCCCGAATCATCAACACGCGGTTATTGCGTTGACCGCCATTTACGGCATCGGCCGGACTACGTCCGGCAAGATTTGTGACGCGGCTGGCGTGGGCCAGACGGCGAAAATCAAGGACCTGTCCGAAGCCGAAATGGAACGCTTGCGTGAGGGCGTGGCCAAATTCACGGTCGAGGGCGACCTGCGCCGTGAAATCACCATGAACATCAAGCGTCTGATGGATCTCGGCTGCTACCGCGGCTTCCGTCACCGCAAGGGCTTGCCGGTGCGCGGCCAGCGTACCCGCACCAATGCGCGTACCCGCAAGGGCCCGCGCAAGGCCATCAAAAAGTAAAGGTTAAACATGGCTACCAAAACTGCAACGCGTGTTCGCAAAAAGGTCAAGAAGAATGTCGCGGAAGGCATCGCGCACATTCATGCTTCGTTCAACAACACCATCGTGACGATCACCGACCGTCAGGGTAACGCCCTGTCGTGGGCGACCGCCGGTGGCGCGGGCTTCAAGGGTTCGCGCAAGTCGACGCCGTTTGCGGCGCAGGTTGCTGCCGAGAATGCCGGCAAGATGGCGCAGGAATACGGCGTCAAGAACCTGGAAGTGCGGATCAAGGGCCCCGGCCCGGGCCGTGAGTCCACCGTGCGCGCGCTGAATGCGCTGGGCTTCAAGATCGTGGCGATCTCGGACGTGACCCCGATCCCGCACAACGGTTGCCGTCCCTCCAAAAAGCGTCGTATCTAATTACCAGGGAAAATCATGGCTCGTAATCTTGATCCCAAATGCCGTCAGTGCCGCCGCGAAGGCGAGAAGCTTTTCCTGAAAGGCGAGAAGTGCTTCACCGACAAATGCGCCATCGAGCGTCGCGCCTACGCCCCTGGCCAGCACGGCCAGAAGAGCGGCGCCCGCCTGTCCGGCTACGGCGTGCAGCTGCGCGAGAAGCAGAAGATCCGCCGCATCTATGGCGTGCTGGAAGGCCAGTTCCGCCTGACCTACAAGCGTGCTGAAAGCCGCAAGGGCGTGACCGGCGAGAACCTGCTGTCGATGCTGGAGTCGCGCCTCGATTCCGTGTGCTATCGCATGGGCTTTGGCGCTTCGCGCACCGAGGCTCGCCAGGTGGTGCGCCACAACGGTATCACCGTCAATGGCCGTCGCGTCAACATCCCGTCGTACCAGGTCCGCCCCGGCGACGTGGTCGAGGTGTCCGAGAAGGCGAAAGCCCACCTGCGCGTCAAGGCGGCTGCCGAGGCGACCGCGGCGCGTGGCTACCCCGAGTGGGTCGAGGTGGATGCCAAGGCGCTGAAGGGCACCTACAAGGCCGCACCGCAACGCTCCGAACTGCCGTCGACCATCAACGAATCGCTGGTCGTCGAACTGTACTCCAAATAAGTTGGCTGGGTCTTTTTGACTGGGTCTTAAGGAATCGCACTTTATGCAAAGCGCTACGGAATTTCTCAAGCCGCGTATTGTGGAGGTCGACCGTGCCTCCCCGCTGCACGCCAAGGTCATCATGGAACCCTTCGAGCGCGGCTACGGCCACACGCTCGGCAATGCGCTGCGCCGTATCCTGCTGTCGTCCATGGTCGGCTACGCGCCGACCGAGGTGGCGATCAGCGGCGTCGTCCACGAATATTCCACCATTGAGGGCGTGCAGGAGGATGTCGTCGACATCCTGCTGAACCTGAAGGGCATCGCGTTCAAGATGCACGGCAAGTCCGAAGCCATCCTGAAGGTGTCCAAGGCGGGTGAAGGCGTGGTGACCGCCGGTGACATCGAAATCGGTCACGACATCGAAGTGCTGAACCCCGATCACGTGATTGCCCACCTGACCAAGGGCGGTAAGCTCGACATGGAGATCAAGATCGAAGCGGGTCGTGGCTATCAGCCCGCCACCGCGCGCAAGGTTTCGGAAGAAACCCGTGCCGTCGGTTCGATCCTGGTCGACGCCTCGTTCAGCCCGGTGCGCCGCGTCGCCTATTCGGTCGAAAGCGCGCGCGTCGAGCAGCGTACCGACCTCGACCGCCTGGTGATCGATATCGAAACCAATGGCGTGGTCGAACCGGAGGAAGCCGTGCGCACCGCCGCCCGCATCCTGGTGAACCAATTGTCCGTGTTTGCCGATCTGGAAGGCACCCCGGCCGAGTCCGAATCGCCGCGCTCGCCGCAGGTCGATCCGCTGCTGCTGCGCCCGGTCGACGATCTGGAACTGACCGTGCGTTCGGCCAACTGCCTGAAGGCCGAGAACATCTACTTCATCGGCGACCTGATCCAGCGTTCCGAGACCGAGCTGCTGCGTACCCCCAACCTGGGCCGCAAGTCGCTCAACGAAATCAAGGATGTGCTGGCCTCCAAGGGCCTGTCGCTGGGCATGAAGCTGGAGAACTGGCCGCCCGCAGGACTCGAGCGCCCCTGATCGTCTGAACCCAAACCAGAATAAAGTGCGGGCCGCCGTGGCAGGTGGCCTTGCCCAAGAATACACACTGAAAGGAAACCGCCATGCGTCATCGTCAATCTAACCGCAAGCTCAACCGCACGACCAGCCATCGTCTGGCCATGTTCCGCAACATGACCAACTCGCTGCTGAAGCATGAAGTCATCAAGACTACTCTGCCGAAAGCCAAGGAACTGCGCCGCTTCGTCGAGCCGTTGATCACCCTGGGCAAGGAACCCAGCCTGTCCAATCATCGCCTCGCGTTTGACCGCCTGCGCGACCGTGAAATGGTCATGAAACTGTTCGGCGAGCTGGGCCCCCGCTATAAGACCCGTCCGGGCGGCTACCTGCGCATCCTGAAGTACGGTTTCCGCGTCGGCGACAATGCCCCGATGGCGCTGGTCGAACTGGTCGACCGTCCCGAGACGGACGCAGCGCCGGTCGAAGCCGAGTAAGCACAGGCACACCAGAGACAAAAAGCCGGGTTCGCCCGGCTTTTTTCTTGTCTGCAGCGGGCGTCGGTCGGGGGATACGCTTGTCGCTGCCACGCCCGCTCAGGCATAGTCACGGGATCGTTTCAGCCCGGAAGCAGCATGATCGTCCTGTTCACCGATTTCGGCTTGCGCGATCCCTATGTGGGGCAGGTGAAGGCGCGTCTCGTCGAGCACGCACCCGGACAGCCCGTGGTCGACCTGCTGCACGACGCGCCGGACTTCAATCCGCACGCGGGTGCGCACCTGCTCGACGCGCTGGCATCGGGTTTTCCGCCCGGTAGCGTATTCCTGGCGGTGGTCGATCCCGGCGTCGGGACGCCGCGTGGCGCAGTGGTGGTCATGGCCGGCGGGCGCTGGTTCGTCGGCCCGGACAATGGGCTGCTGTCGGTCGTCGCAGCGCGCCATGCCGATGCCCGCTTGTGGCGGATCACCTGGCAACCGGAAAATCTTTCGGCCACCTTTCACGGGCGCGATCTGTTCGCGCCGATTGCCGCGGAAATCGCGCGCGGCGACTTCCCCACCGGGAAGCTGACCCCGGTCGATGCACTCAACGTCGAATTTGATGCGGGTGACTTGCCGCGGATCATCTATATCGATCACTACGGCAATGCCTGGACCGGCGTGCGCAGCGTGCCCAAGGCGGCGCGGGTCAGCGCCGCCGGGCAGCAGTTCAGGCACGCCGAGAGCTTCGGCTTCGTCGGCAAGGGCGAAGGGTTTTGCTTCGTCAACAGCGTTGGCCTGCTGGAACTCGCAGTCAATCGCGGCAGTGCGGCGGTTGATTATGGTCTGAAGGTGGGCGATCCGGTCCTGGTGCAGCGCTTGAACTGAGGCGGTCAATCCAGGCCCAGCAGGAGCGCACGATAGTCGTTGACGTTGGTGCGGGTGGGACCGGTGACGACCAGGTCACCCAGCGCCCCAAAGAAACCGTGGCTGTCGTGTGCAGCCAGCTTCGCGGTGGCGTCGAGCCCCAGCGCGCGTGCGCGCGTCAGCGAGTCCGGGGCGAGCAGTGCGCCCGCATTGTCCTCGCTACCGTCGATGCCATCGGTGTCGCATGCGATCGACCACGCCGGCGTATCGTCCAGCGCCAACGCCAAGCCCAGCAGAAATTCCGCATTGCGACCGCCACGGCCGTGCCGCGGGCGCAGGGTGACGGTGGTTTCGCCGCCGGATAGCAGCGCGAGCGGCTGCCGCCGCGCCATCGCCTGCGCCAATGCGGCGTGCTGGCGGGCCACTTGTTGCGCATCGCCGCTGACACGGTCGGATAGCAGCAGGGCGGGTATCCCGCGCTGTTCGAAATGGCCGGCCGCGGCCAGGAGGCTTGCGCGCGCGCTGGCGATGACGCGGTTTTCCACGCGACTGAAACAAGGATCGCCGGGCTTGGGGGTGTCGGCCGACACGTCCGAGCAGCAGGTCTCAAGGTGACGCTGGACGCTGGCAGGAGGCGTGATGGCGAAGCGTTGCAGCCGCTCCAGCGCGTCGACGCAGGTCGTGGGATCGGGCGCGCAGGGGCCCGACGCGATGTGGGTGGGATCGTCGCCGACGACGTCCGAGATGATCAGGGCGAGCACGCTTGCGCCTGTCGTGCCCGACCGCGCCGCGCGCGCCAGCTGCCCCCCCGACAGGCGGGTGAGGTGCTTGCGTACGGTGTTGATGTCCTGGATGGTCGCTCCCGCGCCGAGCAGCGCCTTGGTGACCTGGCGCAGTTCCTTCAGCGTGACGCCTTCGACCGGCGCGGCGAGCAGACTGGAACCGCCGCCGGAAATCAGCGCCAGCAGCAGATCGTCCGGCCCCAGCTGGCGGGCCAAATCCAGCATGCGCAGGGCGGCTGCCTCGCCGCGTCCGTCTGGCAGGGGATGGCTGGCCTCGACGACTTCGATGCGGCGCGTGGGCAGGCCGTGCTGGTAACGGGTGACGACGAGGCCCGATAGCGGCGCGTCGCTTGGCCAGTGTGCCTCGACCGCAGCGGCCATGCTGGCGGCTGCCTTGCCGCCGCCCACCACCAGGGTGCGGCCGCGTGGCGGCACCGGCAGATGCGGCGGCAGGATGTGCGCGGGGTCGGCGGCGGCCACCGCGGCGCGGAAAGATTCCAGCAGCAGATCACGCGGGTTTATCCTGGCATCCATCGCGTCAAATGGTTGGCGGGGATTCAGGCCGTGCGGAGAGGGCGGGCACGCACAACGGGGCTAAATGGCAGGCGACGATGCGCATGGCGGGGTGACTCAAAAGGGATGCCGGCATTGTAGCGGCCTGGGGGGCGGCGAAGGTCCGGGATCACTGTCGTCAAACAGAAACGGCCAGGAAACCCCGGCCGTTTGCGATGCATGCGTGCAATGATTACTGGGCGGCTTCCTTGGCCTTGTCCGCCGCTTCCTGCGCGGCGTCGGCCGTATCCTGGGCGGCTTCGGCCGCCGCATCCTTGGTTGCATCGACTGCTGCAGCGGCGGCATCGCCTGTCGCTTCGGCAGCGGCGCCGGCAGCATCGGCAGCAGACTCTGCAGCGTCTGATGCCGAATCCGCAGCCGCGTCGGCCGCTTCCTTGGCCTCTTCCATGGCGGGGGCGGCTGCTTCTTCAGCTTTCTGGCAGGCGGTCAGTGCAAGGGCGGCGAACAGTGCGGCGAGAAGTTTGGTTTGCATGGATATCTCCCTATATGAGTGAAAATAGAATGCGGGTTGATGGGCCCACATGCTTGTTGATAGATCAAAAGGCAGACTAAACAAGCTGTTGCGCAGGGGGGCACCTGGGCCTAACAGTGTTTTGCTTCAGAACGCCTCGTCGTCGCGCAGGTAACGCCACTGCCCCAGCGGCAGATCGCCGAGCCGCACGCGGCCGATGCGCACGCGCTTCAGCCCCACCACTTTCAGTCCCACCAATTCGCACATGCGGCGGATCTGGCGCTTGCGGCCTTCCTTCAGGATGAAGCGCAGCTGGTCGGCGTTCTGCCAGCCGACCCTGGCTGGGCGCAGCTTGCGGCCGTCGAGCGTAAGGCCGTGGTTGAGCAGTGCGAGGCCGCGCTCGTCAAGCCGGCCTTCGACCCGCACCAGGTATTCCTTTTCGACGTCGGAATCGTCACCGATCAGCCGTTTCGCAATGCGCCCGTCCTGCGTCAGTACCAAGAGGCCTGTCGAATCGATGTCGAGCCGGCCAGCGGGCGCCAGGCCTTTCAGGTGCGTCGGGTGGAACGCCCGCCCGGCGCGCCCGTCCTGCCACAGGGTGTCGGGGCGGACCAGGGCCACGGCTGGCTGGTAGCCCGGCTCCGGCTGGCCGGAGACGTAGCCGACCGGCTTGTGCAGCAGGATGGTCACGCGCTGCTGTTGCTGTGCGCTGGCTTGGGTATCGAGGCGGATCGCGCAGTCGGGATCGACCTTGGTGCCCAGTTCGGAAACCCGCTTGCCGTCGACGAAGACCAGCCCGCGTTCGATGTAGCTGTCGGCCTCGCGGCGCGAACACAGCCCGCGCTCGGACATCAGCTTGGACAGGCGGACCGGCTCGGCCATTTCAATGGCGCGACAGCACCGGTTGCAGATACGCCCCGGTATGGCTGGCGGGATTGTCGGCCACGCTTTCCGGTGTGCCCTCGGCGATGATCATCCCGCCGCCGGCGCCGCCTTCGGGGCCGAGGTCGACCAGCCAGTCGGCAGTCTTGATGACGTCGAGATTGTGCTCGATGACGACCACGCTGTTGCCGGCGTCGCTCAGACGCTGCAGCACCTTCAGCAGCAGGTCGATGTCGGCGAAATGGAGGCCCGTGGTCGGCTCGTCGAGGATGTACAGCGTGCGCCCAGTGTCGCGCTTGGACAGTTCGAGCGCGAGCTTGACGCGCTGCGCCTCGCCGCCCGACAGCGTGGTGGCGGACTGGCCGAGGCGGATGTAGCCGAGGCCGACGTCGAGCAGGGTCTGCAGTTTTCTTTTCACCACCGGCACCGCGGCGAAGAATTCGTGCGCCTGCTCGATGGTCATTTCCAGCACGTCGCGGATGGTCTTGCCCTTGTACTGCACCTCCAGCGTCTCGCGGTTGTAGCGCGCGCCGTGGCAGACGTCGCAGGGCACGTAGATGTCGGGCAGGAAGTGCATCTCGACCTTGATCACGCCGTCGCCCTGGCAGGCTTCGCAGCGCCCGCCCTTGACGTTGAACGAGAAGCGGCCCGGCCCGTAGCCGCGCGCGCGCGCTTCCGGCACGCCGGCGAACAGTTCGCGGATGGGGGTGAAGAGTCCCGTGTAGGTCGCCGGGTTGGAACGCGGGGTACGGCCGATCGGCGACTGGTCGACGTTGATCACCTTGTCGAAGAATTCCAGCCCATGGATCTCGCCGTGCGGCGCCGGCTCGGCGCTGGAGCCGTAGAGATGGCGCGCGACCGCGGTGTAGAGCGTGTCGTTGATCAGCGTCGACTTGCCCGAGCCCGACACGCCGGTGACGCAGACGAACAGCCCGACCGGGAGGTTGAGCGTGACGTTCTTCAGGTTGTTGCCGCTGGCGTGGGTCACCACCAGTTGCCGCTCGGGGTCGGCCCGGCGGCGCTTCTTGGGGATGGCGATGCGACGCCGCCCCGACAGGAACTGGCCGGTGAGCGAGTTCTTGCTAAGGCGGATTTCCTCCGGCGTGCCCTCGGCTACCACCTCGCCACCGTGCACCCCTGCGCCCGGCCCCATGTCGACCACGTAGTCGGCGGCGCGGATCGCATCCTCGTCGTGCTCGACCACCAGCACCGAGTTGCCGATGTCGCGCAGGTGCTTGAGCGTCGCCAGCAGGCGGTCGTTGTCGCGCTGGTGCAGGCCGATCGAGGGCTCGTCGAGCACGTACATCACGCCGGTGAGGCCAGAGCCGATCTGGCTGGCGAGGCGGATGCGCTGCGCCTCGCCGCCCGATAGCGTGTCGGCCGAACGGTCGAGCGACAAATAGTCGAGGCCGACGTTGTTGAGGAAGCCGACGCGGGCGACGATCTCCTTGACGATCTTGTCGGCGATCTGCGCGCGGTGGCCTTCGAGTTTCAGCGATTCGAAGAAGACCAGCACCTCTTTCAGCGGCATTGCGCTCACTTCATAGATCGGCACGCCGCCGACCATCACGTGGCGCGCTTCCTCGCGCAGGCGCGTGCCGTGGCAGGCCGGGCAGGGCTTGTTGTTCTGGTACTTGGCGAGTTCCTCGCGCACCGCCATCGAGTCGGACTCATGGTAGCGCCGCTCCATGTTGGCGAGCACACCCTCGAACGGATAGCTGCGCGTGGTGAAGCCGCCGCGCGGGGCGAGCGCCTGGAAGGCGATCGCTTCCTTGCCACTGCCATTGAGAATCACGTCCTGGATCCGCTTGGGCAGGTTTTCCCACGGCGTGTCGAGGTCGAAGCCATAGTGCATCGCCAGGCTCTGCAGCATCATGAAAAAGAACTGGTTGCGCTTGTCCCAGCCCTTGATCGCGCCGGAAGCCAGCGACAGATGCGGGAAGGCGACCACCCGTGCCGGGTCGAAGAAGGTGATCTGGCCGAGGCCGTCGCAGGTGTTGCACGCGCCCATCGGGTTGTTGAACGAGAACAGGCGCGGTTCCAGTTCGGGCAGCGCGTAGCTGCATACCGGGCAGGCAAACTTGGCCGAGAAGAGATGCTCCTTGCCGGAATCCATCTCCACCGCCAGCGCACGGCCGTCGGCGTGCCTCAACGCGGTCTCGAAGCTTTCGGCGAGGCGCTGCTTGGCGTCGGCGCGCACTTTCAGGCGGTCGACCACCACCTCGATGGTGTGCTTCTTATTCTTGTCGAGCTTGGGCACCCCGTCGATCTCGTGCACCTTGCCGTCGACCCGCACCCGTACGAAGCCCTGCGCGCGCAGTTCGGCGAAGAGTTCGAGGTTCTCGCCCTTGCGCCCCACCACCAGCGGGGCCAGGATCATCAGCTTGGTGTCTTCAGGCAGCGCCAGCGCCGCGTCGACCATCTGCGACACCGTCTGCGCGGCCAGCGTGATGCCGTGCTCCGGGCACTGCGGGTCGCCGACGCGGGCGTACAGCAGGCGCAGGTAATCGTGGATCTCGGTGACCGTGCCGACGGTCGAGCGCGGGTTGTGGCTGGTCGCCTTCTGCTCGATCGAGATCGCCGGAGAGAGGCCCTCGATCAGGTCGACGTCGGGTTTTTCCATCAACTGCAGGAACTGCCGCGCGTAGGCCGACAGCGACTCGACGTAGCGGCGCTGGCCTTCCGCATACAAGGTGTCGAAGGCGAGCGAGGACTTGCCCGAGCCCGACAGCCCCGTGATCACCACCAGCTTGTTGCGCGGCAGGTCGAGGTTGACGTTCTTCAGGTTGTGGGTGCGGGCGCCACGGATGCGGATGAATTCCATTGTTTGGTGCGGGGGCGTAATTCGCAACCTGCTAATATAACGGACTTCTAGACTCAGCCGAATCCCGCAGTGGCCAAGATCGACCTGTCCGAAAGCATGACCCGCGCCGAAAAGCGCGCCGCATCGGGCCTGGCGGCAATCTTCGGGCTGCGCATGCTGGGCATGTTCCTGATCCTGCCGGTGTTCGCGCTGTATGCCGAACACCTGCCGGGCGGCGACAACCACACCCTGGTTGGCCTCGCGCTCGGCATGTACGGCCTGACCCAGGCCATCCTGATGATTCCCTTCGGCATGGCGTCCGACCGCATCGGGCGCAAGAAGGTCATCATCTTCGGCCTCGTCGTGTTCGCGCTCGGCAGTTTCGTCGCTGCGGCAGCCACCGATATTTACTGGACCATCTTCGGCCGCGCGCTACAGGGCGCCGGGGCGATTTCCGCAGCGGTCACCGCGATGCTGGCCGACCTCACCCGCGAGGAACACCGCACCAAGGCGATGGCGCTGGTCGGCTCGACCATCGGCGTCGCGTTCGCCGTGTCGCTGGTGGCGGGGCCGGCGCTCAACCGCGTGATCGGCGTGCCGGGCATTTTTGCCCTGACCGGCGTACTCGCGCTGGCGGCGATCTGGGTGGTGAAGGACTGGGTGCCCGATCCCGCCGATACCCATTTCCACGCCGACGCCCAGGCCAACCCGGCCAGCCTCAAGGACGTACTGAAGAACGGCCAGCTGCTGCGGCTCGACTTCGGCATCTTCGCCCTGCATGCGGCGCAGATGGCAATGTTCGTCGTGGTGCCGGTGGCGCTCAAGAACAGCGGTCTCCCGGCCGACCATCATTGGGCGGTGTACCTGCCCGTCCTGCTGGGCTCGTTCGTGCTGATGGTGCCGGCCATCGTCTATGGCGAGAAGCGCGGCAAGATGAAGCCGGTGTTCGTCGGCGGCGTGGCGCTGATGCTGCTGGCGCAGATCGGACTGGCGTTCGGTATCGACTCGTTCTGGGCCATCGTATGGGCGCTGTTCGCCTACTTCGTTTCCTTCAACCTGCTGGAAGCCAGCCTGCCCTCGCTCATTTCCAAGCTGGCGCCGGTCTCCGCCAAAGGGACCGCGATGGGCGTCTACAACACCGCCCAGGCGCTAGGCCTGTTCTTTGGCGGCGCCTTCGGCGGCTGGCTGGCGCAGCATCATGGATTCCAGGCCGTGTTCCTGTTCTGCGTGGTGCTGATGGGCGCGTGGCTGCTGGCGAGCCTGTCGATGACCGCGCCGCCCGCGATCAAGACCCGCATGTTCCACGTCGGAACCATGCCGGCCGACCAGGCGGCCCTGCTGAAGGCGCAGCTGGCCGGCGTGAGCGGCGTGGTCGAGGCGGTGGTGCTGGCCGAGGAGGGCGTGGCCATGCTCAAGGTCAGCCTCAAGGGCTGGGACGAGGCCGGCGTGCGCAGTCTGCTGGAGGCGACGGGCGCCTGATAGAATCAGCCCACTAAAAGCTTACATTCAGGGGAAAACATGGCATCGGTCAACAAGGTCATTCTGGTCGGCAACCTGGGGCGCGACCCCGAAATGCGCTATCTGCCGAGCGGCGAAGCCGTCGTCAACCTCAGCGTGGCGACCACCGACAAATTCAAGGACAAGAGCGGCGCCATGCAGGAAGCCACCGAATGGCACCGCGTCAGCTTCTTCGGCCGCACTGCCGAGGTCTGCGGCCAGTATCTGAAGAAGGGCAGCCAGGTCTACATCGAGGGCAGCATCCGCACCCGCAAATACACCGACAAGGACGGCGTCGAGAAATACGCCACTGAGATCCGCGGCGACCGCATGCAGATGCTGGGCGGCAAGAGCGGCGGCGGCATGGCCGACATGGATGATTCCGGCTACAGCCAGCCGGCGCCGCGGCCCGCGCAGGGCGGCCCATCCCGCGGCAATGCGCCGGCGCAGCGCCCGGCCAGCAGCGGCTTCGACGACATGGACGACGATATTCCGTTCTGATGCGCTGACCCGGCAGCCCGGCTGTCGTACAAGCATTCATACCCAAACCAAGGCGGAGACATGCCGGCGCGTTCAGCGAGCCGGCCAGGGTGAATTGAGCAGCAAACAGGCAAATCCATCCCACCCGCTGGGAATGGCCCTCGTGGTGGGCGGGCTTGTCGCATGGCCTGCCAGTGCGCTGGCTGCAGTCACCGAATCCGATTTTTTCGACGATTTGCCGGTGGTGCTGTCGGCGTCGCGCCTGTCGCAGCCGGTGAACGAGGCGCCTGCCGCGGTCACCGTCATCGACCAGGACATGATTCGCGCATCGGGTTTTCGCGACATTCCCGATTTGCTGCGTCTGGTGCCGGGCTTCTCGGTGGCGTATACCCGCGACAATACCTGGGCGGTGGGCTACCACGGCATGGCCGATGCGTTTTCGCGGCGTTTCCAGGTGCTGGTGGACGGACGCTCGATCTACAGTGCCGCCTACGGGGCAGTCAATTGGGGGGAACTCCCGCTGTCGGTCGACGACATCGAGCGCATCGAAGTGGTGCGCGGTCCCAACGCCGCCACCTACGGGGCCAACGCCTTCCTGGCCGTCATCAACATCATCACCAAGGATCCCAGCCAGACGCCCGGAACCTACGCTTCCCTGCAATACGGCGAGCAGGGCATGTCCGGGGCGAGCCTGCGCCATGGCGGGAACCACGGTGATCTGCGCTACCGGCTGACCCTGTCGGCACAGACCCGCGACCGTTTCGAGACGGCCACCCCCGATGGCAGTGCGATCTACGAAGAAACGCAGACCTATTTCCTGAACGGGCGGGCGGATTACCGGGTCTCGGCGATGGATGAACTGAGCGTGCAATTCGGCCTGTCGACAGGCGATTGGCAGGCGGGGTATTCGGATCAGCCCTATGAGCCGGGCGGACAGGAGGTGTCGGCGCAATACGTGCAGCTCAAGTACCGCCGCGCCCGCAACGCCGACGATGAATGGATGGTTCATGCCTACTTCAGCCGCAATGTGCTGAAGGCGCCGCTGGTGGTGGCGCCCGTCGATGCCGGCGTGGATCACCTGCAAACCCGTGCCAACGTCGAGTTCCAGATGAACCGGCGTCTGGCGCCCGCCTGGCGGATGGCGTGGGGGGGCGAGGTGCGCCACGAAACGGTGGAGAGCCTCCGCTACTTCGATACGCATGAGGCCCTGGACGGCACCCTGGGACGTGCCTACGTGAACCTGGAATGGCGGGCGCGGCCCGATCTGCTGGTGCAGGGCGGGGCGATGCTCGAGCACCATTACTTTACGGGTACCGACGTTTCACCACGCGTTGCGCTCAACTATACCGTGGCCGAGGGGCACGTGCTGCGCCTGAATCTCTCCGAGGCCTATCGCTCCCCCACTTTTTTCGAGCAGAAAGGCAAGCTGACGTACCGGACGACGACCGGTACGCCGGTCGCGCAATTGTTCGTGCCTTCGGACCCCCTCCAGCCCGAGCGCATCCTGTCGCGCGAGATCGGCTATGTGGGCCTCTACCCTGCGTTGCGCCTGCAACTCGATGCCAAGCTCTTTCACGACACGATCTACGACTATATCAATGGCGACGGCTCGCCCACGCAATTCTCCAATCGCGACGATTTCACCGTGCACGGCGGCGATCTGCAACTGAACTGGCACCCCGTCCCTGCGTTGCGGCTGTCGGCGCAGTACGCGCGAGCCTTCATCGAGGCGGATGACAGCGTCGACGAAGATCTGACCCAGTCCGCACCGCGCAACAGTTTCAGCCTGCTGGCACGCTACGAACTGGGGGCGGGCTGGACGGCGAGTGCGGGAATCTATCGCTCGGGGCGCATGAAATGGCTGTCAGAAGGCGACGTCACCGCGGCCTTCACCCGCTGGGACGCGCGCCTGGCGCGTCGCTGGAAATGGCAGGGACACGAGCTGGAAGCGGCCCTGGTCGGGCAGAACCTGGGCGAAACTTACGAAGAATTCCGCGATGCCAATCTTTTCAGCCGCCGCGTCTATGGCAGTCTCAGCTTCGACTGGTGACGGGAAAGGCCGCGTTTTCCGCGGCATCCGGTGCCTTCCTTTGCGGGGCGGCCTGATCCGACCGCCCTGCGGACAGTATGGGAAAGTTGTGCGATGTCGGCGCCGGGGCTAAAGCTTGCGGGGTCATCTGCCGTAATCCATCCGGTTTGTGCAAAAAATCATGCGGAGTGAGGTCGTTGCGCGCAGTGCGGCAACATGAAAGGAACGTGGGCGGCAATTTGACAAGCTTATTTCGCGTGCTTGGGACGGGGCTCCTGCTCGGGGGGGGCCTCGTTTCTTCCGACCGGTCGGCCGCTGCCGCGGTGACCGAAACCGATTTCCTGGACGATTTGCCGGTGGTGTTGTCGGCATCGCGCCTGTCGCAGCCGGTGAGCGAGGCGCCCGCTGCGGTCACCGTCATCGACCAGGACATGATCCGCGCCTCCGGCTTCCGCGACATCCCCGAACTGCTGAGGCTGGTGCCGGGATTTTCCGTCGCCTATACCGGCGACAATACCTGGACCGCCGGCTACCATGGCCTGGCCGATGCCTACTCGCGCCGCTTCCAGGTGCTGGTCGACGGGCGCTCGATCTACAGCCCGCATTACGGCACGGTGTATTGGACCGATCTGCCGCTGGCGATCGACGACATCGAGCGCATCGAAGTGGTGCGGGGTCCCAATGCCGCGATTCATGGTGCGAATGCCTTTGTCGCGGTGATCAACATCATCACCAAGACCGCCGCGCAGGTGCCGGGCGGATACGTCTCGATGCAGGTCGGTGAGCAGGACATGCGCGGGCTGACGGTTCGTCACGGCGGGGGCGACGCCAGCGTGCGCTACCGTCTGACCGCGTCGGCGCAGCAACGGGATCGCTTCGAGAAGCACATCGTGGAACAGGGATTCGACGATGGCAGCTATTTCGAGTCGAGCAAGACCTACTTCGTCAATGGCCGCATGGACTGGCAGCTCGCACCGGATTCCGACCTGATGGTGCAGTTCGGCCTGTCGCAGGGCGATTGGGCCGCGGGGAGCCGCCAGCCAGCCGATGTGCGCTCCCTCCTGCAGCCGGTCGAGCAGGATTCGCGCGCGCTGTATCTGCAACTGGCCTATCACAAGGTCGAGTCTTCGCGCCGCGAATGGCGCGTGCAGGCCTACCATACGCAGAACCGTTTCGACGCCGACACCGTCGCCAACATCGGTGGGCCGGTGGTGGTCGACCAGTATCTCTCGCAGTCGCGCAGCAATATCGAACTGCAGGTGAACGAACAGTGGGGCCCCAGCCTGCGCGCGGTGTGGGGCGGCGAAGTGCGGCGGGAAACGGTTAAAAGCCCGCAGAGCTACCATTCCGGCGAAACCCTGAGCGGCGAACTGGCGCGCGCCTTCGGCAATCTCGAATGGCGCGCCCATGAACGGGTGCTGCTGCAGGGCGGCGCCATGCTGGAGCACCACTACTTCACCGGCACCGACATTTCGCCGCGCGTCGCGGCCAATTTCACCCTGGCCCCCAACCATGTCGTCCGCCTGGGGGTGTCGCGTGCCTACCGCTCCCCGACTTTCTTCGAGGAAGAGGGCAATCAGGTTCTCGTGCGGGACACGGGGGCATTGGCCGACATCTACACCGTGCCTTCCGATGGCCTGGCACCGGAACGCATCCTGTCGCGCGAGATCGGCTATGTGGGGTATTGGCGCCCGGCCCGGCTCGAGCTCGACGTGCGCCTGTTCCGCGACAGGATCGACGATTTCATCGGCCAGCAGAAAGACGATTACGTCGCCGATCCGGGCTCCATCGTCAGCGCGAATGAATTCAAATACGAGAATCTCGGCACGGTCTGGTCGCGCGGCGGCGAAATCCAGCTGCGCTGGCAGCCGACCTCGGCACTGGACGTGAGCGCGCACTTTGCGCGGGTGTTCCTGGAAGCCGACACTACCCGCGAGAATTACAACGAGGATATCCCGCAGTCGGCTCCGCGCAACAGCTGGGGCCTGCTCGCCAGCTACCGTCTGGCCGGCGGCTGGGAAACGAGCCTGGGGGTCTGGCGCAGCGACGCGGTGATCTGGTTGACTGAGGGCGACATCACCCGGGCCTACACCCGGGTCGACGCGCGCCTGGCACGGCGCTGGAAGTGGTGGGGCGGCGAGGTCGAAGCCGCGCTCGTGGGGCAGAACCTGGGCGAGGACTACGAAGAATTCCGCAACACCAACCTGTTCAGCCGGCGGGTCTACGGCAGTCTGGGCTTTGCCTGGTAGCGCATCCCTTGAAAACCGGCGGGCCGCCGCCAGTTGGGGACTTGTGCCCAAGTGTTGGGGACGGGTCCCCAACCCGGGTATAATCCCGCAACTTCTTGATTGTCGGAGAATTTTATGCCGATCTATGCCTACAAATGTGCGTCCTGCGGCTTCGCCCAGGATGAAATGCAGAAAGTGTCCGATGCCCCGCTGACGGTGTGCCCGTCGTGCGGCAAGGCCGACTACGCCAAGCAGCTGACCGCGGCCGGTTTCGCCCTCAAGGGCACCGGCTGGTACGCCACGGACTTCAAGAACGGCGGCAGCAAGCCCGCGGCCTCGTCCGAGGCGCCGTCCCACGCCTGCGGCACCGGCGCCTGCCCGGCGTGTAACTGACGGGGGCGAACGAACCTGGAAGCGGGCGGTGCAAGCCGTCCGCTTCTTTGTTTTCAGCGAATTCGCGCATGAAGCGTTATTTCATCACCGGACTCCTGATCTGGGTGCCGCTGGGGATCACCCTGTGGGTGCTCGATCTGCTGATCGGCACCCTCGACCAGAGCCTCACCTTCCTGCCGGCCGAATGGCAGCCCGAGTCGTGGATCGGCATGCGTATCCCCGGCCTCGGCGTGATCCTGACCCTGCTGGTGATCGTGCTGACCGGCGTGTTCGCCACCAATTTCTTCGGCCAGAAGATCATCGACGCCTGGGAGCGCCTGCTGATCCGCATTCCGGTGGTGAAATCGATCTACGGCGGCGTCAAGCAGGTGTCCGACACCCTGCTGTCGGGCAGCGGGCACGCCTTCCGCAAGGTCCTGCTGGTGCGCTATCCCCATCCGCAGGCCTGGTCGCTGGCGTTCCAGACCAATATCCCGGACGAGGTGGCGCGCATGCTGCCGGACGAGCATGTCGCGGTGTTCATCCCCACCACGCCCAGTCCGGTCAACGGATTCTATTTTTATGTGAAAAGGAGCGAGGTCGTCGAACTGGACGTATCGGTCGACCGCGCGTTGAAGTACATCGTCTCGATGGGGGTCGCGTCCGGCGAGGCGCGCCCCGGCATCCAATAGCAACAGGAAAAACACATGCGTACTCACTACTGCGGTCAAGTCACCGCCGCCGACATCGGCAACACCGTCACCCTGTGCGGCTGGGCGCACCGTCGCCGCGACCACGGCGGCGTCATCTTCGTCGACCTGCGCGACCGCGAGGGCCAGGTGCAGGTGGTCGTCGACCCCGACACGCCCGACGCGTTCAGGCATGCCGAGGAAGTGCGTTCCGAGTTCGTCCTGAAGATCGAAGGTAAGGTTCGCCCGCGCCCTGCCGGCACCGAGAATCCCAACCAGACCACCGGCATGATCGAAGTGCTGGCGCAGAGAATCGAGATCCTCAACCCCTCGCTCACGCCGCCGTTCCAGCTCGACGACGACACCATCAACGAGAACATCCGCCTGCAGTACCGTTACCTCGACCTGCGCCGCGAGCCGATGCAGAAGAACATGCGCCTGCGCTACCGCGTTTCCAAGCTGATGCGCGACTACCTCGACGCCAACGGCTTCATCGAGGTCGAGACGCCGATGCTGACGCGCTCGACCCCGGAAGGCGCGCGCGACTACCTGGTGCCCTCCCGCGTACACGACGGCATGTTCTACGCGTTGCCGCAGTCGCCGCAGCTCTTCAAGCAGCTGCTGATGGTCGCCGGCTACGACCGCTACTTCCAGATCACCAAGTGCTTCCGCGACGAGGACCTGCGCGCCGACCGCCAGCCCGAATTCACCCAGGTCGACCTCGAAACCTCCTTCCTCGGTGAGGAAGAGATCATGACCCTGGTCGAGGGGATGATCCGCGACATGATGCAGAAGGCGCAGGGCATCGAGTTGCCGAACCCGTTCCCGCGCATGCCCTACGCCGAGGCGATGAGCAAATATGGCTCGGACAAGCCCGACATGCGGGTCACGCTGGAAATCGTCGACGTCGGCGACGCGATGAAGGACGTCGCGTTCAAGGTTTTCTCCGGCCCGGCCAACGATCCCAAGGGCCGCGTCGCCGCACTGCGCATCCCCGGCGGCGCCAGCCTCTCCCGCGGCGAAATCGACGGCTACACCGAATTCGTCAAGATCTACGGCGCCAAGGGCCTGGCCTACATCAAGGTCAACGACGTCAGCCAGCTCAACGAAGCCGGCCTGCAGTCGCCCATCGTCAAGAACCTCTCCGAAGCGTCGCTCAAAGCCGTGATCGAGCGCACCGGCGCAGCCAACGGCGACCTGATCTTCTTCGGCGCCGACCGCGCCAAGGTCGTCACCGATGCGCTCGGCGCGCTGCGCCTCAAGGTTGGCCACGAGAAGGGCCACGTCGACGGCCGCGCCTGGGCGCCGCTGTGGGTGGTCGACTTCCCGATGTTCGAATTCAACGAAGACGAAAACCGCTGGGACGCGCTGCACCATCCCTTCACGGCACCGAAGGACGGCCACGAGGACTTCCTCGCCACCGACCCCGGTCGTTGCCTGTCCAAGGCCTACGACATGGTGCTGAACGGCTGGGAAGTCGGCGGCGGCTCGGTGCGTATCCACCGCGAGGCGGTGCAGGAAAAGGTGTTCGCCGCGCTCAACATCGGCGAGGACGAGCGCCGCGAGAAGTTCGGCTTCCTGCTCGACGCCCTGCAGTATGGCGCGCCCCCGCACGGCGGCCTGGCGTTCGGCCTCGATCGCCTGGTCACGCTGATGACCGGCGCCGAGTCGATCCGCGACGTCATCGCCTTCCCCAAGACCCAGCGCGCCTCGTGCCTGATGACCAACGCCCCCAACGTGGTCGACGAAAAGCAGCTGCGCGAACTGCACATCCGTCTGCGCAACGTCAACCCGGCGGACAAGGCGGCTTAAAGCTTTTTTCATCCGCGAAGTGCGCGAAGAAACGCGAAGGAAACATCAACAGCATTGCCATTGCGAGCGCAGCGAAGCAATCAAGGAAGCTTGCGGGCGGCTGCCGGATTGCTTCGCTGCGCTCGCAATGACAGCGAGGCCGGTTCTGTTTTTCTTCGCGTTTCTTCGCGCACTTCGCGGATAAAGGATCTTGAAATGAAATTCGCCGACACCCTGAAGACCCTGCCCGAGTTCGCGGGCGAGAAACTGGTGCTGACCGACGCGTCCGGTGCCGAGGTCGCGACGATCGCCAACGCGCCCGGCACCGCCGGCTCGTTCCGCGTCTACGCCCATCTCGCCCGGCAGCATGGTGCGATCAATTCCGAGGCGGCCGCCGAGGGCCTCGCGATCTACGCCGAGCATACCGAGGATGCGACGCAGCATCCCGGCAAGCACCCCAACATCGACCGCCTGATCGGCCTCATGCTCAGCGGCGGGACGCTCAACGTCCGCATCGAGTGACCGCCCACAAGATCCCGGTGTCCGTGCTGGTGGTGATTTACACCGCCGACGGCCAGGTGTTGCTGATGGAACGTGCCGACGCCCCGGGCTTCTGGCAGTCGGTCACCGGCTCGCAGGATGCGGGGGAGACGCTGGTCGAAACCGCGATTCGCGAAGTGCGCGAGGAAACCGGGCTCGATGCCGCCGCCTTCGAACTGGCCCCCTGGGGCATCGAGAACCGCTACGAAATCTACGAACGCTGGCGCCATCGCTACGCCCCCGGCGTCACCCACAACACCGAGCACGTATTCGGCCTGAAACTGCCGGCGCCGCTGCCGGTCGAACTGGCGCCACGCGAGCATCTGCACTACGCATGGCTGCCGTGGGAAACTGCCGCGGAGCGCTGTTTTTCCCCCAGCAATGCCGCCGCGATTCGCCAGCTCCCAGGGCGCATATAATTCAGCATCATGAGCGCCATCCAGATCGCCAGCTACAACATCCACAAGGGCCTGTCGCAGTTCAACCGGCGGCTGACCGTGCACGAGCTGCGCGACCGTCTGGGCACGCTGGGCAGCGACATCGTCTTCCTGCAGGAAGTGCAACACAGCCACGGCCTGCGTGCCAGCCGCTTCCAGCACTGGCCGAGCAAGCCGCAGCACGAATTCCTCGCCGGCCACGTCTACACCGACTTCGCCTACGGCAAGAACTGCGTCTACGACACCGGCCATCACGGCAACGCCATTTTGTCGCGCTACAAGATATTGTCGTGGGAGAACGAGGACATCTCCTCCCATGCCTTCGAGAGCCGCGGCATGCTGCACTGCGAGATCGAAGTGCCGGGGATGGCGACGCCGGTGCACTGCATCAACGTGCATCTGGCGCTCAACGAGGGCGGGCGCAGGCGCCAGCTGGCGCTGATCGCGGCGCGCGTGCGCCGAATGGTGCCCGATGGGGCGCCGCTGATCCTGGCGGGCGACTTCAACGACTGGCGCGTGCGCGTCGGTCGCTATTTCGAGGATGAACTCGGGCTGGTCGAGGTGTTCGAGAGCCACCACGGCAAGCCCGCGCGCAGCTATCCGTCCATCCTCCCCATGTTCCAGCTCGACCGCATCTACGTGCGCCGCTTCAGCATCGAAGCAGCGCACGTCCATACCGGCAACGCCTGGCACCGCATCTCCGACCACGCCGCCCTGACCGCCAAGCTGAATCTGGCGGGATGAGCGCACGCCGCGGGCAACGGTTCTTTTCCGGTCTCGAACCGGTGCCCGGCAACCATGTGCGGCTGCTGCAAAGCGGCACCGAGTTCTTTCCCGCGCTGCTTGCCGCCATCGACGCCGCGCGTGTCGAGATTCACCTCGAAACCTACATCTTCAACACCGATGCCGCCGCAGCCCAGGTGCGCGACGCCCTCGTGCGCGCGGCGCAGCGGGGCGTCGCGGTACGCCTGCTGATCGACGGCGTGGGTTCACGCGACCTGCCCGACGACTGGCGCAGCCGCCTGCAGGCGGCTGGCGTCGTCGTGCGCGTCTATCGGCCGCTGGTCGGCCGCTGGCGTTCCAATCCCAAGAGCCTGCGGCGCCTGCATCGCAAGCTGGCGGTGATCGACGCCCGCATCGCCTTCGTCGGCGGCATGAACCTGATCGACGACTTCGAGCCGGTGCGCCATGCCGCGCCGCGCCTCGATTACAGCGTCGAGGTGCAGGGGCCCCTGATCGCGCGCATCCACCAGAGCGCGTGGCATCTGTGGCGGCTGGTCGCCCTGACCCAGCTGCAGCGGTCCAGCCGCAGGGCCCCGGCGATCGAACCCTCATGGCCCACCGATGGCCGCATGCGTGCCGCCTACGTCGTGCGCGACAACTTCGCCCACCGCCGCGACATCGAACGCAGCTACCTTGCCGCAGTCGCACTGGCGGATCGGGAAATCGTCATCGCCAACGCCTACTTCCTGCCCGGCAGGCGCTTCCGGAAACTATTGAAGCGCGCCGCCGCGCGCGGCGTGCGGGTGCACCTGCTGGTGCAGGGCCACACCGACCATCCCTTCTTCCAGGCCGCCGCGCGCGCCCTCTACCGCGACCTGCTCGCTGCCGGCGTCGCCATCCACGAATACCAGGCCAGCGAACTGCACGCCAAGGTGGCCGTCGTCGACGGCCACTGGGCCACCGTCGGCTCCAGCAACATCGACCCGTTCAGCCTGCTGCTCGCGCGCGAGGCCAACATCGTCGTCGACGACGACGCATTCGCACATGACCTGCGCCAGCGGCTGCAGGCGGCCATCACGCAATCGGTCACCCTCGATCCCGCCGACTGGCACCGCCGGCCCTGGCCGCGCCGCATGCTGTCCTGGCTCGCCTACGGCGGGGTGCGGGTGATGCTGGGGTTGGCGGGCGCCGGGCGCTGGGCGTAAGCGCCGGTCAGGGGCCGCGGCGTCGCGCCAGGAAACGGTCGAGCTGGTTGGCGAACGCCTGCCGGTCCGCCTGCGACAGCGCGGCCGGGCCCGCGATATCCGCGCCCGCGCCGCGCATCCCTTCCATGAAATCGCGCAGCGCCAGCCGCTCGCGGATGTTCTCGCTGCTGTAGAACTCGCCGCGCGGCGACAGCGCGAACGCCCCCTTGTCGATCAGCGTCGCCGCCAGAGGAATATCTGCCGTCACCACCAGATCGCCGCCCGCCACCCGCTCCACGATCTCGGCATCGGCGACGTCGAAGCCTTTCGGCACCTGCAGCGCGCGGATATAAGGCGAAGGCGGCACCCGCAGCAGGCGGTTGGCCACCAGCGTCAGCGGCAGCTGCAGCCGCTCGGCCACGCGGAACAGGATGTCCTTGATCACGCCCGGGCAGGCGTCGGCGTCAACCCAGATATGCATCGCGGGCGCCTACAGCTGCGCCGCCTTGAACGTATCGCATTGCCCCGGGTCGCCGCTCTGCAGGCCGCGCTTGAACCAGCGCATCCGCTGTTCCGACGAGCCGTGGGTGAAGGAATCCGGCACCACGACCCCGCGCGCCTGCTTCTGCAGCCGGTCGTCGCCGACTCCTGCCGCGGCCGCCAAGGCTTCCTCGGTGTCGCCGGGTTCGAGCACCTGCCGCGTCTTGTCGGCGTGATGCGCCCAGACGCCTGCGAAACAGTCGGCCTGCAATTCCATCCGCACCTGGATCGCGTTGCTCTGTGCCGCGCCGGCGCGCTGGCGCGCGGTGTGAACCTGCTGCGATACCCCCAGCAGCGTCTGCACGTGATGACCGACCTCGTGCGCCACGACGTAGGCCTGGGCGAAATCGCCCGGCGCGTCGTGGCGCTGCGCAAGATCGTTGAAGAAGCTCATGTCGAGATAAAGCTTCTGGTCGCCCGGGCAGTAGAAGGGTCCCATCGCCGCCTCCGCGAACCCGCACGCCGACTGCACGGCACCCGAAAACAGAACCAGTGTCGGCTGCCGGTATTGCTGGCCCGACTGCTGGAACAATGTCCCCCACACGTCTTCGGTGTCGGCGAGCACCACCGCCATGAATTCCTTGAGCCGCTCTTCCTCGGGCGTCGGCGCGACCCGTTCCTCCGTCGCCGCCGGGCCGCCGACCTGGTTGAGCACGACCGACGGATCGACGCCGAAATACATCGCGACGAGCGCGAGCACGATCGCGCCGATTCCGCCTCCGGCCAGCCCGCGGCCGCCGATGCGCATGCCCCGGCGGTCTTCGATGTTGCTGCTGCGTCGTCCGCGTTCCCAGCGCATGGTCGTCTCCTCGAAAAATACAAACCGCTTTTTATTGTAGGCAGGGCCCGGAGCGAGCTTCCCCGATGGCGGCATGCTGCGGTTGCCGAACCCCGTTAATCGCGCCGGCAAGACTGGCCGGTCGGTGCGGGTGTGCAACAAAACAACACTTTTTCCGCGGGCGACATAAAAAACAACAGCTTTTCTTGCCGGGCTGGAACGAGTCTGGATAATCGACCTCGTCCATCAAGCGCCTTGCATGTCGGACAGCTCTGCAGAGCTTTTGAAGCTTAACCGGTTTTATTTTTTCTTTCTTAGGAGAAAAGCAATGAAAAAATCCCTGATCGCCCTGGCCGTCGCCAGCGCCGTCTCCGCCCCGGCTTTCGCGGCCACCAGCAACGTCGACGTCTACGGCGTGCTGAACTTCGCCGTCGCGAGCATCGACTCCGACACCGGTACCGAAGACCGCCAGCTCACGCTGGCTTCCCAGAACAGCCGGATCGGCTTCAAGGGCGCCGAAGACCTCGGCGGCGGCCTGTCCGCCATCTGGCAGATCGAATCGACTGTCTTCCTGGATGAGTCCGGCGGCCCCTTCGCTACCCGCAACACCTTCGTCGGCCTCAAGGGCGGCTTCGGTTCCGTGCTGCTCGGCCGTCACGACACCCCGGTGAAGCTGCTGCGCGGCAAGGTCGACAACTTCGGCGACACCCTGGCCGACTCGCGCAACCTGCTGGGCGCGAACGCGGTCAGCGCCACGTCTTCCTATGACCTGCGCCCCAACAACGCCGTGATTTACATTTCCCCCAACTTCAGCGGCCTGACCGTGATGGCGGCCTATACGGCTGACCATGGCGTTTCCGGCACAGGCGCAACCTTCCCCAACTGCGTGGCCGGTGCGGACTGTAACGATCGCGACGGCTACAGCGTGTCCGCCGACTACGCCAACGGCCCGCTGATGCTCGGTCTGGGCTATGAGCGCGGCAACACGCTGGTCAACGCGACCAACGATGAAATCGACCGCAGCATCTGGCGCGCGGTCGCAGGCTTCACCGTGGGCGACTTCAAGCTGGGCGCGGAGTACGAGCGCGCCTCGGCCGACGCCGCGCTGGCTTCCGACGACCGCAACGGCTGGGGCCTGTTCGCCAACTACGCCCTGGGCAACGTCGTCCTCAAGGCGAACTACCTGAACGTGGGCGACTACGAGGGTGTGGACGACAGCGGCGCCAAGCAGTACACCGTGGGGGTCGACTACAACCTGTCCAAGCGCACCACCGCCTCGCTGTTCTACGCGCAGATCAAGAACGATGACAACGCCGGGTTCGATCTGGGCCGGGCTCAGGGCGTGAGCGATTCCACCACTGTTGTCAATGGTGCCGATCCCTCGACCTTCGGCGTCGGTCTGAAGCACACTTTCTGATTCAAGGCCGGCAACCCGGCTTGAACGACGAAGTAAAAACGGGCTCCTTTGGGAGCCCGTTTTTTTTATGCCTCTTTTTAGAAGGCGCGGTGCCGTTTCAGGATTCGACGATTTCAAAGCCGTGCGTGATCTCGGCGGTCTTGCCGAGCATGATGCTGGCCGAGCAGTATTTCTCGGCCGAGAGTTTGACCGCCTGCTCGACGCGTTTGGGGTCGAGCGCCTTGCCGGTGACGGTGAAATGCACGTGGATTTTGGTGAAGACTTTCGGGTCGCTGTCGGCGCGGGTGGCCTCGAGGTCGGCGACATGATGGCGGTTTTAGATCCAGGCGTGCCGATGTGATGGGTATCGGGCGCGTCTGTGACGCACTAAAAACGCTACTTTGTTTGTTACACTGGCAAGCGTGAAGTTCACTCAGTATTTTCTCTCCATGAGGCAGCGGCCCGACCGTGCCTCGATTGAATTGGAGTGGATTCAGTATGTGATCGATCACCCCGAGCGGGAAGCGATTCAGGCCGATGGACGAATTCGTCGCTGGGCGCCCATTGTGGAAGCTGAGGGTAGATATCTGCGGGTGATTCTTTTGCCTGACGGGGAAACCATCCACAATGCATTTTTTGATCGGAGGTTCATGCCATGAAGATCAAGTACTTTCAGGATACCGATACGCTATATATCGAGTTCAAATCCACACCGGTGAGCGAGAGCCGGGATCTCGACGAGAACACGCTGCTTGACCTGGACGCGGATGGAAATGTGTGCGGCATTACTGTCGAGCATGCGCGCGATCGGGCGGATATTCCGAAATTTTCCTTCGAGCAAATCGCGGCTTAACTGTTTCTGTCCCTTCTTGCCGACGGGCGCCTTGTGGCGCCCGCTTTGTTTCAGCCTTCCACCACCTCGAAATCGTGCGTGATCTCGGCCGTCTTGCCGAGCATGATGCTGGCCGAGCAGTATTTCTCGGCGGAGAGCTTCACCGCCTGTTCGACGCGTTTGGGGTCGAGCGACTTGCCGGTGACGGTGAAGTGGACGTGGATCTTGGTGAACACCTTGGGATCGCTGTCGGCGCGGGTGGCGTCGAGGTCGGCGACGCAGTCGGTGACCTGCTGGCGGCTCTTGCGCAGGATGTGGACGACGTCGTAGGCGGAGCAGCCGCCGAGGCCGAGCAGTAGCATTTCCATCGGGCGCACGCCGAGGTTCTTGCCGCCGCCGTCGGGCGGGCCGTCCATCACGACGGTGTGGCCGGATTCGCTCTGGCCGGCGAAACTGACGCCTTCGATGAGTTTGACGCGGGCTTTCATGGGGGTCCTTTTGAGAAATTGGCTTCGTCGGGCCTGTCCTGGGCTTGCCGAAGGACGCGGCCCGAACGGATCAAAAAGCGGGGCGGATTTTCAAAAATTCGACCGGAGTTTGTACCACAAAATGCCCAGCCATTCGTGCAGGGCGAAGGTGCTGTCGCGCAGGCCGGCAGGCGTGGGCAGGAGGTCGAAGAGGTCGTCGATGCGGGTGCTGGCGAACTGGATGCCGGCGGGGATGACCTCAAGGCCCTGGGCCTCGAATTGGGGCGCGGCACGGCGCAGGTGCCAGGCGTGGGTGACCAGCGCGATGCGGCGGACGCCGCTTTCCTTCAGCAGCGGCGCGGACAGGCGGGCGTTGTCCCAGGTGGTGAGGGAGGCGTCCTCGACCCAGCGGGCGGGAACGCCGTATTCGCTGTGCAGGACGTGCTGCATGATGCGGCCTTCGGCGAGCGTGCCGCCGCCCGGCTTGCCGCCGGTGGTGAGGACCGGCAGGCCGCTGGCGCGGTGCAGGAAGGCCGCGTAGCGCAGGCGTTCGAGGCTGATGCCGTTGAGGGTGTCGCTGCCGTACTCGGCCGAATCGATGCGCCGGCCGCCGCCGAGGACGACGATGGCGCCGGCGGTTTTCAGGTCGGCCGGGCTGACCGGGGCGCTGACCTCCAGGCTTTTTTGCAGCAGGCCACCGACCCAGGGGGTGGACAGGGCGTAGAGCGCGGTAGTGGAAAGCAGGATCAGGGACATGGCCAGTCGGGGGCGGCGAGGGTGAAGTACAAGCCCGGCGGCCAGCAGGATCACCAGCGACAGCGGCGGCAACAGGGCGGCGGCGATCAGGTTGGTGGCGAGCCAGGCGGTCATGGCGGGGATTGTAAGCCAGCCGGGCGCTGGATTCGCATACAGTGTTTGACTTTGTGCGAAGTGGGCGGTTAAAATGCCCGGCTTTCCGAGATTGTCCTCTGTGCAGAGGTTGGGTCATGAAAACCTTTTCCGCTAAAACGCATGAAGTCAAACGCGACTGGTTCGTGGTTGATGCCGATAACAAAGTGCTGGGCCGACTGGCTTCCGAGATTGCCCGCCGTCTGCGTGGCAAGCACAAGCCCGAGTTCACGCCTCACGTCGATACCGGCGATTACATCGTGGTGGTCAACGCGGGCAAGATGGTCGTGACCGGCAACAAGGGCCTCGACAAGAAGTACTATCGCCACTCCGGCTTCCCCGGCGGCATCTACGAAACGAACTTCGACAAGATGCAGGAGCGTTTCCCCGGCCGTGCGCTGGAGAAGGCGGTCAAGGGCATGCTGCCCAAGGGCCCGCTCGGCTACGCCATGATCAAGAAAATGAAAATCTACGCGGGCGCGGACCATCCGCACGAGGCGCAGCAGCCCAAGCCCCTGGAAATCAACGCTTAATTAAGGTCATACCATGATCGGTAACTACAACTACGGTACGGGTCGTCGCAAGGAATCGGTTGCGCGCGTGTTCATCAAGGCGGGCAGCGGCAAGATCGTCGTCAACGACAAGCCGGTCGACGAGTATTTCTCCCGCGAAACCGGCCGCATGGTCGTGCGTCAGCCGCTGGTGCTGACCGACAGCCTGAACAAGTTCGACATCATGGTGAACGTGTCCGGCGGCGGCGAATCCGGTCAGGCCGGTGCGGTGCGCCACGGCATCACCCGCGCGCTGATCGATTTCTCGGCCGAGATGAAGCCCGTGCTGAAGGCTGCCGGTCTGGTGACCCGCGATGCCCGCGAAGTCGAACGCAAGAAGGTCGGCTTCCACAAGGCCCGTCGCCGCAAGCAGTTCTCCAAGCGCTGATCGCTGCCTGCGCAAAGAAGCCGTCCGATTCAGGGCGGCTTTTTTTATACCTGCGCGCGGAGCGTGTCTTACAATTCAAGGATTCTTTGCAAGGAATTTTCAGCATGATCAAAGTCGGTATCGTCGGCGGCACGGGCTACACCGGGGTCGAACTGCTGCGCCTGCTGGCGCGCCACCCGCAGGTGGAACTGAAGGCCATCACCTCGCGCAAGGAAGCCGGGATGCCGGTGGCCGACATGTTCCCCAACCTGCGCGGCCGGGTGAAGCTGGCGTTTTCCACGCCGGAAGAGGCCGGACTGGAAACCTGCGACGTGGTGTTCTTCGCCACCCCCAACGGCGTGGCGATGCAGCAGACGCGCGCGCTGCTCGACGCCGGGGTCAAGGTGATCGACCTGGCGGCCGACTTCCGCATCAAGGACGTGGGGGTGTGGGAAAAGTGGTACAAGATGGAGCACGCCTGCCCGGACCTGGTGGCCGAGGCGGTGTACGGCCTGCCCGAGATCAACCGCGACAAGATCCCGGGGGCGCGTCTGATCGCCAACCCGGGTTGTTACCCGACTGCGGTGCAGCTGGGCTTTTTGCCGCTTTTGGAGGCGGGCGTGGTCGACACGGGTTTCCTGGTGGCCGACGCCAAATCGGGCGTGTCGGGCGCCGGACGTAAGCCGGAGACCCACATCCTGTTCGCCGAGGCGGCGGACAACTTCAAGGCCTACGCCGTCGGCGGCCATCGCCACTGGCCCGAGATCAAGCAGGGGCTGGAGATCTTTGCCGGCAAGCAGGTTGGGTTCACCTTCGTGCCGCACCTGTTGCCGCTGATCCGCGGAATCCACGCGACGCTGTATGCAAAAGTCAGCGCCGACGTCGATTTGCAGGCGCTGTATGAGAAGCGTTTTTCGGGTGAGGCTTTTGTCGACGTGATGCCCGCTGGCGCGCATCCCGAGACCCGCTCGGTGCGCGGCGCCAACATCTGCCGTATCGCGGTGCACCGGCCGCAGGGCAGCGACAGCGTGGTGGTGCTGTCGGTGATCGACAATCTGGTCAAGGGCGCAGCGGGGCAGGCGGTGCAGAACATGAACATCCTGTTCGGCCTTCCCGAGGATACCGCGCTGGCCGACGTCGGCATGCTGCCTTAGGGCTTGCCCGGAACTCCGCGGCTGCAACAGGGTCTTTGCTTGACGCAGGTCGGGTGATGCGGATAATCACCCCACACATTTTTGAGGAGCATCACCATGAATGCAGCAACCGAAATGGAGTCCCCGCTGATCTTCACCGACAGCGCGGCTGCCAAAGTCAAAAGCCTGATCGACGAGGAAGGCAATCCCGACCTGAAACTGCGCGTGTTCGTGTCGGGCGGCGGTTGCTCCGGTTTCCAGTACGGCTTCACCTTCGACGAGGCGCAGAACGCCGACGACACCGTGATGGTGAAGAACGGCGTTACCCTGCTGGTCGATTCGATGAGCTTCCAGTATCTGGTCGGCGCAGAGATCGACTACTCGGAAGGTCTCGAAGGCGCACAGTTCGTGATCAAGAATCCGAACGCCACCACTACCTGCGGTTGCGGCTCGTCGTTCTCGGCGTAAGCTCGATCCCAGCATGAAAAAAAGCGGCTTCGGCCGCTTTTTTCGTTTGGGGCAGGGGGTGCCAGCTCACGCGCGGTGAATCGCTCCCAGTATGCGTGGGCCCCGTGCTCCGGTTACCGAGGGCAGATTGCCAGGCGCGCGATGCAGGGTCTGGCGTGCCAGCCAGGCGAAGGCGAGCGCTTCCATCCAGTCCGGATCGATGCCGAGCGCAGTGGTGGTTTCCACGCGGATTGTGGGCAAAAGGGCGCTGAGTCGCCGCATCAACGTGCCGTTGTGCGCGCCACCGCCGCAGACATGGAGTTCCTGGGCGCCAGGGCATTCTCGAAGGATCGCGTCGGCGAGGCTGGCTGCGGTGAATTCGAGCAAGGTGGCCTGTACATCTGCCGGCGCGACGGCGTGGTCGAGACCGGCGAGCGTCGTATCCAGCCATTCCAGGTTGAACTGTTCCCGGCCGGCGCTCTTGGGTGGCGACTGGTGCAGGTAGGGATGGCGCGCCAGTGCATCGAGGAGGCCGGCGTCGATCTTGCCGCTGGCGGCCCAGGCGCCGTCGCGGTCGTAATGCGTTGCTTGGTGCCGTTTGATCCAGGCGTCGAGCAGCATGTTGCCGGGGCCGGTGTCCCAGCCGCGCACGGTGCCGTCAGCGGGCAAATCGGTGATGTTGGCGATGCCGCCGATGTTGGCGATGACGCGATGGATTGCGGTGTGGCCGAGCACTTCGGCATGGAACGCCGGCACCAGCGGAGCGCCCTGGCCGCCCGCCGCGATGTCGCGGCTGCGGAAGTCGGCGACGACCGTGATACCGGTGAGTTCGGCCAGCAGGGCGGCGTTGCCGATTTGCAGCGTGTAGCCATCGGCCGGGCGGTGGCGCAAGGTTTGCCCATGGCAGCCGATCGCGCGTACGGTATCAGGGGCAATGCCGCTGAGCAGCGCCTTGACTGCATCCGCATACAGGTGCGCCAGTTCGTTGGCGGCGAGTGCGGCCAGGTGGATTTCGTCGGGCTGTGGTGCGTGCAATGCCAGCAGGCATGCGCGCAAGCTGTCGGTATAAGGCTGGTAGCAGGTCTGAAGAAGCCGGATCTGGCTGGAAGGGCCTATTTCTGCGAGGACGGCGTCGACACCGTCCAGGCTGGTGCCAGACATGAGGCCGACGTAACGTTCGGCCTCATGCGTGGGGACAGCGCTCAATCGAGCGCGGCGAGGTTGGTGCCGCGCAGCAGGCCGAGCTTTTCAGACCAGCCGGCGGTCTGCTGCAGGAAGCGCACGCGCTGTGCCGCCACCAGCGGGGGCGAGCCCGGCAACTTGATGGTCATGGGGTTCTGCGGGCGGCCGGCGATGCGGACTTCGTAATGCAGGTGCGGGCCGGTCGAGGCGCCGGTCGAGCCCACGTAGGCGATGACCTGACCTTGGTTGACCGCGCGGCCCTGGCGGATGCCGGAGGCAAACGCGCTCAGGTGGGCATAATAGGTTTCAAAGCCGTTGTGGTGGCGCAGGATGACCAGATTACCGTATCCGCCGCGGCGGCCGGCGAACGCCACGGTCGCGTCGCCGGTAGCCTTGACGCGGGTGCCGGTGGGGGCGCCGAAATCGACGCCGGTGTGGGCGCGATGGTAACCATAGATGGGGTGCTTGCGCGAGTTGGTGAAGCTGGAGGTGACGCGCGAGAATTCCAGCGGCGAACGCAGGAAGCCTTTCTTCAGCGATTCGCCTTCGGGCGTGTAGTAGTCCTCGCGGCCGAACGGGTCGCGGAACAACACGGCGCGGTAGGGTTTGCCGGCGTTGACGAATTCGGCCGCCAGCAGTTTGCCGGTGGCGATCGGCTCGCCGTTGCGATAGTTGACGGTGTAGATGACCGAGAATGTGTCGCCGCGGCGCAGGTCTTCGCGGAAGTCGATATTGGTCGAGAAGGTTTCAGCCATCTGGTCGGCGATCCTGTCGGGGATGCCGGCGCTGTCGGTGGCGCCATACAGCGACGACAGGATACGGCCCGAGCGCATCACCACGCGGGTTTCCATGGATTCGCTGCTTTCCTCGGCGACGAAGCTCTCGCCCTGGCGGCGCACCGTCAGGGCGGGGGCGTCGCTGCGCTCGAACTGGATGGACAGCACCTGGCCGTCCTGCGTGGTGGTGGCCTGGATGCGCTTGCCGGCGCGGATGCTGGAGGCTAGTTGGCGCACGGCATCGGTGGCCAGCAGGCGCTGGATTTCCAGATCGTCGATCTTGAGCCGCGACAGTGCGCTGGCGAGCGTGTCGCCGGACTGGATCATGCTTTCGCGCTGGAAGGTGCCGGTGTTGTCGGCGGAGGCGAGCGCAGGCAGGGCGATCGCTTCGGTAACGGTTTGCGGGGTGACGTCGAGCGTATTGGTGTCGGGGGCCAGGCCGAAGGCGGCGACGACGCCGAACAGCGGCAGGCTGGAGAGTGCAACCAGAGTGCGCAGGCTGAAGCGGCGTTCCGCTCCCGTCAGGCGATCGGTTAAGATTCTCAGTTTGGTGAGCGGCATTGACCGTTTCCCTTCCTTGAACGAACCCGGAGTCTAACACAAAAGTTTTCCGGGAAAATATTCAATCCAAACAGCGGTTTGGGCCTGTCGGACGAGGTGGTAATTAGGTTTTACGGCCGGCCCGGGGCAAAACTTGACCCGCTACAGAGAGGAATTTAATGCAGGACGCTTTGCGGGAAATCAAGCGTGGGGCCGACGAGCTGCTGGTCGAGGCCGAGCTCGCCGACAAGCTGAAGACGGGCCGCCCCCTGCGGATCAAGGCCGGGTTCGATCCGACGGCGCCGGATCTGCACCTGGGGCATACCGTGCTGCTGAACAAGCTGCGCCAGTTCCAGACGCTGGGGCATCAGGTCGTTTTCCTGATCGGGGATTTCACCGGCATGATCGGGGACCCCACCGGCAAAAACACCACGCGCCCGCCGCTGACCCGCGAAGCGGTCGCCGAAAACGCCAAGACCTATCAGGAGCAGGTGTTCAAGATCCTCGATCCGGACAAGACCGAGGTGCGCTTCAATTCGGAATGGATGGAAAAGCTGGGGTCGGTCGGCATGATCCGTCTGGCGGCGACGCATACGGTAGCACGCATGCTGGAGCGGGACGACTTCCACAAGCGCTACAGCAGCCAGCAGCCGATCGCGATTCACGAATTCCTGTATCCCCTGATCCAGGGCTACGACTCGGTCGAATTGAGGGCAGACGTCGAGCTGGGTGGAACCGACCAGAAATTCAACCTGCTGATGGGGCGTGAACTGCAGAAGCACCACGGCCAATCCGCGCAGTGCATCCTCACCATGCCCCTGCTCGAGGGGCTGGATGGGATCAACAAGATGTCGAAGTCGCTCGGCAACTACGTCGGCATCAACGAGCCGCCGCAGGAAATCTTCGGCAAGCTGATGTCGATTTCCGATGAGTTGATGTGGCGCTACATCCAGCTGCTGTCGTTCGAGTCGCTCGGGACCATCGAGGGCTGGAAGCGCCAGGTCGCGGAAGGCGCCAATCCCCGCAACATCAAGGTCGGCTTCGCGCAGGAGATCGTCGCGCGCTTCCACGGCAAGGCGGCCGCAGAACAGGCGCTGGCCGAATTCGAGGCGCGCTTCCAGCGGGGTGCGCTGCCGGACGAGATGCCGGAAATCAGCTTGCCCGGCGTCGGTGGCGTCCTGCTCGTGCCACAGCTTTTGAAGCAGGCCGGCCTGGTTGCCAGCACCTCCGATGCCATTCGCCAGATCGCCGGCGGCGGGGTGAAGCTGGACGGCGAACGCGTGGCTGACAAAGGCGTGGCGGTGCCTGTGGGGGCCACCGTCGTGGCCCAGGTGGGCAAGCGGAAATTCGCCCGTGTCACGATTGTTTAAAAATAATTTGCGGAAAGTGTTGACGGATAATTTTTGCTCTGTAGAATGCGCACCTTCTCGAAACGCAGCGCGACACGCAAACGGCGAAAAGCACTGCTAATCGATTGATCTTTAACAATTTACAGCCGATAGGTGTGGGTGTTGATGCGGTAGTTGGGCCTGGTTTGCTGGGTCTGGCAACTAGCATAGATGCTCACACTTGAATGAAGTAATTCGTTTGAGTTGAGCGACGGAAGTATTTGAAGTAATTGCAGAGATTGAACTGAAGAGTTTGATCCTGGCTCAGATTGAACGCTGGCGGAATGCTTTACACATGCAAGTCGAACGGCAGCACGGGGGCTTGCTCCTGGTGGCGAGTGGCGAACGGGTGAGTAATGCGTCGGAACGTACCGAGTAATGGGGGATAACGCAGCGAAAGTTGTGCTAATACCGCATACGCCCTGAGGGGGAAAGTGGGGGACCGCAAGGCCTCACGTTATTCGAGCGGCCGACGTCTGATTAGCTAGTTGGTGAGGTAATGGCTCACCAAGGCGACGATCAGTAGCGGGTCTGAGAGGATGATCCGCCACACTGGGACTGAGACACGGCCCAGACTCCTACGGGAGGCAGCAGTGGGGAATTTTGGACAATGGGGGCAACCCTGATCCAGC
>JAJZPG010000044.1 GCA_021811235.1 Pseudomonadota bacterium | reverse complement strand
ATGCCCGTCACTCCCACTCGATGGTTGCGGGAGGCTTGCCACTGATGTCGTAGACGACTCGATTCAGGCCGCGCACTTCGTTGATGATGCGGTTGGAGACCTTGCCGAGCAGGGTGTAGGGCAGTTCGGCCCAGTGTGCCGTCATGAAGTCGCTGGTGACGACTGCGCGCAGCGCGACGACATAGTCATACGTCCGGCCGTCCCCCATGACGCCGACCGATTTCACCGGCAGGAAGACGGCGAAGGCCTGGGAGGTTTTCTCGTACCAGCCGGCGGCGCGCAGTTCCTCGATGAAGATGGCGTCGGCGCGGCGCAAGAGGTCGGCGTATTCGCGCTTCACTTCGCCGAGGATGCGCACGCCGAGACCGGGTCCCGGGAAGGGATGGCGGTAGACCATGTCGTGCGGCAGGCCGAGCGCGATGCCGAGCTCGCGTACCTCGTCCTTGAACAGTTCGCGCAGCGGCTCCAGCAGTTTCAAATGCAGGGTGTCGGGCAGGCCGCCGACGTTGTGGTGGCTCTTGATGGTGTGCGCCTTCTTGGTCTTGGCGCTGGCCGATTCGATGACGTCCGGATAGATCGTGCCCTGCGCCAGCCATTTGGCCTTGGGCAGCTTGGCGGCCTCTTCCTGGAACACGTGGACGAACTCGCGGCCGATGATCTTGCGCTTCTGCTCGGGGTCGGTGACGCCGGCGAGTTCCTTCATGAAGCGCTCGGACGCGTCGACGTGGATGACCTTGACGCCGAGGTTCCTGGCGAAGGTCTCCATCACCTGCTCGGCCTCGTTGAGGCGCAAGAGGCCGTTGTCGACGAATACGCAGGTGAGCTGGTCGCCGATGGCGCGGTACAGGAGCGCCGCGACCACCGAGGAATCGACGCCGCCGGACAGGCCGAGGATGACCTCGTCGCTGCCGACTTCGCTGCGCACCTTGCCGATCGCCTCGTCGACGTAGTCGGGCATGTTCCAGTCGGAACCGCAGCCGCAGATGTCATGCACGAAGCGGTCGAGAATGTGTTTGCCCTGCAGGGTGTGGGTGACCTCGGGGTGGAACTGCACGCCGTAGAAGCGGCGCGCTTCGTCGGCCATCGCGGCGATCGGGGTGGCGGCGTTGCTCGCCATCACCTTGAAGCCTTCAGGCAGTGCGGTGACCTTGTCGCCGTGGCTCATCCACACGTCGAGCAGGCCGTGGCCCTCGTCGTTGACGCGGTCCTGGATGTCGCGCAGCAGTGCGGTGTGGCCGCGCGCGCGGATCTCGGCGTAGCCGAATTCGCGCTTGGCCGCGCTCTCCACCTGACCGCCGAGTTGCGCCGCCATGGTCTGCATGCCGTAGCAGATGCCCAGCACCGGCACGCCGAGCGTGAACACGACGTCGGGGGCGCGCGGCGTCTCCTCCTCGTACACCGAGTTCGGTCCGCCCGACAGGATGATGCCCTGCGGCGCGAAGTCGCGCACGAACGCTTCGGTCACGTCGTTGGGATGCAGCTCGCAGTAGACGCCGGCTTCGCGCACGCGGCGCGCGATCAGCTGGGTGTACTGGGAACCGAAGTCGAGGATGAGAATTTTCTGGTGCATGGCTGGCCCGGCAGGCCCGGGTAGGAATTAATCGGCGAGGCTGTATTCGACCGACGACACCACGCGCACCTTCTTGATGTGGGGCGTGCTGGCGTCGCGGTCTTCGATGGAAAACTGTCCCTGGTTGGCGCGGCGGATCTTGCCGAGGCGGCTGTCGGAATCCCTGGCGAACTTGTCCGCGGCGATGCGCGCGTTCTTGGTCGCCTCCTCGATCATCGAAGGCTTCAGGCTGTTGAGACCGGTGAACAGGAACTGGGTACGGCTTTCGTAATTGTCGGCCGACAGCGCGATGCCCTGCTTGCCGAGTTCCCCCAGTTGCGCCATCGCATCCCTTACACGCTGGATTTGCCGGGTATACACGGTGACCGTCGACTTGCCGCTGTAGCGCAGGCGTTCCGCCAGCTGGACGTTGCCGTAGTCCTGCGCCTGGCGGTCGGTGATCGAGGGTGCGGACACCGAGATTTCCTCGGGCTTGAATCCTTTGGCCTGCAGGAAGGTGGCGATCTTGGCGTTCTTTTCCTGCAGGGTCTGGTAGAGCCTGGGCAGATCGTTGTCCGCCTCGCTGAAAGCGATCGGCCAGATAGCGGTGTCGGCGGAAACCTCGCGCTCGGCGAGGCCCTTGACCTCGACCCCGCGGTCGGCCTGCTTGAACTGCAGCAGGAAATGCCCCAGCACCCAGGCACTCGCCACCATGCCCACCGCCAGCAGCAGGGCTTCGAGTGTCAGGCGCGGGCTCATCTCATTCGACCCGATAATTCGGTGCTTCCTTGGTGATCTGCACGTCGTGCACGTGCGATTCGCGCACGCCGGCCGACGTGATTTCCACGAATTCGGCCTTGGCATGCATATCGGTGATGGTGGCAACGCCCAGATAACCCATCGACGAACGCAGGCCGCCCATCATCTGGTGGATGACCCCGAGCACGCTGCCCTTGTACGGCACGCGGCCTTCGATCCCTTCGGGTACCAGTTTCTCGGCGCTCTTCTCGTTGTCCTGGAAGTAGCGGTCAGACGAACCCTGCTGCATCGCACCGAGCGAACCCATGCCGCGGTACGACTTGTAGGAACGCCCCTGGAACAGCTCGACCTCGCCCGGCGCCTCCTCGGTGCCGGCCAGCAGGCCGCCGAGCATCACGCAGTTGGCGCCGGCGGCGAGCGCCTTGGCGATGTCGCCGGAGTAGCGGATGCCGCCGTCGGCGATGACGCCGACGCCGCTGCCGGCGAGCGCATCGGCCACGTTGGCCACGGCGGTGATCTGCGGCACGCCGACGCCGGCGACCATGCGGGTGGTGCAGATCGAGCCGGGGCCGATGCCGACCTTGACCGCATCCGCTCCATGTTCGACCAGCGCGGCAGCGGCCGATGCGGTGGCGATGTTGCCGCCGATGACCTGAAGGCCGGGGAAGTTCTGCTTGACCCACTTGACGCGGTCGAGCACGCCCTTGGAATGACCGTGCGCGGTGTCGACGACGATGACGTCGACGCCCGCCGCCACCAGTGCGGCGACGCGCTCCTCGGTGCCCTCGCCGGTGCCGACCGCCGCGCCGACGCGCAGGCGGCCCATCGCGTCCTTGCACGCCAGCGGGTGTTCGCTCGATTTCTGGATGTCCTTGACGGTGATCAGCCCGCGCAGTTCGTAAGCATCGTTCACCACCAGCACGCGCTCCAGGCGGTGCTTGTGCAGGAGTGCCATCGCTTCGTCTCGGTTGGCGCCTTCCTTCACCGTCACCAACCGCTCCTTGGGCGTCATGATGTTGGCAACCGGCTGGTCGAGCTGGGTCTCGAAGCGCAGATCGCGGTTGGTGACGATGCCGACCACCTTGCCATTCTCGATCACCGGCAAGCCCGAAATGCGCTTGGCGCGGGTGATCTCGAGCACCTGGCGCACCGTCATCTGCGGCGCGATGGTGATGGGGTCCTTGACCACGCCCGATTCGAAGCGCTTGACCGCCGACACCTGAGCGGCCTGCTGCTCGGCATTCATGTTCTTGTGGATGATGCCGATGCCGCCTTCCTGCGCCAGGGCGATCGCCAGGCGTGCCTCGGTCACCGTATCCATCGCGGCGGAGAGCAGGGGCAGGTTCAGGGTGATCGAGCGGGTCAGCTGGGTCGACAGGCTGACTTCGCGGGGAAGGATGGCGGAATGGGCGGGAACGAGCAGAACGTCGTCGAACGTCAGCGCTTTTTGCAGAACACGCATGGGCTTTCCTTAACGCAAAGCGGAATTATACGCGCCCACCCTGCCCCCGCACAAACGCCCCCACCCAACGCCCGTTTGGTTGTAATCTACTAAGCGGGATGGCAGGGCTAGCGGTTGACTCATGCCTGCGATGCAGCTAACTTTGGCCCCAGCATGACAACCTGCTAGGGCGCACGGTTCAACAGCCCGATCCTGAACGCCATACAACTCGAGGAGATAAAACAATGTCCAAAGTTTTGCTTGCCCTGACTACTGCCGCCCTGCTGGGTCTGTCTGGCTGTGCCTCCACCCAAACCGCAAGCCAGCCGGCGGCCAAGCCGACCATCAGCGCCGAAGCGCAGGCTGCGCTGTCCGCCGCACAGGCCGACGTCAAGGCCGCCAAGGCCAAGAACGCCCTGTGGACGACTGCAGATAACGCACTGAAGGCAGCCGAGGCGGCCGCCGCCAAGGGCGACAGCGAGACGGTGCTGAAGCAGTCCAAACTGGCCCGTGACCATGTGCAGAAGGGTCTGGCCCAGCTCAACTACCCGATGCTGAAAGTCGGTGACTGAATTGCCCAGCCCCGGCAAAGAAGCCTTCCGGATCCACGCCGGAAGGCTTTTCTTTTTGTGCGGCCTGGCGCTTGTCACGCCAGCGCAGGCCGACCTCTATAAATGGACCGACGCCCAGGGCAAGGTGCATTACTCGGATCAGCCGCCGACAGTGAACGCCCAGGCGATCAAGTCCGGCGCCGCCGGTCAGGCCGAGGCGACCACCGAGGCCACCCGCTCGCTCGACGCCAAGGACCAGGCCTTCCAGAAGCGTCGCGAGGAAGCCGAGAAAGCGCGCGCCAAGGCGGAAAAAGAGGCGGAAGAAGCGCGCATCAAGCGTGAAAACTGCACCAAGGCACGCAACAACCTCAGCACGCTGCAGAACATGCCCCGGGTGTACACCACCAACGCCGCCGGGCAACGCGTCTACATGGACGACACCGCACGCGCCAGCGCGCTGGCCAACAGCCAGAAGGCCGTCTCCGACTTCTGTCAGTAGATCCGGCGTTTCGCGGCGCCCCGGACGGCTTTATGCCGTTTCGGGCCCATCCGCCTCGACGGCCTTGCCGGGCACGGCATCGCCGCCCCCTTTTTTGGTGACCTTGCCCTCTTCCGCCCGCTTGCGCCGCACCTCCTTGGGATCGGCGATCAGCGGACGGTAGATCTCCACCCGATCCCTGTCGCGCACCTTTTCGTCGAGTTTGACCAGTTTGCTGAAAATGCCGACCTTGTTCCGGGCGAGATCGATCTCGGGAAAGGCGGCCAGCACGCCGGAGGCGCGGATGGCCTCCTCCACCGTCGCTCCCTCGTCCAGCTGCACCCGCAGCAGCGGCTGCTGTGCAGGCAAGGCGTAAACGACTTCGACGTCAATATGGGCTGCGCTCATGTGGCATAGACCTCGTCGGCACGACGCACGAAGGCATCGACGAACGTATTGGTGATATGGCTGAACACGGGGGTCAGGAGGGTTTCCAGCACCCGGCTCGAAAAGGCGTACTGCAGGCGAAACTCCACTTTGCAGGCATCCTCGCCCAAGGGGGAAAACAGCCAGTCGCCCTCCAGTTCGGAGAACGGGCCGTCCTGCAATTTGATGCGCATCTCGCGGGGATGCGTTTTGGTGTTTTCGGTGGTGAAGCTCTGATGGATGCCCATGTAGGCGATATGGATCGTCGCCACGGTGTGGTGCGCGTCGCGCGATTTCAGGTCCGTTCCACCGCACCAGGGCAGGAATTCGGGGTACGCCTCGACCCGGTCCACCAGTTCGAACATGCGTTCAGGGGTATGCGCGACCAGCACACTTTTTTCCACACGCGCCATCGATTGCTAAAGCCTTGTAAAATCGAGAATTGTACGCAAGCCGGCCACCCATGAGCATCGTCGACAACAAAAAAGCCTTTCACGACTACTTCATCGAGGAACGATTCGAGGCCGGCCTTGTGCTCGAAGGCTGGGAAGTGAAATCGATACGCGCCGGACGGGTACAGCTGAAGGAAGCCTACGTCGTGGTCAAGAACGGGGCCGTATACCTGATCGGCTGCCATATCAGCCCCCTGCCCACCGCTTCCACCCACATCCACCCCGACCCCACGCGTTCGCGCAAGCTGCTGCTGCACGCCGCCGAGATCAACAAGCTGATCGGCAAGACCGAGCGCGCCGGCTTCACTCTGGTGCCGCTCGACATGCACTACGCCAAAGGCCGCATCAAGCTGGAAATCGGCCTGGCGAAGGGCAAGAAGCAACACGACAAGCGCGCCACGGAAAAGGAACGCGAATGGCAGCGCGAAAAACAGCGCCTGATCCGGTCCGCCCAAACCTGACCGGCTGTCGAGTTCCGACTAACGGATGAAATAATCCGCTTATTGGTCGAATTCCCCTTGCCCCCGTGTCGAGAAGTTGACTACAATTGTCAATATCTCGACAAGCAAGGAAAACCGATGTCGGCCCTTCCCGTCTATGAAGTTGAATTCATCCCGCTGGAACGCCGTCTGGGCGACCGCCGCGTCGCTCCGCGCGATGCCGCACTGCCCCCCGGGCTTATGGCGGATCGCCGCAAGGTGACCAGCCGGCGGGTTGAAGACCGCAAATCCGCGACCCTGAAAGCCGTCTAAGGTATTTCAGCCGCCCGGGCAGACCTGCCCGGGATGAACCTTGGCAGATGCGTCCCCGTGCCAAGGTATTGCCTCGTATTCCCCGCTTCCCGTGTCTGCCATATCCAGCCGCAACGGCTGGCCTGTGCCACAATGACGGCCATCGCGGCCCCCCGTTTTTCCGAAAGTCGAGCCCCGCTTGCCCGTCACCGTAGCCGAACTCTCCGCCTTCCCGGACATCATCGACGCCCGCTCGCCCAGCGAGTTTGCAGAAGACCACATCCCCGGCGCCGTCAACCTGCCGGTACTGGACGATGCCGAACGCGAGCGCGTCGGCACCCTGTACAAGCAGGCGTCGCCCTTCGAAGCCAAGAAAATCGGCGCCGCGCTGGTGTCGCGCAACATCGCGCAGCATCTCGATACCTGGTTCGCCGACAAGCCGAGGACCTACCGTCCGCTGGTCTATTGCTGGCGCGGCGGCGGCCGCAGTGGCGCGCTGACGCATGTCCTGCAGAAAATCGGCTTTGCCGCGGTGCAGCTCGAAGGCGGCTACAAGGCCTATCGCCGGCATGTGGTGGCCGAACTTGCCCGCCTGCCCGCACTGTTCTCGTATCGGGTGGTATGCGGCCCCACCGGCAGCGGCAAGAGCCGCCTGCTGCAGGCACTCGTCGACGCCGGCGCCCAGGCACTCGATCTGGAAGCACTCGCCGCCCACCGGGGCTCCTTGCTGGGTGCGCTGCCGGATCAGCCACAGCCGACGCAAAAGAGCTTCGAAAGCGCGATCTGGTCGGCACTGATACGCTTCGATCCGCAACGACCGGTATTCGTCGAATCGGAAAGCAAGAGAATCGGCTCGCTGCAGGTTCCCGACGCGCTCATCGCAGCGATGCGCGCCAGTCCCTGCATCCGGCTGGAAGTGCCGGTGGGCGAACGGGTCCGGCTGCTGACCGAGGACTACGCGCATTTCCTGCACGATCCCCAAGTCATCAATGCCCGGCTGGTGCACCTGACCGAGTTGCGCGGCCATGAAACCGTCGCGGCGTGGCAAGACCTGGCCAACCGGCGGGCCTGGCCCGAACTGGTGGCGGCCCTGCTCGAGCAGCATTACGACCCGGCCTACTTCAAGTCGCTGGCGCACAACTACGCACCTTCGCCCGAGGACCGGACCTTTCACGCCGACGACCTGTCGCCCGACGGGCTGCGCCGGCTGGCGGACGCGATTCTCGACTAGACCAGTTTCCCCAGCACGAATCCGATCACGATGCCGATGATGACCGCGACCGTGAGGCCGCGATAGGTCAGCACGTCCTTCGAATAGCCGCGGCGGATGGCGATGTAGGACACCAGGTAGCCGACTGCGTTGAGCAGCCAGATGAAGCCGATCGACAGCACCTTGACGACGATCGGACCGATCACCGGCACCAGCGCGATGACGCCGAGCAGCCAGGCGAAGGCATTGGAGATCAGCCCCACCGCCACCACACTGCCGGCGATCACGCTGCGGTCGACGTTGAAGTACAGCCCCAGCCAAACCAGTCCGCCGATCGCCCCCCACAGCGGCAGCATCACCTTCCAGTTGCGCCACCACGGCGTCCGACGCGGAGCCCCGGCTGCGGGCGGCTCGTCTGCGGGGGTGAGGTCGTCGAACAGCGGCTCCATGTCTACCCCAGCGCGGAGAGGTCGACCGCATTGCCCGCCATGGGCGGGCACCAGTAGTATCCACCGGTGAGCGGCCGGGTGAAGCCGAACAGCGCATCGCTGATGCCGTCGTCGTGCCCGGTCATGCGCCGCAGCTGCGCTTCGTAGGCATCGAACGACTTGCCGAAAGCGAGGAACACCAGACCTGTGTCCCTGCCCGCCGTCCAGGGCATCGAGCGGCGCACCACGAAGGCCTCGGGGTCGAAATCCTCCTGCGCGGTGCGCTTGACGTGCGCCGATTCGGGCGCGTCTTCGAGTTCCTCGTTGCTGTCGCGTTCGCGCCCGAAGCAATTGTCCTGCTCGACACGCGGCATCGCGTTGAAGGCCGCAAAGTCATGCAGCCACTGCTGCACCGCGGCAAAGCTGGAACCGTCGAGGCCGGCACCCTGTCCTTGCGCGATCGCCGCCTCGACGGCGGCGTCGCCCTTGGGATTCTCGGTGCCGTCCTCGTAGCCGGTGAGGTCGCGGACGTCACGGTAGCGGTAACTGTCGATCGCCTGCACCAGGGTGAACGCCGGCGCGGCCAAGGCTTCCAGCGCCTGTCCCTGCAGCAGCAGCTCGCCCGGCTCGTCGCCGCGCAGCCATAGCCACAGCGCATGCTGCGTTGCCGGGATCGCCGGTTTCGCCTGCGGCAGTTCGGGAAAGCCACGCAGGCCCGCCACTGCCGAGCCGAGCGCGCCGGCCGCGCCGGCGCCGATTCCCAGTACGGCCGAATTCCCGTCGCAAGCGGCAGCCAATGCCTGCAGTACGGGGCGCGGATCGACCGCGGGTTTCAGGTCGAAAAACAGGTGGCGGGCATGGTCTGGGATCGGCTCGAGAATGGCGGTTTGCGGCGTCATGGCGTTTCGA
>JAJZPG010000004.1 GCA_021811235.1 Pseudomonadota bacterium | reverse complement strand
GTCGCGCAGCGCCACGATCATGCGGTAGTCGGGATAGCGCGCCATGCGCTCGAACAGCCGCTCGGCCTCGGCCAGCGGCAATACCTTGCCGTCGTCCATCGCGGGCTGCGCAAGCAGGCGGAGGATGTCCGGCAGGTCAGCCTGCGTCGCCTCGCGGAAATCGAGCGGAAGATTCATGTGCCGCCGCGCTTCGCGCCGACCCGCGCATCGAACTTCGCGCGGTCGATGACGAAGCGCTCGTGCCGTCCGCGCGAGATCACGTCCACGCCGTCGTGCGCCTCCACCGCGAAGACGAGCTTTCTTCCCTCGACCGCAATCAGCTCGACGCTCGCCGTCACCGTCAGCCCCGGCGGCGTCGCCGCCTCGTGGCTGACGTCGATATGGGTGCCGACCGTCTGTTCCCTCGGCCAGTCGAGGTGCGGGTTGATCGCCCGGATGCACGCCCATTCGAGGAAACCCACCAGGAAGCCGGTGGCGAACACCTCGGGCATCGCCACGAATTCTTCCGATTCCGGATACAGCGCGGGCACGGTTTTCGATGGCGGGACGGTGAAGGTGTGCTGGTAGCGGATGCCGGGTTTCAGGGAGTCTTTCATGGGGCCTTTTTACCGCATCTGGATAAGGTGTCTGACACCATTTGTTCGCCCGTTGCAGGCGCATCTGGTGTTCTCGATCTGATTACTGAACCACGACATAGATGCTCTCGCCAATTTGAGCGATATAGGTCAGAGATTGGTCGACATCGGATTTGCTAATGGGCCAGCGCATGTTTGGATAGCTTGGGTCAACGTCCGCCTCATGTGCGATCTTGTTTCGTCGGTCCACGATAAGCTTTAGGCGAGCTTTGATATCTTGTTCCGGCATCGCCAATTGCAATGCGACCTGCTGCCATAGCTTCACGTCAGAAAAGAGACGTATCGCGTCTGCGATCTTCTCAGGCTGCTGAAATGACAGGAAACTGTGCCGTTCGCGAATATCGGATTCAAACCAGCCGCAAGCGGTAGTAGTGCCCGAGAGTACCGAATCCATAGCGACACGGTACTTCATAAAAGATGGAGTGGGAGGGCGCCGGCCTTCGAATACGGCAACCATTCCCAACACCGTAATCTCGTGAACGAAGTAATCGAGGGCGCTTACGCCAAGGACAAGCTGGGCTCTTAGCAAATCGGAAGCATCAACTGCACTTGTCGTCAGCGATGACAAGGCTTCGTGCAGGCCGCCCAGGTGGCGAGCTCGATCCATGCTTGTTCGAAATGCCTCAATGGCCGTCTTCATACGAGATGAGCGCATTGATGCGATCTGCAGCATCTGAGAAGAGATCGCGGAATTGGAACATTGATTTCTTCGTGCGCTCCAGGACGACTCCGGTCTGCTCTAGCTGTGTGTCGCTTAGTGCGAATACAGGAACTTTGTGCTTTTGTGAGAGGGCAATGAGGCTGTTGAAGTCCGACATTTGCAGCAGAGGCTTGCCGGGGGGGACGCCAATGCTTTGGTAAGCCGCGTCAGCCATCAGCATGTCGGCAGCCTTGAGCGCAGGCAGTAACTTGTCTTGTATCCCGCCTTCGATCTCGTCAATCCATTTCTGGAAGGCGGCAGATGGTGTTTGTCCTTCCCTGAGTCGGTACTTTTGCACGACTGTACCCAAGAATTTCGGGGTAACTACGGGGAATGGATAGGTGGCTTTTTGAAGAACTGCGACACCTTGAGCCTGTTTGGCCCATGCTCGCCACTTAGGAAGGATGGAAGCAAGGGAGTCGGTCGCCATTACCGAGAAGTAGTCTGGTGCCATCGGAACCAAGAAGTAATCGCTCGTCATCAAGAGATTCTGGTTGATGGGGCCAAGGCTTGGACTCATGTCGACCAAAATGTAGTCGATGTTGTATTTCAGTGCGGTTAGCTGAAACAGGTGATGCAATGATCCCGGGAGGTTCTGGAGGGTTACGAGTGAACCTGAAAGTTCCTGAGCAATGCCAAGTGTCACTTCGTATTCAGCCAATCCGATATGCCCTGGAATCAGGAACATGTTGGGCTGACCATCTATTGGCTCACAGGTAACAGGATCGATTGGCGCAGGTCGTGATTCGAAGGCCGGTGCAAGCCCATCGCGGATGTTTCGGACGCCACCGGATTCGTAGATCGATGCGAATTCATCGGAGCCTTTGAATCCCAAGACCATTCCAGTCAGGTTGCACTGTGGATCGCAGTCCGCCAGGAGCACCTTCTTTCCTTTTGCAGCAAGCATCCACCCGAGATTGAAGGCAGTTGTGGTCTTGCTTACGCCGCCCTTGTGGTTAAAGAGGGAAATTTGAATGGCCATGCGTACAAACTCCTTTTGAAATTGTTATCAGCGTAGGGGACGATCGGTATAGGGATTGAAAAAAGGAGGGCTGGTGGCCCAACGTAAAGTGCCCATCACGAATGACGCTTTATAAACCGTCATTCGTGATGGTGTTCCAAAGAAATATTCTTAAAAACAATTCATTGCTGATTTTTAGGGCGTCCTAAGCGTGGCGCCCAATGCGTCACTCGCTCGATCACCAGTTAAGCATCACGATCGACGGTGCGCCGCCCTTTATCGCCCCTCGCCGCGCCCTCCCGGCGCCACCTTGTGCTCGACCGCGAACACCGCCGCTTCCACCCGCGACGAGAGATTCAGCTTGGCGAGGATGTGCCGCACGTGCAGCTTGACGGTGTCGTGGCTGATGTCGAGGGTGCGGGCGATGGTCTTGTTGGACTCGCCGCGCGAGAGGTGGGTGAGGATTTCGCGTTCGCGGGGGGTGAGGGCGTCGAGCAATGAACTGGTGTCCTGGCCCTTCTGGTCGTAGAGCTTGACGAGCTTGGCGGTCATGGCGGGGGCGACGACGGTTTCGCCGCGCTGGGCGCGCAGGATGGCGTCGACGACTTCGTCGGGTTCCATGCTCTTCAATAGATAGCCGTTGGCGCCGGCGCGCAGGGCGCGGGCGAGGTCGTCCTCGGCCTCGGAGAGGGTGAGGATGAGGACGGGCAGATCGAAGCCGTCGCTGCGCAGCTGCTGCATCAGGGTGATGCCGTCGGTGCCGGGCATGTTGAGGTCGAGGATGAGGACGTCGGGACGATGCGCGCGCAGCAGCATCTCGACCTCGTCGGGCTTGCCGGTGAAGGCGGTGACTTCGATCTCGCCGCTCTGTTCGAGCAGTTCGGCCAGCCCCTTGCGGAACAGGGTGTGGTCGTCGACGAGGATGATGCGGGTCTGGCTCATGCGGCTTGTTCGGACTTGCGCTGCGGGAAGACGAGGCGGATGACGGTGCCGCCGGCAGGGCGCGATTCGACGCTGAGCCGGCCTTCCAGCTTGGCGGCGCGCTCGCGCATGATGGTGAGGCCGAAGCTCTTGCCCATGGTGGACGATTCGTCGTGCTTCTTCTGCACGCCGACGCCGTCGTCGGCGACGTTGACGATGTACTGGCCTTCCTCGAGGTCGAAGGTGATGACGACGTGGCGCGCGCGGGCGTGCTTGGCGATGTTGTAGAGCGATTCCTGGATGATGTGGAAGACCTGGATCTCCTCGTCGGGAGACAGGTTGACGTCCTGCACCAGGTTGAGGAAGTCGACGTCGGCGTTGGCCTTCTTGCGGAAGCTCTTGGCGAGCTCCTGGATCGCCGGCACCAGGCCGCGCGGGTTGATGCGGTCGCGGTACTGGGTGATGAGGTCGCGCAGGTCGGCGTAGGCGAGGTCGACGGCTTCCTCGACGTCGCCGAGATAGCGGTTGGCCTTGGGGTAGTCCTCGTGGCGCATCGCGTCGTTCAGCACGGTGAGCCGCATCTTGGCGTAGGCGAGCGTCTGCGCCAGCGAGTCGTGGATCTGGTTGGCCAGCATCTGGCGCTCGTTCATCAGCGAGATGCGCATGTTCTCGCGGGTCAGCCGCGCGTTTTCCAGGGCGATGCCGAGGTGTTCGCTGATCGAGCGGAACAAGAGGCGCACGTCCTCGGGGACGGTCTTGCCTTCTTCCAGGAACAGGTTGTAGACGCCCATGACCTGGTTCTTGTGCATCAGCGGCACCGCCACCACGCTGTTGCAGGTGCCGCTGAAATAGGCGTCGTTGGCCTGGCGCTTGCAGAAGGCGACGTTGTTCCAGCTGCTCACCGAGACTTCGCGCGCGGCCTTGCCGCATACGCCGCAATCGACGCTGACGAGGTTCTCGTGCTCGACCAGTTCGGCCGGCAGGCCGACCGAGCCGATCAGGCGCAGGTGCATGCGGTCGTCGGTGATGACGCGCACCGCGCCGGCCTGCGCGCCGGCGAGCCGGATCATGGTCGAGAGGAAGCGCCCCAGCAGCTGCTCGACGTTGGCGTCGGTGGACAGGCTGGTGGTGATCTCCGACAGCACCCGCAACGCCGGAATGCTGACATTGCCGGAGTCGGGGGGCGTGTGCTGGATCAGGGGCTGGATGTTGTCTTTCATGGTGAGGGGATGACGGGCTGGCTTTTCAGCATATCCGATTTGCGCGGGCTTGCCCGCGTCACGGCGCCGGAGCCGGCGCGGCGGGCATGTCGGGCGCGGGCGGTGTCAGTGGGACCGGCAGCACGACGCTGGGTTCAAGATCCTCGGGGAAACCGCCCTGGGCCGGCGCCGGTTGCTTGACCGGCGGGTCGGCCTGGCTGGTCGAGCCGTCCGGCTTTTCCTTCACCGGCGCACGCGGGGCGGGGGCCGGGGCGGCCTGCGGCGCGGCGGGCGCGGGGGTCTCGGGCAGCGGGGCTTCGGCGGCGGCCGGCACGGGCTTGGGCGGGGCGGCCGGCGGCTGCGGATACAGGTGCGGCTGCAGTTGCGGCAGCAGGGTCTTGAGGATCTGCGCGGTGAGCGAGCTGGTGAAGCCGAACTGGCCGGCCTGCTCGCCCGGCACCAGGGCGGTGAGGGTGCCGAAATAGCGGTCGCCCAGGTAGAAGGCGAAGGTAGCGGTGCGGTTGACCACGCGCGATTCGAGCAGCTGGCCGCCCTTGCCGTAGCGCTCGAAGCGGTGGTCGCCGGTGCCGGTCTTGCCGCCGATGGTGAGCGGATGTCCGGCCGGGTCCTTGAGCGCGCCGGCCAGCCGCGCGGCGGTGCCTTCCTCGACCACCTTGGCCAGGGCGCGGCGCACGGTCTGCGCGACCTCGGCCGGCATCAGGCGCTCGCCCTTGGGCGGTTTCGGGGTCAGGCGGGTGTCGTAGGGCGTGTCGGCGGCGAAATGCAGGCCGGTCAGGCTGACCATCGGCACGCGCACGCCGTCGTTGACGAGGATGCTCATCAGCTCGGCGAGCGCGGCGGGACGGTCGCCCGAGCTGCCGATCGAGGTGGCGTACGAAGGGGTGATGTTGTCGAACGGATAGCCGAGGCGCTTCCAGTCGCGCAGCAGGCCGTCGAAGGCTTCGACCTCGAGCAGCGACTGGATGCGGATGTCCTGCGCGTTCTTGCGGCTGGTCTTGAACAGCCAGTCGTAGACCTCGAGGCGCACGCCGGCGCCGGACTCGTACAGGGTCTTGAGGTCGGTCTTGGGCGCGGCGCGCAGGGTCTTCACCACCCACAGTTCGAGCGGGTGGATCTGCGTGATGTAGCCGCGGTCGGTGAGGTCGTAGGCGTCGGGCGCGTGGCCCTGGTACAGCGATTCGAGCGTCTTGCGGCTCATGCTGGCGTTGGCCGGGCTCTGCTTCTGCAGGGCGGCGGCGAAAGCGTCGAGGCTGGCCTGCGGTTCCAGGTAGCGGAACACCGAGGCGAAGCGGCGCGGGTTGGTGCGGGTGCGCGCGTACAGGTCCTCGGCCATCTGCGCCCCGTTCTGGGCCTTGTGGCGCTGGTAGAAGCGGTGGGTGAAGACGCGCCCTTCCTGGTCGACGAAGCGGGCGAGGTAGGTCTCGCGCAGGGGATTGCTGGCGTCGTCGAGGATGCGCGCGGCGGCGCCCGGCGAGGCGCTGGCGTAGTGGCGCACGATGTCGCGCATGATGCGGATGTAGACCAGGTTGACCGAGTTCCGGGTGGCCTCCCATATGTCCATCACGCGGCCGTTGTCCTTGGGATCGAAGTTGGCGAAGTTGTGCAGGCCGCCGCCGGTGAAGAAGGTCTCGGGCGAGGCGGAGTAGGGACGGCCCATCGCCGCGTCGAGGGTGGTGGCGAGCGGCTCCTTGCGGTTGGCCAGCATGCGCGCGGCCACCCACTGCGACAGCACGTCGCGCTGCGGCTGCGCCTTCTGCGCGAGCGTCTTGGCGTCGAGGTCGCGGTACTCGGCGTGCAGCCGCGCGATGATCTCGAGATAGGTGACGAGCGTGCGCAGCTTGGCGGTGGAGCCGAGGTCGAGCCGCGCCTGGCTGTTGATGTCGAAGGGCTGGTTGAGGTTGTCGGCCTGGACGCGCAGCAGGTTGCCGGCGGGCGTCTTCTCGTACAGCGTGAAGCTGTAGATCACGTGGTCGAGCGGGTTCTCGGGCTTGAGCAGGCGGAAGCCGATCAGCCCGGACGCGGCGGCGGCTTCGGGTTTGGCGAGGCTCTGCAGATAGCGGCTGACGATCTGCTGCGCCGGCTGGTTGATGGTGGTGTCGACCGTCAGGTCGAGCCGGTCGAGGTCGTACAGGCGCGGCTCGCCCAGCAGCTGCGCGACGCGGATGCGCTGCGCGTTGGTGGCCTTTTGGTCGACGAAGCGCGGCGGCGGCGGGTCGATGCGCTGGCTGGTGGTGCGCAGCTTGATCTGCTTGGCCTGATCGGCCAGTTCGCGCGGGATCAGCCCGGCGTTGGCGATCAGGTCGAGGTGGTCGTCGGTGAGCGCATCGAGCGCCTTGCGGTTGGCGGCGAGGTAATACGAGGGCCGGCGCTCGGCGACGATCAGCGAGAGGACGTGCTTCAGCGCGCTGGCATACGACTCCACACGCGCTTTGGCGCGTAGTGCATCGGAGTCCTTTCGGGCGTAGGCCTTGTCGTGGTCGCGCGGCGGTTTCGCCAGGATCTTGTTGATCTCGCCGAAGTCGAGGCCGTACCACGCCCACAGGCCGTCGCCCACGCCGTTGACCTCGCCGAAGCGCGGCGCCGCGGCGAGCGGCACGGTGTTGAGATAGGCCATCACGGTCTTGCGGCGCATCGGCAGCGTGTTGGCGCCGTCGAGATAGGCGCGCAGGCTGGCGGTGCCCATTTGGCGCAGCTTCTCGCCCATGCTGCTGGTCATGCCTTCGGGCGAATGGCGGTATTTCTCGATCTGCGTCGGCAGCGTGCTGCCGCCCGGCACGTTGCGGTTGGTGTCGACCATGCTGATGCCCTTCTCGAGCAGGGCCTGGGCGAGGCGGTCCCATTCCACCGCCGGGTTGCGGGTGGGGAACTGCTCGGTCAGAAGTTCGCGGTTCTCGATATAAAGCAGCGCGTCGACCAGCACCGCGGGAATGTCCTCGAAGCGGCCGTAGACGCGCGTCGGATGCTGGCTCTGGTAGAGCTGCCTGCCATCGCTGTCGAGTAGGCGAAGGCCGGTCTGGTCCTTCTCGTGATACGGCAGGAACAGGCCGAGGTCGTTTACGCGCGTCATCTGGATGCTGATCTTGGCCTGGGCGTCGATCTTCCAGCCGGCCTTGTCGAGGCGTTCCAGGTAGGTCGGCAGCTTGCTGTAGCCGAGGCGCACGTCGTAGGGTCCCTGGCCGGGATAGCGGATGCGCGAGGACGGCCCCTCGCGGACCTGCCAGGTCATCTTCTGTGCGGTCTTGGCGAGGTATTTCGCCTCCAGCGCCGACGACACCAGTTCATACGCGACGAGCCCGATCAGCCCGATGATCAGCAGCAGAATGCCGAGGCCGATGAGAATGCGGCGTGGGACCTTGCGCATGTCAGATCCAGTCGCGTGCGGAGAGGAAGTCGGTATACAGCGCCGCTTCCGGCGTGCCGGGTTCGGGCTGCCAGTCGTAGCGCCATTTCACGATCGGCGGCAGCGACATCAGGATCGACTCGGTGCGGCCGCCCGACTGCAGGCCGAACAGGGTGCCGCGGTCGTACACCAGGTTGAACTCGACGTAGCGCCCGCGCCGGTAGGCCTGGAAGTCGCGTTCGCGTTCGCCGTAGGCGGTGTCCTTGCGGCGTTCCAGAATCGGCAGGTAGGCGTCGAGGAAGGCGTCGCCCACGCTTTTCGTCATGCCGAAGGCGTGGTCGAAGCCGCCCTCGGAGAAGTCGTCGAAGAACACGCCGCCGACGCCGCGCGGCTCGTTGCGGTGCTTGAGGAAGAAGTAGCGGTCGCACCATGCCTTGAAGCGCGGGTGCAGCTCCAGGCCGAAGGGGTCGAGCGCGCGCTTGCAGGTGGCGTGGAAGTGGCGCGCGTCGTCCTCGAAGCCATAGTAGGGCGTGAGGTCCATGCCGCCGCCGAACCACCACACCGGCGCCTCGCCGTCCTTCAGCGCGACGAAGCAGCGCACGTTCATGTGCACCGTCGGCGCGTAGGGGTTCTTCGGATGCAGCACCAGCGAGACGCCCATCGCCTCCCAGCGGCGGCCGGCGAGTTCGGGCCGGTGCGCGCTCGCCGAGGGCGGCAGCTGGCTGCCGGTGACGTGCGAGAAGTTCACCCCGCCGCGTTCCAGTACCTTGCCCTCTTCGATCAGCCGCGAGATGCCACCGCCGCCTTCCGGGCGTTCCCAGGCGTCGGTGCGGAAGGGCAGGCCGTCGGCCGCTTCGAGCGCGGCGACGATGCGCGCCTGCAGGTCGAGCAGATAGGTTTTGACGGCGGAGGTATCGAAGGCTGGGGCAGGCATCAGGGGCGGAGGACGGTTCCGGTTGCAAGGTCGATCAGGGTGGAGGGGCGGCGGCGCTGGCCGATGCGACCAGCGACCACGCGCACCCGCGCGCCGAATATTCTGCGGCATTCTGCAGCGGTTTTGGCAGGTTTCTGGCCGCTTTTGTTGGCACTGGTCGAGACCAGCGCCATGCCCAGCGTGCGGCACAGGCGGGCGGCGCCGGGGTGGGCGGTGACGCGCACGGCAATTGTCGGACGGCCGCCGGTGAGCAAGGGTGGACAGGTGGCGGAGGCCGGCACCACCCAGGTGACCGGGCCGGGCCAGGATTTCTGCAGGCGGGCGCGGTCGGCAGGGGCGAGCGGGCGCACGAAAGGCTGCAGGCGCCTGAAGCGGTCGGCGATCAGCAGCATGCCCTTGGCGGCGCTGCGGCCCTTGAGGCGGATGAGGCGCTTGAGGGCGCGCGGATTGCGCGGGTCGCAGCCGAGGCCGAAACAGGATTCGGTAGGGTAGGCGATCAGTCCGCCGCGCCTGAGGTATGCGCGCAGGGAACGGGCCTCACCGCTCACCGGCCGGCCTCACTTCTTGTTGCGGTCGAGCGCGCGCCAGCCGATGTCGCGGCGGTATTGCATGCCGTCGAAGTGGATGCCGGCCACCGCCTCGTAGGCGCGCTTCTGCGCCATGCGCACGCTGTCGCCGAGCGCGGTCACCGCCAGCACGCGGCCGCCGCTCACCACGGTCTGGCCGTCCTGTCCGGCAGTGCCGGCGTGGAACACGTGCAGGTCGTCGGCAGCCGCGGGCAGCGCGCCGAGGACGGCGCCCTTCTGCGGCGCATCGGGATAGCCGGCGGCGGCGAGCACCACGGCGAGCGCGGTGCGGCGGTCCCACTCGACTTCGACCTGGTCGAGCTTGCCGTTGACGGCGGCTTCCACCAGGGAAACGAAATCGGATTTCAGCCGCATCATGATCGGCTGGGTTTCCGGGTCGCCCATGCGGCAGTTGAATTCGAGCACCTTGGGCGCGCCCTCCGCAGACACCATGATGCCGGCGTAGAGGAAACCGGTGTAGCGGATGCCGTCGGCGGCCATGCCTTCGACGGTGGGGTGGATCACTTCGCGCATGATGCGCGCATGCAGCTCGGGGGTGACGACTGGCGCCGGCGAATAGGCGCCCATGCCGCCGGTGTTGGGCCCCTGGTCGCCGTCCTTGAGGCGCTTGTGGTCCTGGCTGGAGGCGAGCGGCAGCACGTGCTCGCCGTCGACCATGACGATGAAGCTGGCTTCCTCGCCGGTGAGGCATTCCTCGATCACCACGCGGTGGCCGGCTTCGCCCATGCTGTTGCCGGCAAGCATGGCGTCGACCGCGGCGTGTGCTTCCTCGGCGCTCATGGCGACGACCACCCCCTTGCCGGCGGCCAGACCGTCGGCCTTCACCACGATGGGCGCGCCGTGCTGGTCGATGTAGGCATGCGCGGCGGCGGCGTCGGTGAAGGTGCCGAAGGCGGCGGTGGGGATGCGGTGGCGCGCCATGAACTGCTTGGCGAAATCCTTCGAGCTTTCGAGCTGGGCCGCGGCCTGGGTGGGACCGAATATCTTCAGTCCGGCGGCACGGAAGGCGTCGACCACACCCGCCGCCAGCGGCGCTTCGGGGCCGACGACGGTGAGCGCGATGTCGGGATCCTTGCGCACGAAATCGACCAGCGCCGGGATGTCGGTGAACGGCACGTTGACGAGGCCGTCCTCGGTCGCCGTGCCGCCGTTGCCGGGGGCGACGAATACTTGCGAGATGCGGGGCGATTGCGCGAGCTTCCACGCCAGTGCGTGTTCACGTCCGCCGGAGCCGATGACGAGGATCTTCATGTGTGTGTGGGCTTGGTTAGGGGTTAGGGTCAGGGATTAGGGGCTAGGAGCTAGGGATTAGGGGACTTTGTGCGGCTTCGCCGCGCTAGAAAATTCAAGAGGTGCGGCGAAGCCGCTCATTCCCTAGCCCCTAAATCCTAACCCCTGGCCCCTAGCTCCCAGCCCCTCGCAATCAATGCCTGAAATGCCGGGTGCCGGTAAACACCATCGCGATGCCGTGCTCGTTCGCCGCCGCGATGACCTCGTCGTCGCGCATCGAACCGCCGGGCTGGATCACCGCCTGGATGCCGGCGGCGGCGGCCTGGTCGATGCCGTCGCGGAAGGGGAAGAAGGCGTCGCTCGCCATCACCGAGCCGGGCACCACGAGGCCCGCGTGCTCGGCCTTGATGGCGGCGATGCGCGCGGAGTTGACCCGCGACATCTGGCCGGCGCCGACGCCGACCGTCATGCGGTCTTTCGCGTAGACGATGGCATTGGACTTGACGAACTTGGCGACGCGCCAGGCGAACAGCAGGTCGTCCATTTCCTTGTCGGTCGGCGCGCGCTGGGTGACGACTTTCAATTCGGCGTTGAGCAGCACGTCGGCATCCTGCACCAGGAGACCGCCGGCCACGCGCTTCATGTCGAGCTGGGCGACGTTGCCCGACCACGCGCCGCATTCGAGCAGGCGCACGTTCTTCTTCGCGGCGACGGCGGCGGACGCTTCCGGGCTGACTTCGGGCGCGATGATGACCTCGACGAACTGGCGGTCGACGATGGCCTGCGCGGTGGCGCCGTCCAGCCGCCCGTTGAAGGCGATGATGCCGCCGAAGGCCGACTCGGGGTCGGTCTGGTAGGCGCGGTCGTAGGCTTCGAGCAGGGTCGCGCCGTAGGCGACGCCGCAGGGATTGGCGTGCTTGACGATGACGCAGGCCGGGGCGGCGTCGAACTGCTTGACGCATTCGAGCGCGGCGTCGGTGTCGGCGATGTTGTTGTAGCTGAGTTCCTTGCCCTGGATCTGGCGCGCGGTCGAGATCGTCCCGGCGGGGGCGTGGGACTCGACGTAGAAGGCGCCGGCCTGGTGCGGGTTCTCGCCGTAGCGGCAGGTCTGCGCGCGGGTGAACTGCAGGTTCAGCTTTTCGCCGAAGGCTTCGCGTTCGTTGTTTTCATTCAGCGCAGTCAGGTAGTTGCTGATCGCGCCGTCGTATTCGGCGGTGTGGGAGAAGGCCTTCTTCGCCAGCCCGAAGCGGGTGGCGTCGGTCAGCGCGCCGCCGTTGGCCTGCATCTCGGTGATGAGCTGAGGGTAGTCGGCCGGGTCGGTGACGATGGCCACGAAGCGGTAGTTCTTGGCCGACGAGCGCACCATCGCCGGGCCGCCGATGTCGATGTTCTCGATCGCGTCGTCGAGCGTATGCGGCTTCGATACCGTGGCGACGAAGGGATAGAGGTTGACGCACACCAGGTCGATGGTGGGCATGCCGTGCTCGGTCATGGTCGCCATGTGGTCTGCAAGGTCGCGCCGCGCCAGGATGCCGCCGTGCACCTTCGGGTGCAGCGTCTTGACCCTTCCATCGAGCATTTCCGGAAAGCCGGTGTACTCGCTGACGTCGATCACCGCGAGGCCGGCGTCGCGCAGCGCCTTTGCGGTGCCGCCGGTGGAGAGCAGCTCGACGCCGGCGGTGGCGAGGGCGCGGGCGAAATCGACGAGGCCGGTTTTGTCGGAGACGGAGAGCAGGGCTCGCTGGATCTTCATGTGGCGATGGTCAGGATGGATTTAGTCGGAAAGGCCGTGTTCGCGCATTTTCTTGCGCAGGGTATTGCGGTTGATGCCGAGCATGTCGGCCGCGCGCGTCTGGTTGCCTTCGGCGCGGTCGAGGATGTAGGCCAGCAGGGGTTTTTCCACTGCGCTCAGCACCATGTTGTAGATCTCGCTCGGGGTTTCGCCATCAAGATCCTTGAAATAGCGATTGAGCGACCGCCGCATGCACGCGGCGATTTCGTTTTCTTCTATCATTTTTGAGTTCCCCTTTATGCCGCGAGTCGTGAGGCAGGCGGCAGGTCTTGCGCGGTGTGGTTTTCTTGGCCGGTTTCGTAACGCAGCCTGCTGTCCGCCCGAGCTGCCTGGGCAAAGTAATCGTTGACCACGGCGAGCTGTTCGGCCACCGAGTCGAGCTGGTTCATGGTGTGACGGAAGGCGCTGCTGCCGACCAGCCCCCGGGTGTACCAGGAAATGTGCTTGCGGGCCACGCGCACCCCGGTGACGTCGCCATAGAAGGCATACAGGTCGTGGATATGCTCGAGCAGCACGGCGTGGATTTCGGCGACCTCGGGCTGCGGCAGGTGCGCGCCGGTCTGCAGGAAATGTTCGATCTCGCGGAAGATCCACGGACGGCCCTGCGCGGCGCGGCCGATCATGACGGCGTCGGCGCCGGTGTAGTCGAGGACGTACCGGGCCTTTTCCGGCGTGGTGATGTCGCCGTTGGCGATCACCGGAATCTTCGCTTCGGCCTTCACTGCCTTGATGGTGTCGTATTCGGCTTCGCCGCTGTAGCCGCAGGCGCGGGTGCGGCCGTGCATCGCCAGCGCCTGCACCCCGGCGTTCTCGGCGATTCTGAGGATGTTCAGCGCGTTTCTGTGCTCGCGGTCCCAGCCGGTGCGGATTTTCAGCGTCACTGGCACTTCGGGCACCGCTTTCACCACCGCATCGAGAATGCGGCCGACCAGCGCCTCGTCCTGCAGCAGCGCTGAACCCGCCATCACGTTGCAAACCTTCTTGGCCGGGCAGCCCATGTTGATGTCGATGATCTGGGCGCCGCGGTCGACGTTGTGGCGGGCGGCCTCCGCCATCATCGCCGGGTCGGCGCCGGCGATCTGCACGCTGATCGGATCGACCTCGCCTTCGTGGTTGGCGCGCCGCGCGGTCTTGGCTGAGCCGTACAGCAGCGAGTTCGACGTCACCATCTCGGACACGGCCATGCCCGCGCCCAGCTTCTTGCACAGCTGGCGGAAAGGCCGATCGGTCACCCCGGCCATGGGGGCGACGATCAGGCGGTTCTTGAGGGTGTGGCGGCCGATACGCATAAGGGGTCGCATTTTACCCCCGCCACGGGTCTCGACCAAGCCGGGGAGAAATTACTTGAGGCACTGGAGACAGGCCCCCGCAGCGTCTACTATTTGTAGGGCGGGAATTGATCAACCAAGGGAGAGGCAACATGAGTTTTGTGTCGGAATTCAGGGAGTTCGCGGTCAAGGGCAATGCCATGGACCTGGCGGTCGGCGTCATCATCGGCGCGGCCTTCGGCAAGATCGTCGAATCCATCGTCAACGATCTCATCATGCCGATCGTCGGCGCTGTCTTCGGCGGTTTCGATTTTTCCAACCTGTTCGTCGCCCTCGGTACGGTGCCCGAAGGCGTGGCGATGACGCTGGTCGAGGTGAAGAAAGCCGGGGTGCCGGTGTTCGCCTACGGCAGCTTCCTCACCATCCTGCTCAACTTCGTCATCCTGGCGTTCATCGTCTTCATCCTCGTCAAGCAGATCAACCGCCTGAAGAAGGCGCCGCCGGCTGTGCCCGCGGCACCGCCGGAAGACATCGTGCTGCTGCGGGAAATCCGCGACAGCCTCCGCAAGTAGGACCGGGCCGGGGCCTGTTGCGGAGGTGCAACGGGCCGAGGATTCCGGCGGGCAGCGGACGAAATGTGGCGAACTCGCAACGCGAGGGGGGTACAATTTGACCATGCTGTCCGGAACGCACGAGGCGGACAAACGGTTTTTCTTTTGAATTTGGCGGGAGGATTCACGATGAAACACACCTACGCATGGCTGCTGGCAGGCCTGACAGTACTGGGCGGCGCGACGGCCCAGGCGTCCGAGATGCCGGAACGCGAATTGGGCCTGCTGCTGGGCGGCGGCTGGGCCGACGAGGATCTGGTTGGCGGCAAGGACGACGAGGTCAATCCGCTGTTCGGCCTGCGCTACGGCCAGCGTCTGGGCAGCGACTTCAATCTCTTCGGCGACATGGTGTACGGCCCGTATGACGGCAACCGTGCCGGCGTGGGCGATGCCGACCTCACCACGCTGCGTGGCGGCCTCGAGTGGCTGTTTTCCAAACAGCAGCGCTACAACTGGTTCCTCTCCGGCGGCCTCGGCCTGATGAACGTCAATACCGACAATGGTCCTGACTTCACCCGCCCGATGGCCTCGCTGGGCCTGGGCCAATCCTGGGGAGTCGGCGCCAACGACGCCTTCCGCTGGGAAGTGCGCGCCGACCAGTCGTTCGGCAATGACTCCCTGCCGAACGCCGGCCTGACCAACTTCCAGGCGTTGCTCGGTTATTCCTGGGGCCTCGGCGCGCCGCTCGATTCCGACGGCGACGGCGTACCCGACCGTGCGGACCAGTGTCCCAACACGCCCAAGGGCGCCAAGGTCGACGCCAAGGGCTGCCCGCTCGATTCCGACGGCGACGGCGTGTTCGACGGCCTCGACCAGTGTCCCGATACCCCGGCCGGCGTGAAGGTCGACACCAGGGGCTGTCCGCTCGATTCCGACGGCGACGGCATTCCCGACCACAAGGACGCCTGCCCGACCGTGCCGGCGCCGGGCACGGTCGACGGCTGCCCGCCCAAGGCCGCCGAGCCCGCGCCGGCGGTCGAGCCCGCGGCGCCGCGCAAGCTGACGCTGGACGGCGTGAACTTCGATCACGACAGTTCCAAGCTGCGTCCCGAGTCGATCGCGATCCTGGACAACGCGGCGGCCACCCTGAAGGAATGGGGCGAGGTGAAGGTCGAGGTGGCGGGCCATACCGACTCGGTCAACTCGGATGCCTACAACCTCAAGCTGTCGCAGCGTCGCGCCGAGGCCGTGCGCGCCTACCTGATCAAGCAGGGGGTCGCGGCGGAGCGCCTGACCGCCAAGGGCTACGGCGAATCGAAGCCGGTGGCGGACAACAAGACGGCCGAAGGCCGCTTCAAGAACCGCCGCGTGGAGCTGATCCCGCAGCAGTAAGCAGCTCGCTGCACGAAAACGGGCGCCGCGGCGCCCGTTTTTTTATGGCCTGTCCCGCTATGCAGGTCAGTGCGCCGCCTCCCAGTTGCGGCCCGCGCCGACACCGACGCGCAGCGGCACCTTGAGTTCGGCGACGTTGCACATGTGCGCGGGCAGTTCGGCGCGCACGCGGTCGAGCTCGTTTTCCGGCACTTCGAGGATGAGTTCGTCGTGCACCTGCAGCAGCAGCCGGCTGGCCAGCTTTTCACGATCCAGCCAGCCCTGCACCGCGATCATCGCCAGCTTGATGAGGTCGGCGGCGGTGCCCTGCATCGGCGCGTTGATCGCGGCGCGCTCGGCGCCCTGGCGGCGCTGCGGATTCTTGGCGTTGATTTCCGGCAGGTAGAGGCGGCGGCCGAACACGGTCTCGACGTAGCCCTGGCTGCGGGCGGCGTCGCGGGTGCGCTGCATGTAGTCGGCGACGCCCGGATAGCGCGCGAAGTAGCGGTCGATGTAGGCCTGCGCGGCGGCGCGTTCCAGGTTGAGCTGGCTGGCGAGGCCGAACGCCGACATGCCGTAGATGAGGCCGAAGTTGATCACCTTGGCCATGCGCCGCTGGTCGTTGCTCACCTCGGCCAGCGCCACGCCGAATACCTCGGCGGCGGTGGCCGTATGGATGTCGCGGTCCTCGGCGAAGGCGGTCAGCAAACCGGCGTCGTCCGACAGGTGCGCCATGATGCGCAGTTCGATCTGCGAATAGTCGGCCGACACCAGCAGGTGCCCGGGCGGCGCGATGAAGGCCTCGCGGATACGGCGACCCTCCAGGGTGCGCGCGGGAATGTTCTGCAGGTTGGGGTCGGAGCTCGCCAGCCGCCCGGTCACCGCGGTCGCCTGCGAATAGCTGGTGTGCACGCGGCCGGTTTTGGGATGGACCATCTGCGGCAGCTTGTCGGTGTAGGTCGACTTCAGCTTGGCCAGCCCACGGTAGTCGAGGATGGCGCGCGCGATCGGGTGGTCGAGCGCCAGCTGCTCGAGCGTCTCCTCGTCGGTCGACGGGGCGCCGCTGGGGGTCTTCCTGATGACCGGCAGGCCTTTTTGGGTAAAGAGGATGTCGCCGATCTGCTTGGGCGAGCCCAGGTTGAACGGCTGTCCCGCCTCCTGGTAGGCGCGCTGTTCGAGTTCCAGCATCTTGCGGCCGAGTTCGCCGCTTTGCACCGCCAGCAATTCCCGGTCGAGCAGCACGCCGGCACGTTCCATGCGGAACAGGATCCCGGCGACCGGCAGCTCGATGTTGCGGTACACGAATTCGAGCTTGTCCGATGCGGCGATCTGCGGCGCCAGCGCATCGCGCACGCGCAGGGTCACGTCGGCGTCCTCGGCGGCGTATTCGCTGGCGCGTTCGACGGCGACCTGCTCGAAGCCGATGCGCGCCGCGCCCTTGCCGGTGACGTCGTCGTAGCTGATCGTTGCCAGCCCCAGATGGCGCGACGCCAGGTTGCCGAGCTCGTGCGACTGGTGCGCTTCGAGCACGTAGGACTGCAGCAGGGTGTCGTCGATGACGCCGCCGCCTCCGATCCCCCCAAGCGCGATGCCGGCGTTGGCGAAGACGTGGCGGTCGTACTTGAGGTGCTGGCCGACGATTTTCGGTGCGGGATTTTCCAGTAGCGGCTTCAGCTTCGCCAGCGCGGCGGCGCGATCGAGTTGCTGCGGCGCGCCGGCGTAGTGGTGCGCCAGCGGCAAATAGGCAGCCTCGCCGTGGCTCGTGGCGAACGAGATGCCGACCAGCTCGGCCTGCATGGCGTTGAGGCTGGTGGTCTCGGTGTCGAGCGCGAAGACCGGTGCGGCTTCGAGCCTGGCGACCCAGGCGTCGAGCTGGGCCTCGCTGAGGATCGTCTCGTAGTGGGCCCGGTGGTCGCCGCTGCAATCCTGTTCAGGGGCATACGATTCCATCCCGCCTTGCGGGACTTTGGCACGTGGTGGATCGGAGTCCTTTTGGGCCTCGGGGCTCGCAGTCGCGGCGGCGTCGAGTTCGCGCAGCCAGGTGCGGAACTGGTAGCGCTCGAATAGCGTGCGCAGCGTCTCGGTGTCGCGCGGTTTCAGCACGAGGTCGTCGAAATCGAAGGGCAGGTCGACGTCGGTCTTGATGGTGATCAGCACGCGCGCCTGCGGCAGCCAATCGAGCGCGGCGCGCAGGTTGTCGCCGACCACGCCCTTGATCTCGCCGGCATGCGCCATCAGATTGTCGAGCGTGCCGTATTCGGCGAGCCATTTGACCGCGGTCTTGGGGCCGCATTTGGCGACGCCCGGCACGTTGTCGACGGCGTCGCCCACCAGCGTGAGGTAGTCGATGATGCGTTCGGGCGGCACGCCGAACTTGGTGGCGACGCCGGCCGGGTCGAGGGTCTCCTCGCTCATGGTGTTGACCAGCGTGACGTGGCCGTCGACCAGCTGCGCCATGTCCTTGTCGCCGGTCGAGACGATGCTGCGGATGTCCTTTTGCGCGGCGTGGCGCACCAGCGTGCCGATCACGTCGTCGGCCTCGACGCCGTCGATGACGACGAGCGGCCAGCCCTCGGCGCGGATCGCGGCGTGCAGCGGCTCGATCTGGCTGCGCAGGTCGTCCGGCATCGGCGGGCGGTGGGCCTTGTATTCGGGATAGAGGTCGTCGCGGAAGGTCTTGCCCTTCGCGTCGAACACGCAGGCGATATAATCGGCCGCATGGTCCTTGCGCAGCCGGTGCAGCATCGAGAGCACGCCCTTGATCGCATTGGTCGGCTCGCCCGCCGCGTTGCGGAGATCGGGCAGCGCGTGGAATGCGCGGTACAGATAGGACGAACCGTCCACCAACAGCAGGATCTTTCTGGGCTGACTACTAGAATCGTTCACGAGGCGCTCGAAAATGCACTTTGATAAATTGCCTGCCGCCGCCGACCCGGGACGCACCGCCGAGATCAATTATTCGGCTCGCGAGTCGTGGCGGATGCTGGGGATTATGGCAGAGTTCGTCGAGGCGACCGAACGCCTGGCCTCGATCCGCCCGGCGGTATCGATCTTCGGCAGCGCGCGCACGCCGCCCGATCACGCCTACTACATGCTCACCGAAACCATCGCGCGCCAGCTGTCCGACGCGGGCTTCTCGGTGGTGTCCGGGGGCGGTCCCGGCATCATGGAAGCGGCCAACAAGGGCGCGTATTTCGGCAAGTCGCCGAGCGTCGGCCTCAACATCCAGCTGCCGCACGAGCAGAGCGCCAACCCCTACCAGGACATCAGCCAGACCTTCCGGCATTTCTTCGCGCGCAAGGTCATGTTCGTCAAGTTCGCCGCGGCCTATGTCGTCATGCCCGGCGGTTTCGGCACGCTCGACGAGCTGTTCGAGGCGCTGACCCTGGTGCAGACCGGAAAAATCGCGGGCATTCCCATCATCCTGGTCGGATCGGGTTTCTGGGCCGGGCTCGCCGACTGGGTCAAGGACAGGCTGGTCGCCGAGGGCATGATCGCGCCGGAAGACATCGAGCTGATGCGCATCCTCGACAAACCGGAAGAGGTGGTCGACGCCATCTTCAGCCATTACGAAAAGCGCGGCTTCATGCCGTCGATCGCCGAGCGCGAGATCCAGCTCAACCTGTAAACCCTGCCAGAACCCTTTACCTTTCGGAGCCCGCCATGCGCACCCCCATTCTGTTGTTGACCCTGATGCTGAGCGGCCTTGCCGTCGCCGCGGCGCCGTCCGACCGCCCGCCCGAGCTCAAGCCCGTTCCCGATGGCGCGCCGGGACCCGGCGATGCGCCGCCGGTGACGATCAAGCAGACCAGCCAGGGTCGCGTCGTCGAATACCGTGCCAACGGCAAGCTCTACATGCTGAAGGTCGTTCCCAAGGTCGGCAAGCCCTACTACCTGATCGACCAGAAGGGCGACGGCCAGTTTGCGCGGCAGGACAGCCTCGACTCGGGCATGCGGCCGCCGATGTGGGTGATCAAGGAGTTCTAAGCCTGCGGCGTCGGTTAGAATCCGGCGCATGAATACGCAAAGCAATCAGGACATTCCCCGCAAGGTCGCCGCCCGCCAGGGCTGGCAATGGGTGCTCGAAGGCTTCCGTCTGTATCGCAGGAATCCGCTGCTGTTGTCTGCCGCGTTCGGTCTGCTGTTCGGCGTGGTGATGGCACTCGGCCTCATTCCGGTGATCGGCGGCTCGCTGTCGGAGCTCGCGTCGCCCCTGATGGTGGCGGGTTTCATGGCGGCGTACCGCGCGCTCGACGAGGGTCGCGAACTCGAACTGCCGCATTTCCTGGCGGGCCTGCAGGGGCCGGCGATTCCGCTGATGGCAGTCGGGGCGGTGCAGCTGCTGGGCACCCTGCTGATCGGACAGGTCATGCTCGCCATGGGCTTCGACCCGCAGGCCGTGATGGCGGCGGCGCAGACGCAGAAGGACCCGGCGGACATGCAGGCGATCCTCAATCAGGCCATGCCCGCCCTGCTCGCGGGACTGGTGCTGTTTACCCCGCTGATCATGGCGACCTGGTTCGCGCCCGCGCTGGTTCTGTTTGGGGGTGCCCGCCCGGCCACCGCGCTCGGCGTGAGCCTCCGGGCCGTCGCCAGGAACTGGGCGGCGATGCTGGTCAACGGGCTGGCGCTGGGCATGGTGCTGTTCGTCGCCGCGCTGGTGCCGCTGATGCTCGGCCTGCTGGTGGCGATGCCGGTGTTGTTCGGGTCGCTGTACGCCTCGTACCAGGCGATCTTCGCGGTGTGGGCGGACGACGCCGCGCCCGCCGGCGACAAGGTGGTATCCCTCTAAACCTTCAGGCTGCCGACAGCTTGGCGTAGGCCAGCGCCAGCCACTTGGTGCCGGCGTCGCGGAATTTCACCTGCACCCGCGCGTCGGGACCGCGCCCCTCGAAGTCGATGATGATGCCGGTGCCGAACTTGGCGTGGGCGACGCTCTGCCCGACCCGGTAGCCGGTGTCGTTGCCGGCCGGCGTCGCGCGCGGCGCCGGCTCGCTGACCGAACGGTAGATGGGGTCACTGCGGCGGTTGAGGTGCAGCAGCACCTGCTCCGGCAGCTCGGCAAGAAAACGCGACGGGATGCCGTAGCGCACCTGGCCGTGCAGCATGCGCGACTGCGCGTGCGACAGATAGAGCCGCCGCCGCGCGCGGGTGATCGCCACGTACATCAGCCGCCGCTCCTCCTCCAGGCCGTTTTCCTCGTGGGCGCTCTGCTCGTGCGGGAACAGGCTCTCTTCCAGCCCGGTGATGAACACGGCGTGGAATTCCAGGCCCTTGGCGGCGTGCACCGTCATCAGCTGCAGCGCGTCGTGGCCGGCGCCGGCCTGGTGTTCGCCGGCTTCGAGCGCGGCGTGGGCGAGAAAGCGGTCCAGCTCGGGCTGGGCGGTTTCGATGGCCGAAGCTTCAGGCGTTACGCCGGAATCCAGGACCTCCGCCCCCGATTCCTCGGAGAACAGCGCCGCCGCGTTGACCAGTTCGTTGAGGTTCTCGAGGCGGTCGGCGCCGTCCTTGTCGGCGCGGTAATAGTCCGCCAGCCCGGAGGCTTCGATGACGTGATCGATGACCTCGGCGAGCGTCAGGTTGGCGGTGGCCTGCTTGATGTCCTCGATCAGCCTGGCGAAGCCCGCCACCTTGCCGCCGGATGTACAGGCGGCCTGCCACAGGCTGGCGCCCGAACGGGCGGCGGTGTCTGACAGCTGTTCCAGCGTGCGCGCGCCGATGCCGCGCGCGGGAAAGTTGACCACGCGCAGGAAGGCGCCGTCGTCCTCGGGGTGGGTCATCAGGCGCAGGTAGGCGAGTGCGTGCTTGATCTCCTGGCGTTCGAAGAAGCGCAGGCCGCCGTAGACGCGGTAGGCGACGCCGGCCGAAAACAGCGCGTGTTCGAGCACGCGCGACTGCGCGTTGGAGCGATACAGCAGCGCCATGTCGGAAAACGCCACGCCTTCGCGATGGAGGTTTTTCACCTCGTCGACCACGAAGCTCGCCTCGTCCTGGTCGGAATAGGCTTCAAAGATGCGGATCGGCTCGCCTTCGCCCTCCGCCGTCCACAGGTTCTTGCCGAGGCGGTGCGCGTTCTGCGCGATCAGCGTGTTGGCGGCGGTGAGGATGTTGCCGTGGCTGCGGTAGTTCTGCTCCAGCTTGATCACGTTGCCGTGCGCGAATTCGCGCTCGAACTCGGCCATGTTGGCGGTGTTGGCGCCGCGGAAGGCGTAGATCGACTGGTCGTCGTCGCCGACCGCGAAGAGCGCCGTGTGCGGGCCGGCGAAGAGCTTCAGCCAGCGGTATTGCAGGGTGTTGGTGTCCTGGAATTCGTCGATCAGGATGTGGCGGAAGCGGTCCTGGTAGTGCTGGCGCAGCGGCTCGTTGCGGTACAAGAGTTCGTAGGAGCGCAGCAGCAGCTCGGGAAAATCCGCCACCCCCTCGCGCTGGCATTGCGCGTCGTAGGCCTCGTACAGCTCGGCCAGCCGCATCGAGTATTCGTCGTAGGCATCGGCGTCGCGCGCGCGCCGGCCGGCCTCCTTGTTGCCGTTGATGAACCACTGCACCTTCTTCGGCTCGTATTTCTCGGTGTCGACGTTCATCGACTTCATCAGCCGCTTGATCGCGGAGAGCTGGTCGGCGGAATCGAGGATCTGGAACGACTGCGGCAGGCCCGCCTCGCGCCAGTGCGTGCGCAGCAGACGGTTGGATAGGCCGTGAAAGGTGCCGACCCACATGCCGCGCGTGTTGATCGGCAGCATGGCCGAAATGCGAACCAGCATCTCCTTCGCGGCCTTGTTGGTGAAGGTCACCGCGAGGATGCCGTGCGGCGACACCTGACCCGTCTGGATCAGCCACGCGATGCGCGTGGTCAGCACGCGCGTCTTGCCCGAGCCGGCCCCTGCCAGGATGAGCGCCGATTCGTGCGGCAGCGTGACGGCAGCGCGCTGTTCGGGGTTGAGGTTTTCCAGCAGGTGGGCGGACATACGGGGGTAAAATCGGGCAATCAATGACGAATTATAAGGGGGGGACGATGGTGAAAATCCTGTTTTTCGGCGATCTGGTGGAGACGCTCGGCATGGCGTCCGACGAAATCACCTTGCCGCCCGACGTGAACGACGTCGAGCGCCTGCTTTTCGTGCTGTCCAAACGTGGCGAGATGTGGAAGAAGATGCTGCTCGGCAATCCCAAGCTCAATATCACGATCAACAAGCAGTTCGCCGAGAAATCCTCCGCCATCCAGGATGGCGACGAGATCGCGCTGGTCGGTTTCGCGGTCGTCTGAATATGGGGCACGCAGGCTCCACGTGTGCCGGCAAGACCGGCCTATGCTGCCGCTGGGTGCGGCAGGCAGAGGGCCATCCGGCGCCCCCTGTAACGACAGGTCGATCGCAATGACCGCTTCGAACGCGCAGCCGACCCGTTCCCTGCTGGTGGGCGTCGTCGTCTTTCTGCTCGCCGCCGTCCTGTCCGGCGGGATCGTCTGGGAACTGGAGCAGCATGCGCTGCAGGACAAGCGATCGCGCGTGGCCCGTTTGGCAGGCGACCATGCCCACGCGATCGAGCACACCATCGCACACACCCTGTCTGCGGGCCATGCTCTGGCCGCCCTGGTGCGCCAGGGCAACGGCCGCGTTCCCGATTTCGAGACGGCTGCCAACGCGATGCTGCAGCTTTATCCGGGTGCCACCGCCCTGGCGCTGGCACCCGATGGCGTGATCCGCAACATGGCGCCGTTGTCGGGGAACGAAGGGGCGATCGGCCTGGATTTGCTGAATTCCCCGGCCCAGCGCAAGGAATCGCTGCTCGCCCGCGACAGTGGCAGGCTCACCCTGGCGGGGCCGCTCGAACTGGCGATCGGGGGGACGGGAGTGGTCGGGCGCCTGCCGGTGTTTCTCGAAGGCGAAGGCGGCAGGAAGGTGTTCTGGGGGTTCGCCCTCGTCGTGATGCGCCTGCCGGGCGGGCTGGACACCGCCCATCTGGCCCATCTGGCCGAACAGGGATACGCCTACGAGCTCTGGCGCCTTCATCCGGATAGCGGAAAGAGGCAGGTCATCGTGCGATCCGCGTCGACGGCCGGCTTGATCGACCCGGTGGAGCAGGCCCTGCGCGTACCCAACGCAAGCTGGACCCTGAGCCTTGCACCGATCGGGGGGTGGGGCGCGCCGCTCGGGTTCGCGCTGAAGGCGGTGCTGGGCCTGCTGTTCAGCCTGGTGCTGGGCTACCTGGCGAAACTGTTCGTGGACCTGAAGGCGCACAAGCAGTTGCTCGAGGTGCGCGTCGCCCGCCGCACCGCCGAAATCCTGGCCGCCCAGCGCAGGCTGCGGGACACGCTCGACGCCATCCCCGACCTGGTCTGGCTGAAGGACGCGGACGGCGTCTACCTGAGCTGCAATCCGACGTTCGAACGCTTTTTCGGGGCCCGCGAGGCGGACATCGTCAACAAGACCGATTACGACTTCGTCGACCGCGAGCAGGCCGACTTCTTCCGCGAGCACGACCGCAAGGCCATGGCGGCCGGCAGGCCCAGCATCAACGAGGAATGGCTGACGTTCGCCGACGACGGCGTCCGGCGGCTGTTCGAAACGATCAAGACGCCGATACTCGACTCGGCGGGCCGTCCCATCGGCGTGCTGGGGATCGCGCGCGACATCACCAAGCGCGTGCAGGCCGAGCAGGCTTTGCAGGCATCGCAGAAACGGGCACAGGAGTACCTGAATATCGCCGGCGTGATGCTGCTCGTGCTGGATGCCGAAGGCCGGGTGCAGCTCGTCAACCGCCGGGGCTGCGAGATGCTCGGCATGGCCGAGGCGGACATCCTCGGCAAGGACTGGTTCGAGCATTTCCTGCCCGGGCGTGTGCGCGACGAGGTGAAGGCGGTCTTTCATCGGCTGATGCGGGGCGAGGTCGCCCCGCTCGAATACCTGGAAAACACCATCCTGACCCACGGCGGCGAGGAGCGGATCGTGGCCTGGCACAACGCGATCCTGTCGGACGGCGCCGGCAAGGTGAGCGGGGTGCTGGCCTCCGGGGAGGACATCACCGAGCGCAAGCGGACGGAGCAGGCCTTGCGCGATTCCCGCGAAAGCCTGCGCCTGCTGCTCGATTCGATGGCCGAGGCGGCCTACGGGGTGGATTTCGACGGCAACTGCACCTTCGTCAACCGCGCCTTCCTGAGAATCCTGGGCTACCAGGACGAGGGCGAGGTGCTGGGACGGCGCATCCATGCGCTCATCCACCATTCCTATTCCGACGGGGCGTCCTATCCGGAAAGCGAATGCAGGATGCACCGCGCCTACCTGTCGAACCAGGCGATCAACGTGTCCGACGAGGTGTTCTGGCGCAAGGACGGTGTTGCGATTCCGGTCGAGTACTGGTCCAACCCCATCGTGACCAACGGCGAAGTGGTCGGTGCGATCGCGACCTTCATCGACATCACCCGGCGCAAGCGCGCGGAGGCCCAGGTCGGCCTTGCCGCCAAGGTGTTCGAGCAGAGCAGCGAAGGCATCCTCATCACCGACGCCCACCTGGACATCATCATGGTCAACCAGGCGTTCACCGCCATCACCGGCTACAGCGAGGCCGAGGCGCTGGGCCGGCATCCGGGCATGCTGGCTTCGGGACGCCACGATCAGGCCTTCTATCGCGCGATGTGGGACGCCATTTCCACCGAGGGGCGCTGGCAGGGCGAGCTGTGGAACCGCCGCAAGGACGGCAGCCTGTATCCGGAACAGCTGTCGATCATCCGGGTGCTCGGTGCGAGGGGCGAGGTGACCCATTACATCGGCGTTTTCAGCGACATCACCCAGCACAAGGAAGCGCAGGCGCACATCCAGCGGCTGGCGCATTTCGACCCGCTCACCGGCCTGCCCAACCGTGCATTGCTGAGCGACCGCATCGGCCATGCCCTCAGCGCCGCCCAGCGCAACCGCACGCAGCTGGCGCTCATGTTCGTCGATCTCGACCATTTCAAGAACGTCAACGACACGCTCGGGCATCGCATTGGCGACGAACTGCTGATCGCGGTCGCGGGCCGCCTCAAGGCCGTGGTGCGCGAAGTGGATACGGTATCGCGCCAGGGCGGGGACGAGTTCGTCCTGATCCTGCCCGACACCGATGCCAACGGTTCGGCCCACGTGGCCGAGAAACTGCTGGCGGCGGTGGCGCAGCCCTACCTGATCGAGGGTTTCGAGCTGACGGTGACGCTGTCGATCGGGATCGCCCTGCACCCCGGCGACGGCGAGGATTTCGAGGCGCTTTCCAAATGCGCCGACGCCGCCATGTACCGTGCCAAGCACGACGGGCGCAACACCTATCGCTTCTTCACGGCCGAAATGCAGGCGCGTTCGGCGCACAACCTGCAAATCGAAAACGCGCTGCATCGCGCGCTGGAGCGCAACCAGCTGGAGCTGCACTTCCAGCCGCAACTCGCCCTGCGCGACGGGCGGCTCATCGGCATCGAGGCACTGCTGCGCTGGCGGCATCCCGAGCTTGGCATGATCGGGCCGGCCGACTTCATCCCCATCGCCGAGGAGAGCGGGCAGATCCTGCAGATCGGAGAATGGGCGCTGCGCTGCGCCGTGCGGCAGATGAAGCAGTGGATGGACGGCGGTCTCGCGCCGATGACGATGGCCGTGAACCTCTCTGCCGTGCAGTTCCGCCACCCGCAGCTGCCCGATCTGGTGGCGCAGATCCTCGATGAGGCGAAACTGCAGCCGCAATACCTGGAGCTGGAACTGACCGAAAGCGTTGCCATGGACAACGCGCCGGCGGCGATCGCTATGATGGACCGGCTGCATGCGCGCGGCGTGCACATGTCGATCGACGATTTCGGCACCGGCTATTCCTCGCTGAGCTACCTCAAGCGCTTCCAGGTCCATCGGCTGAAGATCGACCAGTCCTTCGTGCAGAACATCGGGGAGGATCCGGAAGACCGCGCCATCGTCAACGCCATCATCAGCCTTGCCGACAGCCTGGGGCTGCAGACCATCGCCGAAGGGGTCGAGACCGAGACGCAGCTGGCGATCCTGCGCGAACAGGGTTGCAACGAGGTGCAGGGCTACTACTTCAGCAGGCCCCTGCCGGCGGCGGAGTTCGAGGCGTTCGCGCGCGCCGAGCATCCGTCTGCCTGGCGGGCGCGTTGACCATGCCGGCGCGGGCGGTCAAACAAAAACGGAGCCATGCGGCTCCGTTTTTGTTTGCGGCGGGGGGCCTTACTTGTTCTTGTTCGAGATCATGTCCTGGATGATCGGCGCCAGGATCAGTTCCATGGCGAAGCCCATCTTGCCGCCGGGCACCACGATAGTGTTGGGGCGCGACATGAACGAATTGCAGATCATGTTCAGCAGGTAGGGGAAATCGACGCCCTTGGGGTCGCGGAAGCGGATCACGATGAAGCTCTCGTCCGGCGTCGGGATGTCGCGCGAGATGAAGGGGTTCGAGGTGTCGACGGTGGAGACGCGCTGGAAGTTGATGTCGGTACGCGAGAACTGCGGGGTGACGTAGTTCACGTAATCCGGCATGCGGCGCAGGATGGTGTCGACGATGACGTCGGCGGAATAGCCGCGCTCGGCGCCGTCGCGGTGGATCTTCTGGATCCACTCGAGGTTGACGATGGGCACCACGCCGATGCCGAGGTCGACGTGCTTGGAGACGTCGACGGTGTCGGTCTTCACCAGGCCATGCAGGCCTTCGTAGAACAGCACGTCGGAGCCGGCGGGCACGTCTTCCCACGGGGTGAATTCACCGGGGTTGAGGCTGGTGTTGAGGCGTTTGTTGTGCTGGGCGGCTTCTTCGTCGCTGTGGATGTAGTAGCGCTTCTTGCCGCCGCCGGTTTCGCCGTAGGTCTTGAACAGTTCGGCCAGCTTGTCGAAATGATTGGCCTGCGGGCCGAAATGGCTGAACGAGAAGTTGCCTTCGGATTCGGCCTTCTTCACGGCTTCCTTGAAGTCCACGCGCGACAGGCTGTGGAAGCTGTCGCCTTCGATCACGGCGGCGTTGATCTTTTCGCGGAAGAAGATGTGCTCGAAGGCGCGCTTGACGGTGGTGGTGCCGGCGCCGGACGAACCCGTGACCGCAATGACGGGATGTTTTTTGGACATGCTGGGACTCCCTGGAGGATGCGTAAAAATTTAGCGAAAACGCTACATTTTACTCGCATGGACCAGAGCTTGTCACCCCGGCCCCAGGCATGGCCCGGGCAAGGCTGCGCGCTGCGTCGCGCAGGATGATGGGACGGCGGCAGGCTTGCAGCCGGTCGCTGATGTCGGGAACGCGTCGACGGCCCCGGCTTGCCAAGGCGTCGTTCGGATCCGTCTCGCGGGCCGTGTGACGCCTCTCCGGCCGGGCTCAATCGTTGACCTGGGCCTGCAGGCAATTGTGCTCGACCAGCGTCTCGAAGGCGCCGCTGGCGGTGAAGCGGCCCGAATTGTTGCCCCAGTAGTCGCGCATGTTGACCCCGTCCTGGCCGCTCTCGCCGTCTTCCCGGTTGCCGCTGCCGTCGTCGAACTGGCGCCAGCCGGTGACGATGTCGGTGGTGGCGTAGGCCAGGCGGTCGTCGTCGCCGTTGGCCGCGCCCGCGCCGCCCTCGTCGTTCCAGTCGTCCAGGTCCCACCACGCTTTGCCGGTCTGGATTTCGTTGTGGGCATCGTCCGAGCAGGTGGCGAACTGCAGGGTTGCGGTCTCGAAGTCGCGTCCCCAGGATATCGGGACGCTGCCGGCATGGTTGGGCTCGTACCAGCTGACCGAGGCGATGTAGTTCCCCCACCCCTCCGTGGTCGCGCAGGACTCGTGTTCCAGCGAGGTCAGGCTGTGGCCGTTGCCGCCCCGGCTGCAGTCGTCGCGCAGCCAGTCCTGGTCGAATTCCTGCATCTGCACGACGTGGCCGATTTCATGGGTGACGTTGGAGCCGTTGCCGCCACGCGCCTGGGTGATCTTGATCAGGTTTCGGCTCGGCGCGCAGCTGGTCGGGCAGTCGGACTGGCCGGGATACTGCAGATCGACGTGGGTGTCCATCACTTCCCCCACCGCCTGCAGCGCATGCTGGGCGGAGTCGAGCGCCATGATCCTGAGGCCGCGGTCGGAGGCGACGTCATTGGTCGGCACCAGTGTGCCGGAAGACAGGATCGAGCAGGCATTCCCTTTCTTGCAGTTCATCGCGACGTAGCGCTCGGGGTCGCCTGACTGGCCATTGCGCCAGGTGGTGGCGGAGGCGGCGCTGTTGTCCGTGTTCACGCCCCGCACGTAGATGTAGTTGGAATAGCCGGTGCGGTTCACGCGATTGATGTAGCGCAGATAGAGATCCGGGTGGGTTTCGCCCTTCGCGTAGCTCGCGTTTTCCCACTCGAAACCGATGCACTGGGTGCCGCCTCCGCCGATGTACCAGGTGCCGATGTATTCGTCGTCGCCCGACCAGTCCTTGTCCCATAGCTCGACCTGATGGCCGACCATGTCGACATAGCCTCCCGGATTGCAGGGACGGCGCGCCCCGGTCTCGGACGATTCGGCGCAATTGAAGCGGTCATCGCGGAGCTGCATGCGAAAGCAGACGGTGCGTTGCGCAGCGAGCACGTCGACCGCCGCGCACAACTCGATGAATCCGACCCACGCTGCAATGACAATAGTCTTCATGATCGTGTCCCTTATCGTTCGCTGGTTTCGTTACGCGCTTCGTCTTGCTTCGAACGGTCGCGTTCCGGTGCGACGCCGCCCAGCCGGCCGAGCGGCACGGCGCGCGTTTTCCGGGTCCTCTCGATCGGCACGGCCGCCTTCACGCTGCGGCCGAGGTTGAGCTGGATTTTTTCGCCGGAGCCGTCCACACCGTCGGAAGGCGGGTCGACCATGCGCGAATACTCCGCCTGGCTGATGAAGTGCGCTTGCTGGTCGCGCATGACGAAGTGCGACCAGCGCGTCATGGTCAGGGGCTTCCTCTTCGCGGACTCGCCTGTCAGACGGGCACGGGCGATGAATTTTTCCGCATACGCGCCGTCCTTGAGCCTGCGCTGGGCCGGCGAGGCCAGCGGAATCAGAACGCCCACCCTGCGTGGCGGCGCGTCGCTGACCACCACGGGCGCATCGCTGTCGGCGAGCTGCAGGTCGGGCAGGGGGCGCGCCGTGTCGATGGACGGCAACGAGTCGGGAACGGCTTGAAGGCGAGGGCTTTCAGCCTTGCGCTGCTCATTTGGCTCGCGATATTGGAAATCGCCCGGGCGGGCAAGGGGCGCGGTGTAATCGAGCATCCGCAGCGTCTTCCATTCGACTTTTTCGCGCTGCAGCGGCTTTCCGTCCTGATGGACGATGCGCATCACCTGCAAGTCGACGACTTGCCCAGGCTCGATCAGCAACAGCATGAACCCTTTGGGGACATAGACGTCGAGAAAGTCCACCGGCGTTTCCGGGCCGATGGCGCGGGCAGGCAAGGTGCAAAGCAGGGCCCACGCCAGGAACAGCGCTGAGCAGCCCGCCTGAAGCAGGCGCCGACCCGGCGTCGCAGACGTCTGTTTGAAGGGATATTCGTGTGCCATGGCGTGCTCCCAGGTTTCTTTCGTGTTGCCGGACAAGGGCGGCGGCCGGCTGGCGTCGGCCGCCGTGTTTGAACCTACTGCTCTTCCAGGCAGAAGCCCGCACTGTCGGTCCGATGATGGCCCACGCTTTGGCTGTCGACGATGGCGCGGTCGGTGGCGACGACGCGGATCACGTAGCCGCAGGCTTTCATGCCGGCCGTGTCCAGGGTCCAGCCCGTGCCGGGGGCGGGCGGGGTGTTGACGTTGCCGCCCCCAGGCACCGGAATGCCTTCGCCGGGATCGTTGACCGCGGGTTCGACGGCCAGGCTGTAGCCTCCCAGGTAATCGTCGCGGGCGACGACGTTGCCGGTCAGCACCGTGCCGATGCCGAACTTGCCGCAGTTCCCGGCGCCGCTGACGATGTCGATGGACACGTCGGGCCCCGTGTTGTCGAGCTGGACACGATGCACGTCGGGCGCCCCCACCGGGTTGTTGGCCGCGTCGTACACCGTGAGACGCACCTGCCACAAGGCGTCGCCCGCGCTGTTCCAGTGCGCCAGGAGGCCGTTCACATTGGCGCTGAAAGGCAGGTAATCGAAGCGCTTGGTGAGGGGGTTGGCCTTGTGCGGGCTGGTGTTGCCGTTTTGGTCGGTGACGATCAGGTCGGTCAGGACCGGCGTCCACACGTTGCCGTCCGGACTGACCTCGACGATGTAGCTGTGGCCCGCCACGGGCGCCCCCTGCGCGGTGACGGCACCGCCGAACGGGCAGGGCCGGCCGGCGCCATCGGGCGGATTGTTGTTGAGCGCAAACACGGCGCTCGCCGTGGTCAGGCCCGACACGTCGTGGATGTGCTGGGTCGGGATGCCGCCGAGAATGGCGATCTTGCCGGCCACCCCGCCGACCACGCCCTGTGGCGCGATATGCACGACGGTTTCCTCGCGGTTGCCCCAGGTGGGCACCTGGCCGGGATTGGCGCAGGGCACCGGCACGTTCCAGGACAGGATGGCGCGGATACGCACCAGGCGCGGGCCTTTGCGGCAGGGGTCGCGATACGGGTTCAGGTCGACGGGCAGCCGCACGGCGTAATGCACGCCCTTCTGCGGCACGTTCGGCAAGTCGTACACCCGTACCTCGGACGTGCCCAGGCAGGTTTCGAAGCTGCCGTTGCCGTCGAAATCGGCCCACCAGGTGACGAATTCACGGCTGCCATCGGTACACGGCGTGCCGGAATAGCCGGAGGATTTCTTGACCGTGATGATGCCCACCAGAGTGTCGGGAAAATTGGGGTCCAGCCCGATGCAGGTGAGCTCCTCGTAACTGGTATCGCCGTCCTTGGGGAACAGCACGTCGACCAGATCGACGTCCAGCTTGATCCCGGCGTCCAGGACGGGGGCGGCGGGATTCAGGGACCAGGGTTGTGCGGTGAACTGCATGAGTTCCTTGAACGCAAAGCGATGCACCGGCACGCCCTTGTCCTTGTATAGCTGGGCGAGTTCCGCCGCGCCCAAGGCCTTTTTCTTGAGGGGGATCGGCGCGTCGGGCTCCAGCAGGTCGACAAGTTCCAGAGGCAGCTTCACCTTGGCGATATCGAACAGGTCGTGCGGGAAAATGAACCGGAACGGCTCGACCTGGATGGTCTCTTCCTGCACCTCGCCCCACACGGCCTTCCAGTTGGGTTGGTTGGCGGGTGGCGGATTGTTCCAGGACAGGATGGCGCGTACCCGGATCAGGTGATTGGCCTTGCAGAATTTTCTCGGCGGATCGACCTTGAGCGATACGGCATATTCGAGCCGCTTGTTGCCGTCGGTTCCTTCGGGGATGTCCCATACGCGCACGCTGGTCAGCCCCTGGTCATCCCAGGTGGCGCCGTTGTCGAAGGAAAGGTAGAAGCGCACGTATTCCAGGCTGCCGGCCTGGCAAACGGAGCCGTTGTAGCCCGCAGGCTGTTTCACGTACACCACGGCTTCCAGATATTCCTGCTGGGGGTGATACCCCACGCAGCCGATTTCCTCGTAGAACGTGTTGTTCTGGATGGGCAGGACGGACGGGAAGGGAGTGTCCGCCAGATTGCCGAAATAGTTCGGGTTTGCGGCCAGCAGAACGCGGAATTGCGAGCGGGCCTGGCGTTGCAGAAGCTCGGTTCCTGCCTTGCCGATGGATTTCTTGTCTGTCATGTTGTTCACCCTGGAAAAGGATTGATGCGCTGCGCGAAGGGAAGGCGAGGACTGGCTTCAGTCCTCGCCCGCGGGCGCCGGGCAGCAGCGGTAGTCCTGATGTTTTTCCAGCAGCTCGATCTGCTTCTGCAGCAAGGCGTTTTCCAGACGCTGGCGTTCGATCTCAAGCTTCATGGCCTCATCCAGCGCCGGTTCGCACACGTCGCACTCATCCAGACAGGAGCGCACGAACATGCCCGGCGTGGGCAGCGACGAGATGCGCTCGAAACCGAGCTCGAAGACGCGCTCTTCATTGAGCTGGCCTTTCTCGGTCAGATAGCCTTCCTTGATCAATTCGGTATCCACGCTCTTGAGCGCCTTCTCGCGCAGCGCCTCGGGGATCGGCTCGGCTTCGGCGGATGCGGCGAACTGCCCGACGACGAAGCCTGCACGGCCGATCGCGTTGCTGTTCAGTTCGATTTTCGATATCTGCGCGGCGCGCTGGATGTCGAAGCGCTTGGGGTCGGTGGCGAGGATGCCGTTGGGAATGACGTCGACGCCGCCGTCGTCGGCAAAGGGGTTGGTACGCACCGCAGAATTGGCGGCCGGGTCGACGACGCGCCGATAAATGCCGACGATCTTGAAACGGATCTTCTGGGTCTTGTTGATCTGGTAAAAGTAGAACGTGATGGCGCGGCAACGATTGGGGTTCCTGAATTCGCGCGACGAGGATTCGAAATGGTCTTCCGTCGAGCCTTCGGCGTGGCTGCGTGTCGAGACCTCGCCCACCGAAATCGAATTGGCGGTACGGGTGGCCGTTTCGGCGCGCCGGTCGGACGATTGGGCGTGCGTCGAGAGCTCACGCAAGAAACTGCTGGTCGAGCTGCTGTCCCACGATCCGCTGACGTCGACCGACGGCCCCAGGAGAAAACTCTCGATGGCCCCGCTGGTCTCGCCATGGCCGCGCGCCGAGCCTTTGCTGCTGCTGCTGGCGCTCTGGCTGTCGCGGATGGAGATGTCGGTCATGGAATCATGCATGCTCGCCGCGTAGAAACGCTCTTCCGAGGTTTGCTGGTTGCGGTAGGACAGCTGGCTGCTGCTGTCGAAGGTGAAGCGGGTGCGGCGGTCGGACGTGAACAACCGGACCTTTTCGCCGGGAAACAGGGTGGTCGAATAGACCAGGTCGCCTAGCGCGAGCGGCCCGGGGCAACGCTCGAGGCGGGCATGGATGACCACTTCCACGATGACCCGCCGGTCGCGGTGGGAGACCTGGGTGGGATATTTGAGCCGGTAATGGAAATCCAGCACGTCACACGTCGGATCGGCGGGAAACTCGGGACAGCAGGGGACTTGCAAAGCATGCTCGGTCGCCATATCAAACTCCATTCATTCAGCAGATGTTGATCAAGGTCGGTGCTTCTCCGCCCTTGCATTTCAGCCAAAATGGGGCGCCGTCACATCCCCCAATTGGGGGAAAAATCAGGGCGTTCTGAATGCCTCGAGCAGGGCGACGAGTTCGGCCTGGCGGTGGGTGCCGGTTTTGGCAAGGATGGCCTTGAGCTGGCTGCGCAAGGTGTCGTAGGAGCGATTCCAGTTCTGGGCGCAGGCCTTGAGGCTGGCGCCGTCGACGAGCGCCTCACACAGCCTGAATTCGGCCGGTGTGAGGCTGAAGTGTTGCGCCACGCAGCCGGGAAGGCGGGCGGCGTGGCGCTGGCCGCGCAAGGTCAGGGTGAGCGGAGCGGCCAGGGGCTGGGCGGAAGGACCATGGGTGGTAGGGGGGTGCAGGGTCATGGCAACCGGTGGCGGCCCGGGCGCAAGGAAGGTGGGCGCGCTGCGGCAGTCGGGTGCGGTGGCGCATGCCAACGCGGCATCGAACCGGCCTTGCAGCAGCCGGGTGGGCAGCTGGAGCCGATGCCCCACGCGGATGCGCGCCTGTTCGAGCAGTTCGAACGCCAGCGGATTGCCGTGCAGGGGGGCACCTTCCTGGCTCAGGAGCAGGCAGCCGTAATCGGCGTGTTCCAGCACGGCAAGCGCGCAGGCCTCCCGTTGCCGGGCGTATTCGAGTTCACAGGCGAGCGCGATGACGCGATTGAAATGCGGCAACAGCAAGGTGAGCTGGCGGCGCTCGCTGGGCTTGAAGGCGGGCCGGGAAGGGCTACGCATCAACGCAATATCCGAACGCGGCGCGCTGCGGCGTCCCGCCGTTCCGACAGGCAAGGGGCGTTGGTCGACCCAGTCGGGCGGCGCGGCGAGGCTGGGGAGGCTTGAAGACGGCTGCGCGCTCATTTCACGCATGACGGCCCGGTCGGAAGGCGAGCCGGCATCGAGCGTCTGCCCGATAAAACAATCGCGCCGGTAGCCCGTGCCCAGGTCTATGCCGAGCTGGATCATGTCGGCTTGTATGCTCTGGGCGATGAGGCCCAGCAGGTCGGGCAGCGAGCCCAAGGCGGGGGCGCGTCGGGTGAACGCACCGATCGCCTCGGTGGGGGGCAGGGCGGTATGCCGCGTCATGATGCCGCGTGCCCTGCGATCGCAACTGGATAAAAACTGCACAAGCGCATATCCGGCTCCTAAGAGTGGATAGTGCTCCGCTTGTTTTTATTGAAAGATTAAAACCCCGCTTGTTTTGATTTGATGGTTCATTGTAGACGCATCCTGCCTGGACGGGATGACGCGGGCGTGACCGGAAGAATCGGTGCTTCCCGTGCAGTCGACCCGCGGGGCCGGCAAAGCGGCAGCCTATGGCCGAATGCTTTCGCAGCCGTCCCGCGGGCCGATCGCGCCGGGGTGGGCGGTATAATCGACCGCCTTGATTCTAAGCGGTTGCTGCAATGCAAGAAAAATACCTTCCCGCGGAAATCGAAAGCGCCGCGCAGGCGAAATGGACGGCCAGCCAGGCCTACCGTGCCAGCGACGCCTCCGAGCGACCCAAATACTACTGCCTGTCGATGTTCCCCTATCCGTCGGGCAAGCTGCACATGGGCCACGTGCGCAACTACACCATCGGCGACGTGCTGGCGCGCTATCACGCCATGCGCGGCTACAACGTGATGCAGCCGATGGGCTGGGACGCCTTCGGCCTGCCGGCGGAAAACGCGGCCATCGCCAACAACGTGCCGCCCGCCGCCTGGACCTACGCCAACATCGACCACATGCGCACGCAACTGCAGGCGCTCGGCTTCGCCATCGACTGGTCGCGCGAACTCGCCACCTGCAAGCCCGACTACTATCGCTGGGAGCAATGGCTGTTCACCCGCCTGTTCGAGAAGGGCGTGATCTACAAGAAGATGGCGACGGTCAACTGGGACCCGGTCGATGCGACCGTGCTGGCCAACGAGCAGGTGATCGAAGGGCGCGGCTGGCGCTCCGGCGCGCTGGTCGAAAAGCGCGACATCCCGATGTACTTCTTCCGCATCACCCAGTACGCAGATGAACTGCTGTCCGGCCTCGACATGCTGCCGGGCTGGCCGGAGCGGGTGAAGACCATGCAGGCCAACTGGATCGGCAAGAGCGTCGGCGTGCGCTTTGCCTTCCCGTATCAGCTGGACGGCAAGGACGAACAGCTGTGGGTGTTCACCACCCGCGCCGACACCATCATGGGCGTGACCTTCTGCGCGGTCGCTGCCGAGCATCCGCTCGCCACCCGTGCGGCTGCCAACAACCCCGAACTGGCCGCGTTCATCGCCGAGTGCAAGCAGGGCAGCGTCGCCGAGGCCGACATGGCGACGATGGAAAAGAAGGGCATGGACACCGGCTTCAAGGTGACCCATCCGCTCACCGGCGAGTCGGTCCCGGTGTGGGTCGGCAACTACGTGCTGATGAGCTACGGCGAAGGCGCGGTGATGGCGGTGCCGGCGCACGACGAGCGCGACTTCGGTTTTGCCCAGAAATATGGCCTACCGATCAAGCAGGTGATCAAGTCCGGGACGCAGGTTGAGATTGAGAAAGAACTCTCAAGCAACGACTGGAATGAGGCGGGCCGCTCGCAGTGGGAAGAGAATCTGGCTAAGTACCAGTTCACTACTGATGCTTGGAATGAGTGGTACGGCGAAAAGTACGGCGTTTGCGTGAACTCCGGCAAATACGACGGCCTCGGCTACGAGGCCGCGGTCGACGCCATTGCTGCCGACCTTGCCGCGCTGAACCTGGGCGAGAAGAAGACCCAGTTCCGCCTGCGCGATTGGGGCATTTCGCGCCAGCGCTACTGGGGCTGCCCGATCCCGATCATCCATTGCGACGCCTGCGGCGACGTGCCGGTTCCGGCCGAGCAGTTGCCGGTGGTGTTGCCGGAAGACGTGGTGCCCGACGGCTCCGGCAACCCGCTCAACAAGCGCGCCGACTTCGTTAACTGCAGCTGCCCGAAGTGCGGTGGCGCGGCGCGGCGCGAGACCGACACCATGGACACCTTCGTCGAGTCGTCGTGGTACTACGCGCGCTACGCCTGCCCCGATTTCGCTGGCGGCATGCTCGATACACGGGCGAACCAGTGGCTGCCGGTCGACCAGTACATCGGCGGCATCGAGCACGCCATCCTGCACCTGCTGTACGCGCGCTTCTTCCACAAGCTGATGCGCGACGAGGGGCTGGTGGCGAGCGACGAGCCGTTCGCCAACCTGCTGACGCAGGGCATGGTGGTCGCCGACACCTATTACCGCGAAGCGGCCGACGGCAAGAAGACCTGGTTCAACCCGGCCGACGTCGAAACGAAGGACGGCGTGGCCATCCTCAAATCCGACGGCCAGCCGGTGACCGTCGGCGGCACCGAGAAGATGTCGAAGTCGAAGAACAACGGCGTCGACCCGCAGGCGCTGATCGACCAGTACGGCGCCGACACCGCGCGCCTGTTCACCATGTTCGCCGCACCGCCGGAGCAGAGCCTGGAATGGTCGGACGCCGGTGTCGAGGGCGCGCACCGCTTCCTGAAACGCCTGTGGAAGATGGCGTACGAGCACGTGCAGGGTGGCGCGGTCGCCGCGTTTGCCGGTGGCGAGCTGCCGGAAGCGGCCAAGACCCTGCGCCGCCAGTTGCACCAGACCATCCAGAAGGTCGGCGACGACATCGAGCGCCGCAAGCAGTTCAACACCGCGATCGCCGCGGTGATGGAGCTGATGAACGCGCTCGGCAAGCTGGAGGGGGACGATGCCGTCACCCGCAGCGTGCGCCAGGAAGCCCTGGAAGCGGCAGTCGCGATGCTCGCGCCCATCGTGCCGCACATCGCCGAAGCGCTGTACGCCGAACTCAAGCCGGGTGCCGCGCTGGCGTGGCCGGCGGTGGACGAATCCGCGCTGGTCCAGGACGAGATCGAGCTGATGCTGCAGGTCAACGGCAAGCTGCGCGGCTCGGTGCGCGTGGCGGCGGCGGCCGACAAGACGGCGATCGAGGCCGCTGCGCTGGCGAGCGAGGCGGCGCAGAAATACCTGGAAGGCCAGCCGCCGAAAAAAGTCGTGGTGGTGCCCGGGCGTTTGGTTAATATCGTCGTATGAACCGTCGACTCTTTCTTGCCACTTTGCCGGCCGCGCTCGTTGCAGGCTGCGGCTTCCAGCTGCGGCGGCTGGACGGCATGCCGTTCGCCAGCCTGTATATCGACGCGCCGCCCGACAGCCTGGTGGCGCAGCGCATCCGTACCCTCCTGGCATCGAACAGGGTGACCCGCCTGACCGCGACCGCGGCGGAAGCCGAGGCCGTGCTGAAACTCACGCCGGAAGAGCGCACGAAGACGATCCTCTCGCTGTCGGGTGCTGGCCGCGTCACCGAATATCGGTTGAGGTTGCGCCTCGACTACAGCATCGGCGGCCGGGACGAACAGATGCTGGCCGAGCCGGAAAACATCGAGCTGACCCGCGACATGACGTACGACGATTCGCAGCTGCTGGCCAAGGGGGCCGAAGAGCAGCTGCTGTATCGCGACATGGACGACAGCGCGGCAAGGCGGATCGTGCGCCGTCTGCAAAGCATCAAACCCGGCAACGGCACGTCTTGAATATCCCCGCCGATCGTCTGCCCGACCAGCTTGCGCGCGGCCTCGCCCCGCTCTACGTGGTGGTGGGCGACGAGCCGTTGGCGGCGCAGGAGGCGGGTGACGCCATCCGTACTGCCGCGCGAGCGGCAGGCCACAGCGAGCGCAGCGTCTTCACCGTCCAGGGACGCTACAACTGGCAGGGCATCTTCACCAGCGGCGACAACCTTTCGCTGTTCGCCGAGCGTCGCCTGACCGAAATCCGCATTCCCTCCGGCAAGCCCGGCGTCGACGGCGCCAAGGCGCTGGAAGCCTACGCCGCCAAGCTGCCGGCCGATACGCTGACGCTCATCAGTCTGCCGGGACTGGACTGGAAGACCATGCAGAGCCGCTGGTTTGCCGCGCTGGCGTCGGCGGGCGTGGTGGTCGAGGCGAAGCTGGTCGACCGTGCGCACCTGCCCGGCTGGATCGAGCGCCGCCTGGCGAAGCAGGGCCTGCGCGCCGAGCGCGCGGCGCTGGATTACCTGGCCGACCAGGTCGAGGGCAATCTGCTGGCGGCGCAGCAGGAGATCGACAAGCTTGCGCTGCTGCTGCCGCCGGGTAACGTGACGCTGGCCGACGTCGAGCACGCGGTGGTCGACGTCAGCCGGCTGGAGGCCGACGCCCTCGCGGATGCGCTGTATGCAGGCGACGGCGCGCGCTTCGCCCAAGTGGTGACCGATCTGCGGGACAGTGGCGAAGCGGTGCCGGCCATCCTGTGGCAGGTGTCGTCGGCGGTGCAGCTCCTGCTCAGGCTAAAATTGGCGCTGGCGCAGGGCGACAGCCTGCCCGGCCTGATGCGCACGCTGTGGGGGCGCGACAAGCAGCGCGCGCCGCAGATCGAACGGGCAGTGAAACGCCTGAGCCTGGCGCAGGTCGAATCGGCATTGGCCGACCTCGCGCTGATCGATCGCCAGGCCAAGGGGCTGGAGCGCGTGGGCGATCCGTGGGATACGCTGCTGCGCGTGGGCATGACGCTGGCCAGGGCGGCCGGGTAACAGGACAAGATGATGGACGTGAAACAGTACATGCAGGGGGTGGGCAGGCAGGCGCGCGAAGCTTCGCGCGCGATCGCCCGCGCCGATACCAATCAGAAGAACCGCGCTTTGCTTGCAATGGCGGCTGCGATCCGGCGCGACGCCGCCAAACTGCTCGAAGCGAATGCGCGCGACATGGAGCACGCCCGCACCGCAGGCTACGACACGGCGTTGCTCGACCGCCTGCAACTCACCGAGAAGACCGTCGCCGCCATGGCCGAAGGGCTCGAGCAGATCGCGGCCCTGCCCGACCCGGTCGGCGAGATCGACGGCCTCAAGTACCGTCCCTCCGGCATCCAGGTCGGCAAGATGCGGGTGCCGCTCGGCGTCATCGGCATCATCTACGAGGCGCGCCCCAACGTCACCGCGGACGCCGCGGGCCTGTGCCTGAAGTCGGGCAACGCGGCGATCCTGCGCGGCGGTTCCGAGGCGCTGCAGTCCAACCAGGCGGTCGCCGCCTGCGTGCGCGAGGGGCTGGAGGCCGCCGGGCTGCCTAATACGGTCGTGCAGGTGGTCGAGACCACCGACCGCGCCGCGGTGGGCGAGCTCATCACCATGAAGGACTACGTCGACGTCATCGTGCCGCGCGGCGGCAAGGGGCTGATCGAGCGCATCACCGGCGAGGCGCGGGTGCCGGTGATCAAGCACCTGCACGGCAACTGCCATGTGTATGTGGACGACCGCGCCGACCTCGCCAAGGCGGTGAAGATCGTCGAGAACGCCAAGACCCAGCGCTACGGCACCTGCAATACCACCGAGTCGCTGCTGGTGGCGCGTGGCATCGCTGCCGCCGCGCTGCCCGGGATCGGCAGGATGCTCGCCGGCAAGGGCGTGGAAATGCGTGGCTGCCCCGAGGCGCTGGCCATCCTCAAGGACGCCGGCATCGCGGCGGACAAATTGAAGGTCGCGGTGGAAGCCGACTGGACCGAGGAATATCTCGGTCCCATCATCGCGGTCAAGGTGGTCGACGACATCGACGCCGCCATGCTCCACATCAACACCCACGGTTCGCAGCATACCGACGCCATCGTCACCGAGGACTACGGCCGCGCGCGCCGCTTCCTGCGCGAGGTCGATTCGGCCAGCGTGGTGGTCAACGCCTCGACGCGCTTCGCCGACGGCTTCGAGTACGGCCTCGGCGCCGAGATCGGCATCTCCACCGACAAGATCCACGCGCGCGGCCCGGTCGGGCTGGAAGGACTCACCAGCCAGAAGTGGGTGGTGCTTGGTGACGGGCATGTGCGGGGATAAGGCGTGAGGAGTAAGGCGTGAGGCGCAGGATTCCGCTGTGCGGGCGTCTCGCGCACGAGCGTCGATCCTCGTTCCCGAATGTCCGCACAACCGCAGGATGACCGTGGCTTCGCACGCGCCTCACCCCTCATCCCTCACGCCTCACGCCCCCATCGGCATCTTCGGCGGCACCTTCGATCCCATCCATTTCGGCCATCTGCGGTTGGCCGAGGAAATGGCCGAGGCGATCGGCCTCGAGCGGGTGCGCTTCATCCCGGCCGGCCAGCCGCCGCACCGCGCGGCGCCGCGTACGGCAGCCGTGCACCGGCTGGAGATGGTGCGCCGCGCGGTGTCCGGCAATCCGCGTTTTGAGGTCGATGCACGCGAAGTGAACAGCCCGCGCCCGAGCTACACGGTCGACACGCTGGCAGCCTTGCGCGCCGAACTGGGCGAGGCGCAGACGCTGTGGCTGCTGATGGGGGCGGACGCCTTTCTCGGCCTGACCGGCTGGCACGAATGGCAGCGGCTGTTCGAGCTGGCCCACATTGCGGTGGCGGCGCGCCCCGGCGCCCAGCTGATGCAGTCCGATGCCATGCCGGACCTTTTGCGGCACGCAGTCTCGCACCGGCAGGTCGCTGACGGCTCGGCCGCGGGCCCGGCCGGCGCGGTGCTGCTGTGCCGGATGACGCCGCTCGACATCTCCGCCACCGCGATCCGCGACACCCTGAGCCGGCAAGGCAGCGCGCGCTACCTGCTGCCCGACGCCGTGCTCGGCTATATTCACGAACAGAAACTTTACGCATGAACATCGAAGACAAGACCAAGCTCATCGTCGCCGCCCTTGAAGACATCAAGGGACGCGACATCACCGTGCTCGACACCAGCAGGCTCACCTCGCTGTTCGAGCGCATGGTGATCGCCAGCGGCGATTCCAACCGCCAGACCCGCGCGCTCGCCGACAACGTGCGCGAGAAGGTCAAGGAGGCGGGCGAACACGTCGGCAACACCGAGGGCGAGGACACCGGCGACTGGGTGCTGCTCGACCTCGGCGACGTGGTGGTGCACGTGATGCTGCCGGCAGTGCGCGCGCATTACAATCTGGAAGAATTGTGGGGCGCAGGCGCAGCGGCCCGCAGCCGGCACATCCGGGCCGACCACTAGTTGAAGCTGCACCTGATCGCCGTCGGCCACAAGATGCCCGGCTGGATCAATGCGGGCTACGACGACTATGCGCGCCGCATGCCTCCCGACCTGCCGCTGCTGTTGACCGAGATCAAGCCGGGACATCGGGTGGCGGGGGAGGACGGCGCACGGGCACGCCAGCTCGAGGCCGAACGCATCGTCGCGGCGCTGCCCGCCGGTTGCGTGCCGGTGGTGCTCGACGAGCGCGGTGCGCAGGTGACCACGCGCGAACTGGCGGCGTGGCTGCAGGGCTGGATGGCGGAAGGGGTGTCGCCGGCCTTCGTGATCGGCGGGGCGGACGGTCTCGACGACAGCATCAAGGGACGCGCCGGCAAGCTGTTGGGGGTATCCAGGCTGACGTTGCCGCATGCACTGGCACGGGTGCTGCTTGCGGAGCAGTTATATCGTGCCGTATGCATCATCAAGGGGCATCCCTATCATCGGGATTGAGGGGGGAATAACGAGAACATGCTGGTTGATAAACGCATCTATCTGGCTTCGCAGTCGCCGCGACGACGCGAGCTCCTGAAACAGATCGGCGTCGCCTTCGACGTGCTGCCGCTGCGCGCCGTGCCAGGCCGCATGGACGTCGTCGAAGTCCCGCGCGACGGCGAGGCGGCAGCGGATTTCGCGCAGCGCATGGCAACCGAGAAGGCCGCGTGCGGCTGGCGCGCGGTGGATTTGCGGCACCTGCTGCGCTTCCCGGTGCTGGGAGCGGACACGGTGGTCGAACTCGACGGCACCATCCTCGGCAAGCCGGCCGATCGCGCCGAGGCCGAGGGGATGCTGAAGCGCTTGTCGGGCAGCGAGCACCGGGTCTACACCGCGGTGGCGGTCCAGCACGAGAGCCGGGTCGAACTGCGGCTGTCGGCGAGCCGGGTCAGATTCGCCGTGCTCGACGAAGCGGCCATCGCGCGCTATCTCGAAACCGGGGAATACCTCGGCAAGGCCGGTGCCTACGGCATCCAGGGACGCGCCGGTGCCTTCGCCGAACACATCGACGGGAGCTACAGCGGCATCATGGGACTGCCGTTATATGACACGGCCGTTTTGCTGAGAGCGTTCGGACTCGCCGTCTGATCCCGTCCCCATGAGCGAAGAAATCCTCGTCAACGTCACCCCGCAGGAAACCCGGGTCGCCGTCATGCATATCGGGGCGGTGCAGGAACTGCACATCGAACGTGCGCAATGCCGCGGCCTGGTGAGCAACATCTACATGGGGCGCGTGGTGCGCGTGCTGCCGGGGATGCAGTCGGCCTTCATCGACATCGGCCTGGAACGCGCGGCCTTCCTGCACGTCGCCGACATCTGGGAGGAGCGCCGCAACGGCGATGCGGAGCGTCCGATCGAGCAGATCCTGCACGAAGGCCAGACGCTGATGGTGCAGGTGATCAAGGATCCGATCGGCACCAAGGGCGCGCGGCTCTCCACCCAGATCAGCTTCGCCGGGCGCTATCTGGTGTACCTGCCGCAGGAAACCCATATCGGTATTTCGCAGAAGATCGAAGGCGAGGAGGAGCGCGAACACCTGCGCCAGAAGCTGCACCAGCTGATGCCGGCCGACGCCACCGGCGGCTTCATCGTGCGCACCATGGCCGAGACCGCCGAAGACGCCGAAATGCAGGCGGACATCGACTACCTGCGGCGGCTGTGGAGCAGCATCCAGTCGCGCGGCAACTGCGTCGTGCCCTGCCTCCTGTACCAGGATCTCGACCTGTCGCTGCGCGTGCTGCGCGACTTCGTCAATACCGACACCAGCCGCATCCTCATCGACTCGCGCGAAACCTACCAGCGCATGGCCGAATTCGCGAAGAACTACACCCACGCCGTGCTCGACAAGCTGCATCATTACGGCGCCGACCGCCCGCTGTTCGACCTCTACGCCATCGAGGACGAAATCGCCAAGGCGCTGGGGCGGCGTGTCGACCTCAAATCCGGTGGCTACCTCATCATCGACCAGACCGAGGCGCTCACCACGGTCGACGTCAACACCGGCGGCTTCGTCGGCGCACGCAACTTCGACGACACCATCTTCAAGACCAACCTCGAAGCCGCGCAGGCCATCGCGCGCCAGCTGCGCCTGAGGAACCTCGGCGGCATCATCATCATCGACTTCATCGACATGGACAACGCCGAGCACCAGGAGGCGGTGCTGACCGAGCTGAAGAAGGCGCTCGCGCGCGATCCCACCCGCACCACGGTCAGCGGCTTTTCCGCGCTGGGGCTGGTCGAGATGACGCGCAAGCGGACGCGGGAATCGCTGGCGCACGTGCTGTGCGAACCCTGCCCCACCTGCGGCGGACGCGGCGAGATCAAGACCGCGCAGACCGTCTGCTACGACGTGCTGCGCGAGATCCTGCGCGAGGCGCGCCAGTTCGGCGCGCGCGAATACCGCATCGTCGCCGCGCAGAGCGTGATCGACCTGTTCCTCGACGAGGAGTCCGGCAGCCTCGCCCAGCTGATCGACTTCATCGGCAAGCCGGTGTCGCTGCAGGTCGAGACCACCTATCCGCAGGAACAGTACGACATCATTTTGCTGTGAGGGGGAGGCCTTCCTCCCCTGCCCCGCATGCGGGGGATAACCAGCGACTTGCCCGCTTGCGGGCTTAGTCGAATGGTTAATGGCTTCATCAGGGGCTGGGGGACAGGGGCCTTGGATCGCAGTGTGTGCAACCTGTATGCATTGATATGAAACTCCGCGCCCCCGCCTACTGGCAAACCGCCTGCACCGAGCTCGCCGCGTCCGATCCCGTGATGGCCGCGCTCATCGCGCGCTATCCCGATTGCGTGCTCGGCAACCGCGGCGATCCCTTCCAGACGCTGGCGCGCGCCATCGTCGGCCAGCAGATCTCGGTGAAAGCCGCCGACAGCATCTGGGCGCGCTTCGCGTCTTTGGCGGGAGCGGTCACGCCGGAGCGCATCGCCGCGCTCGATCCCGGGCAACTCGCGGCGTGCGGGCTGTCGCGCCGCAAGGTCGAATACCTCGTCGACCTTGCCGGGCATTTCGTCGACGAGCGCGTCGAGCCCGCGCGCTGGAAGAGGATGGACGACGAGGCGGTGATCGCCGAACTCGTCGACGTCCGCGGCATCGGCCGCTGGACCGCGGAGATGTTCCTCATCTTCAACCTGCGTCGTCCCGATGTCTGGCCGGTCGACGACATCGGCCTGCAGAAGGCCGTCGCCCTGCATTACCTGGGCGGCGATCGCCCCACCCCGACAATCCTGCGCCGGCACGGCGAACGTCACGCGCCCTGGCGCACCGTGGCCACCTGGTATCTGTGGCGCAGCCTCGATCCGGTGGTGGTGCAGTACTAGCCCGGCTTCCCGTCTGGTCCGTTCGGGCCATGAAAATAACCATGGCATTAATCCGGGTTTAACCTCGGCTCGCTATCGTTGCTCCCATCCAACAAGCCGCGCGTTGTTCGGCAGCCCATCGACCCTTGACCCAGGAATTCATCATGTTCAGAAAACTTATCAGTGTGGCCGTTGCGACACTGGCGTTCCCTGCCGGCAGCGTGCTTGCCGCAAACCCCGTCGCCATGCTGACCATAGAGCAATCCGACGGCAGGACCTGGCAGGAAAACCTGACGGGCCTGCTGGTCGTGGACGCGCAAAACAACTTCAGCATGGTCCAGGGCTCGAATACGACGGGCCTCTTCCAGAACGGGCAGTTCGTGAACACCGTCGACACCGCGGTTCACCCCGACTACTGGCAATGGACGACGGATGCCGGTACCGGAGCGGGCTACTGGAACTGGCATACCGCAGAAACGGTCAGCGGCGCCAAGCCCGCCTCGACCCACGCGGGGGATCCGTGGATGGCGGGCCTCAATCTCCACAACCTCGGCGGCCATGGCGACCCCGATCTGACCTACGCCATTTCGGCCGTCAACAACAATACGTACACGCAAACCTACACGTTTGCCGTCGGCGAGGTGATCGCACCGACCGTGAATTCGGCCAACATCGTGCACGCCGATATCGCCGGCGCGCTCACGACCCGGGATGGCAGCGTAGTCATTTCCCCGTTCGGTACGAATGCGGCCATCCAGCAGTTCCAGCTGTCGGCCGACTTCGGCACCAGCTTCGTCAACGCAGGCGTGGATGTCGGGCCGCAGGTATCGGCCGGCAGCACGGCCGCCTATGGCATCTTTGCGGCCGACGCAGCGGGCCCCACCGGCCAGACCTGGAATTACATCCAGATTCTCAGCAAATTCACGTTGACGGCAGGCGACAGCGCGAGCCTGGTGGGGTATGCCTCCATCACCCCGGTGCCCGAACCCGAAGCCTACGCGATGATGCTGTCCGGCCTCGGCCTGATCGGATTCATGCTGCGTCGCCGCAAGCACGCACACGCCTGATCCGGGATCCCCGGAAACGCAGACGGGGGCCCAAGGCCCCCGTTTTTTTCGGCAGCTGTCCGGCCGACGCCGGAAGGGCTTTGCGGCCGGGGTCTCAGGCGGCCGCAGTCAGTTCAGCCAGTACCGGCGCGTGATCCGACGGGCGTTCCAGCTTGCGCATGTCGCGGTCGATGCTGGCGGCGGTGCAGGCGGCGGCGAGCGGTTCTGACAGCAGGATGTGGTCGATCCTGAGGCCGTGGTTGCGGCGGAAGCCCATCATGCGGTAATCCCACCAGGAGAAGCTTTTCTCGGGCTGCTCGAACAGGCGGAAGCTGTCCTTCAGGCCCAGCGCCAGCAAATTCCTGAAGCGCTCGCGCTCGGGCCCGGAGACCAGCACACAGCCTTCCCAGGCCTGCGGATCATGCACGTCGCGGTCTTCCGGGGCGACGTTGTAGTCGCCGAGCACGGCGAGCCTGGGATGGCGCGCCAGTTCGTCCTTCAGCCAGACGGTCAGCGCATCGAACCAGGCGAGCTTGTAGGGATACTTGTCGGAATCGAGGCTCTGCCCGTTGGGGCAGTACACGCACACCAGCCGCACGCCGTCGACGGTGGCGGCGATCACGCGCTTCTGTTCGTCTTCCAGGCCCGGAATGCCGATCTGCACGTCGAGCGGCTCGGCGCGGCTGAGGATGGCGACGCCGTTGTAGGTTTTCTGCCCGGCGAACACGACGCGATAGCCGGCGGCGGCCAGGTCGGCAACCGGGAAGGCGTCGTCGGTGAGCTTGGTTTCCTGCAGGCACACCGCGTCGGGCTGGCGGGTGGCGAGAAAGTCCAGCAACTGGGGCAGGCGGACCTTGAGGGAGTTGACGTTCCAGGCGGCGATTTTCATGCCGCCGAGTGTAGCGCATACGACTCCACACGTGCTTTAGCACGTAGTGGATCGGAGTCCTTTAGGGCATACGACTCCACACGTGCTTTAGCACGTAGTGGATCGGAGTCCTTTAGGGCATACGACTCCACACGTGCTTGAGCGCGTAGTGGATCGGAGTCCTTTAGGGCATACGACTCCACACGTGCTTGAGCGCGTAGTGGATCGGAGTCCTTCAGGGCATACGACTCCACATGGGCTTCTCCCCATGCGGGCACAAGAGCCCATGGTGGACCGGAGCGGTCCCGCAAGGGGGATTGAAAAGAATCCTTGGGGGGCAGGCCACGCGCACCGCAGTACGCGCCGGCAGCGGGTCCGCGCTTACTGGGCGGGTGCCGGGGCCGGGGCGGCTGCGGGCGCTGGCGTGGCGGCCGGCTTGCGGCCGGGCGGGGCGGACTTGGGATAGCCGGCGCGGTCCAGCGCCGACTGCCACTGGCCGGTCTCGAAGCCGTTCAGCTTGTCGCTGCCGACGACGAGCACCGGCACGCGCAGCTGGCCGGTGAGTTTTTGCAATTCGGCCTGCGCTTCGGGGCTGGCCTGCGGGTCCTTGCTGCTGTAAGGCACGCCGCGCTCGCTGAGCAGCTGGCGCGCCTGCTCGCAGGGTGCGCCGCAGTCATTGGCGTAGAGGGTGATCGGGTATTTTTCGCGAGCGGTCTTGGCCGCATAGGATTCGCCGCCTTCGATGACGCTGCCCTTGAAGCTTTTCTGCTGGGCGTTCCTGACGCTGGGCGGCGGCGGCTGGTCGCTGTACACCATGCGGCCCTGCGCATCCTTCCACTGATAGAGCTGGGCGGCGGACAGCGGCATGCTTGCCGCCGCCAGCGATGCCGCCAGCAAAAGAATTCCCGATTTCATGCCGTGCTCCCGAAAGACGTGGTCTTCCGCTCTAACGGCCATATCCCGCCCGGGCTTTACCCGCAAGCGTCCTCAGGACGCCGGGCCGGGAACCGCATGCGGCAACGCCCGCGCTCCACCTGCAAGGGGCAGGCCGTGGTTGTAAAGCCGATCAATCGGCAACAACCACGCTCCACCCGCAAGGGGCAGGCCGTGGTTGTAAAGCCGATCAATCGGCAACAACCACGCTCATGCCATGCCGTTGTGGCGTAGCAGGGCGTCGATGGTCGGCTCGCGGCCGCGGAAGGCCTTGAACGATTCGAGCGCCGGACGCGCGCCGCCCTGGGCGAGGATTTCGCTCCAGAAACGGTGGCCGACCTCGGGGTTCAGCACGCCGCCGTAGCCCTCGGCCTCGTCCTCGAACAGCGCGTAGGCGTCGGCGGAGAGGACTTCCGCCCACTTGTAGCTGTAGTAGCCCGCCGCGTAGCCCCCCGCGAAGATGTGCGAGAAGTTGTTGGGGAAGCGGTTGTAGGCCGGCGGGATGATGACCGCGACTTGCTTGCGGATCTCGTCGATCAGGTCCTGCGCGGTCCGTGTGCCGTTGGGGTCGAAGTCGTCGTGCAGGTGCATGTCGAAGCTGGCGAACTCGATCTGCCGCAGTGTCTGCAGGCCGGACTGGAAGTTCTTCGCGGCGAGCATCTTGTCGAACAGGGCGCGCGGCAGCGGTTCGCCGCTGTCGACGTGGGCGGTCATGTGTTTGAGGACGTCCCATTCCCAGCAGAAGTTCTCCATGAACTGGGAGGGCAGTTCGACCGCGTCCCACTCGACGCCGTTGATGCCGGAGACGCCGAGTTCTTCCACTTGCGTCAGCAGGTGGTGCAGGCCGTGGCCGGCCTCGTGGAACAGGGTGATCACCTCGTCGTGGGTGAACAGCGCCGGTTTGTTGCCCACCGGCGCCGAGAAGTTGCAGTTGAGGTAGGCCACCGGGGTCTGGATGGCCTCGCCCTTGCGGCGGCGGGTGATGACGTCGTCCATCCAGGCGCCGCCGCGCTTCGACGGGCGGGCATAGAGATCGAGGTAGAACTGGCCGACGCGCTGGCCGGCATGGTCGGTCAGGGTGTAGAACTTGACGTCGGGATGCCACACCGGGGCGCTGTCCTCGCGCACATGCAGGCCGTACAGCGTCTCGATCAGCCGGAACAGGCCGGCCAGCACGCGCGGCTCGGGGAAGTACTGCTTCACTTCCTGGTCCGAGAAGCTGTAGCGGGCCACGCTCAGCTTTTCCGAGACGTAGGTGGTGTCCCAGGCCTGCAGGTCGCCCATGCCCAACTCGTCGCGGGCGAAGGCCTTGAGTTCGGCGTAGTCCTTTTCCGCGTAGGGGCGGGCGCGCACGGCGAGTTCGTCGAGGAACTTCAGCACCTCGGCAGGGGTGTCGGCCATCTTGGCCGCCAGCGACACCTCGGCGTAGCTCTTGAATCCCAGCAGCTCGGCGGCTTCGCGCCGCAGCCTGAGGATGCTGCCGATCAGCGGCGTGTTGTCGAGCTCGGGCTTGCTGAATTCGGAGGCGCGGGTGACGTAGGCGCGGTAGACCCGCTCGCGCAGCGCGCGGTTGTCGGCGTACTGCATCACCGGCAGGTAGGACGGCATGTGCAGGGTGATCTTCCAGCCCGTCTTGCCGTCGGCCTCGGCGGCGGCCTTCATCATCGCCAGCACGTCGTCCGGCACGCCGGCGAGCTCGGCCGCGTCCTCGACGTAGAGCGCGAAATCATTGGTGGCGTCGAGCAGGTTTTCCTCGAACTTGGCGGAAAGCTGCGCCAGTTCCTCCTGCACCTGCATGAAACGCGCCTTCTTGTCGGCGGGCAGCTCGGCGCCGCCCAGGCGGAAGTCGCGCAGCTCGTTCTCGACGATCTTCTTGCGCGCGTCCGACAGCGCGGCGTAGCCGGGGCCGGCCTTGAGCGCCTTGTATTTGGCGAACAGGGCTTCGTTCTGCCCCAGTTCGGCGTAGAAGACGGTGATTTTTGGCAGATTGGCGTTGTAGACCTCGCGCAGCTCGGGCGAATCCATCACCGAATGGAGGTGCGACACCTGGCCCCAGGCGCGGCCCAGCTTTTCATTGGCGTCGTCGAGCGGGGCCACGAAGGCGTCCCATTCGGCAGGTGTATCGGCGGCTTCCGCGCGCGCCACCGCCGCGCGGGCGTCGGCCAGCAGCTGGTCGATGGCGGGGGTGACGAATTCGGGCTTGAATTCGGCGAAGCGGGGCAGACCGGAAAAATCGAGCAGCGGATTCATGGAGGCATTCGGAATGGGGGGACAGGGGAATTATACTTTCGGGTTGCAGACGGAAATTCAACCCTATGGCAGGCAAGGTTAACGATCAATCGCTGGCGCCGCATCACGGTATCACGCCCACGCTCGCCGCCGGCGCGTGGGTGCACCCGCGCGCCACGGTGATCGGCGAAGTCAGCCTGGGCGCCGACGCCTCGGTGTGGCCGGGCGCGGTGATCCGCGGCGACGTCCATTCGATCGCCATCGGCGAGGCGACCAACATCCAGGACAATAGTGTGCTGCACGTGTCGCACCGGACGCCGGCCAACCCGGCGGGTGGCCCGCTCGTCATCGGTGCTCGGGTGACGGTGGGGCATGCCGTGATCCTGCACGCCTGCACGATAGCGGACGAATGCCTGATCGGCATGGGCTCGATCATCCTCGACCGCGCGGTGGTGCAGAAACACGTGCTGCTGGGCGCCGGTTCGCTGGTGCCGGAAGGCAAGGTGCTCGAATCCGGCCATCTGTACCTGGGGCGCCCCGCCAAGCTGGTGCGCGCGCTGACCGAGGAAGAGATCGCCTATTTCAGCTATTCGGCCGAGCACTATGTGAAGCTTGCGCGGTCCTACCCATCCTAGTTGCAAGATTCAAGACACAAGATTCAAGGAAAACCGGTGAAATACACAAAACCGCTTCTCGTCGCCATCGCCGTGCTTGCTGTCGTCGGCGCCCTGCTGTTTGCCCTGATGGACAAACCCAGTGCGCCCGCGTCCACCTTCACCACGCTGGACGGCAAGTCCATCGTGCTCGATGAATTGCGCGGCAAGGTGGTGCTGGTCAACTTCTGGGCGACCTCGTGCCCCGGCTGCATCAAGGAGATGCCGGGCATGGTCGAGACCTACAATCAATATAAGGACCGCGGCTTCGAGATCGTCGCGGTGGCGATGAGCTACGATCCGCCCAACTACGTGGCGAATTTCGTGCAGACGCGGCGGCTGCCGTTTCCGGTCGCGCTCGACGTGAACGGCGAGCACGCACGCGCTTTCGGCAACGTGCAACTGACGCCGACCAGTTTCCTCATCGGCAAGGACGGCAGCATCCTCGAACAGAAGCTGGGCGAGCTCGATTTCGCCAAGCTGAAGGCCCTGCTCGACAAGGAGTTGTCGTGATGCGCATGTTCCTCGCGGGCGCCCTCCTGCTGATGCTGGGGGCATGCGGCACCAACCAGGTGCCGGCGAAAAACCGCGAGCTGCCGCCCGCACCGCCGCCACCCGCGATGGCGGAGGAAGGTGGAAGTTGCGCGGCCGACGTCAGACAGTGCCCGGACGGCAGCTTCGTAAGCCGCAATCCCGCGAAGGGCTGCGCGTTCGACGCCTGCCCGGGCGAAAACAAATAGCGATTTCTAGCGGAAGACTTCACTCATGGCGCAATACGTATATTCCCTCAACCGGGTCGGCAAGATCGTGCCGCCCAAGCGGCAGATCCTCAAGGACATCTCGCTCAGCTTCTTCCCCGGCGCGAAGATCGGCCTGCTGGGCCTGAACGGCTCCGGCAAGTCCTCGCTCATCCGCATCATGGCGGGGGTCGACAAGGACATCGAGGGCGAGGCGATCCCGATGCCGGGCATCCGCATCGGCTACCTGCCGCAGGAACCGCAGCTCGATCCCGCGCATACGGTGCGCCAGGCGGTGGAGGCGGGCCTCGGCGAGATCGTCGCGGCCAAGACCCGGCTGGACGAAATCTATGCCGCCTACGCCGAACCCGACGCCGACTTCGACAAGCTCGCCGAAGAACAGGCCAAATGCGAGGCCATCCTCGCCACCGCCGGCGCCGACCTCGACACCCAGATGGAAATCGCCGCCGATGCGCTGCGCCTGCCGCCGTGGGACGCAACGATCGGCAACCTGTCGGGTGGCGAGAAGCGCCGCGTGGCGCTGTGCCAGCTGCTGCTCTCGAACCCCGACATGCTGCTGCTCGACGAGCCGACCAACCACCTCGACGCCGAATCGGTCGACTGGCTCGAGCAGTTCCTCGTCCGCTACCCCGGCACCGTCGTCGCGGTGACGCACGACCGCTACTTCCTCGACAACGCCGCCGAGTGGATTCTCGAACTCGACCGCGGCCACGGCATCCCGTGGAAGGGCAACTACACCAGCTGGCTCGAGCAGAAGGAGGCGCGCCTCGAGACCGAGGCCAAGCAGGAGGCCGCGCGCATCAAGACGATGAAGCATGAGCTCGAGTGGGTGCGGCAGAATCCGAAGGCGCGCCAGGCCAAGTCGAAGGCGCGTCTGGCGCGTTTCGAGGAACTGAACTCGGTCGAATACCAGAAGCGCAACGAGACGCAGGAAATCTTCATCCCGGTCGGCGAGCGGCTCGGCGACAAGGTGATCGACTTCCACAACGTGTCGAAATCCTTCGGCGACCGCCTGCTGATCGACAACCTCAGCTTCAGCGTGCCGCCCGGCGCCATCGTCGGCATCATCGGCCCCAACGGCGCCGGCAAGTCGACCTTCTTCAAGATGATCACCGGCCAGGAGAAACCGGACAGCGGCGAAGTCGAGATCGGCCAGACGGTCAAGCTCGCCTATGTCGACCAGAGCCGCGACGCGCTCGCGGCCGGCAAGACCGTGTTCGACGAGATCGCCGAAGGCCGCGACCTCCTCACCGTCGGCCGCTACGAGACCCCGGCGCGCGCGTATCTGGGCCGCTTCAACTTCAAGGGTGCCGACCAGCAGAAGCTCGTCGGCAATCTGTCCGGCGGCGAGCGCGGACGCCTGCACCTGGCGAAGACGCTGATCGCCGGCGGCAACGTGCTGCTGCTCGACGAACCGTCGAACGACCTCGACGTGGAAACGCTGCGCGCGCTCGAAGACGCGCTGCTCGAATTCGCCGGCTGCGTGCTGGTGATTTCGCACGACCGCTGGTTCCTCGACCGCATCGCCACCCACATCCTCGCCTTCGAGGGCGACTCTCAGGTGGTGTTCTTCCCCGGCAACTACCAGGAATACGAGGCCGACAAGAAGAAGCGCCTGGGCGAGGAAGGGGCCAAGCCCCGCCGCATCCGCTACAAGCCGATCAGCCGCTGAGCCGCCGCGTGAAACGCTTCCGTCCGCCCGTTCGTCCGCGCCTTCTGCACCTGATGGCAGGCGTGCTGGCGGCCTGCCTGGTCTGGCTGCTGCTGCAATCCTTCGTCTGGCTGGAGCAGGACCGGCGGCGCCAGGCCGAGCGCGCGGTGCTGCAGGCCGAGGCCGCGACGGCGCGGTCGCGCCTGGAATCGGAATTGAACGCGACCCTGTCGCTGAGCCTGGGCCTGTCGACCTTCGTGCTCGCCAAGCCGGATTTCTCGCAGGCCGATCTGGCGCAGGTGGCGGAGTCGCTGATCCGCCTGCAGCCGGCGATCCGCAGCGTGGCGATCGCGCCCGACAACGTGATCCGCTACATCCATCCGCGCATGGGCAACGAGAAGGCGCTTGGCCTTCGCTATATGGATACGCCCAGCCAGCGCGATGCCGTGTCGCGCCTGATGCGCGAGCAGCGTCCGGTGACGGCGGGACCGATCGAGCTGGTGCAGGGCGGGGTCGGCATCGTCAACCGCATTCCCGTCATTTTCACCCGTCCGGACGGGACGGCGCACTACTGGGGGCTGGCCTCGGTGGCGATCGATCCGCTTCCCATTTTCCGGCGTGCCGGCATCCGGCCCGACGCGGGCGGTGGCGTGCAGTACGCGCTGCGCGGCAGGGATGGCGAGGGCGCGCGCGGCGAGGTGTTCCTCGGTGACGCATCGCTGTTCGGCCGCCCCGAGGCGGTGTTGATGGACGTCGTCATCCCGGGCGGCAGCTGGCAGCTGGCGGCGGTGGCAACGGCGCCGGCAGCGGGACTGGGCATCGGGGTCCAGCTGCTGCTGGCGGTGTTCGCGGCCATGGCGGGCGGCTTGGTGAGCTACGCGGTGTCGGCGCACCAGCGCATCCGCAGCATGGCCCTGCACGACAATCTCACGGGACTGGCCAATCGCCACCAGTTCAATCTGCGCGGACAGGACATGTTCGCGCTGGCCAAGCGCAGCCGGCGCAACCTGACCCTGCTCAATATCGACATCAACGACTTCAAGCGCATCAACGACAGCTACGGCCACGCCGCCGGCGACGCGGTGCTGGCCCAGGTCGCCGATACCCTGCGCGCCTGCTGCCGCGAATCCGACCTGCTGGCACGGATGGGCGGCGATGAATTCCTCGTGCTGCTCCCGGATACGCCGGTCGATTCGTCGCTGGATGCCCTGCTCGACCGTCTGCGGGCGGCGATCGAGGTCGTCCTGCCGGGCAGCCCCTCGCCCATCCGGCTGCGCATCAGCATCGGCGTCGCCACCTGCAGCGACAGCACGCCTACGCTCGACGCCCTGGTGCGGCAGGCGGACGAGGCGATGTATCGCGCCAAGGAAAACGAGCAGTCTGCGCCGCAGGCCGACTGATTGCCGTGCACGAACGCTCATGATCCTCGACACCCTGGCCCGCGCGGACCGCTACCTTTCCTTGCACCCGCTCTTCCCGCGGGCGTTCGGTTTTCTGCGCAGCGCCGATCTGCATGCGCTGGCGCCCGGCCTGCACAGCGTGCTGGACGAGCGGATCTTCGCCATCGTCGAGGAGTGCGACGGCCGCACGCGGGCGGAAGCGAAGCTGGAATGCCACCGCCGCTACATCGACATCCAGCTGGTGCTTTCCGGTGTCGACGAAATGGGCTGGAAACCGCTGGCCGAATGCGTGGACCCGACGACGGACTACGATGCGGCGCGCGATATCCGTTTCTTTGGCGATGCGCCGGCCAGCTGGGTCGCAACGCCCGCGGGATCGTTCTGCCTGTTCTTTCCCGAGGACGCGCATGCGCCGCTGGTGAGTCCCCTGAAGGGCGCAAGTCCGGGCAGGATACGCAAGGTCGTGGTGAAGGTCGCCGTGGCTGGCGAGCCCTGAGGCCGCCGTGGCCGCCATCCCTCCAATCGCATTCATCGATCATTCCATGCGCTTCGTCCTGCTGCTGCTGAGTGTGTGCTGTACGCAGGCGCAGGCGGCGGCCCCCACCCCGATTTTCGTTCTCCACGCCTACAGCCAGGAGTATCCCTGGACCCGCGGCCAGCACCAGGGCTTTGTCGAGGCCCTCGACGAGGATGCGCCGCGGACGTATTCCCTCAGCGTCGAATACCTCGACACCAAGCGTGCCGGCTACGGCCCCGCCTATGCCGACCTGATCGGCGGCCACCTGCGGCAGAAATATCGCGGCTATCGCCCCGCCGCGATCTACGTCACGGACGACAACGCCCTCTCGTTCGCGCGTTCCCATCTGGCCGCGGTGTTTCCTGGCGTGCCGGTGTTCTTTTCCGGGGTCAACGACGCCGGCGTGCGCGCGCAGCTCGATCCTGCGCACATCACCGGGGTGTTCGAAAAGAAGGAGATCGTTCCCAATCTCCGCCTGATGCGCCAGATCGACCCGGACATCCGCGAAATCGTCATCGTCGGCGACGCGAGCGAGACCTACCGCGCCATCGAAAGCGAGATCGTCCAGGCCTTGCGGAGCGAGCCGGACATCCGGGCCACCTTCATTTCAGCCAGCCGGGTCGACGATCTGGTGGCGCGGCTGAAGGTGCGCAGGGAGCGCTTCGTGTTCCTCACCACCCTGGGGGCCGTGGCCGATCGCGACGGCCGCACGCTCAGCCTACCCGAGACCGTCGCCGCCGTCGTCGGCGCCGGGAAGTTCGTCGTGTTCAGCATGGAAGACGCCTATCTCTACCCGGGCGTGCTCGGCGGTTACGTCACCAGCGGCATGCACCAGGGGCGCGCCGCTGCGGAACTGCTCAAGCGCAATCTGAAAGGCACGCCTGTCCGCGACCTGCCGCCGATCGAGCGCAGCCCCAACGAATACGTCGTCGACGAAACGGAACTGCTGAAAGCAGGCCTCGTCCTGCCCGACGACATCGCAAGCCAGGCGACGCTCGTCAACACGGTGCCCTCGTTCTACGAGACCAACCGCGCGATCATTCTTGGGACGCTCTACGGCCTGCTGGCGCTCCTGCTCGTCAGCCTCTCCTCGTCGCTGCTGCTGTTCGTCAGGAAGAACCGGCAGATCGCGCGGGCCTCGCGGCAGCTGGCCGAAACCAAGGAAAGCCTCGACCGCGCGCAGCGCATCGCGCACATGGGCAACTGGGATTGGCAGATCGTGCAGAAGCGGCTGTTCTGGTCGGATGGCATCTACCGCCTGTTCGGCCTCGACCCGGCGGAATTCGAGGCGAGCTACGAAGCCTTTCTGGAACGGGTGCACCCCGACGACCGGGCGGCCGTCGAGGAGGCCGTCGGGCAGGCGCTGGAATCCGGCACGCCCTATGCGATCGACCACCGGATCGTGCGCCCGGACGGCAGCGTCCGCGTCGTGCACGAAAGTGCGGAAGTGCTGCTGGATGAACAGGGCGGGCCCGTCCGCATGATCGGCACGGTCCAGGATGTCACCGCCCGGAAACAGGCGGAAGCGGCATTGCGCGAGAAGGACGCGCACCTGGAATACATTGCATACCACGATGCGCTGACCGGCCTGCCGAACCGGGCGCTGCTGATGGACCGCCTGCGCCATGCCGCCAGCCGCGCCGACCGTGCACACGCCCGCATGGCCGTGCTGTTCATCGATCTCGACCGCTTCAAGAACATCAACGACAGCCTTGGGCACGCCATCGGCGACGCCGTGCTGCAGGCTGCCGCCGGGCGGCTCAAGATGCTGGTACGCGACGAGGACACCCTGGCGCGCCTGGGCGGGGACGAATTCGTCGTGCTGCTCGAAAGCGTGCGCGACGGCCAGGCCGCGGCGGCGGTGGCCGAGAAGATCATCCATGCCCTGGAAAAGGTGCTGCACATCGGCAACTATCCCTTGCACATTTCCGCCAGCATCGGCATCAGCGTCTATCCAGAGGACGGCAGGGATGCCGAGACCCTGCTGATGCAAGCCGACGCCGCCATGTACAAGTCGAAGGAGCGCGGCCGCAACACGTTTCACTTCTACGAGCAGGGCATCACCGAACGTGCGATGCGGCGCATCCAGCTGGAAACCCGGCTGCGCAGCGCGTTCGAACAGCGTGCACTGGAACTGCACTACCAGCCGCTGGTCTGCCTGGATACCCGGCGCATCTGCGGTGCCGAGGCGCTGCTGCGCTGGTTCGACCCGCAGGAAGGCGCGATCCCGCCCGACCATTTCATTCCGCTGGCCGAGGATACCGGCCTGATCGTTCCCATGGGCGAGTGGATCGTGCGCGAAGCCTGCCTCGCGCTGAAGCGCTGGGAAGCGCAGGGTATCCCGCTCGACGACTTCGGCCTGCATGTCAACTTGTCCGGCAAGCAGCTGCTGCAGAAGAACCTGCCGCAGCGATTGGCGGACATGTTCGCAGAAACCGGCGTGGCGCCCGCGCGCATCGTCCTGGAGCTGACCGAAAGCAGCATCATGGAAAGCGAGACGGCCGGCGTGGAGATATTGCAGGCCCTGCGCCAGATTGGCGTCAGCATCGCCATTGACGATTTCGGCACGGGGCATTCCTCGCTCAGCCGGCTGAAACTGCTGCCGATCAGCGAGCTCAAGATCGACCGCAGCTTCATCCGCGACGTCGCCCAGGATACGGACGACGCCGCCATCGTGCAGGCCATTCTTGCCTTGTCGGCCAAGCTGGGCCTGCGGGTGATCGCCGAAGGCGTCGAGCACGCCGGCCAGGAGGCCTTCCTGCTGCGGCACGGCTGCCTGCGGGCCCAGGGCTATTACTACGCGCGGCCCATGCCGGAGCGCGAATTGCTGCCCCTGCTGGGCACGATGGAGATGCCGCTGAGCGGTCAGTAGTGCGGCGGGATGTCCTCGCGCAGGCTGCGTGCCTCGGCCGGCTGCGCTTCCTGCAGCCGCTGGTGAAGCAGGCGCAGCTGCTGCTGCATCAGGTCGAGTTGCCCCTGCTGGCGGATCACCGTCTGGTTGAGGGTGTCGAGCAGGTCTTCGGCGAAGGCGAGCTTGGTTTCGAGTTCGGTGAGGCGGTCTTGTGCCCAGGCGGCAGGGCTGTCGGATACTTCCATCATGGGGTTCCGGTGGGTGGGGGGGCCAGGAGCGGCGCGACGAGGTTTTCCAGCCGGGGATAATGCACCTGTCCGGCGATCTTGTGGCGGATGCGGCCATCGGCGTCGACGATGAACGAGGTCGGCACGCTGGCAACGTGGCCGAATGCCGCCGCCACCGAAGCGTTGGTCGGCGCGGCCATGAAGGCGTAGCCCTTGTCCTTCATCCAGGCGGCGATCTTCTCCGGCGGGTCGTCGACGCTGATCGAGACGACCTCGAATCCCCGCGCCTGGTAATCCTTCCAGAATGCGTCGATCACCGGCTTCTCCTTGCGGCAGTAGGGACACCAGGTCGCCCAGAAGTTCACCAGCACGACCTTGCCGCGCAGGGATTCGCTGGCGAGCAGGCGGCCGTCCGGCAGGACCACCTGCCACGGCGGCGCGGCGCGGTTTTCCTCGCTGACCTCGGCCGGCGGGCGGAACCACAGATACGCGATCAAACCCAGTAGAATCAGGGTCAGCGGACTCGGCGTCCATTTCTTGGCTGCCTTTAATACTTGGGGGGCTCGTTTATCCATGCTGTGGCTGAAATCGTTTCATATCGTGATGGTGGTCAGCTGGTTCGCCGGACTGTTCTACCTGCCGCGCATCTTCGTCAACCTGGCCATGGAAACCCACCCCGCCGCCTACAGCCGCCTGCTGCTGATGGCGGGCAAATTGTATCGGTTCGTGTCGCCCATCATGTGGCTGACGCTGATTACCGGCATCTGGCTGTGGCTGGCGTATTTCCCGCTTTCGATGAACTGGATGTGGGCCAAGCTCGCGCTGGTCGCCGGCCTGGTCGGCTATCACCATGTGTGCAGGAAACTGCTGCGCAGCTTCGAAGCCAGACAGAACACGAAATCGCACACTTGGTTCCGCTGGTTCAACGAAATCCCGGTGATCGTGCTGCTGGTCGTGGTGCTGCTGGTGGTGCTGAAGCCGTTCTGACCGCCATTGCGAGGAGCGCCCTGAAGGGCATGAACTCTGCGGCGCGGCAATCCGGAGCGCGTTGCGGGATTGCCTCACCGCGTTCGCAATGACGCATCGCCCATTTTTGCAAGAAAGTACGATTTGAAACCCGAACCCCGCCGTAAACCCACGCCGCATCCCGTCCGCCCCGAGCGCGAGGCGCTGCCGCCCGCCAGCCATTTCGCCACCTGCCCGCGCGGGCTGGAGGAATTGCTGGTGGCCGAACTCAACGCCGCCGGCGCGCAGGTGGTGCGCCAGCTGCCCGCCGGCGTGCTGTTCATGGCCGACGCCGCCGCCGAGATGCGCGCCAACCTCACCTCGCGTATCGCCACCCGCATCCTGCGCAAGGTCGGCTACACCCGTTACCGCAAGGAAGAACACATCTACCGCGCCGCGCTCGACCTGCCGTGGCCGGACTGGTTCGACGTCAAGAAGACCATCGCTGTGAAGGTCGGCGCGCAGAACGCGCCGCTGAAGAGCCTCAACTTCATCACGCTCAAGATCAAGGACGCCATCTGCGACCGCTTCCGCGAGGAAACGCGAGAGCGCCCGAGCGTCGACACCGAAGCACCCGACGTGCCGGTGTACGCCTTCTTCACCCCGGACGCGGTGACCTTCTATCTCGACACCAGCGGCGAGCCCCTCTTCAAGCGCGGCTTCAAGCGCGAGGCGAGCGCCGCCTCGATCAAGGAGAACCTCGCCGCGGGCCTCGTGATGCTGTCCGGCTGGGAGCCCGGCACGCCGCTCCTGGACCCGATGTGCGGCGCCGGCACCATCCTGCTCGAAGCGGCCGACATCGCGCTCAACCGCGCGCCCGGCCGCGCGCGCCATTTCGCCTTCGAGCACTACCGCGATTTCGATGCCGCACTGTGGCAGCGCATCAAGGCCGAAGCGAAAGCGAAGGAAAAGCCGCTGAAGTCCCTGCCGCTCTTCGGCGCCGACCAGGACCGCTGGGTACTCGACAAGGCGAGGAACAACCTCGCCGCCGCCGGCTACGCCGACGCCATCGAGCTGAAAGTCGCCGACGTGCTCGACCTGAAAGCGCCAACGCCGGTCGGCACCATCGTCACCAACCCGCCCTACGGCGAGCGCATCGGCGAGGCCGAGGACCTGGCCGACTGGTACCCGCTGCTGGGCGACTGGCTGAAGCAGAACTTCGCCGGCTGGGAGGCGTGGATCATTTCAGGCGATCCGCTGCTGCCGAAGTTGATGGGCCTGAAGGCGAGCCGCCGCATCCCGCTGTTCAACGGGCAGATCGAGACGCGGTTCCTGCAGTACAAGCTGATTTCGGGATCGATGAAGGCGAAAAGATCGGAAATTACTCAGTCGGCCCACGACAATGGCGACCCCGTTTAGCCACTTCCTTGAAGGTAGGGCGTCATGAGCACACGCATCGTCTACGACGAGGCGCAGTTGGACCGTTCCCTTCGGATCGCATTTGAAGATCCGGAGTTTTTCATGGTCCCAAAAGGAATCATTCGATTCGACTATGGATCCACTCACGCTTGGCGCGTCAATATATCACGCGACAAGGCCAAGTTCGTCGAGTACTTCTACGATGGGCCATCTGGCTCGATTGAGAACGGCCTACGTCGCGCAATACTGTTTCGGCACGAAATTCTTTCAGCATTTCCTGTCACCGTGGAAGTGCACTACAAGAGGGCCTTGGACCCTAATCCTGAAAATCGAATATCACGCCACGTCGAGCCCGGAAAGCTTTCTCAATACGTATATTGGCGGGCTACTTGGCACGATTCCGAGTACAAGAGAAAAACTAGAAATTTCTCTGTCGCTAAACTGGGTGAGGAGCAGGCACGTCGGCAAGCCCTTGAGGCAGCTACAGAGAACCACAATCCCATTCCTAAGCGCCATGTCCTGCCAGATGCGCATGCGACCGAAAGTTGGAAATCAATGTTACGGTCAGAAGTCGAGCGTGTTGCCTCGCTGAATGATTATGGCGCCCGACGGAATGATACCGATTCGGCCGTAGACGAAAGCTACCCGTTCGGCTATGAGGGGCTGCGGCGCGCACTGCTTCACATGTCGATCGAGCGCGATCGCGCCCTTCGAAACAAGAAGGTCAGCCAGTTCCTAGCCTTGCATGGGAAACTCTTCTGCGAACTTTGTGGCATGAATTTTCGAGAACGCTACCCGTTCTTAAAGAAGGACATCATTGAGGTACATCACACCCTGCCATTGGCTCAGCTGACTTCAGCCACGATTATCCAGGCCGACGAGCTTATGCTCCTTTGTTCCAATTGCCACACTGCGGTTCATCAAGGTGATGCAATAGAGAATTTGGCTTTAGCCCGAGCCCAGTTCGTTTCGGCAGTGGAAGCGTGACGTCAACTCTTACATCTAGTGGACATACCACACCCGACCTCGCCCACTTCAAGCAATCAAAAGGGTCGGCTTCGAGTTTCTAATCGGAAAATGACCATGAGTGGCGGTTGCTCAAGTCGAATTCAACAATAAAAACGGGGTGCTTAGCACCCCGTTTTTATTGGGCCTCCAACAAATTCAAACAATATCGAGATGATCCAGCCCCGCCATCATGTCGCGCCCCTTGGATTCCTGGCCGTGCAGCTTGATCTTCAGGCGCAGGTCGTTGAGGCTGTCGGCGTTCCTGAGCGCATCCTCGTAGGTGATCATGCCGGCCTCGTAGAGGTCGAACAGGGCCTGGTCGAAGGTCTGCATGCCGAGTTCGCGCGACTTCGACATGATCTCCTTGATCTCGTGCACCTGGCCCTTGAAGATGAGGTCGGCGATCAGCGGCGAGTTGAGCAGGATTTCCACCGCGGCGACGCGGCCGGCCGTGCCCTTGCGCGGGATCAGGCGCTGCGAGATGAAGGATTTGAGGTTGAGCGACAGGTCCATCAGCAGCTGGTCGCGCTTTTCCTCGGGGAAGAAGTTGATGATGCGGTCGAGCGCCTGGTTGGCGCTGTTGGCGTGCAGCGTCGACAGGCACAGGTGGCCGGTTTCGGCAAAGGCGATCGCGTATTCCATGGTGTCGCGGTCACGGATTTCGCCGATGAGGATGACGTCGGGCGCCTGGCGCAGGGTGTTCTTCAGCGCGGAGAACCAGTTGTCGGTGTCGATGCCGACTTCGCGCTGGGTGATGATCGATTTCCGGTGCTCGTGCACGTATTCGATCGGGTCCTCGACCGTGATGATGTGGTCGGCGGCGTTCTCGTTGCGGTAGCCGACCATCGCGGCGAGCGAGGTCGATTTACCCGTGCCGGTGCCGCCGACGAAGATCACCAGGCCGCGCTTGATCATGGCGACGTCGCGCAGGATGGGCGGCAGGTTGAGGTCCTCCATCTTGGGGATCTTGGTGTTGATCGTCCGCATCACGATGCCGACGCGGCCCTGCTGCACGAAGACGTTGACGCGGAAGCGGCCGATTTCGGGCGGGCTGATCGCGAAGTTGGATTCGTTGGTCGCCTCGAAGTCGCGCCACTGCTTTTCGTTCATGATCGAGCGCGCGAGTTCGCTGGTGTGCGCGGGGGTGAGGCTCTGGTTCGACACCGGGGTGATCTTGCCGTCGACCTTGATCGCGGGCGGAAAGCCGGCGGTGATGAAGAGGTCGGAAGCGTTCTTCGCCAGCATCAGGCGCAAGAGGTCGTGGATGGTTTTTTCAGCGTTCATTGGTCAAATCCTCTGCCCAAGTTGAGCCTCAGCCCAGGAAGGCGTCCTTGTTCTGCGCCGCGGCGCGCGCCGTGCCCGAGGCGATGACGTTGCGCTTGACCAGGTCCTGCAGGTTCTGGTCGAGCGTCTGCATGCCGAGGTTGCCGCCGGTCTGGATCGCCGAATACATCTGCGCGACCTTGTTCTCGCGGATGAGGTTGCGGATCGCCGGGGTGCCGATCATGATCTCGTGCGCGGCGACGCGGCCGGTGCCGTCCTTGGTCTTCAAGAGCGTCTGCGAGATCACCGCGCGCAGCGATTCCGACAGCATCGAACGCACCATTTCCTTTTCCGCGGCGGGGAAGACGTCGACCACGCGGTCGATGGTCTTGGCGGCGGACGAGGTGTGCAGGGTGCCGAACACCAGGTGGCCGGTTTCGGCGGCGGTCAGCGCCAGGCGGATGGTCTCCAGGTCACGCAATTCGCCCACCAGGATGACGTCCGGGTCTTCCCGCAGCGCGGAGCGCAGCGCGTTGTTGAACGATAGCGTATGCGGGCCGACTTCGCGCTGGTTGATCAGGCACTTCTTGCTCTGGTGCACGAATTCGATCGGGTCCTCGACGGTGAGGATGTGCGAGTACTGGTTCTCGTTGATGTAGTCCATCATCGCCGCCAGCGTGGTCGACTTGCCGGAGCCGGTCGGGCCGGTGACCAGCACGATGCCGCGCGGCTGGTCGGAGATTTCCTTGAAGATGGGCGGGCAGTTGAGTTCCTCCAGCGTCAGCACCTTCGACGGAATGGTCCGGAACACGGCGCCGGCGCCGTACTGCTGATTGAAGGCGTTGACGCGGAAACGCGCCAGCGAGGGGATTTCGAACGAGAAGTCGATTTCCAGCGTCTCTTCGTACACCTTGCGCTGGCTGTCGTTCATGATGTCGTACACCATGCGGTGCACGTCCTTGTGCTCCATCGGCGGCAGGTTGATGCGGCGGATGTCGCCGTTGACCCGGATCATCGGCGGCAGGCCGGACGACAGGTGCAGGTCCGATGCCTTGTTCTTGACGGCGAATGCCAGCAGTTCAGAAATATCCACGCGTGCCTCGTTCGGGTTGGGTAGGGTGTTTTTGGAAGATAATAATCGCAATGAATAACGGTCCTGACCCGCGCGAACTTGAGCCGGATACGAAGCCCGGCAGCGATGCGCCGTGCGTGCGCTGGCGTGCCATCCAGGCACGGATCGCGCGGGCTGCGGCGGAGGCGGGACGCGATCTGGCGAGCGTACGTCTGCTGGCGGTGAGCAAGACCTTCGGCCCCGGGGCGGTGCGTGACATCGCTGCATGCGGACAGGCCGAATTCGGCGAGAATTACCTGCAGGAAGCCCTGGGCAAGCAGGCGGCGCTGGCCGGCCTGCCGCTGGTGTGGCATTTCATCGGGCCGATCCAGAGCAACAAGACGCGGTCGATCGCTGAGAACTTCGCCTGGGTGCACAGCGTCGACCGCCTGAAGGTCGCCGAGCGCCTGTCGGCGCAGCGTCCGCCCGGCCTGCCGCCGCTGCAGCTCTGCATCGAGGTCAACGTCAGCGGCGAGGCGAGCAAGGGCGGCGTGGCTGCGGCAGAATTGCCGGCGCTGGCCGACGCGGTCGCGAAGCTGCCGGGCCTGCAATTGCGCGGCCTGATGGCGATTCCCGCGCCGACCCCGGACACCGGCGCCCAGCGTGCCGCATTCCGCCAGGTGCGCGAACTGTTCGACGGCTTGCGCGTGCGCGGCCATGCGCTCGACACCCTGTCGATGGGCATGTCGGCCGATCTGGAGGCGGCGATTTTGGAGGGCGCGACCATCGTGCGGGTGGGGACGGCCCTGTTTGGCGAAAGGAATTACCTCGGATGATTCATAAATTACACGCGCCCTCGCTGGTCTTTTGTTTCGTATGGAAACTTTGCTCAGTCGGGCGTATGAATCACTACGCCACTCCTACCCAAAATTCCCCTACAAAACAAAATCCTGCGCGATCATCGCGCGAATTTTCGAAACATTCGAGGTGACCATGCATAAAGTGAGCTTCATCGGCGGCGGCAACATGGCCGCCGCCATCATCGGCGGGCTGATCGCCAGCGGCAGCCAGCCGACCGACATCGAGGTGGTCGAAATCAATGCCGACGCGCGGGCGCAGCTGGCGGCGCGCTTCGGCGTGGTGACGCATGCCGACCTGTCGCAGGCGCGCCTGCATGCGCTGGTCGTGCTGGCGGTGAAGCCGCAGACCCTGCCTGAGGTGGCGGCGGCATTGGCGCCGCGGCTGGCCGGCCAGCTGGTGGTGTCGATCGCCGCCGGGGTGCGGGTGGCCGACCTGTCGCGCTGGCTGGGTGGGCACGAACGCATCGTGCGCACCATGCCCAACACGCCGGCGCTGGTGCAGGCCGGCATTGCCGGGCTGTACGCATCCCCCGCCGTCAACCAGGAATCGCGTTCGCAGGCCGAGGCCGTGCTGCGCGCCGTCGGCGGCGTGGTGTGGGTGGAGGACGAGCCGCAGCTCGATGCCGTCACCGCAGTGTCGGGCAGCGGCCCGGCCTACGTGTTCTACTTCATCGAATCGCTGGAGGCGGCAGCCGTGGCGCAGGGGCTGGCCCCTGAAACCGCGCGCCAGCTGGCGCTGCAGACCTTCTTCGGCGCCGCCAAGCTGGCGCTGGAATCGGGCGAGGAGCCGGCGCTGCTGCGCCAGCGCGTCACGTCCAAGGGCGGCACCACCGAGCGCGGTCTCGCCGCGCTGGAGGCGGCAGCGGTCAAGCAGGCCATCGGCCAGGCAGTCGAGGCGGCCAGCCGCCGCGGGGCCGAGCTGGGCGACGAACTGGGACGGTTGGCATGATTTCCGGCGCGCTGACCTTCCTCATCCAGACGCTCGGCAACCTGTTCGCGATCGCGGTGCTGCTGCGCTTCATGATGCAGCTGTTCCGGGTGCCGTTCCGCAATCCCTTCGCGCAGTTCGTCGTCGCCTTGACCGATTTCGCGGTGAAGCCGCTGCGCCGGGTGATCCCCGGCGTGCTCGGACTCGACTGGGCCTGCCTGGTGGTGGCCTTCCTGGTCGAGTTCGCCGTGGTCCTGGCGAGCTACTGGCTCGACGGCTTCCCGTTCGGGCTGGCCGGCGGCAAGGTGTGGCCGGTGATGCTGGGGCTGGCGGCGGTGCGCCTGCTGAGCCTGACGGTGTACCTGATCATCGGCCTGACGCTGGTGCGTGCGGTGTTGTCGTGGGTCAACAGCGACACGCCGCTGATGCCGGTGATCTACGAGTTGACCGAACCCTTCCTGCGGCCGCTGCGGCGCATCGTGCCCATGGTCGCCCAGGTCGACCTGACGCCGCTGGTGCTGTTCATCGTCTGCCAGCTGATCCTGATGCTGCCCATCATGGCTCTGGAGCGCGTGCTGCTCGGTTCGCTTTGAGCGTGAGCACGCCCCCCGCCTGGGCGCGCCGCGACGGCGCCGACTGGCTGCTCGACCTGCACGTGCAGCCGGGGGCGAAAGTGACCGCCGCGGTGGGCGAACATGGCGGCCGGCTGAAATTAAAGATTGCCGCGCCGCCCGTCGATAACAAAGCGAATGCCCATCTGCTGGCCTGGCTGGCCGCGCAACTGGGGGTGCCGAAATCTGCGGTGCGACTGGTGCGGGGCGAGACCTCGCGGCAGAAGACCGTGGCGGTGTGCGGGGTTGCGGCCCCGTGGCTTGAAATCGAGAAAAACAGCGAATGAGCGTCCATCTGGAACAGGAAGTTGCCGACTTCAGCGAACGGCGTCTGCGGCTGGCAACTGCGATCACCGACTATGCCGATTGGCTCGACCGCCAGCACGGCATCGACGCCGAACGCACCCTGCGGCTCGCCGACACCGCGTCCGGCCTGCGCCACGACAAACTGGTGGTCGCCTTCGTCGCCGAGTTCTCGCGCGGCAAGACCGAACTCATCAACGCCCTGTTCTTTGCCGATCACGGCCAGCGCCTGCTGCCGTCCGATGCCGGGCGCACCACCATGTGCCCGACCGAGCTGTCGTACAGCGCGGACGAGGCGCCCAGTCTCAGCCTGCTGCCGATCGAGACGCGCCGCCGCGGCGACTCGCTGGCACGCCTCAAGCACATGCCGATCGAGTGGTGCCGGGTGTCGCTCGACCCGACCGATCCGCGCCAGCTGCAGGAAAGCCTGAAGAAGCTCACCGAAACCAAGGCGATGCCGGCGGTGGACGCGATCGAGCTCGGCCTGTGGAGCAGCGAGGACGAAAGCGAGCGCCACCAGCTGCGCCCCGACGGCACGGTCGAAGTGCCAGCCTGGCGCTACGCCATGGTCAACTACCCCCACCCGCTGCTGCAGGCCGGGTTGACGATCCTCGATACCCCCGGCCTCAATGCGCTCGGCGCCGAACCCGAACTGACCCTGTCGGTCATTCCCAACGCGCATGCGGTGATGTATCTGCTGGCGACCGATACGGGCGTGACCCGCTCGGATCTGGAGATCTGGCAGAAGCACGTGCACCGCCATGCCAACTATCACGTGGCGGTCCTCAACAAGATCGACATGCTGTGGGACGAGTTGAAGAGCGATGCCGAGGTGCAGGCCACCATCGAGCGCCAGGCCGAGGAGACCGCGCGCGTGCTGAAGCTGCCGCGCAGCCGGGTGTTCACGGTGTCGGCGCAGAAGGCGCTGGCCGCCACCATCCGCGGCGATGGCGCCCTGCGCGTGCGTTCCGGCATCGAGGCGCTGGAATACCTGCTGGCGCACCAGGTGATCCCGGCGCGGCGCGACATGCTCTACCACGCGGTCAGCCGCGAGGTGAATGCCCTGCTCGACGAGAGCCGGGTCGATCTGGCGGCGCGGCTCAAGCGCAGCAGCGACGAACTGATCCAGCTGACCCAGCTGTCAGGCAAGAACCGCGAGCTGATCGAGCAGACGCGGACCAAGCTGCAGCAGGAGAAGGACAGCTACGACGCGACGGCCGAGCAGTTCCGCATCACCCGCAGGATGGTGCAGGCGCAGGGCGACCACCTGTTGTCGCAATTGTCGGACGAGACCCTGGGCGACATCTGCAAGGCGGGGCGCGAAGCACTGGAAGGCAGCTGGACCACGCGCGGGCTCACCAGCGGTATCCGCCAACTGAGCGGGCAGATGGTCGACCGCATCCAGCAAGCGACGCAGCTGGCCGACAACATGCTGGACGCGCTGGACCAGGCCTATATTCGCTTTCATCGCGTGCACCATCTGCCGAAGATGCAGGTGCCGCGGCTGGATCTCAACGCCTACCGCAACCGGCTGGAGGCGCTCACGCGCGAGACCGAGGCGTTCTGCCGCGACCCGGCCAACCTGATGCTGGAAAAGCGTTTCATGATCCGGCGTTTCTATGCCGGCCTGGCCGAGGAGGCGCGCAAGGCCTTCAGCCTGGCGCGGGTGGAAGCCGAACGCTGGCTGCGCATCGCGCTCGACCCGGTGATGACCCGCATCCGCGAGCACAAGCAGTATCTCGACACGCGGCTCGCCAACCTGCAGCGCATCCTGGAAAACATGGGCACGCTGCACAGCCGCATGGCGCAGATCAAGGACGAGATCGGCCGCCTGCGCCACGACAAGACGGAGCTTGCGCGCATCGCCGGACAGCTCACGGCGTAGCGGTCGGTCAGCCGTTCAGGCGGCCCAGCAGGGTCGCCGTCTTGTCCGGGTCGGTATTCTTCAACAGCCGCTGCGTCGCGAGGCCCACTTCTTCCAGATGCGACTTCAACACCTGCTGCTTGACCTGCAGCAGGCTCGCCGGGTGCATCGAGAAGGTGCGCAGCCCGAGCCCCAGCAGCAGCCGCGTCAACAGCGGATCGCCCGCCATTTCCCCGCACACCGCAACCGGCTTGCCGGCCTTGGCGCCGGCGCGGATGGTCTGCTGGATCAGGCTGAGCACCGCCGGGTGCAGCGGATCGTAAAGATGCGCCACGCTGTCGTCGGCGCGGTCGATCGCCAGCGTGTACTGGATCAGGTCGTTGGTGCCGATCGACAGGAAGTCCAACTGCTCGGCGAAGAAGCTGGCCGCCAGCGCCGCGGCAGGCACCTCGATCATGCCCCCCAGCGGAATGCCTTCGTCGAATTTCAGGCCGTCCTTGCGCAGCGAGGCCTTGGCTTCGTCGATGCGTTGCAGGGTTTGCCGCAGTTCCATGAAGCTGGCCAGCATCGGGATGAGGATGCGCACCCGGCCATGGGCGGAGGCGCGCAGGATGGCGCGCAGCTGGGTGTGGAACAGCCCCGGCTCGGCCAGGCACAGGCGGATCGCGCGCAGGCCCAGCGCCGGGTTGTCGGCCACCGTGTGGCCCCACGGCGCCTGCTTGTCGGCACCGAGGTCGAGCGTGCGGATGGTGACCGGCTTGCCGTCCAGCGCCTCGGCCACCGCCCGGTATGAGTGATACTGCTCCTCCTCGTTCGGCAGGTCGGAACGGTTGAGGAACAGGAATTCGCTGCGGAACAGGCCGATGCCGTGGGCGCCGGCCGCCTTCACCGCATCGATGTCGCCCAGCAGTTCGATGTTGGCCATCAGTTCGATCGGCGTGCCGTCCAGCGTGGACGACTTGCTGGTTTTCAGTCGCTTGAGCTTGTCGGTGTCGATGCGCCACTGGTTCTGCCGCAGCCGGTATTCGGCCAGCACCGACTCGTCCGGGTTGACGATCACCACGCCGTCGCGGCCGTCGACGATCAACAGATCGTGGTCGCGGATCAGTCCGCGCGCATTGTGCAATGCCATCACCGACGGCATGCCCATGCTGCGGGCGAGGATCGCGGTGTGCGAAGTGGTGCCGCCGAGGTCGGTGATGAAGGCGGCGAAATGCACGTTCTTGAAGATGACCATGTCGGCCGGCGACAGCTCGTGCGCGACCAGGATGCGTTCGCTGTCGAAATCGACGTCGAGCGGCAGGTGGCTGGGATGGCCCATCAGCGCCTTCAGCACGCGTTGCACAACCTGCACCACGTCTTCCTGGCGGCTTCTCAGGTAGGCGTCGTCGATTTCCTCGAAGCGGGCCACCAAGGCTTCCATCTGCTGCGCCAGCGCCCATTCGGCGTTGCACTGGGTCTCGCGGATCAGGCGCTTGGGCTCCTCGGCGATCATCGAATCGCCCAGGAACATCAGGTGCATGTCGAGAAAGGCAGACAGCTCTGCCGGTGCGCCGGGCGGAATGTGGCTGCGCAGGATCTCGAGTTCGGCACGGGTGGCGAGGATGGCTTCGTCGAAGCGCGCCAGCTCGTCCTTGATGTACTGGCGGTCGAGCATGTACTGCGGCACTTCGACCCGCGCGCTGGAAGCCAGATGCGCATAACCGATGGCGATGCCGCCGGAGACGCCGATGCCGTGCAGCGAGAAGCTCATGCCAGTTCTTCCCCGAAGCCGCTGGAGATCAGCCCGGCCAGGGCGTCGATCGCTTCCTTCTCATCGTCGCCATCGGTCTCCAGCGTGATGGTGCTGCCCTTGGCGGCGGCCAGCATCATCACCCCCATGATGCTCTTGGCGTTGATGCGGCGGCCGTTGCGCGACAGGAACACATTGCTCTTGAAGCTGGAGGCAAGCTGGGTCAGCCGCGCCGAGGGGCGTGCGTGCAAGCCCAGTTTGTTGACGATTTCAACGTCCCGTTGCTGCATGGCACATGGTCTCGGAAATATGGTTGATGCTGTTGCGGCCGCCTTCGACGATGCGTTCGATCAGTTGCGGCAGCGCCAGGGTTTCGCGGTAGTTCAGCGCTTTCAGCAGCATCGGCAGGTTGACGCCGGAGACGCCTTCGATGTGGGCGGGTTCGAGCAAGCGGCACAGCGTGTTGCTGGGCGTGGCGCCATAGACGTCGGTCAGCACCAGGATGCCGTCGCCCTCGTCCAGCTCGGCGATCCGTGCCTGCAAGGCCTTCTGCCGCTCGTCGGGGTCGGCGTGGCCGATGAAGTCCAGCGTGGCGAGTCCGCGTGGGTACTGGCCGAGCACATGGGTGGCGCACTCGACCAGGCTGTCGGCCAGCGAGCCGTGCGCGACGATGAGGATGCCTATCATTGCGGGAATGTCAGACCAAAAACCGCATTCTAGCGAAGGCGGGCCGCCAGGTCAGGCGAGAGATGGGTTTTGCCGGAGGAATCCACGGCCAGATAGGTGCGGATGCCCAGCCGCGCCGCGCCGTCGGCCAGCTGCGCCGCGCCGGCGATGAAAAGTGGCTTGGAGAGGGCGTCCGAGCGGGTGCCGGCGTGCGCGTCGCGCACCAGGATCGTCACCGACTGCATGCCGGTTGCCGGCTGCCCGTTGCGCGGGTCGATCAGGTGGCAGTAGCGCCGGCCGCCGGACTCGAAGTAGCGCTGATAGTCGCCCGAGGTGCCGATCGCTTCGCCGTCGAGCAAGTCCAGCGTGGCCAGTGTGCCGGCTTTGCGAGGATGCTGGATGCCGACACGCCAGGGCCGGTCGCCGTGGCGGCCGAGGGCGATCACGTTGCCGCCGATGTTCACCAGTGCGTTCTTGATGCCGTGCGCTTTCAGGATGGCGACGGCGTCGTCCAGCGCGCGACCCTTGGCGTAGCCGCCGAGATCCAGCTGTACCGCGGGATTGCGGCTTGAGACCGCGTCGGTCCCGATGACGAGATCCGCCATACGCGGCTGCCTGGCGACCCAGGCGGCGACGGCGGCAGCGTCCGGTACACGTGCCTGCGGCGTGTCGGCATGAAACCCCCACAACGCGATGAGGCCGCCGATGGCCGGGTTGAACAGTTCGTTCGATTGCGCTGCGAGCGTCTGCGCGTCGCGCAGCATCGCCGCGAGTCCGGGCGAAACTGCGGCGCGTTCGCCGCGGGCGAGTGCGGCGTTGAGACGCGACAGTTCGCTCGGCTGCCACGCGTGCAGCTGACGGTGCAGTTGGTCGAAGCGTGCCAGCACCGCGGCGATGGCGGGCGTGGCGCGGGAGCCGGAGTCGTCGACGACGCTGATTTCGACCAGGGTGCCGAAAACATAGGCCTGTTGCTGAACCAGCGGCGGCGGGCTGCAGGCGGCGAGCGCCCACAGCAGCACCAGCCACAGGCCGTGCCGGGCTGCCTTCATGCGCGCTTTACCCGCACGGAGCAGGCCGTGGTTGTACACCGCTAAAGCGGCCACAACCACGCTCGATTGCGGCGATGAATTGCGCCGCCACGTCGTGCCCGGCCTGCGCAGTGATCTCCTGGAAGCCGGTGGGACTGGTGACGTTGATCTCGGTGAGGCAGTCGCCGATCACGTCGAGCCCGGCGAGGAAGATGCCGCGATCCCGCGCCCATGGTGCGATGGTTTCGGCGATCTCGCGGTCGCGTGCGGATAGCGGCTGCGCGCGTGCGGTGCCGCCGGCGGCGAGGTTGCCACGCGTCTCCCCGGCAAGGGGGATGCGCGCCAGCGCCCACGGCACCACTTCGCCGTCGATGAGCAATATCCGTTTGTCGCCGTCCTTGATGGCGGGCAGATAGCGCTGCGCCATGATGGCGCGATGGCCGCGCCGGGTCAGCGTTTCCAGAATGGCGTTGCGGTTGGGGTCGCCCTGTGTCAGACGGAAGATGCCGCTGCCGCCCATTTCGGTGAGTGGCTTGACGATGATTTCGTGGTGCTCGGCGAGAAAGCGCCCGATGTCCCCGGCATCGGCGGAAACCAGCGTGGGTGCGACGAATTGCGGAAAGTTGAGGATCGCCAGCTTCTCGTTGAAGTCGCGCAGCGCGGCCGGCCGGTTCAGCACGCGTGCGCCGTTGGCTTCGGCAATGCCCAGCAGGTGCGTGGCGAGCAGGTAGTCGGTGTCGACCGGAGGGTCGGTGCGCATGACCACGGCGTCGAAATCGCTCAGCGTCTCCGTCCCGGTACCGGTGATGCGGTACCAGTCGTCGTCGGGGTGGACGTCGAGCGCCGCGCAGGCTGCCTGCACGATCCCCGCCTGCACCTGCAACCGGCGCGCCTCGGCGGCGAACACCGCATGGCCGCGCGCCGCTGCCGCGCGCATCATCGCCACCGAACTGTCCTTGTAGGCCTTGAGGCCCGCGAGCGGATCGACGATGAACAGCAGCTTCATACGGCTGCGGTCTCGGTCTCGATCTCTGTCTCGCTGAGCGCCTCGTCGAGTTCGATGCTGGCCGCCAGCATCGCCAGCCGCGCGACCACGCCGTAGGCATAGAAGCGGTTGGGGCTGGCGTCGGGGTTGGCGCTGCGGTCGGGCATCACGCAGGTGTCGTCGAACGCCAGCGGCACGAAATGCATGCCGGGGCTGTTGAGGTTTTCGTCCGAACCGCGTCCGGTGTGCACGCGGTAGAAGCCGCCGACGACGAAGTTGTCGAGCATGTAGACCACTGGCTCGGCGACCGCGCCGTTGATGCTCTCGAAGGTGTAGACGCCTTCCTGGATCAGGACCTCGGTGAATTCGAGACCTTCCTTGCCGACCGCCATCTTGTTGCGCTGCTTGCGGTTGAGTTCGCGCACGTCGTCCGGCGACTTCACCGTCATGATGCCCATGCCGTAGGTGCCGGCGTCGGCCTTGACAATGACGAAGGGCGGCTGGTCGATGCCGTACTCGTCGTATTTGGCGCGGATCTTCTTCAGCATGGTGTCGACCTTTTCGGCCAGGCAGTCTTCGCCCTGGCGCGCCTGGAAGTCGATCTTGCCGCACTGGTCGAAGTAGGGGTCGATCAGCCAGGGATCGATGCCGACCAGTTGTGCGAATTCGTCGGCGACATGCTGGTAGGCGGAAAAGTGGCGCGACTTGCGGCGCGTGGCCCAGCCCGCGTGCAGCGGCGGCATGATGTTCTGCTCGATGCCCTTGAGGATGTCCGGCACGCCGGCCGAGAGATCGTTGTTGAGCAGCACCGCGCAGGGGTCGAATCCTTCCAGGCCGATGCGGTCGCCGGTACGCACCAGCGGCTCCAGCGTGATGCGTCCACCGGCCGGCAGTTCCAGCGTGGTCGGCTGGGTGATCTCGGGGATCAGCGTGCCGATGCGGACGATGAGCCCGGTCTGGCGCAGGATGTGCGCGAGCACCGCGACGTTCTGCAGGTAGAACGTGTTGCGGGTATGGCTCTCGGGAATCAGCAGCAGACGCTGGGCGTAGGGACAGATTTTTTCCACCGCCCCCATCGCCGCGTGGATGCTCAAGGACATGAACGCCGGGTTGAGGTTGTTGAAGCCGCCGGGAAACAGGTTGGTATCCACCGGCGCCAGCTTGAAGCCCGCGTTGCGGATATCGACCGAGGTGTAGAACGGCGCCGCCTGGTCCTTCCACTGCTGGCGGAACCAGTGCTCGATGGTCGGCTGCGCGTCGAGCAGGCGTTTTTCCAGTTCCAGCAGCGGGCCGGTGAGTGCGGTGGTGAGGTAAGGGACCATAGAATAGGCGGACTCCGAGAATGTTTTTATTTTAGGTCAAGCCGGATGTTTGACATCGTTTTATATCAGCCCGAGATTCCGCCCAATACCGGCAACCTCATCCGCCTGGCGGCCAACACCGGCTGCCGCCTGCATCTGGTCGAGCCGCTGGGCTTCGACTTGTCCGACAAGCAGGTGGCGCGGGCCGGCCTGGATTATCACGACATGGCCTGTGTGCGGGTGCATCCGGACTGGGATGCGGTGCAGGCCGAACTGGCGGGGCGGCGCTGGTTCGCGCTGACCACCAAGGGCGGCCGCAGCTATGCCACGATCGATTTTAAGATCGACGACGTGCTGCTGTTCGGTCCCGAATCGCGCGGCCTGCCGCCCGATATCCTGGCGCAATTCGATCTGGACCATCGTCTGCGCTTGCCGATGTTGCCAGGTTCGCGCAGCATGAACCTGTCGAATGCGGTGAGCGTGACCGTATTCGAGGCCTGGCGGCAGAACGGTTTTGCGGGAGGGGTGTGAATGAGCGGACTCGAGTGGCTGGAAGCGCTGAGCTATGTCGTCACCATCGTCGGCCTGCCGCTGGCGATCGGCGTCTACGTTCATGACCGCCGCCGCGAACAGCAGACCGACGAAGAGGAAATCTTCCTGCGGTTGTCGGACGAATACGCCGACTTCATGCGGCTGGTCATCGACAACGCCGACCTGCACCTGCTGTCGCCGGGGCAGAAGGGCGTGCTCAGCGAGGAACAGCAGGAACGCAAGCATGCGTTGTTCGCCATCCTGGTCAGCCTGTTCGAGCGCGCCTACGTGCTGGTGTACGAGGACGACATGAGCCGGCAACAGGCGAGGCTGTGGCGGTCGTGGGCAGACTACATGCACGAGTGGTGCGCACGCGAGGATTTCCGCACTGCCTTGCCCGCATTGCTGCATGGCGAGGATCCCGACTTCGTCGCCACCATCGAGCGCATCGCGGCGTCGGTCGCGCACCGTCCGTAGGCCGCCCGGTCCCGGGCGGCCGCTTCACGTGCCCTGAATCCGGCTTTTTTGCGGCACAGCCTCAAGTTTTGTCGCATCGGGACGATTGTCTCTATCAAGCGATAAGACTATCCGAATATTTAATATTCCATGTTATGTTTGCAGCAGGCTCGCGGAGAGACGGATTTCTGTGCGTGCCGTCATTCAGGGCTGGCGCGCCTGCGAGCCACGCCCTGCCGCATCACCCGGAAGCATGCGGCTCCGAGGCAGACTCGATTGACGATCGGAAAAGGAAGAAAGCATGCGGCTCAATTTGCCGGTGACGGGCAACGAATACGAACTGGATGAACACATCACGCTGGTTTCAAAGACGGACCTCAAGGGGCGGATCGCCTACGCGAACCCGGCATTCGTCGAAGCCAGCGGCTATGCCGAGGACGAGCTGCTCGGCCAGCCGCACAATCTCGTGCGCCACCCGGATATGCCCGCGGAGGCCTTTGCGGATCTGTGGTCGACGCTGAAGGAGGGGCATCCCTGGACCGGGGTGGTGAAGAACAGGCGCAAGAACGGCGATTTCTACTGGACCCTGGCCAACGTCACGCCGGTGCGGGAAAACGGGGTGGCCAGCGGCTACCTGTCGGTACGCAGCAAACCGTCGCGCCAGCAGGTTGCCGAGGCCGAACGCGCATATCGGGGAATCCGGGAGGACGGTTCGCGTCAATGGGCGATTCGGCGCGGCGCGGCCGTGCGGACCGGACCGGCCGGCTGGCTGCTGTCGATCCGGCGCGTCCCGGTCAATCTGCGCATCCTGCTGAGCACGGGCATCGGCGCCACGCTGATGCTCGCAGTCGGCGTGGTCGGCTGGCGGGAAACGACGGCGCTGGCCCAGGCCGCAGCCACCCCGAGCGCCTTGCCCGCATTGATCGCCACGGTGTGCGGCGTCGGCGCGCTGCTCACGCTGCTGTTCGGCTATTTCATCTCGCGCACGATCCTGCGGCCGCTCGACCGCGCTCTCGGTGTGGCGCACGCCATCGCCGGCGGCGACCTGTCGCACCGCTTCGAGGCGGCGGCGTGGGACGAGACCGGCCAGCTGATGCGCGCGCTGCAGCAGATGACCGCCAACATGGTGGCGGCGGTATCCGACATCGGCGCCAACGCCGAGAGCATCCGCGGGGCGGCGGGCGAGATCGCCGCCGGCAATTCCGATCTTTCCAGCCGCACCGAGTCGCAGGCGTCGAGCCTGGAAGAGACCGCCAGCACTATGGAGGAGCTCACCAGCACGGTGAAGCGGAACGCCGAGCATGCGGAGCATGCCAACCGGCTCGCCGCCTCGGCCTCCGATATCGCGGTCAGGGGCGGGCAGGTCGTCGAGCAGGTGGTCGCCACCATGGCCTCGATCCAGGCCAGTTCGCGCCGGATCGCCGACATCATCGGCGTGATCGACGGAATCGCCTTCCAGACCAATATTCTGGCGCTGAACGCCGCGGTCGAGGCGGCCCGTGCCGGGGAACAGGGGCGCGGTTTCGCGGTGGTCGCCGCCGAGGTCAGGCACCTGGCGCAGCGCTCGGCTGCTGCGGCCAAGGAGATCAAGGCCTTGATCGACGACTCGGTGGACCAGGTCGGGCAGGGCGGCAAGCTGGTGGGCGAGGCCGGCGAAGCCATGGACGACATCGTCACCTCGGTGGAACGGGTGGCCGAGATCATGGGGGGGATTGCCGCCGCAAGCCAGCAGCAGAGCGCCGGAATCGACCAGGTCAATCAGGCGGTGGGGCAGATGGACGAAATGACGCAGCAGAATGCGGCATTGGTGGAACAGGCTGCGGCTGCGGCGGAAAGTCTGCATGAACAGGCGGATCGACTCGTCCAGGCGGTGAGCGTGTTCCGCGTGGGGCGCGTCCGTCAGGCGCCGCGTCCGGCCAGGCACGCGGTCGTGCCGGGGAGGCAGGAGGGCGGCCAGCGGACTGTCGCCGCCGAGGAACGGTTCGCATCCGCCAGCGGGTGGTCGTGACGTTCCCGGCCACTGCGGCCTCACGGCCGTCATGCGATGCGTACACTCGTCCGGCAGGCCACCGCTTGCGGGATGTCATGTCGTCGGGTCGGGCCTGAGCGTGCTGCCGGGAATCACCTGGCCAGGCAGGCGAGTCCTTTGAAATTCAAGGTTGGTAGCGTGTTGCGCACTCTTACGTTCTCGAAAATCCTGTTGCTGCTTTTTGTGCTGGGCAGCGGTTCCGGCGTGGTCGTCAGCGCCATCGGCTGGTGGGGGATCGAACAGTCGGCGCGCCAGATCGACTGGCTGCGCCATAACAATCTCACCAATCTGCAGCATGCCTCGGATATGACGATGCGCCTGGCACGCATGCAGCTGCAGGCCCGCTCAGCCCAGAGCGGCCAACTGGCGCCCGCGGAGTGGGCGGAACAGTTCGCCCAGGACGACACGGAGATTCGGACGCTGCTGGACTACCTGAAGACCCATTTCAGGCGCGACTACAACCAGCAGCATCTCCGCGAATTTGCCGGGCGGTACGCATTGCTTGTCGGCAGCCAGCAGCAGGTCATCGCCCGCATGCAAAGCGATCCGGCCGAAGCCAGGCGCCTGTTCTCAACGTACACCCGCCCGCTTTACGAACAGGCCATCGACTCCGCCGCGGGTCTGACGCCCGGCATCATGCGGTCGGCCAGCGAGGTATACGGCGGCGCGACGGCGACCCTCGGCCGTAGCGAACAGGCCCTGCTGGCAGCGGCCCTGCTGTCAGGCCTCCTGTTTACCTTCGCCGCCGTGCGAGGGCGACGTCTCGTCATGACACACGAGCAGAATGCGCAGTCCATGCGCCTGGCCGCGGCCGTGTTCGACAGTTCCTCCGAAGGCATCATCATCACGGCTCGCGATGGCCGTATCCTGCAGGTCAACCCGGCCTTCACCGCCGTCACTGGCTACCGTCCGGACGAGGTGGTCGGCCGCAATCCGAGAATGTTCGCATCCGGCCGCCAGGACGCCGGCTTCTATCGGACGCTGTGGAATGCGGTGCTGAGCGGCGGCCAATGGCAGGGCGAGATATGGAACCGGCGCAAGAACGGCGAGGTGTATCCGGAGTGGCTGTCCATCTGCAGCATCCGCTCACCATCGGGCGAGATCGAGTATTTCGTCGCCACTTTCTCCGACATCACCGAACGCAAGCGGGCAGAGGACAAGATTCTCCATCAGGCCTATCACGACGCGCTCACCAACCTGCCGAACCGGGTGCTGTTCAAGGACCGGCTGGAACAGTCGCTCGCCTTTGCGCGCCGCATGCGGCACAGGAAAGTGGCCCTTCTCTTCATCGATCTTGACCGCTTCAAGCTGGTCAACGACTCGCTCGGCCACGCGGCCGGCGACCAGCTGCTGCAGCTGGTCGCCCAGCGCCTGCGGGAAATCGGGCGCCAGACCGACACCCTGGCCCGCCTCGGCGGCGACGAATTCACCATCCTGCTGCCGGACGTCGATCACGTCGGGGAGGCCAGGGTGGTGGCCGACAAGGTGCTGGGCGCGCTGAAGCAGCCTTTCGTCGTCGGTGGTCGCGACATCTTCGTGAGCGCGAGCATAGGCATCAGCATGTACCCCGACGACGGCGACGACGTCGACGTGCTGATGAAACACGCCGACACCGCCATGTACCGCGTCAAGAAGGAAGGGCGCAACGGTTTCCACATCTACACCAATGCACTCGATCAGCGCAGCCTGCGCCGGCTGGAACTGGAGAACCAGCTGCACAAGGCGCTGGAAAGGGGGCAGCTGGTGCTGCATTACCAGCCCCAGTTCGATCTGGCCGAGGGTCGCCTGCGTGGCGTCGAGGCGCTGATACGCTGGCAGCATCCGGAACTGGGCATGATTTCGCCCGCCGAGTTCATCCCGCTCGCCGAGGAGAGCGGCCTGATCGTCCCGATCGGCGCCTGGGTGCTGGAAACGGCATGCAGGCAGGCGCACGCCTGGCGGGAAGCCGGGTTCCCCGATCTCGTGATGTCCGTCAACCTGTCGATGCGGCAATTCTTCCGCGAGGACATCGCCCGCCTGGTCATGCAGGCCATCGACGCGTACTGCCTGGGGGCGCACGTGCTGGAGCTGGAAATCACGGAAAGCGTGGCCATGGAAGACGTGGCCTACACGATCCGGACGCTCGAATCGCTGGCTGCCGGCGGCCTGCGCATGGCGATCGACGATTTCGGCACGGGCTACTCCTCGCTCAGCCAGCTCAAGAAAATGCCGGTGCAAATCCTCAAGATCGACCGTGCCTTCGTTCAGGACATCACCACCCACCCGGACGATGCCGAGATCGTGAACGCCGTCATCACCATGGCGCATCGCCTGGGCCTGAAGGTCATTGCTGAAGGGGTCGAGAGCCAGGCGCAGCTATCCCATCTGCAGGATCAGCAATGCGATTTTGCCCAGGGCTTTCTGTTCAGCCGGCCATTGCCGGCGGCGGAGCTGGAGCCGTTGCTGCGGAAATGGGATTTTCTCTCCGGACCGGCGGCGGACTGCGGCGGCATCCAGGCGCCCGAGGCGGACGTGCTGCGATTTCCGGACGGGGAGCCGATCGCCTGCCTGCCGCGCGTACGCGGCGAGACCGTCAGAACTCCGTCCTGATCTCGCGGTTCAGCAGGGCATCGACGGCCTGCGCGGCCGGCAGGCCGTCGAACAGGATCTGGCAGACGGTGCGGCTGATCGGCATGTCGACCCCCCTTTCCGCGGCCAGGGCCGAGACTTCGCGTGCCGTGGTGACGCCTTCGGCGACGTGGCCGAGCTCACTGAGGATGGCATCGAGTGCCTGGCCGCGGGCGAGGCGCAGGCCGACCTGGCGGTTGCGCGAGAGATCGCCGGTGGTGGTGAGGATGAGATCGCCCAGTCCGGACAGCCCCATGAAGGTCTCGAAGTGGCCCCCGAGCTTGACCCCGAGCCGGGTCATTTCGGCCAAACCGCGGGTGATGAGCGCGGCGCGCGCATTGTGACCGAGCTGCAGGCCGTCGCAGATGCCGGCGGCGATCGCCATGACGTTCTTCAGGGCACCGCCGAGCTCGACGCCGATCACGTCGTCGTGGGCGTAGATGCGCAGGCGGTGACCGGACAGGACTTCGGCCAGGTGATGCGCCAGTTGGCTGTCGTGGGAAGCGAGCGTGAGCGCGGTGGGGAAGCCGAGGGCGACTTCCTGCGCGAAGCTGGGGCCCGACAGCACGCCGGTTTGCGTGTGGGCGGGCAACAGTTCGTCAACGAGCTGGTGCGGCAGTTTGCGGCTGCCAGGCTCGAAGCCTTTGCATACCCAGATGACGGGCGGCAGCTGCGGGCGGGTGGCGAGCATGGCAAGCGTGGCCCGCAGGCCGCTGCTGGGGACGGCGATGACGATGAGCTCAGCCTCCGCCACCGCGGCGTCGGCATCCGCGCTGAACGCGAGCGCGTCGGGCAGCGGACAATCGGGCAGATAGCGGGCGTTGTGGCGGCTCGCGCGCATGGCGTCGACGTCGGCCGCATTGCGCGCCCACAAGGTGACGGCATGGTGCGGAGACCAGCTGGCAGCCAGCGCGGTGCCCCAGGCGCCGGCGCCGAGCACGGCGAGTTTCATCGTCCCCACACCTCGTGTACAGGCAGCCAGCCGCTCATGCCATCGACGTGCTTCACCGGCAGCCAGCCGTAGGCGTCGGCTTCGCCGGTGAGCTCGAGCAATACGCCGCGCGCGGCGCGGAATGCAATCTCGGCATCGGGGCGGGGCTGCTGGCGGACCAGGCCGGTCTCGGCCTTGACCATCACGCTCCTGGCGCCGCCGAGGGCGGATTTCTCGATCCACGCCAGGCGCCCGCTGTGATCGCGCACTTTGACCCAGGCCTCGGTGTCGACGATGACCTCGAGCGGCAGGCCGCTGCCGGCGACCGCCAGTTTGGCGGCGGTGGTCGAGGGGGCGTCATACAGCAGGGCGGCGCGTCCGGTGCTGCGGTATTCCAGGGCGCTGGCGGGGAGCGCCAGCGCCAGCAGCAGGCCGCCGGTCAGCAGACGCGCGTTCAATGCGTCTGCGCGGGGGCGGCTTGCTGTTGCTGCTGCGCCTGCTGTTGCTGCAGGAACAGCGCCTCGAAATTGACCGGATTCAGCAGCAGCGGCGGGAAGCCGGCGCGGATGATGACGTCGGACACGGTCTCGCGCAGATAGGGGAAGACGATGTTGGGGCAGCCGATGCCGAGCACCATCGGCATCTGTTCCTGCGGCACGTTCTGGATGCGGAAGATGCCGGCCTGGGTGCACTCGACCAGGAACATCGTCTTGTCGCCGGTCTTGGCGGTGACGGTGACGGTGATGCTGGTGTGAAACATATCCTCGCCGAGATGGCGGCTCTCGGTCGACATGTTGACGTCCATCTGCGGCGCCTCGCGTTCCAGGAAGATCGCGGGGGCGTTGGGCACCTCCACCGACAGATCCTTGACGTAGAGTTTCTCGATATTGAATACGGGTTGCTGCGCGTCGCTCATGATGTCTCCCTGGATATGAAAACCGGAGCCTCTAGCTCCGGAGATGCAGCGCATTTTACACGCGCTTTATGGCGCCTTTATTGAATCCCTTGCGAAGCGAGCCAGCGTTTCAGCGCGTGCGCTTCCATCGCACCCGAGATGCGTGCCGCTTCCATGCCGTTCCTGAACAGAATCAGGCTGGGAATGCCCTTGATGTGGTGGCGCATCGACACCTGCGGGTGTGCCTCGGTGTCGACCTTGGCGAAGCGCACGCGGGCGCCCATTTCGGCCGCCACCTGCTGGAACACCGGCGCCATCATCTTGCAGGGGCCGCACCAGTTGGCCCAGAAATCGACCAGTACCGGCAGGCCGGCCTTCGCGATGAAGCGGTCGAAGCTGTCGGCCGTGAGGTCGACCGGCTTGCCTGGCAGGATAGGCGAGCCGCATTTTCCGCACTTCGGCGCGTCGGCCAGGCGGTCGTCCGGCACGCGATTGACGGCGAGGCAGTGGGGGCAGGCGAGTTCCATCGGGATTCCTTGAAGCGAATGATCTCGCTTCAAGGTGGTGGCGCACTTCGGAAAATCAAGCGTTCAGCAGCGGCACCAGTTTGCCCGCGGCATCCAGCGCCGAGGTGTCGTCGAAGCCGCCGACGTGGGTGTCGCCGACGAACACCTGCGGCACGGTGCGGCGGCCGCCGGAGCGGGCGATCATTTCTTCCATCTTGCCGGGATCGAGGTCGACGCGGATCTTGTCGATCTCGGTGACGCCGCGGCTCTTGAGCAGCCGCTCGGCGGCGACGCAATAGGGGCACACGGCGGTGCAGTACATCACGACTTTGGCCATTTACAGACTCCTGGGGTTATTTCGTGGTGACGGGCAGGTTGGCGCGTTCCCACGCGATGATGCCGCCCGCCTGGTTGTAGACGTTCTCGAAACCGGCCTTTTTCAGCATGCGGCAGGCATGCGCCGAGCGGTTGCCGCTGCGGCAGGTGACCAGGATCGGTTTGTCCTTGAATTTGTCGAGTTCCTTCATGCGGCCGCCCAGTTGACCGAGCGGGATGTGCTTCGCCTTCGGGATGTGGCCGGCGGCGTATTCCTTGTCCTCGCGCACGTCGAGTACCAGCGCGTCGTCGTTGAAGAGCCGGGTGGCCTTCAGCGTGTCGGCCTCTTCGATGCCCGACAGCCTGCCGCCGATGAACGTCCAGGCCAGCATGGCGCCGGATACCGCCGCCAGCGCCACCAGCATCCAGTTGTCCTGCAGAAATTGCATGTCCATGAATGCCCCTGCTTACAGGCCGCCGGGCTTGATGCCGGCCTTCTTCAGCATGATGTCCATCGGGCAGAAGCGGGTGATGCCGGACTGGAACAGGTTGAAGCCGACGAAGGCGGTGAACCACAGCCACGACAGCTGCGTCATGTCGACGCTGCCGGAGAGATGCGCCAGCGCAAGCGACAGCATGATGAAAAATCCGGCGATGATGCGGACGAGACGTTCAACGGTCATGATGAGACTCCTGGAGTGGATGAAGAATGCTTGCGGTAGTTCGCGGCGTAATACAGCACCGGGATCACCACCAGCGTGAGCAGGGTGGAGACGAAGATGCCGAAGATCAGCGACACCGCGAGGCCCGAGAAGATCGGGTCGTCGAGGATGAAGAAGGCGCCGAGCATCGCGGCGAGCCCGGTCAGCACGATCGGTTTGGCGCGGGTGGCGCCGGCCTGGATCACCGCTTCCTGGAAATCCATGCCGGCGGCGGCCTGCTCGTTGATGAAGTCGACCAGCAGGATGGAATTGCGCACGATGATGCCGGCCAGCGCGATCATGCCGATCATCGAGGTGGCGGTGAACTGCGCGCCGAGCAGGGCGTGGCCGGGCATCACGCCGATGATGGTGAGCGGGATCGGCGCCATGATGATGAGCGGCGTGAGATAGCTCTTGAACTGCGCGACCACCAGCAGATAGATCAGGATCAGGCCGACCGCGTAGGCGATGCCCATGTCGCGGAAGGTCTCGTAGGTCACCTGCCATTCGCCGTCCCATTTCAGGCTGAAGCCGGCGTAGGGGTCGGCCGGCTGGCGGATGAAGGTTTCCGCCAGGGTGCCGCCCTGCGCCAGCGCCTTGTCCGTGAGCTCGCCGCGCATGCCGAACAGGCCGTATAGCGGCGAATCCAGCTTGCCCCCGGTGTCGCCGAACACGAACACCACCGGCAGCAGGTCCTTGTGATAGATGGTCTTCTCGCGCGCGGTCGGCATCACCTCGACCAGTTCGGACAGCGGGATCAGGTTGCCGTTGCCGCCGCGCACCGTCAGCTTCAAGAGTTCGTCGATCTGTGACTGGCGTTCCGGCGGCAGGGTGATGCGCACCGGAATCTCGTATTTGGCGCCGCTTCCGTGGATGGGGGTGACGTTCTCGCCCGACAGGCCCATCTTCATGGCCGCGACGATGTCCTTCTGCGCCACGCCGGCGACCGCCGCCTTGTTCTGCAGCACGCGCAGCACGAAGCGCTGGGCGTCGTCCTCCACCGTGTCGTCGATCGCGACGATGCCCTCGGTCTTCTCGAACACGCCGCGCACCTGCTTGGCGACGGCGATCTGCGCGTCGTAATCGGGGCCGTAGATCTCGGCGACGATCGGCGACATCACAGGCGGGCCGGGCGGGACCTCGACCACCTTGACGTCGGCGCCGTGCTTCTTCGCAATGGCCTCGACTGCCGGGCGGATCGCCTGGGCGATCTCGTGGCTCTTGCGGTCGCGGTCGTGCTTGTCGACCAGGTTCACCTGCAGGTCGCCGACCTCGGGGCCGGAACGCAGGTAGTACTGCCGCACCAGGCCGTTGAAGTTGATCGGCGCCGCGGTGCCGGCATAGGCCTGGTAATCGGTGACCTCCGGCACGGCGGCGACGGCCTCGCCCATCTCGGCGAGCACCTGCGCGGTCCGTTCGAGCGGCGTGCCGACCGGCAGGTCGACGATGATCTGGAATTCGGACTTGTTGTCGAACGGCAGCATCTTCAGGATCACCAGCTTGACTGCCGGCAGCGCGACCGACACCAGGATGGCGAGGGCGATGCCCAGCCATAGCTTCTTGCGGGCGACCTTGCCGGTCTCGCCGCGCAGGAAGGGGGTGAGCCGTTTGCGGAACAGGGTCAGCAGCTTGTCGTCGCCCGCTGCGTGGGCGCCGTGCGCTTCCTGCCTGATGAGCTTCAACGCCAGCCACGGGGTGACGATGAAGGCGATCGCCAGCGAGATCAGCATGCCGATCGAGGCGTTGATCGGAATCGGACTCATGTAGGGGCCCATCAGGCCGGTGACGAAGGCCATCGGCAGCAGTGCCGCGATCACGGTCAGCGTGGCCAGGATGGTCGGGCCGCCCACTTCGTCCACCGCGCGTGGGATGATGGCTTCGAGGCCGTCGTGGTCGAGCCCCATGCGGCGGTGGATGTTTTCCACCACCACGATGGCGTCGTCGACCAGGATGCCGATCGAGAAGATCAGCGCGAACAGCGAGACCCGATTGAGCGTGAAGCCCCATGCCCACGAGGCGAACAGCGTGGCGGCGAGCGTCAAGAGCACCGCGGCACCGACGATCAGCGCCTCGCGCTTGCCGAGCGCGAACAGCACCAGCAGCACCACCGAGGCGGTGGCGAAGATCAGCTTCTGGATCAGCTTTTTCGCCTTGTCGTCTGCAGTGGCGCCGTAGTTGCGGGTGACGCTGGCTTCCACGCCCTCGGGCAGCACGCTGTTCTGCAGGCTGGCGACGCGCGCGATGACCTCTTCGGCGACGTCGACCGCGTTCTCGCCGGGTTTCTTCGAGATCGACAGCGTCACCGCAGGGTAGGTGCGGCCCTGGTCGGCCTGGTGGGTGCCGCCGGCGCCGGGGCCGTGCCAGACGTAGCGTGCCGGCTGGTCGGGGCCGGCGACGACGGTGGCGATATCGTTCATGTAGACCGGACGTCCCTGTGCGACGCCGACCACCAGCTGCTTGACGTCGTCGGCGCCGGTCAGGAAGGTGCCGGTCTGGACGAGAATTTCCTGATTGTTCGACACCAGCGTGCCGGAGGGCTGCGCCGCGTTGGACACCTGCAGGGCATCGCGGATGTCCTGCGCCGACACGTTGAATGCCGCCATGCGGTCAGGGTCCATCATCACCCGCACCGCGCGTCCGGGGCCGCCGACGGTGGTGACCTCGCGGGTGCCGGCGATGCGCTTCAGCTCGATTTCCGCCGCGTGCGCCGCCTGCTCCAGTTCATAGGCGCCGCGCGTCTCGTCGCGCGTCCACAGGGTGACGGTGACGATGGGCACGTCGTCGATACCGAGCGGCTTGATGATAGGCTCGCCGACGCCGAGTTCGGGCGACACCCAGTCGCGATTGGCCTGGATGGTGTCATACAGCCGCACCAGCGCCTGGGTGCGGTCCTGCCCGACCAGATATTGCACGGTCAACACCGCCATGCCCGGCTTGGAGACCGAGTAGACGTGCTCGATGCCCGATATCTGCGACAACACCTGCTCGGCAGGCGTCGCCACCAGCGCTTCCACGTCCTTCGCCGAGGCGCCGGGGAAGGGGATGAACACGTTGGCCATGGTCACGTTGATCTGCGGCTCTTCCTCGCGCGGCGTGACCAGGATGGCGAACAGGCCCAGCAGGGCCGCGATCAGCGCGATCAGCGGGGTGAGCTGGGACGTGAGAAAGAAACGGGCGATGCGTCCGGAGAGTCCCATGCGTGTCTCCGCTTATTTTTCGGCCGGCTGGTTGGCGGTGCTCTTGGCGTAGATGCCCGCCTTGACCGGTTCGAGCGCGATGACGTCGCCGGGATTGAGGCCGGCCAACACCTCTACCTGCCCGCGCGCATTCGGCGTGCCGAGGCGGACCTGTCGCAGGCTTACCTTGTCCTGCTTCACCACGTATACCGCGGTGATTTCGGAGCGGCGCACCACCGCGCGCGTGGGGATGGCGAGCTTGCGCGCGCTCCCCACCGAGAAATGCGCGCGCGCGAACATGCCGGGGATGACCCCTTCCAGGTCGGTCGGCAGGTCGATGCGCACCTTGACCGTGTGGGTGGCGACGTCCGCCGACGGCAGCACCGTGATGCCGGTGGCGTCGATCCACTTGTTGAGCGAGGGTATCTCGACGGCGACGCGCGGCGACGCTTTCACCTCGGCCAGTTTGTACTGCGGAATGTTGGCGATCACCCGCATGTCCTTGGGGTCGAAGCCGGTCATCAGCGGCTTGCCTGGGGTGACGGTCTCGCCCAGTTCGACGTGGCGTGCGGAAACGACGCCGGAAAACGGCGCAGTGATGATGGTGTAACCGCTGACCGCGGCGGACTGTCCGACGCCGGCGCGCGCGGCGCGGGCAGCGGCCTCGGCGGCGCGGTAGTCGGTGGTGGCACGGTCGAGCGCGGCCTGGCTGATGAATTTCTGCTGGAACAGCTGCTGCTGGCGTTCGTAGTTGGCGCGCGCATTGGCCAGATTGGCGGCGGCTTGTGCCACCTGGGCCTGACTGCCGGCCACGGCGGAAGACAGCTCCTGTGCCGATAGCCGCACGATCACCGAACCGGCCTTGACGTAATCGCCGGCGTCGAAGTTGACCGCCGCCACGCGTCCCGACACCTGGGCGGCGACGGTAGACTGCTTGACGGCTTCGACCGCGGCTTCGGTGGTGTAACCGGTATCGGCCACCTGGTACTTCACCGGTGCCACGGCGAACGGCAGCGCGGACCAGGCGGGCGGGGAGAGCAGGATGAAGCAAGCCAGCAGACGGGCGGGGTTCAGCACAGACGCACCTCCAGGAAATTGTTCATTAGAGTATTCTAATTTATTAGTTAATTCAAGCGCTTGGATGGTAATTTGCGCAGCCAAGGAAGCAAGTATGCCCCACATGGCAGCGCCGATCCACTACGGGCAAGGCGGGGGCGAAAAACAAAAGCCCGGCACGCTTGCGCGTGGCCGGGCCGGTCGATGCCGATGGGTGGGGCCTATTTGGCGAAGCCGCAGAAGACGTCGCGCATCATGCCCAGCAGCTTGAGGGTGCGGGTGTCGCCGACGCGATAGAACACCCGGTTGGCGTCCTTGCGGGTGCGCAGCACGCCCTTGTCGCGCAGGATAGCCAGGTGTTGGGAGATGTTGCTTTGCGAGGTGCCGACGTGGTCGACGATGTCCTGGACGCTGACTTCCTTGTCGCCCAGCACGCAGAGAATTTTCAGACGCAGTGGATGGGACATGGCTTTCATCGCACGCGAGGCCTGCTCGATGTGCTCATCCTTGTCCATGAGATCCACTTCGTCCCAGTCAGCTGCTGCCATGTTCAATTCCTCGATGCTGTTCGTGTCGTGCAAGATGCGATCGGACTTGCCGCCAGAACGCAGGCGCGCTCGGCACGAGTAGTGTAACTTTGCGGATTGCGTATAGATTAGCAATCACGCATATATTAAAATAATTCCACGAAAACGAGTCAGGTTATACAAATTTTTTCATGAAGACCGCGCCGGTTCTCCTCATCATCCTCGACGGTTTCGGCTGCCGCGCCGAACGTGCCGACAATGCGATCGCACAGGCCAGCAAACCCAATTTCGACCGCCTGTGGAAGGAGAATCCGCACACCCTGATCCATGCTTCCGAGATGGAAGTGGGGCTGCCCAAGGGACAGATGGGCAACTCCGAGGTGGGGCACCTGAACATCGGCGCGGGCCGGGTGGTGTATCAGGAATTCACCCGCATCGACCGCGCCATCGAATCCGGCTATTTCTACACCAACCCGGCGCTGCTGAATGCCGTGCATCTGGCGCGCGACAACCAGAAGACGCTGCACGTGCTCGGCCTCCTGTCCGATGGCGGGGTGCACAGCCATGAAGCGCATTTCCACGCCCTGCTCGAACTGGCGCGGCGCGAGGGGTTGCGCAAGGTTTGCCTGCACGTGTTCCTGGATGGGCGCGATACGCCGCCGAAGAGTGCCGAAATCTACCTGCGCCGCCTGAGCGAAAAGATCGAGGCGACCGGCGTCGGCCATATTGCGTCGATGATCGGCCGCTATTACGCAATGGACCGAGACCGCCGCTGGCAGCGCGTGAAGGCGGCCTACGACCTCCTGACCCAGGGGCGCACCGAGTTCTGGGCGGAGAATCCGCTGGCCGGGCTGGAGGCGGCCTATGCTCGCGGAGAGACCGACGAGTTCATCAAGGCCACGGCGATCCTGCCGTCCGACGGCAAGCCGGTGAAGATGGAAGACGGCGATGCGGTGATCTTCCTCAACTTCCGTTCCGACCGCGCGCGCCAGCTGTCGCGGCCGTTCATCGAGCCCGATTTCAGCGAATTCGAACGCGAGGTCACCCCGCGTCTCGCCACCTACTGCACGCTGACCGGTTACAGCGACGATTTCGACGTATCGGTCGCGTTCCCGCCCGAGCGCATCAAGAACGGCCTCGGCGAGTACGTCGCCAACCTGGGCCTGCGCCAGCTGCGCATCGCCGAAACCGAGAAGTACCCGCACGTCACTTTCTTCTTCAATGGCGGCGAGGAAGTCTCCTTCCCCGGCGAGGACCGCGTGCTGGTGCCGTCGCCCGACGTGGCGACCTACGACCTCAAGCCCGAGATGAGCGCATTCGAGGTGACCGACAAACTGCTCGCCGCGATCAACAGCAAGCAGTACGACGTCATCATCTGCAATTACGCCAACCCCGACATGGTGGGCCATACCGGCAACCTGCAGGCCGCGATCAAGGCGATCGAAACCGTGGATGCCTGCCTCGGCCGCGTGGTGGACGCGCAGCGCGCACGCGGCGGCGAAGTGCTGATCACCGCCGACCACGGCAACGCCGAGCTCATGCTCGATGCCGAAACCGGGCAGGCGCATACCGCGCACACGATGAATCTGGTGCCGCTCATCTACGTGGGGCGGCCCCGCGCCATGCTGGCCGAAACTGGCGCGCTCGAGGACATCAGCCCGACCTTGCTGAAGATGATGGGTCTGCCGCAGCCCCCGGAAATGACAGGCGAATCGCTCGTCCAGTTTGAGTAAGGCCGGAGGCTTCGGGTAAGCTCGTCCGGGTGAACGGCAAACGAATTCTCATCCTGCTGGCGTTGTGCGTGCCGCTGTGCGCCGGGGCCAGCCAGGTCGACCGCAAGCAATCCGAACTCGAGGCGCTGAAGCGGCGGCTGCAAACCCTGCAGCAGGAATTTCGCGAGACACAGACGCATCGCAAGGAAGCGGCCGACGAACTGCGGGAATCGGAGCGCGCCATCAGCAGTGCGGTGCGCCAGCTGCGCGAACTGGATGGCGAGCGTCAGCGTGCGCGGGTTGATCTGCAGGCCCTGGCGCAGCAGACGGAAGCGACTGCGGCACGCATCCGGCAGCAGCAGGCCCACCTTGCACAGGCCCTCCGGGGGGCCTACCGGCGCGGCCAGGGCGATGCGCTCAAGCTCGTCCTCAACGGGGCCGATCCCAATCAGAGTGCGCGCGATCTGCGTTATCTGGCGCATCTGTCGCGGGCGCAGCACGCCATGATCGAAACGCTGCGCGTCGATCTTGCGCAGTTGAGTGCGCTGCAGCAGCAGACTGCCCGGAAATCGGACGAACTGACGCGCTTGCAGGCTGCGCGTGAAGCCGAGCAACGCGCATTGCTGGCCGACAAGCGCGAGAGAGAGGCGGTGTTGCAGAAGCTGTCCGCGCAGATTCAGCAGCAGCGGCGCGAGATTTCCAACCTGAAGCGCGACGAGCGCAACCTGACGCAGTTGGTGGAACGCCTCAACCGGCTGATGGCGCAACAGGCTGCCCGGGCACGTGCCGCGCAACTGGCGAAACAGAAACAGGCTGCGGGGAAGACTGTCAATGGCCAGCCGCGCCGCCCACTGGCGGTGAATACCGAGACGCCGGTGGCGTTTAGTTCCGATCGGCCTTTTTCACGCCTGAAAGGCTCCTTGCGGCTGCCGGTGGCAGGGGAACTGATGAACCGTTTCGGCGCTCCGAGGGAAGGCGGCGGGGTAAGCTGGAAAGGCCTGTTCATCCGGGCTGCACAGGGGTCGGCTGTGAAGGCGATCGCCGCCGGTCAGGTCGTGTTTGCCGAGTGGCTGCGTGGCTTCGGCAATCTCATCATCGTCGACCACGGAGAAGGCTACATGAGCCTGTACAGCAATAATGAAAGTCTGTATAAGCAGGTGGGCGACCGGGTCCAGCCCGGCGACGCCATCGCCACGGTCGGCAACAGCGGCGGCCAGCCCGATACCGGCCTGTATTTTGAAATGCGGCATCAGAGCCGTCCTGTTAATCCCCTCCAGTGGGTGAAGTGAAATGACGCACAAGGCTAAATTCGTTCTCGTCGGTCTGGCAGGCGCGCTGGCAGGCGCCGCACTGACGCTCAATCTGTCGGCGATCGCCGACAAGGAGGCGGTCGCGCCGCTGCCGGTCGAGGAGTTGCGCGCCTTCACCGACGTGTTTGCCCGCATCAAGAACGATTACGTCGAGCCGGTCGAGGACAAGAAGCTCATCACCGAGGCGATCAACGGCATGCTGACGGGGCTGGATCCCCATTCGGCCTACCTGGACGCCGAAGGCTTCAAGGATCTGCAGGTCGGTACGCAGGGCGAATTCGGGGGGCTCGGCATCGAGGTCGGCATGGAAGACGGCTTCGTCAAGGTGGTCTCGCCGATCGAGGACACGCCCGCCTTCAAGGCCGGGGTCAAGCCGGGCGACCTGATCATCAAGCTCGACGACACGCCGGTGAAGGGGATGACGCTGAACGACGCGGTGAAGCGCATGCGCGGCAAGCCGGGTTCCAGCATCAAGCTCACCATCGCGCGCAAGGGTGTCGACAAACCCCTCGTGCTGACGCTCACCCGGGCGGTCATCAAGATCCGCAGCGTCAAATCCAAGCTGCTCGAAAGCGGCTACGGCTATGTGCGCGTGACGCAGTTCCAGGAACATACCGGCGAACTGCTCGCCGAGGCCTTGAACAAACTTTACAAGGACAACAAGACGCCGTTGCGGGGCATGATCCTGGACCTGCGCAACGACCCGGGCGGCCTGCTGAACGGTGCGGTCGCCGTGACGGCGGCCTTCGTCAAGCCCGACAGCCTGGTGGTGTATACCGAAGGCCGCACCGAAGACGCCAAGATGCGGCTGACCGCCAGCCGCGAAAACTATCTGCGGCCGATGCAGCTCGATTATCTGAAGAACCTGCCCGAGGGGGTGAAACAGGTGCCGATGGTGGTGCTGGTCAACAGCGGCTCGGCGTCGGCATCCGAGATCGTCGCAGGGGCGCTGCAGGATCACAAGCGGGCGGTCATCATGGGCACCCGCACCTTCGGCAAGGGTTCGGTTCAGACCATCCTGCCGCTCGGCAATGGCACCGCGATCAAGCTCACCACGGCGCGCTATTTCACGCCGAACGGCCGCTCGATCCAGGCCAAGGGCATCGAGCCGGACATCGTGGTGGAAGACCCCAGCATGCCGTCGGAGGATGAAGCATTGGGTATTCGCGAAGCGGACCTCGCCAAGCATCTGAGCAATCCCGAAGGCGGCGAGGCGGCTCCGGCAGCCAGACCGAGCGACAGCCCGCGGGCGGCGCCTTCCGAGCAACCTGGCAAGGACAAGAAGCCGGTGGCGCTGGAACCGGGCGAAATCGTGTCGAAGAACGATTTCCAGGTGAATCAGGCGCTCAACCTCTTGAAGGGCCTGCAGATTCTGCAGAGCCGCTGAGCGGGGCGGCCGGGGCGTCGGCCGCCACAGGACGGCGCATGGCGCTATACTGAGTCAAACCCTGTCTGACTGGTGTGCCATGCGCCCGTGTGACCTTGAAAAAATCCGCGAAATCGTTTTCCACGATCTGCCGGTGGGACAGGCCGAGCGTGCGCGGGTGCTGCTCGAGGGGCTCGAGGGGCTGATCGTGAGCGGCGGCCCGGACGGCCGGCGCCTGCTGGTGCGCTACAGCGTTTGCGAATACACCCTGGAAGGGCTGGAGACCGCCCTGTCGAGCCAGGGATTCCATCTCGACAACAGCCTGATGAGCAAGCTCAGGCGCGCGCTGGCCTATTTCTGCGAAAACGTGCAGCGCAGCAATGTCGCGGCCGACGAGCCGGACATCAAGTCGCAACAGGCTTTCATGAAGGTCTACGAACGCCATCTGCACGGCGACCGCGACGATACCCCGGAAGAGTGGCGCAGCTACAAATAGTGCCAGCGGTCCAACCATGGAACTGAACGACGACCAGCTGCTGCGCTACAGCCGGCACATCCTGTTGCCGGAAATCGGCGTGGACGGGCAGGCACGCATTGCCGGCTCGGCGGTGCTGGTCGTGGGGGCCGGCGGTCTCGGCTGCCCGGTGGCGCTGTACCTGGGGGCTGCCGGGGTAGGGCGCCTGCTGCTGGCCGACGGCGATACGGTCGATCTCACCAACCTGCAGCGCCAGATCGGCCACGTCACGGCCTCCATCGGCGTGAACAAGGCCGAGTCGCTCGCGGCAAGCGTGCGGGCCGTCAACCCCGAAATCGATGTGCAGCCGATCGGCGAGGCGCTTTCGGGCGCAGCCCTGCATTCGGCAGTGGCTGCGGTCGATCTGGTGGTCGATGCATCGGACAATTTCGCCACCCGGCATGCGGTCAACCGTGCCTGCGTGACGCTGGGAAAGCCGTTGGTGTCGGGTGCCGCGATCGGATTCTCGGGACAGCTTGCGATGTTCGATTCACGCCGTGACGACAGCCCCTGCTACCACTGCCTGTTTCCTGATCAGGCGAGCGAACCGGAACTGCGTTGCGCCGAAGCGGGCGTGTTCGCACCGCTGGTCGGGGTCATCGGGGCGTTGCAGGCGCAGGAGGCGCTGAAATACCTGGCGGAAGTGGGTGAGCCGCTGATAGGCAGGCTGTTGCTGTGGGACGGACTGCGTGCCGACGCCCGCATGATGCGGGTGCCGCGCGATCCTGCCTGCCCGGTGTGCGGGCCCGGCGTCGGCGGACAAGTCGGGGGCGGCCTTTAGGCGGGGTGCGTGTCGAGCAGGCGTGCCAGCAGCAAGTCGATGTCGCTGCCGGGTGCGCGGGTGAACCCGCTCTTGGCGAACTGATGCCAGCGTCCAACTACCATGCATTGCAGCAGGTTGGCCAGCGGCGCACTGAGTTCGGCCTGCCTGCCGCCACCCAGGCGCAGGCATTGGCGCAACTGCGCCTCGATGCGGTCATGCAGCTGGTTGATGCGCTTTTGCAGGCGCTCGTTTTCGTGCACCAGCGCCTCGCCGATCAGCATCCGCGTCATGCCCGGGTTCTTCGCCGCAAAATTCAGCAGCATGCTGACGATGGCCTCGACTTGCTCGATGGGCGAGGGCGTGTCGGCGGTGATGCGCGCGATCAGCCCGAACAGCGTCTGTTCGATGAACTCGATCAGCCCCTCGTACATTTGCGCCTTGCTCGAGAAGTGCCGGTACAGCGCAGCTTCCGACACACCGATGCGCGCCGCCAGCGCCGCCGTGGTGATCTTCTCCGGCTGCGGCTCCTGCAGCATGGCAGCAAGCGTTTGCAGGATCTGCAGACGGCGCTCGCCGGGTTTTCTGGCTTCCCCTTCCATCAGACACTCCCTTGTTTTTATGTGTGATGATTATCGCTGATGTTGGGGTAAATGGTGGGTCTGCACGGACTTGAACCGTGGACCAAGGGATTATGAGTCCCCTGCTCTAACCAGCTGAGCTACAGACCCGAAAGCGCAAAGCCCCGCGCATGGCGGGGCTGGGGATTTAGGACTCGCCGCTGCCGACGAAGCTCTTCAGCTTTTCGGAACGGGTCGGGTGGCGCAGCTTGCGCAGGGCCTTGGCCTCGATCTGGCGGATCCGCTCGCGGGTGACGTCGAACTGCTTGCCGACCTCTTCCAGCGTGTGGTCGGTATTCATCTCGATGCCGAAGCGCATGCGCAGCACCTTGGCCTCGCGCGAGGTCAGGCTGTCGAGCACTTCGCGGGTGGCGTCGCGCAGGTTGGCGTAGATCGCGGAATCGTCGGGCGACAGCGTGCTGGAATCCTCGATGAAGTCGCCCAGATGCGAATCCTCGTCGTCGCCGATCGGCGTCTCCATGGAAATCGGTTCCTTGGCGATCTTCATGATCTTGCGGATCTTGTCTTCCGGCATTTCCATCTTGATCGCCAGCGTCGCCGGATCGGGCTCGATGCCGGTTTCCTGCAGGATCTGGCGGCTGATGCGGTTCATCTTGTTGATCGTCTCGATCATGTGCACCGGGATGCGGATGGTGCGCGCCTGGTCGGCGATCGAGCGCGTGATCGCCTGGCGGATCCACCAGGTGGCGTAGGTCGAGAATTTGTAGCCGCGGCGGTATTCGAACTTGTCGACCGCCTTCATCAGGCCGATGTTGCCTTCCTGGATCAGATCCAGGAACTGCAGGCCGCGGTTGGTGTACTTCTTGGCGATCGAGATCACCAGGCGCAGGTTGGCCTCGATCATCTCGCGCTTGGCGCGGCGCGCCTTGGCTTCGCCGGTGGACATCTGCTTGTTGATGTCCTTCAGGTTCTTGATCGGCAGGCCGACGCGTTCCTGCATCGCGATGAGCGCTTCCTGGTGTGCCTTTACTTCGTACTGCACCTTGGCGAGCGTCGAGCAGTAGGCCTTCTTGGCGGCGATTTCCTTGTCGAGCCAGGCGAGGTTGGTCTCGTTGCCGGGGAAGGCCTTGATGAAGTGCGGTCGCGGCATGCCGGAGCGGGTGACGCAGAATTCCATGATCTTGCGTTCGTGCGAGCGAACTTCTTCCACCGCGTTGCGGATCTGGTCGCACAGGTTGTCGACCTGGCGCACCGAGAAGCGGATTGCCATCAGGAGTTCGGTGACTTCGGCCTGTGCCTTCAGGTGCTGCGGGCTGCCGAGACCGTATTTGGCCTGGGCGTTCTGCGCCTTCTTGTAGGCCTTGCGGATGTAGTCGAACTGCGCCAGGGCCTCGGCCTTCAGCTGGGCGAGGTTGGCGGCGGCGACGGCAGCGCTGGCGTCCTCGTCGTCCTCGTCGGCTTCTTCCTCTTCGACTTCGGCGGTGTCCTCGGCGGTTGCCGCTTCGGCTTCCGCTTCGACGAAACCATCGATCAGTTCGTCGATGCGCAGCTCGTCCTTCTCGACCTGGGTCGCCATGTCGAGGATCTGCTGGATGGTGAGCGGGCAGGAGGAAATCGCCTGCACCATGTGGCGCAGGCCTTCCTCGATGCGCTTGGCGATTTCGATCTCGCCTTCGCGGGTGAGGAGGTCGACCGAACCCATTTCGCGCATGTACATGCGCACCGGATCGGTGGTGCGGCCGAATTCCGAATCGACCGTGGTCAATGCCTGTTCGGCTTCGGCGACGACGTCCTCGTCGGCCACCGCCGGGGCGGCTTCCTGCATCAGCAGGGTCTCGGCATCGGGCGCCTCGTCATAGACCTGGATGCCCATGTCGTTGATCATGCTGATCACGCCTTCGATCTGGTCGGCGTCCAGCACTTCGTCGGGCAGGTGGTCGTTGATTTCGGCGTAGGTGAGGAAGCCGCGTTCCTTGCCCAGGATGATCAGGTTCTTCAACTGGGTGCGGCGCGCCTCGGCTTCCACCGGCGTCAGCTCTTTCAGGGGGATCAGCGCCTCGGGTTTCTTGGCGTTGCCGCCGGGTTTTCTTCCACGTACAGCCACAGGCTTTTCTCCGCTCAGGATTCCTCCCGCGAAAACAGGTGCGAGGGGGAAAAATCGTTCAAAAACCGGTAATTATACCGTAAATCAGGGCTTTGTCTCGACGTTTCTGACAAGCTAGGAGCGTGCCAGTTCGGTCAGTTCCGCGCGTTCGTCCGCGTTCAGGGTCGCCAGCGGGCGTGCCGCCAACTCCTGCAGGCGCCGACGGTGCCAATCGTCGCGCAATTGTTTGACGGCGCCGTCGAACTCCGCGTTCCAGTCCCAGCTGTCATCTTTGTCGAGCAAATCCGTCATCAGTTCATCGACCAAGGCCTCCAGCGAGCTCCCCCGCACAGCCTCGGCCAGGGCGGGCAGGCTGAGCTCGCCGACGCCCTGCAGCCAGAGCATCAGTTCGCCGAGGCGTTCGCTCAAGGGATCGTTCGCATCGAACCAGCGCGAATCGACCTCGGCGGCACGCACGGGATTCATCAGCAGGATGCGCGCCAAGCCGCGCAGGCGCGACGGCGCTGGCCGGCGCTGCAGACGGGGAGGCGTTTTTCGGATGGCGGTTGGCCTCACACCCATATGGCTGAGCTCGTCAGCCTGCAGGTGGGCCAGTTCGGCGATCTGCCGCTGTATCAGGCGGGCCAGCAGGGGCGCGCCGATCTTCTCGAGCAACGGTTTGGCATCCTTGAGCAGCGCGGCCCTGCCTTCCTGGCTGTCGAGTTTGCGGCCGCGCGCCAGCTCGCGGACCAGGAAGGCGGACAGAGGCAGGGTGGCAGTGTCGAGCAACTGAAGGAAAGCGTCCCGGCCGTGGGTGCGGATATAGCTGTCGGGGTCTTCGCCTTCGGGAAGAAACAGGAAATTGACTTCCTTGCCGTCCTGCAGCGCTTCCAGCGTGTTTTCCAGCGCGCGCCAAGCGGCCTTGCGTCCGGCATTGTCGCCGTCGAAGGCATAGATCAGGCGGTCGGTATGGCGCAACAGCGTGCGCGCATGGATAGGAGTGGTGGCGGTACCCAGCGTGGCGACGGCGAATTCCACCCCGTGTTGCGCCAGCGCGACCACATCCATGTATCCCTCGACCACGATGGCGCGGCCGGCCGCCTTGATCGCCGCGCGTGCCTCGAACAGGCCGTAGATTTCCGAGCCTTTGTGGAACAGCGGGGTTTCCGGCGAATTGAGATATTTCGGTTCGCCCTGGTCGAGCACGCGCCCGCCGAAGCCGATGATCTGGCCCTTGGCATTGCGGATGGGGAACATGATGCGGTCGCGGAAGCGGTCGTAGCGACGCCCCTCGTTCTCGACGACCAGGCCCGATGCGGAGAGTGCATCGGCGGCGTAATCCGGGAAAACCTGTTTCAGCGGCGAGCCATCCGGTGCATAGCCGATGCCGTAGCGGGCGGCGATGGCGCCGGTCAGGCCGCGTCGCTTCAAATAGTCGATGGCGCGCGGCGATTGCTTGAGCTGTTGCTTGTAGAAGCGGGCAGCCTGCTCCAGCGCGTCCCACAGCGCGGGCGGCGGCTTGGGGCGGTCGGGTTCCTGCGCAGATTCCGGCACCGGTAGGCCGACGTCCTGCGCCAGGGCGGCTACGGCGTCGGGAAAGCTCATGTGCTCGTATTCCATCAGGAAGCCGAGCGCGGTGCCGTGCGCGCCGCAGCCGAAGCAGTGGTAGAACTGCTTGGTCGGGCTGACCGTGAAGGACGGGGTCTTCTCGTTGTGGAAAGGGCAGCAGGCCTGGTAGTTCTGTCCGGCTTTCTTCAGCGGCACCCGCCGGTCGATGACGTCGACGATGTCGACGCGGGTGAGCAGGGTGTCGATGAAATCGCGCGGTATCATGGCCGCATGATAAACCCGGGCAAGCCCGGATCAGGGATTAGCCCGCGAGGCGGGTCTTGATCAGGGCGGACACCTGGCCCATGTCGGCGCGGCCGGCGAGGCGGGGCTTCAGCAGGCCCATGACCTTGCCCATATCCTTGGCGCTGGCTGCGCCGGATTCGGCAATGGCTGCGACGATGGCGGCTTCGACTTCGGCGGCCGAAAGCTGCTCGGGCAGGTAGGCTTGCAGGACGACGAGTTCGGTCTGCTCTGCGGCCACCAGGTCGTCACGCCCGGCGGCCTGGAACTGGCTGATCGAGTCCTTGCGCTGTTTGATGAGTTTTTCGACGATGCTGCTGACTGCGGCATCGTCCAGTTCGGCGCGGTCGTCGACTTCCTTCTGCTTGATCGCAGCCAGCAGCAGGCGAATCGTACCGAGGCGCGCCGTTTCCTTGGCGCGCATGGCCGTCTTCATGTCGTCTGTGATGCGTGCCTTGAGCGACATGAGCGGGATGTGTGGCGCGGGGTGATTCTGCGAAAACGCAGAATCAATACATCTTGGGCGGGAGTTGCTGGCTGCGCAGGCGCTTGCTCTGGCGCTTGACCGCGGCCGCGAGCTTGCGCTTGCGCTCGGCGGTGGGCTTCTCGTAGAACTCGCGGGCGCGCAGTTCGGTCAGCAGACCAACTTTCTCGATGGAACGCTTGAAGCGGCGCAGGGCGACATCAAACGGCTCGTTTTCCTTGACTTTGACGTGGGGCATTTGAAGATGGCTTCCTGAGAACGGGAAAAACGCGAATAATAACAAGCCCCGGAAGTTTTTTCCAGTCCCCCGTTTTCCCCTATGCTGGTGCTCGGCGTCGAATCCTCCTGCGATGAAACCGGTGTTGCGCTTTACGACACCACGCGCGGCCTGCTGGCGCATGCGCTGCACTCGCAAATCGCGATGCACAACGACTATGGCGGCGTGGTGCCGGAACTGGCGTCGCGCGACCATATCCGGCGGGTATTGCCCTTGACTCGCCAGGTGATGGCCGAGAGTGGCCGCACACTTGCCGACCTGGATGGCGTCGCCTACACGCAGGGGCCGGGGCTCGCCGGCGCCCTGCTGGTGGGGGCCGGCATGGCGCGCGCGCTGGCCTATGCACTGGGCATTCCGGCAGTCGGCGTGCACCATCTCGAAGGCCACATGCTGTCGCCTCTGATTTCCGACACGCCGCCCGAATTTCCCTTCGTCGCGCTGCTGGTGTCGGGCGGGCATACCCAGCTGATGCTGGTATCCGGCGTCGGCCGCTATACCTTGCTGGGCGAGACGCTCGACGATGCCGCCGGCGAGGCCTTCGACAAGACCGCGCAACTGCTGGGACTGGGTTATCCGGGCGGGCCGGCGCTGTCGCGACTGGCCGCAACGAGCGACCCCGGGCGTTATAGTCTGCCGCGTCCGATGCTCAATTCGGGCGATTTCGATTTCAGTTTTTCCGGCCTGAAGACTGCGGTGCTGACGTTGGTGCGCAAGGTGGGGATCGCCGAGGCGGCCCATATCGCGGCGGCGTTCCAGTCCGCTGCCGTAGACGTGCTGGTGGGTAAGAGCCTGGCGGCGTGCGCGCATGCCGGTGCGAGCCGTCTGGTGGTGGCGGGCGGCGTGGGCGCCAACACGCGTTTGCGCGAACAGCTTTCGCGCGAAGCCGGCCTGCGCGGGATCAGGGTGTTCTACCCGCGGCTGGAGTTCTGCACCGACAATGGGGCGATGATTGCCTTTGCCGGGGCGCAGCGGCTGGCGCATGCGGAAGCGGGCTTGGCGTTTGCCGTCAGGCCGCGCTGGGAACTGGCGGCACTCGGAGCGGTTTAGATTCAGTTGCCCCGGTGCAAAAAGGGAAAGGCATCGCGCAGGGCCTTGAGCCAGGTTTCGCTGCCAGTGAGATGCGCGATCTGGTCCGGGAATAGCAGGAAGCCGACCAGAACCGCCATCAGGCACACCAGCACCAGCGTGCCGAAAATGCTTTCGGGGCGCAGCACGCCCCAGTAGCGGCTCACCAGGAACAGGGTGTCTTTCCTGTGTTCCGACATCGACAGCCAGCGGCGCAGTAGCTTGACTGCGAGATAGGCGGCGTACCCGCCCGCCAGCGAGGCGAACACGATGCGGAAGATGGCGAACACGTCGAGTCCGCCGCCGAGGTACTGGTGGTACAGCCAGGAAACGAAGCCGAGCGACAGCGAGGCCAGCACCGCGATGGCGACGTTGATGAACAGCCGCCGCCGCTCGCGTGCGAGGTCGCGCTGGCGTTCGATGAAGAAGCTGTCGACCTCGTGCTTGAAGTATTCGACCTTTTCCTGGACCAGAGCGGAGATTTCGGCCTTGGCGCGGACGATGCGTTCGTCCATTAGCGTGCCGAGCTTCTCGCCGGCGTAGTCGACCAATTCGCGCACGTCGTCCTTGGTGAACTGGCGCTGTTCGTGCAGTTCGTCGGAAATCTTGTCGAGCTTGGAGTCGATCTCCTGGCTGGCCTGGAGAATCACGTCCTTCAGTTCGGTGCCGGCCTGCGATACGCCGACTTTCACCACGTCCGCCAGGCGGACGCCGGCATGATCGATCGCCTCACGCGAGACCTCCGCGAGGCTTTCCTTTGCGTGGTCGATGGTTTTGTCGAAGAGGGCCATGTCTGGAATATCGGGTCAGGAGCGTTTGCCGATGCGGGCTTCCTCGCCGTTGACCAGTTTGATGAGATTGCTTTTGTGACGATAGACCAGCAGGAGCGCGATCACCAGTACCGCCGTCGCGGCATCGCCCCAGCCCATCAGCAGGCCGGCATAGAGTGGTGCCAGCAGGGCGGTGACCAGCGCTGACAGCGAGGAGATGCGGAACAGCAGCGCCATCGTCATCCAGGTGGCGAGGCACGCCAGGCCGAGCCAGGGGTTGAGGCCGACCAGCACGCCGAGCGCGGTGGCGACGCCCTTGCCGCCCTGGAAGCGGAAGAACAGCGGAAACAGGTGGCCGATGAACACCGCCAGTGCGCACAGCAGGACGCCCCCCTCGTCCAGGCCGAACTGCGGCGCCAGTGTGCGCGCCAGAACCACCGCGAGCCAGCCTTTCAGGGCGTCGCCCAGCAGCGTCAGCGCGGCGGCCGCCTTGCGCCCGGTACGCAGCACATTGGTGGCGCCGGGATTGCCCGAGCCGAAGCTGCGCGGATCGGGCAGGCCCATGGCACGGCTGACGATCACGGCGAACGACAGCGACCCGAGCAGATAGGCGGCAGCAATAAACAACAGGGTGGTCATAAGTCAGTAAAATGGCGGGTTTTGGGTGGGCCCCTTGACGGGCAGCGCGATGGATATCTTGTTCTTGCGGGACTTTCGTCTCGAACTGATTATCGGCATATACGAGTGGGAACGCAAAGTGCCGCAGCCGGTACGGCTCGATCTGGAGATCGGGTTGCCGCACAGCAAGGCGGGCGGCAGCGATAACGTCGCCGACACCATCGACTATGGCGCGGTGGCCAATCGGGTGAAGCACTACCTGCACAATGCGCCGCAGCCGATCACCCTGGTCGAATCGGTCGCCGAGCACGTGGCGGCGATCGTGCGTGACGAATTCGGCGCGCCGTGGGTGAAGGTGTCGGTGACCAAATTCGCCATCGTGCCGGGAATCAAGGAACTCGGCATCACCATCGAGCGCGGCACGCGTCCGTGAGTCCCGAACACATGGCCGCTGCGGCGGCCATTCTGCTGTCTGCCTATTTCATTCGCGGCATCACCGGCTTTGGCTCGGGGTTGATCGCCGTGCCTTTGCTGGCGCTGTTCCTGCCGCTGCGGTTCGTCGTGCCGCTGGTGCTGCTGCTGGATTTCACTGCGTCGCTGGTGCTGGGTGGCCTGCACTTCAAGCGCGTGCTATGGAACGAGGTCGGCATTCTCATCCCGTTCAGCATCGTCGGCGTAGCACTGGGCACCAGCCTGCTGGTCAACCTGCCGCAGGCGCCGATGCTGGTTGCGCTGGCGGTTTTCGTGTTCATGTTTGCGGTGCGCAGCATGCTGAACCTCCATGGCGAGAAGCCGGTCTCGCGATTGTGGGCCCTGCCGGCCTCGCTTACCGGAGGCACTGTCGGCGGCCTGTTCGGTACCGGCGGGCCGCCGTATGTGATCTATCTGTCCCACCGCATCCGCGACAAGGGCGAGCTGCGTGCGACGCTGTCGGCGCTGTTCTTCATCGAAGGCTTGACGCGCATTGCCAGCTTCCTGATAGTGGGCCTGCTGCTGACGACCCAGGTATGGATCGCCTATGTGATTGCATTGCCGTTGGTGCTCGGCGCCCTTTATCTGGGCGGGCGGGCGCACGTCGGTCTGGGGCCGGCGCAGATGACGCGGATGGTGGGCGTGTTGCTGCTGGTGTCGAGCGTGTCGTTGCTGTTCAAGGCGATGTCTGTATGAATGAACTCGGAGCGCTTCATTTCCAATCGCTAAGCTTCACCGGCCTGGCAGCCGGTGCCCGGCTCATCGTGCTGGGGGCGGTGCACGGCAACGAAACCTGCGGCACCCAGGCGATCCGCCGCGTGATCGGCGAAATCGAATCCGGCCAGCTGGGCATAGTCGCCGGCACGGTCACTTTCGTTCCGGTCACCAACCCGCTTGCCTATGCCCGCCGTCAGCGCATGGGCGACCGCAATCTCAACCGCAACCTGGTGCCGACCGACGCGCCGCGCGAATTCGAGGACCGCATCGCCAACTGGCTGTGTCCCCTGCTGGCGCAGCATGACGCGCTGCTCGACCTGCATTCCTTCCATACCGCAGGAGAACCGTTTGTCATGCTGGGGCCGGAAGACAATAGCGGCACGCTGGAACCGTTCGCACGCGCTGCCGAGGAAACTGCGCTGGCGCTTTCGCTCGGTGTGCACCGCTTCGTCGACGGGTGGCTCGACACCTATGCTGCGGGCGTCTCGCGCCGCTTGGCGGCCGGCGCATCGTCACGCGAGGCCGACGTGCATTACGGCGTCGGCACGACCGAATACATGCGTTCACAGGGCGGCATTGCGCTTACCCTGGAATGCGGCCAGCACGACGACCCCGCAGCGCCCGGGGTGGCGTATCGGGCGATCCATCATGCGCTGGCGCAGCAGGGGCTGACCTCGGAGTCGGCGCCGGCGCCGGTGGGCGCGACCGAGGCGCTGAGGCTCTACCAGGTCGTCGATCGCGCCCATTCGGGCGATGCGTTCGCGCGTGCCTGGGCCAGTTTCGATCGGGTGCGGGCGGGGGAGCGCATCGGCACGCGTCACGACGGCACGCCGGTGGTGGCCGATTGCGATGGCCACGTCGTGTTCCCCAACCCTGCCGCATTGCCCGGCCAGGAGTGGTTCTATCTGGCGAAACCCAGTTCGCGGGTCTGATGCTCAGCCGCGCGGGTGGTGCTGTGCATGCAGCTGCTTCATCCGTTCGCGCGCGACGTGGGTGTAGATCTGCGTGGTCGAGATATCGCTGTGTCCGAGCAGCATCTGCACTACGCGCAGGTCGGCGCCGTGGTTCAGGAGGTGGGTGGCAAAGGCGTGGCGAAGCGTGTGCGGCGACAATGGACGGCTGATGCCTGCCGCATGCGCACGCCGCTTGATCAGATACCAGAAGGCCTGCCGGGTCATGCTGCCTCCGCGCGGCGTGACGAACACCGCATCGGAAAGTTGCCGGCCCAATAATTGCGGGCGGGCGTCCGCCAGATAGCGTTGCAGCCAGCGCACCGCTTCTTCCCCCAGCGGCACCAGGCGGTCCTTGTTGCCCTTGCCGGTGACGCGCAGCACGCCGTCGTTGAGATTCAGCGCAGTCAGCTTCAGGCCGACCAGTTCGGATACCCGCAGGCCCGTGGCGTACAGCGTCTCCAGCATCGCGCGATCGCGCAGTCCGAGTGGCGTTTCGCTGCCGGCGCTGTCGAGCAGGCGTTCGACGTCGTCCTCGGTCAGCGTCTTGGGTAGTGCGCGCGGCAGCTTGGGGCTGTCGAGGTTGAGCGTGGGATCGGCTGCGATCAGGTTCTCGCGCAGCAGATAGCGGTAGAAGCGTTTCAACGCCGAGGTGTAGCGCGCGGCGCTGCGCGGCTGGGCGCGACGCGCGAAACGCCAGGCCAGGTAGGCCTCGATGTCGCCTGCCACCGTGCTGTTCAGGGCGTGGCCGCGTTCCTTTTCCAGCCAGGTGGCGTAGGCTTTGAGATCGCGCCGGTACGCCGCCAGCGTCAGTTCGGCCAGCCCGTCTTCCAGCCACAAGTGATCGCAGAAACGGTCAATCAGCGCGTCGTTAATCGGTTTGGGCATGACGTTTTCGCCCTCTCCCGCGTGCGGGAGAGGGGGCGGTCGACTTGGGTGAGGTCGCCCGTTCATGCGCCAGCAGCCAGATTTTCACGTCGAGAGGCGCGCCGGAAGCCGAATGCATGAAGCCGCCCAGCCCACCGGCTGCCACCACGCGGTGGCAGGGAATGAGGATGGGTAGGGGGTTCGATCCGCAAGCTTGACCCACGGCGCGCGCGGCGCTGCCGAGCTGTCTGGCCAGTGCGCCGTAGGTCGTCGGCTGGCCGGCCGGGATGTTCAGCAGCGCATGCCACACCCGCAACTGGAACGGGGTGCCCTGAGGCACGTAAAGCAGATCGATACTGTGGGCAGGATACTGCCAGTAGGCGTCGAGCTCGCGCGACAGCCAGTCCGCCCGGCTGTCCAGCCGGGTGGAGGCGGGTGTGTCCGCGGGCAGGAAATCCAGCCGTGTCAGGGCGTCACCAGTGAAACTGGCACCGAGGCGGCACATCGGGGCGGCAAGGATGGCATCGTAGGCGGGCATGGCTGCATTCTAGCCGAGGGCGCCCTGACCCGTCGGGCGGCAAGTGGCGGACTTGCAACGCAAAAACGCCCGCACGTAGCGGGCGTTTTCATTGCAACAGGGGACGGCTTATTCGGCAGCCGTCGCTGCGGCCTTGCGGGCGGGCAGCTTTTCCTTGATGCGTGCGGACTTGCCGGAGCGGTCGCGCAGGTAGTACAGCTTGGCGCGGCGCACGTCGCCGCGGCGTTTGACTTCGATGCTGGCGACCAGCGGCGAGTAGGTCTGGAAGGTGCGCTCGACGCCTTCGCCGGCGGAGATCTTGCGCACGGTGAAGGCGGAGTTGAGACCGCGGTTGCGCTTGGCGATGACGACGCCTTCGTAAGCCTGCAGACGCTCGCGGTTGCCTTCCTTCACCTTCACCTGGACGACGACAGTGTCGCCGGGCGCGAAGTCGGGGATGGTCTTGCCCAGGCGGGCGATTTCTTCCTGCTCGAGTTGCTCGATGATGTTCATGACGATGTTTCCTTACATCTGGCGAGAGAGGTGCACCCCTTGTGGGTGGACGTCACGCCGTTTCACATTGGCGCCGGGGTTTGTTCCAACCCCGGCGCCGCTCATTCCCGGTTTGCCCGTTGCCGGGCAGACCGGTCAATCTTTTTTCTGCTGCGCCTGTTCCAGCAGGTCGGGCCGCAGCGCGGCAGTCAGCCGCAGGCTTTCTTCGTGGCGCCACTTGGCGATCGCCGCGTGGTTGCCGCTTTTCAGCACATCTGGCACCGTCATCCCCTGCCACTCATCGGGCCGAGTGTAGTGCGGGCAGTCGAGCAGCCCGTGGCTGAACGAATCCTGCACCGCCGATTCGGCGTCGTTCAATGCACCCGGCAACTGCCGGATGATCGCATCCATCAGCGCCAGCGCCGGCAGTTCGCCGCCCGACAGCACGAAGTCGCCGAGCGAGATTTCCTCGTCCACGCGGCGTGCGAGCAAGCGCTCGTCGATGCCCTCGTAGCGTCCGCACAGCAGGGCTAGTGCAGGCCTGTCCTTCAGCTCCATCACCCGCTGCTGCGTCAGAGGTCGGCCGCGCGGCGAAAAATGCACCACCCAAGGCGTCAAATCCTCACTCGCCAGATCCTGCTGGATCGCATTCAATGTGCGGTCCAGCGGCTCCGCCAGCATCAGCATCCCGGGGCCCCCACCGTAGGGTCGGTCGTCCACCGTGCGGTGCGGGTCGTCGGTGAAATCGCGCGGGTTCCACGATTTGAACCGATACAGCCCGCGATCCAGCGCCCGCCGCGTGATGCCGTAATCCAGTACGGCATCGAACATCTCGGGGAAGAGCGTGATGGCATCGAAGCGCATCAGTAGTCTTCGCCCCAGTCCACCTCGATCGTTCCGCCTGCCAGATCGACCTTGCCGACGAAGGCGGCGACGAAGGGGATCAGGTATTCGCGCGTGCCCTTGACGACCAGCACGTCGTGCGCGCCGGTTTCCATCAGGCTCGTCACCTTGCCCAGTTCGATGCCTTCGCGGTTGAAGACCTTCAGTCCGATCAGGTCCGACCAGTAAAACTCGTTTTCCTCGGGCGCGGGGAGTTCGTTCCTCGCCACCGAAACTTCCTGTCCGCGCAGGGCATACGCCGCGTCGCGGTCGTCGATGCCGGCCAGTTTGGCGACCAAGGCATTGCCGTGGTCCTGGATTTCTTCGACGGCGTATTGCGTGTGCTGCTCGCCGCGCCCGACGCGCCAGGACTCGAAATCCATCAGTGCGCCCGGATCCTCGCTGTAGGGCTGGACCTTGACCCAGCCCTTGATGCCGAACGGGGCGGCAATGCGCCCCATCACGACCCAGTCGTTATTCAATTCAAGTGGCCGACCCAGCTTTCGGTTTCAGCCAAATCAGGCGGCAGCGGGCTTGTTCTGCTTGACCAGGCGGGCGACGGTGTCGGACATCTGCGCACCGTTGCTCACCCAGTAGCCGATGCGTTCCTGGTCCAGGCGCACCGCTTCGCTGCCTTCGGCGGCGACGGGATTGTAGAAGCCGACGCGCTCGATGAAGCGGCCATCACGACGGCAGCGCGAATCGGCCACCACCACGTTGTAGAAAGGACGGTTTTTGGCGCCGCCGCGCGAAAGACGAATAACGACCATGATTCAACCCACCGGTAAACGGAGAAAACCGCGAATTATACCCGAAAAACTGAGGTCCGCCAGTGGGTTGCGCGAGCCGCGCTCGGGGGCGAGTCTGGAGCGGCGGCGCGCAAACCGGTCAGCGCATCCCCGGCAGCATGCCCTTCATGCCGCGCATCATCTTGCCCAGCCCGCCCTTGCCCATCATTTTCATCATTTTCTGCGCCTGCTCGAACTGGTTCAGGAGCTTGTTGACCTCCTGAACCTGCACCCCGGCACCGGCGGCGATGCGACGCTTGCGGCTGGCCTTGATGAGTTCCGGCTTGCGGCGTTCCAGCGGGGTCATGCTGTTGATGATGCCCTCGACGCGGTTGACGGCCTTGTCGTCGGCGCCTGCCGGCATCGGCATCTGTCCGGCGCCGGGGAGCTTGTCCATCAGGGCGGACAGGCCGCCCATCTTGCGCATTTGCTGGATTTGAGCCTTGAAGTCCTCGAGGTCGAAGTTCTTGCCTTTCTTGACCTTGTCGGCGAGCTTCTTGGCCTCGGCCATGTCGACCGAGGCCTGCGCCTGCTCGATCAGCGAGAGCACGTCGCCCATGCCGAGAATGCGTTGCGCCATGCGCTCGGGATGGAAGGGCTCCAGCCCGGTCGGCTTTTCGCCGACGCCGATGAACTTGAGCGGCTTGCCGGTGATGTGGCGCACCGACAGCGCGGCGCCGCCGCGGGCGTCGCCGTCGAGCTTGGTCAGGACCACACCGGTGAGCGGGAGCGCCTCGCTGAAGGCGCGGGCGACGTTGATCGCGTCCTGGCCCTGCATCGCATCGACCACGAACAGCGTCTCGACCGGCTTGACCGCGGCGTGCAAGGCCTTGATCTCGTTCATCATCGCCTCGTCGATCGCCAGGCGACCGGCGGTGTCGACGATCAGCACATCATAAAACTGCTTGCGCGCATGATCCTGTGCGGCTGCCGCGATCTTCAGTGGATCGCGTTGGTCGCCGGCCTCGAAGAAGGCGACGTCGAGCTGCTTGCCGAGCTGGCGCAACTGGTCGATGGCGGCTGGGCGGTAGACGTCGGCCGAGGCGAGCAGGACTTTCTTCTTGCGGTTCTTGAGCAGGAGCGCGAGCTTGCCGCTGGTGGTGGTCTTGCCCGAGCCCTGCAGGCCGGCCATCAGGATCACGGCCGGCGGGGTGGCGGCGAGGTTGAGGTCGGCATTCTCGCCGCCCATCAGGCGGGTCAGCTCCTCGTGGACGATGCCGATCAGCGCCTGGCCGGGCGACAGGCTGGCGAGCACTTCCTGGCCCAGCGCGCGGGCTTTCACCGCCTCGATGAAGTCCTTGACCACCGGCAGCGCGACGTCGGCTTCGAGCAGGGCGAGGCGCACCTGGCGCAACGTGTCCTGCACGTTGGCTTCAGTGATGCGTGCCTGTCCGCGCAGGGATTTGACGACGCCGGCGAGGCGTCCGCTGAGGTTTTCTAGCATGGCTTCCTTGTTGCCGCCGCAGGCGGCATGGATAATAGGTTGGAACGCCTTCCTATTTTAACGAATGTCTCCGTTTCTGCTGGCTGCTTTGTGCGTGAGTGCGTTGTACGGCTGGATGGCCTGGCAGATGCACCGCATGCCTGCCCCATCCCGCTGGCTGCGCCTGGTGTTGCCGTCGACCCTTTTGGCACACGGCGCGCTGCTGTATGCGTCGGTGCTGGGCGAGGGGGATATCCGCCTGGGTTTCGGCAATTCGGTTTCTGCGATTGTCTGGCTCGCCGCACTGATGTATTGGGCGAGCAGCCACGGCGCGCCGCTCGCTCGCATCCAGTCGTGGGTCAACGCCCTGGCGGCGGCCGGCGTGCTGCTGATGGCAGCATTCACCGCCACCCATGCCATCCCCAATTCGCAGGCGCTGGCCCTGCGCGCGCATCTGGTGGTGTCTTTCCTGGCGTATGGCCTGCTCGCGGTCGCAGCCTTGCATGCGGCGTTGATGACCGTGCTGGAAAAGCAGCTGCACCGCGGGGCCCTGGCGGTCGGCGCAGTGCCGCCCCTGCTCACGCTGGAGGCGGTATTGTTCCGCACGATCGGCGCGGGTTTCGTTCTGCTGACGCTCGCGGTGTCGAGCGGCATCCTGTTTTCGGAAGAATTGTTCGGCCAGCCCCTGCAATGGACGCACAAGGTCGTGCTGGCGATCCTGTCCTGGCTGGTGTTCGGCGGCCTGCTGCTGGGGCGGCATTTCCGTGGTTGGCGCGGGCGCACGGCCCTGTACTGGACGATCACCGGCTTCACCCTGCTGCTGCTGGCGTATGTGGGCACGCAGTTCGTGCTGGAAGTCCTGCTCGGACGTTGAGGCGGTCCTGATTGGATAACATTTCCACCGGCACGCTGTTCAGCGTGCTAGCCATTCTGCTTTTGACCTCGGCGTTTTTCTCCGCGTCCGAGACCGCGATGATGGCGATCAACCGCTATCGCCTGCGCCATGCCGCCGAATCCGGCGTGCGCGGCGCGATGCGCGCCAAGACGTTGCTGGACCAGACCGACAAGCTCCTGGGCGTGATCCTGCTCGGCAACAACCTGGTCAATTCCGCTTCCGGCACGCTGTCCGCGGTGTTGGCGATCCGCCTGTTCGGCGACGGCGAGATGGTGCTGTTCGTGGCAACGCTGCTGCTGACCTTTCTCATCCTGGTGTTCAGCGAAGTCACGCCCAAGGTGCTGGGCGCATCCTTTCCCGAACGCGTCGCCTACCCGGCGACGCTGCTGCTGACGCCGCTGCTGAAACTGGCCTATCCGGTGGTGTGGTTCGTGAATCTGTTCGTGCAGGGCATCCTGAAGCTGCTGCGCATCAAGCAGCCCGAACCGGGGCAGGGCAACAGCCTGGGGTTGGAAGAACTGCGCACCATCGTGCTGGAATCGTCCGGGCGGCTGCCGCGCGAACACCACCGCATCCTGATGAACCTGCTGGAACTGGAGGACATCACGGTCGACGACGTGATGACGCCGAGAAACCAGATCGAGGCGATCGATATCGAGGACGAGCCCGAACGCCTGCGCCAGCAGATTGCCACCAGCCATCACACCCGGCTGGTGGTGCAGCAGGGCTCGCCGGACAATCTGCTCGGCGTGCTGCACGTGCGCCGCGTGTTGCACGCGCTGGCAGGCGAGGCGCTCGATCCCGAAACGCTGAAGGAGAATCTCGAGGTGCCGTATTTCGTCCCGGCCGGTACGCCGCTGTTCACCCAGTTGCGCAATTTCCAGAGCGGGCGCCGGCGGCTGGCGCTGGTGGTCGACGAATACGGTGAACTGCAGGGGCTGGTGACACTGGAGGATCTGCTGGAGGAAATGGTCGGAGAATTCACCACCCAGGCCCCTTCGGACATGGGCTATCTGCGTCGCGAGGAGGACGGCAGCTGGCTGGCGGAGGGTACGGTGCTGCTGCGCCATCTGAACCGCAAGCTCGGCCTGTCGCTGCCGCTGGATGGCCCGAAGACGCTGAACGGCTTGCTGCTGGAACAGTTCGAGGACATCCCTGAGGCAGGCGTGAGCCTCAAGCTGGGCGACGTGCCGGTGGAAATCGTGCAGACCCAGGACCGTGCCGTGAAGATGGCGCGCATCTATCTCCCCGCCCCGGAAGACGGCTTGTCAGGGAACGCCTCAACTTAGTCGGGAAATCGCCGTTAAGGCCTGTGATTCCCCATCTGCAGCATTGCAGCGCGCCGATGCGGGCGATAATTTGATGCTGGACTTGTCTGGAAACAAGCTATGGCTGCTGTGACGAACTCGAACAATCTAACCGGGCTGGCGCGTGCCATGGTCAACCATGGCTGGCTGTCCGAGGATGACGCCCAGGGGGTATGGAACCGTGCCAGCCAGTCGGGCGAATCGTTCGTCTCCGAACTGATCAAGGGGCGGCGTTTCAAGGCCGACCAGGTGGCCGAGTTTGCAGCCAACTCATTCGGCTTCCCTTACCTGGATCTCAACGCCATGGATGCGGAAAGCCTGCCGCATGGCGTGCTCGATCCCAAGCTGGTGCAGAAACGTCGCGTGATCGCACTGTATCAGCGCGGCAACAAGCTGTATGTCGGGACGTCCGACCCCACCCACCTGCAGGCGCTGGACGAGGTGAAATTCCAGACCGGGCAGGCCGTGGAACCGGTCGTGGTGGAGGACGACAAGCTCGGCAAGCTGATCGAGAAGCTCGGCGAAGTTGCCGACAACACGATGGCGGTGCTGAACGCAGAGGATCTCAACCTCGACTTCGCCGACGAGGAAAGCGCGGCGGCGCAGCAGGATACCGGCGGCATCGAGATCGACGATGCGCCGGTGGTGCGTTACCTGCAGAAGATCATGCTCGACGCGATCAACATGGGTGCGTCCGACATCCATTTCGAGCCGTACGAAAAGTTCTACCGCATCCGCTACCGCCGCGACGGCATCCTGTTCGAGGTGGCGCAGCCGCCGATGGCGATCAAGGACAAGGTGGCCTCGCGCATCAAGGTGCTGTCGCGGCTGGATATCTCGGAAAAGCGCGTGCCGCAGGACGGCCGCATGAAGATGGTGCTGTCGAAGAACCGTGCCATCGATTTCCGGGTCAGCACCCTGCCGACCCTGTATGGCGAAAAGATCGTCATGCGTATTCTGGATCCAACCAGCGCCCAGCTGGGGATTGAAGCGCTGGGCTACGAACCGTGGCAGAAGGAGCTGCTGCTGAATGCGGTGCAGCGCCCCTACGGCATGGTGCTGGTGACCGGCCCGACCGGTTCCGGCAAGACCGTGTCGCTCTATACCTGCCTCAACATCCTCAACAAGCCCGACGTCAACATCTCGACGGCGGAAGACCCGGCGGAAATCCAGTTGCCGGGCATCAACCAGGTCAACGTCAACGACAAGGCCGGCCTGACTTTCTCGGCTGCGCTGAAATCCTTCCTGCGTCAGGATCCCGACGTCATCATGGTCGGCGAGATCCGCGATCTGGAAACCGCCGACATCGCCATCAAGGCCGCGCAGACCGGCCACATGGTGATGTCGACCCTGCATACCAACGATGCGCCGGGCACGCTGACCCGTTTGTTGAACATGGGGGTGGCCCCCTTCAACGTGGCTTCTTCCGTCATTCTCATTACCGCCCAGCGCCTGGGGCGCCGCCTGTGTGCGTGCAAGCAGCCTGCGGACATCCCGCAGGAGGCCTTGCTGGCTGCGGGGTTCACCGAAGACCAGCTCGACGGCACCTGGAAGCCCTACAAGGCAGTGGGCTGCGATATCTGCGGCGGCACCGGCTACAAGGGCCGGGTCGGCATCTACCAGGTGATGCCGATCACCGACGCCATGACCCGCATCATCCTCAAGGGCGGCAATGAATCCGACATCGCCGATCAGGCCAGGCGAGAGGGCGTGCTCGACCTGCGCCAGGCGGGTCTGCTGAAAGTGAAAGCCGGTCTTACCTCGCTGGAAGAAGTCGAAGCCGTCACCAATCTCTAAGGAATTTCCCGTATGGCTACAGCAGCAAAGGCAGTCAAGGAAGCCACCTTCCAGTGGGAAGGCATGGACAAGCGCGGCAAGAAGGTCAAGGGCCAGATGCAGGCCGGCGGCGAAGCCCAGGTCAATTCCCAGCTGCGTAAGCAGGGCATCACCGTCACCAAGCTCAGGAAGCAGAGTGCGCTGTTCAGCGGCGCGAAGCGCATCACCGACAAGGACATCACTCTGTTCACCCGTCAACTGGCGACCATGATGAAGGCTGGCGTGCCCTTGCTACAGTCCTTCGAGATCGTGGCGCGCGGGCATTCCAATCCTTCGGTGCAACGGCTGCTGATGGAAATCAAGGCGGATATCGAGAAGGGGAGCAGCCTGACCCAGGCCTTCGGCCGCCATCCGCTCTACTTCGATGCGTTGTTCTGCAACCTGGTGGGCGCGGGCGAAGCGGCGGGTATCCTGGAAGGGGTGCTCGAGCGACTGGCCATCTACAAGGAGAAGATTCTCGCCATCAAGAGCAAGATCAAGTCGGCGCTGTTCTACCCGGTGTCCATCATTGTGGTCGCCTTCGTCATCACGGCCATCATCATGATTTTCGTGATTCCGGCGTTCAAGGACCTGTTCAGCAGCTTCGGCGCCGATCTCCCGGGGCCGACCCTGGTGGTGATGGCGATGTCGGACTTCTTCGTCGAATGGTGGTGGGCGATATTCGGCGCCATCGGTGGCGGCATCTACGCCTTCCTGCAAGCCTGGAAGCGCTCGCGCAAGGTGCAGATGGCGATGGATCGCGTCATGCTCAAGCTGCCGATCTTCGGTCCGGTGATAGAGAAAGCCACCATCGCGCGCTGGACCCGTACCCTGTCGACCATGTTCGCCGCCGGCGTGCCGCTGGTCGAGGCGCTGGAGTCGGTGGGTGGCGCGTCGGGCAACCAGGTGTTCGTCGAGGCGACCGGCAAGATTCGCGGCGAAGTTGCGACTGGCACCGCGCTGACGGTAGCGATGCAGAATTCCGGGCTGTTCCCCAACATGGTGCTGCAGATGTGCGCCATCGGTGAGGAATCCGGTGCGCTCGATTCCATGCTCGGCAAGGTGGCCGATTTCTACGAGGCCGAAGTGGATGACGCGGTGGAGGCGCTGTCCAGCCTGATGGAGCCGATCATCATGGTGGTGCTGGGCACCCTCATCGGCGGCATGGTGATCGCCATGTACCTGCCGATCTTCAAGATGGGCTCGGTCGTCTGATGGAATCGCCGCTTGCAGAACCAGCCCTGTTTGCAGGGCTGGTTTTTTTATTCAGCCTGCTGGTCGGCAGTTTTCTCAATGTGGTCATCCATCGCCTGCCCAGGATGATGGAGGCCGACTGGCATGCCCAGTGCGCCGAGCTGCGCGGCGAGCCGATACCGGATGTCCCACGCTACAACCTGTGGCTGCCACGCTCGGCCTGCCCGAAGTGCGGCCATCAGATCACGGCGCTGGAAAACATTCCGCTGCTGTCCTGGCTCTTTCTTCGGGGGCGATGCTCTGCCTGTGGCACGGCGATCAGCGCGCGCTACCCGCTGGTCGAGCTGCTCACCGCGCTGGTGTCGGCGGCGGTCGCGTGGAAGTGGGGCGTGACCCTCCAGACGGCCGGTGCGTTGCTGCTGGTGTGGGCGCTGATCGCACTCGCCTTCATCGACCTCGACACCACCCTGTTGCCCGACAGCCTCACCCTGCCACTTCTGTGGCTGGGCCTGTTGTTCAACCTGGATGGACACTTCACCAGCCTGCCGGATGCGGTTGTCGGCGCGATGGCCGGTTATGGCGTGCTGTGGTCGGTGTACTGGCTGTTCAAGCTGGCGACGGGCAAGGAAGGCATGGGCTACGGCGACTTCAAGCTGCTGGCGGCCATCGGCGCCTGGCTGGGCTGGCAGATGTTGCCCGTGACCCTGTTGCTGTCGTCGGTGGTGGGCGCAGCGATCGGAATCGCGATGATCGTGCTGGTCAAGCATGACCGGCGGGTGCCGATTCCTTTCGGCCCTTATCTGGCTGGCGGTGGCTTGGTCGCCCTGTTCTTCGGTGCCGACCTGACCCAGGCCTATCTCGCGCAGTTCTGATGTTCACGGTCGGCCTTACCGGCGGCATCGGCTCGGGCAAATCGACCATCGCGGACCTGTTCGCCGAACTCGGCGTTCCGGTAGTCGACACCGACGTCATCGCACGCCAGCTGACCGCGCCGGGGGGCGCCGCGCTGGACGCCATCCGGGCCGCGTTCGGCGAATCGGTGATTCAGGCCGACGGCGCACTGGATCGCGCTGCGCTGCGTCGCCGCGTGTTTGCCGACACGGCGGAGCGTCGCCGCCTGGAAGCCATCCTGCATCCGCGCATCCGCCAGGCTGTAGACCGGGCGCTTGCCACACTCAATACCCCGTACGCGCTGATTGTCATTCCTCTCCTGGTGGAAACCGGCGGCTACCGCGACCTGCTGCATCGCGTGCTGGTGGTCGACTGCCCGGAAGATCTCCAGGTCACCCGAGTGATGGCGCGCAGCGGGCTCGCGCGCGACGAGGTGGAGGCCATCCTTGCGGCGCAGTCCGGGCGCGCCGAGCGCCTCGCTGCGGCGGACGATGTCATCGTCAATACGACCCCGGTCGAGGCCCTGCGCACTGAAGTGGCGGCACTGCATCAGCGCTATCTGGCATGCGCAGCCGCGCCGTCGCCTTGATTTTCCGCATGGATCGGCGACAATCGGCTGAACCAAACCAACGCGTTGCGGCGTGATCCACTACGAATACCCCCTGAGCGAACGCATCCGTACCCTGCTGCGGCTGGAAGACCTGTTCGACCGTTTTGATGCCTATGCCGCGTCGCCGGATCCGCATGCGCACCATGCGGCGTTGCTGACCTTGTTCGAAATGGCTGAAGTCGCGGCGCGGGCCGACCTCAAATCCGACCTGCTTCAGGAACTGGACCGTCAGAAGGCGGTATTGGCTGCGTTGCGCGGCAATCCGCACGTGCAGGGGACGACGCTGGAGCAGGTGCTGGCGGCGATCGAATCGGCCCATCAGGGCATGTACCAGCTGCCCGGCAAGGTCGGCCAGCATCTGCGGGACGATGACTGGCTGATGGCCATCAAGCAGCGTGCGGCGATTCCAGGGGGCATGTGCGAGTTCGACCTGCCGTCCTATCATTTCTGGCTTCATCAGCCGGCCGATGTGCGCGCCCAGCAGTTGCAGGTCTGGCTGGCGCCATTCTCGTCGATTCGCGCTGCGGTCGGTATCGTGCTTGGCCTGTTGCGCGACAGCGGGCAACCGGAGTTGCAGCACGCGAACAAGGGCTACTATCAACGCATGCTGGAATCGCGCAATCCGCAGCTGATTCGCGTGACCGTGGTCGACGACCTGCCGTGCGTGCCAGAAATGTCGGCCAACAAGTACATGCTGAACATCCGTTTCGTACACGCGGGCTCAGGCGCGATGCGCACCTGCACCGACCAAGCGATCGATTTCGATCTCACCTTCTGCACGTTATGAAGCCCGCCAAGCCGCCTGTCGTGACCTGCCCGACCTGCGGGGCGGCCGTCCAGTGGACGGCGGAGAATCGCTGGAAGCCGTTCTGCAGCGAGCGCTGCAAGCTGATCGATCTGGGGCAGTGGGCCAACGAGAAATACCGGGTGCCTGCCGAGGAGCAGGAACCCGAGGACGGGGCCCCGCCGCAATCCCAGTGAGGCTTATTTCTTGAAGGTCTTGACGCCGCTGGGTGTGCCGAGCAGCAGCACGTCGGCCCCGCGGCGCGCGAACAGGCCATTGGTGACCACGCCGACGATCTGGTTGATCGCGGTCTCCAGCGATACCGGGTCGACGATGGACATGCCGTGCACGTCGAGGATGAGGTTGCCGTTGTCGGTAGTGAAGCCCTCTCTCAATCGGGGCTGGCCGCCCAGCTTCACCAGTTCGCGCGCAACGTAGGAGCGCGCCATCGGAATCACTTCCACCGGCAGCGGAAACTTGCCGAGCACGCCGACCAGCTTGCTCTCGTCGGCGATACAGATGAACTGCTTGCTGCATGCGGCGACGATTTTCTCGCGCGTCAGCGCGCCGCCGCCGCCTTTCACCATCGCGAAGTGCTCGGTGATCTCGTCGGCGCCGTCGACGTAGATCTCAAGCTCGCCCACGCTGTTGAGGTCCAGCACCTGGATGCCGTGGCTCTTCAGGCGGTTGGCGGTGGCTTCCGAGCTGGCGACGGCACCGTCGATGCGGCCCTTCACGTCAGCCAGCGCGTCGATGAAATGGTTGGCGGTCGATCCGGTGCCTACCCCGATGATGCCGCCCTTGGCATAATCCACCGCAGCACGCGCCACGGCTTGCTTCATTTCGTCCTGAGTCATGATGTTTTCGTCGATTTGGATGCAGCCCGCTAAGATAGCGGCATCGCCCCCTTTTTACAAACCTCGCACCCGCCGCTGACATGAGCCATCCTGACGATTACCTCGAACGCATCCTCACCTCGCGCGTCTACGACGTGGCGGTGGAATCGCCGCTCGACGTCGCCCACAATCTGTCGCGCCGCCTCAACAACCATATCCTGTTGAAGCGCGAAGACCTGCAGCCGGTGTTTTCCTTCAAGTGCCGCGGCGCCTACAACAAGATGGCCAAGCTGACCGCAGCGCAGCTGGCGCGCGGCGTGGTGGCGGCGTCGGCCGGCAACCACGCGCAGGGCGTGGCGCTGGCGGCGCAGAAACTCGGTGCGACGGCGATCATCGTGATGCCGGCGACCACGCCCAAGATCAAGGTTGACGCGGTTGCCGCACGCGGCGCGCAAGTGATCCTGCACGGCGACAACTACGACGAGGCCTGCGCCCACGCGACCCAGATCGCGAAGGAGTCGAAGGCGACTTTCGTCCATCCCTACGATGACCCCGATGTCATCGCCGGCCAGGGCACGGTGGCGATGGAGTTGCTGCGCCAGCATCCGGAGCCGATCCATTCGGTCTACATCCCGGTCGGCGGCGGCGGCCTGATCGCCGGCATGGCGGCCTACATCAAGCGGCTGCGGCCGGAAATCAAGATCGTTGGCGTCGAGCCGGAAGACGCCGACGCGATGGCGCGCTCGCTGTGCAAAGGCAAGCGCATCACCCTGCCGCGCGTGGGCATTTTTGCCGACGGCGTGGCCGTGAAAACGGTCGGCAAGGAAACCTTCCGGCTGTCGCAGCTGTACGTCGACGAAATCATCCGCGTCAACAACGACGCCATCTGCGCAGCGATCAAGGACGTGTTCGAGGACACCCGTTCAATCCTGGAACCGGCCGGCGCCCTGTCACTGGCCGGCCTCAAGGCAGCGATCGCCGGCGACAGGCTGAAGGGCAAGACGCTGGTCGCGGTGGCCTCGGGCGCCAACATGAACTTCGACCGCCTGCGCCACATCGCCGAGCGTGCCGAACTGGGCGAGAAGCGCGAAGCGGTGCTGGCTGTCACCATCCCCGAGACGCCGGGCAGCTTCAAGACTTTCTGCGGCCTCCTGGGCGCGCGCAACATCACCGAATTCAACTACCGCTATTCCGACCCGAAGGCGGCGCGCGTGTTCGTCGGACTGTCGGTGCCAGGAGCGGGCGAGGGCGCACGGGTGGTCGAACTGCTGCACCGTCACGGTCTGGAGGCGGTCGATCTCACCGACAACGAAATGGCCAAGCTGCACATTCGCCACCTGGTCGGCGGGCGTGCGCCGGAGGCAGTCAACGAGGTACTGTATCGCTTCGAGTTCCCCGAGCGGCCCGGCGCGCTGATGCAGTTCCTGCAGAGCATGAGCCGTGGCTGGAACATCAGTCTGTTCCACTACAGGAATCATGGCGCCGACTATGGCCGGGTACTGGTCGGCATCCAGGTGCCGGAAAGGGAAAAACCCAGCTTCCAGAAATTCCTCGACGGCCTGGGCTACCGTTACTGGGACGAATCCCGCAATCCGGCCTACAGGCTGTTCCTCGCCTGATTCATGGCTGCGTGCCGCAGCTGTTGATGCCGAGCACGCTGTAGACGGGACAGACCCGCAGCACGCCGGTGGCGAACGGCAAAACGCCGACCCAGGCCCATGCCGGACCATTCAGGAAGGCCGCCCATACGAGGAGGGCGAGGCCTGCGACGATGCGGATGATGCGGTCTGTCGTGCCGACGTTGGCAGTCATGGCGGTCTCCTTGGACGAGTCTGCTTGGCGTTCCCACTATAGTCCGTCCGCGACGCCGGGCGGCCGCTCATGTTCCTGCCTGCTCTGGTGGATTTCGCTCAGGCGATCCCGCCGGGCTGCATGTTACCCTCGCACCATGTTTCGAATCATCGGATTTCTTCTGCTGGGGGCGCTGTCGGTGGCGGACGCGCGGGCGGCGTCGGGCGATACCGCAGTGTTGAGGGCGCAGCAGGCGTATGCCGCGCGCAAGCCCGCCAATCTGGAGCGTGCCGCGCGCGAGGTGCCGGACGACCATGTTCTGGCACCTTATCTCGAGTACTGGCGCCTGATGCTGGCGAGCCGCACCGAGGATGGGCGCATCGCCGATTTCCTGGCGCGCTATCCGGGCAGCCGCGTGGCCGAATTGCTGCGCGCCGACTGGCTGAAGTCGCTCGGCGCACGCGAGGCGTGGTCTGTGTATCGAGCCGAGTATCCCCGCCTGGCCAGACCCGATGCCGCGCACCAGTGCTATGCCCACCGCGCCGAATGGGCCGTGGGGGACCGCAGCCGCCAGCGTGAGGCGGTGGCGTTGTGGTTCACCGGGCGCGACATGCCGTCGGCCTGCTCCCCGCTGTTTGCGCAAATGATGGACGCCGGTTTGATCCGCGAGGAGGATGTCTGGCGCCGCCTGCGGCTGGCGCTGGAGGCGGGCAACCCCAACGTCGCCCGGGTCGTGGCCCAGGCCTTGCCCGTTGCGCAGCGTCCGGAGGCCTCGTTGCTCGACCAGGCCAGTCGCAACCCGGCCCGTTTTCTGGGCGCGAGGCGATCCGGTGGCGCTCAGCGCAGTGAACGCGAAATTGCACTCTATGCGCTCGACCAATTGGCGCGACACAGTTCTGACAGGGCCGAGCAGGCACTGCGCGGCTGGCTGCCGCACTTCACCGTCGAGGAGCGCGGCACGGCCTGGGCGCGTCTCGCCACCTGGGCGGCGCGCCGCCACGAACCCGTCGCGCTGGTCTGGTTCCAGCAGGCGGGCGAGGAGATGGCCAACGACTTCCAGCGCGAATGGTGGGCGCGTGCCGCCCTGCGTGCGGGCGACTGGCAGGCGGTGCGGCGTGCGATCGACAGCATGGGCGAGGCGGCGCGCATGCAACCCGCGTGGCGCTACTGGCGCGCGCGCGCGTTGCAGGAGGCCGGCCAGCGCGTGGCTGCCAATGCCCTGTTCCTGGCCCTGTCGCGCGAACATCACTACTACGGCCAGCTGGCGCAGGAAGAGCTGGGGGCGGTGATGCAGGCACCCGTCATCAACATCAAGATGGGCGGCGACGACATTGCCGCGATCGCCCGCCATCCCGGCATCGCGCGTGCGCTGGCCCTGCGGGAGCTGGGCTTGCGCCATGACGCCAGCCAGGAATGGAACTGGGCGACGCAGGCATTCTCCGATGCCCAGCTGCTGGCGGCGGCCGAGCTGGCGCGGCGCAATGAATGGTACGACCGCGCCATCTATACCGCCGAGCGCACTCGCGATCAGCATGACTTCGAGCTGCGTTTCATCGCCCCCTACCGCGAACTGGCACGCGAGGCCGCGCGCGACAACGGCATCGACGAGGCCTGGGTATTCGGGCTGATGCGGCAGGAGAGCCGCTTTGTGAACGTCGCCCGCTCCAGCGTCGGCGCGTCCGGCCTGATGCAGATCATGCCGGCGACTGCGCGCTGGATCGCCCAGCGCCTCGGCATCCGGCGGTTCGATCCGGACGAGATGCGCGACCCGGCCCGCAACATCCAGTTCGGTGCGTATTACCTCAGACACGTGCAGTCCACGCTGGACGGCTCGCCGGTGCTTGCGACTGCCGCCTACAACGCCGGCCCCTCGCGCGCCCAGCGCTGGCGTGACACGCGGCCGATGGAAGCCGCGGTGTATATCGAATCGATCCCGTTCGCCGAAACGCGCGACTACGTCAAGAAAGTGATGAGCAACGCCATGTATTACGCCATGCGTTTCGGCCAGCCTTCGGTGCTGCTCAAGGACCGGCTGGGCACCATTCCGCCGCGCCGGATTGCGATTGCCGCAGCCCCCGATCCGGACGCTTCGCTGGAACTCGGGGAGTCGGACGATTAGAATCAGCATCGCCTTATATACTGAAACGATTTCATCACCATGAAGATTCAACGCATCTGCATCCTCGGCGGGTCCGGTTTTGTCGGCACCCATCTCGTCAGCCAGCTCGCCGCGCGCGGCCTCCAGGTCCGCGTGCTGTCCCATCGCCGCGAAATGGCCAAGGAACTGATCCTGCTGCCGACGGTGGAAGTGATCGAGGCCGACGTCCACGACCAGCAGGAACTCATCCGCCACTTCCGCGGCATGGACGCGGTCATCAACTTGGTCGGCATCCTGCACGAGAGCCGTGTCGGCCGCGTCGATCTGCCCAGCGCGCGCCGCGGCGATTTCCAGCAGGTGCATATCGAGCTGCCGCGCAAGATCATCCATGCCATGGGCGAGGCGGGCGTGCATCGCCTGCTGCACATGAGCGCGCTCGGTGCGCACGCCAACTCGCGTTCGGCCTACCAGCGTTCCAAGGGCATCGGCGAGGCGCTGGTGCGCGAGGCGAGCCGTCATCACATCGAGCACGAGAACTGGTATCTCAACGGGCCCAAGTTCATCCACGGCTACGGCCTCGACGTCACCGTTTTCCGTCCGTCGGTGATCTTCGGCCGCGGCGATTCCTTCCTGTCGATGTTCGCCGGTCTGCTGAACGCCTTCCCCGTGCTGCCGCTCGCCAATGCGGGCGCGCGCTTCGCGCCGGTGCATGTCGAGGACGTCGCGCGCGCCTTTGCCGACAGCCTCGACAATCCCGCGACCTTCGGTCAGACCTACGACCTGTGCGGCCCCAAGGTGTATTCCCTGCAGGAACTGGTGGGCTATGTGGGCGACGTCATCGGCAAGAAACGCAGCATCATCCCGCTCGGCCACTGGATGTCGTACTTCCAGGCCTGGGCGCTGGAATTCAAGCCCGGCAAGAAGCTGATGACGCGCGACAATTTCTACGCCATGGGCACGGACAACGTCTGTGCCGGCGGCTGGCCGGCGGCGTTCGATTTCCAGCCTGCGGCGCTCGAGGCCATTGCGCCCGAATACCTGCGCGCCGACACCCCGCGCGCGCGGTACGAGGACTACCGCGAGAACGCCCGCCGCTGACACGACCGTGCCGCCATGAAGACCTACATCGTCGGCGGCGCAGTGCGTGACCGGTTGCTGGGACGGCCGGTGGCCGACCGCGACCACGTCGTCGTCGGTGCGACACCCGACGGCATGGTCGCGCTGGGCTACCAGCCGGTCGGCAAGGACTTTCCGGTCTTCCTCCACCCTCAGACCCACGAGGAATACGCGCTCGCCCGCACCGAACGCAAGTCCGGACGCGGCTACAAGGGCTTCACCGTCTACGCGACGCCGGACGTCACGCTGGAAGAGGATCTGCTGCGGCGCGACCTCACCATCAACGCGATGGCCGAGGATGAAACCGGCGCGCTGATCGACCCCTACGGCGGCCAGCGCGACCTGGCCGCAAGAATTTTCCGCCATGTGAGCGAAGCCTTCGCCGAGGATCCGGTGCGCATCCTCAGGGTGGCGCGTTTCGCTGCCCGCTTCACCGATTTTTCCGTGGCGCCCGAAACCACTGCGTTGATGCGGCAGATGGTCGACAACGGTGAGGTCGACGCGCTGGTGCCCGAGCGCGTGTGGCAGGAAGTCGCGCGCGGCCTGATGGACGCGCAGCCCTCGCGCATGTTCCAGGTGCTGCGCGAATGCGGCGCGCTGGCGCGGCTGTTTCCTGAAATCGATCGCCTGTTCGGCGTGCCGCAGCCGCCGGAACACCACCCGGAGATCGACACCGGCGTGCACGTGATGATGGTGATCGACTGGGCGGCGCGGCAGGGCCTGAGCCTGCCGGTGCGTTTTGCGGCCTTGATGCACGATCTCGGCAAGGGCGTGACGCCGCCCGAACGATGGCCCAAACATCACGGCCACGAAGCCAAAAGCGTCGAATTGGTGCGCGCACTCTGCGAGCGTGTCCGCGTGCCGGCCGATTGCCGCGACCTCGCGGTCGCGGTGGCGCGCGATCACGGCAATGCGCATCGCGCGCTGGAATTGCGTCCCGGCACGATCGTCGAGCTGCTGGAGCGCGTCGACGCCTTCCGCCGTCCCGAGCGCTTCGAGGAATTCTTGCTGGCCTGCGAATGCGATTTTCGCGGCAGACCCGGCTACGAGGACAAACCCTTTCCCGCGTCGGGGCACCTGCGGCAGGCACTGGGCGCAGCGCAGGCCGTCGACGCCGGCGCCGTGGCACGCAGTGTCGAGCCGGCGCGCATCCGGGACGCGATCTTCCAGGCGCGCGCCCAGGCGGTGGCAGCACTGCGCGCCCCCGGCGGCATGCATTGGGAACATTTTCCGCATCAGGCCGACATGGGCGTGCGCGGCATCGGCCCCACGCTCGCTGCCGCGTTCGAACAGGCCGCGCTGGCGATGACGGCGGTGGTGACCGATCCCGCGCAGGTGGCTGCGGCACAGGCGGTCGAGATTGCCTGCGAGGCGCCGGACGACGAATTGCTGCTGGTCGACTGGCTGAACGCGCTGATCCTCGAAATGGCTGCGCGCGCCATGCTGTTCGGCCGCTTCGATGTCAGCCTGATGGGCCATTGCCTGCATGCCACCGCGTGGGGCGAGGCGGTGGACCGGGCAAAACACCAGCCGGCAGTCGAGATCAAGGGCGCCACCTATACTGAACTGAAAGTCGAGAGGAGCGAAGCGGGGCAGTGGGTGGCCCAGTGTGTGGTGGACGTGTGAGGAGCTGAGATGGATCTCGCCCGGTTCGAGCAGGTGTCGGAGGTCGAATGGCGGATCGCGCCGTTCGGAAAGATGCGCGTGCCGGCGGTGATATTCGCCGATGCGGCGCTGGTCCGCGAGATGGACGACAAGGTCTACGAACAGCTCACCAACGTCGCCACCCTGCCGGGCATCGTGCAGGCCGCCTACGCCATGCCCGACGCGCACTGGGGCTACGGTTTCCCGATCGGCGGGGTGGCGGCGTTCGACGCCGACGACGGCGGCGTGGTGTCGGCCGGCGGAGTGGGCTTCGATATCTCCTGCGGCGTGCGCACCCTGCATACCGGCCTTGCGGCGGACGACATTGCGCCGCTCAAGCAGCGGCTCGCCGATCGTCTGTTCGCCAGGATTCCGGCCGGTGTGGGCAGCACCGGCGAGCTACGCCTGGACGCCCCGGAAATGGACGCGATGCTGCGCGGCGGGGCGCGCTGGGCGGTCGATCGCGGCTACGGCAGCGCGGCCGACCTCGAGCGCATCGAGGAACACGGCTGCATGGCCGGCGCCGAACCGGACAAGGTCTCCGAGCACGCTAAGCGTCGCCAGCGCGACGAGATCGGCACGCTGGGATCGGGTAACCATTACCTCGAATTGCAGGAGGTCGTCGAGATCTACGATCCCCAGGCGGCGGACCGCTTCCGCCTGCGCCAGGGCGAGGTGGTGGTCAGCATCCACTGCGGTTCGCGCGGGCTGGGCCATCAGATCGGCACCGAATTCCTCAAGCAGATGGTGATCGCCGCGCCGGGGCACGGCATCGCCTTGCCCGATCGGGAACTCGCCTGTGCGCCGATCAAGTCCGCTCTCGGCCAGGCCTATCTCGGCGCCATGCGCGCGGCGATCAATTGCGCGCTCGCCAACCGTCAGGTCGTCACCCATCTTGCCCGCGAGGTGTTTGCCGACGTGTTCCCGGGCACCCACCTCACGCTGATCTACGACGTCTCGCACAACACCTGCAAGCTGGAACCGCACACGGTGGACGGCCGGACGCGCCGCCTCTACGTCCATCGCAAGGGAGCGACACGCGCCTTCGGTCCGGGTCATCCGGCGCTGCCGGGCGATTTGCGCGACATCGGCCAGCCGGTGTTGATCGGCGGCAGCATGGGGACCGCGTCCTACATCCTTGTCGGCACCGAGGCCGGCATGGCACGCGCCTTCGCCTCGGCCTGCCACGGCGCCGGCCGTGCCATGAGCCGCCACCAGGCGACCCGACAGTGGCGCGGCCGGGCGCTGGTCGACGAACTCGCCAGCCAGGGCGTGCTGATCCGCAGTCCTTCGCTGCGGGGGGTCGCCGAAGAGGCGCCGGGAGCCTACAAGGACGTCAGCGCGGTGGTCGAGGCGGCCGACCATGCCGGCCTGGCGCGCAAGGTGGCGAAGCTGAAGCCTCTGGTCTGCATCAAAGGGTGACCCACGTCGAGTGGAACTGTGTCCTGCGGCCCCCGTCGAACTGACGGACAGCCTTCAACGGAGCAATGCCATGCCGTACAGTGAACAGACCGTGCAATCCGTGCGCCCGTGGTCGGACAAAACCTTCAGTTTCACGCTCACCCGGCCGCAGGATTTTTCGTTCGAGAACGGCGAATTCGTCACCATAGGCTTGAAGCGCGAAGGCAAGCTGGTGGCGCGGGCCTATTCGATCGTCTCCCCAGCCGACCGCGATTACCTGGAATTTCTCAGCATCCACGTGCCGGACGGGCCGCTGACCAGCCAGCTGGTCCACATCCGGCCTGGCGACAGCGTGTGGGTCAACAGCAAGACCACTGGCACGCTCACCTTGCATCATGTATTGCCCGGGCGGACGCTGTATCTGCTCGCCACCGGCACAGGGCTGGCGCCCTTCATGAGCCTGATCCGGGATCCTGAATGCTATGCGCGATTCGAGACCGTGGTGCTGGTGCACTCGGTGCGTACGGTCGCCGAGCTGGCCTACCGCGACGAGATCGAGGCGATGGACCGGCCGCAGCTGCACTACGTGCCGACCGTGACGCGGGAACCTTTCCCCACCCCCGAGCGTGGCGCCGATCTGTTCCGCTCAGGCGTGCTGTCGCTACGCCTCGGTTTGCCGGCGCCCGATCCGGGGCGGGATCGGGTGATGATCTGCGGCAATCCGGCGATGACGCGCGAACTCGCCCGTTACCTCAAGGATGCGGGCTGGACGCCGACCAATCATCGTGGCGTCGGTGCTTTCACGACCGAGGTGGCTTTCGTCGTGCACCACGAATAGGCACCACCGCGGACTGCGATTCAGTCGCGGTCGTGATGGCGGTGATGCTTGCGACGATGCTCGCGACGGTCTTCACGCCAGTCGTGGCGGTCGTCCCAGCCGCGCCCGTAATCCCGGTAGTGGTGCACATGCTTCACGTGATGGCGGTGATGCGGCACCACGATGACGTGGCCGGGATGGTAGGGGGTATGCGTCCAGTAACGCGTGCCGCCGCTTTCATACAGCACGCGAAAGCCGTCGTGATAGCCCGTGCCGAACGAAACCGAAATGCTCGGTTCAACCCTGACGACGCGGCCATAGCCATAGTCGCCATGGGCGAGGGCAGTACCGGAAGCAGTCAGCAGGGCGGTTGCAATCAGAAGGGTGCGTAACATGGCTCTTCTCCTGTCAGGTTGGGAACGGCTGCGCCCAAGGGCTTCAATCGTCCCAGTCGTTGCGGCTGTTGTGCCAGCGCGCGTCGCGCCGGCCCTCGGCCACGGAAAAATCCACATCGAGCGTCAGCCACTTGCCGGGGTGATAGGGCAGGCGGGTGTTGTATTCACGGCCCTGGAAGCGGTAGCGCACGTCGTAGCCGGTCACGATCTGGCGATAATCATCGTGGGTGCGGCAGCGTTCGACCTGCTGCGGGACCGATTCGTAGCGGGTACCGGTCTTGTTCCAGCGGTCGCCCACCACCGCGCCGGTGGCGGCACCGACCGCTGCGGCGGCCACCCTGCCGTCGCCCTTGCCCACGGTGGAGCCGATCAGGCCACCGGCGATGGCACCGAGAATCGCGCCGCCGGCGTTGCTGCCTTCGCGATAGCTGCGGGTTTCATAGCCGACCGTCTCGGTCCAGCATTCGCGGCGCGGTTCGTTGATCGTTTCGTAGATCGGTACGCTCGACAGCACCCTGGCGCGCGTGGTGTAACTGTCGCTGTAACCATGGCCCGCCTGGGCTGCGCCGCTGACGGCGAGCAGGGCGGCGATCAGGGTGGGAATGCGTGATTTCATCTTGACTCTCCTCGTTGCTGCAAATGAACTGCGTTAGCGACGGTCGCGCGGGCGGACGCTGTCTTCGGGACGTTGCTGCTGACGGCGCTCGTAGCCGTAGCCGTAGCCCCGCGGCTCCTCGCGTTCGGCCTCGCGGCGGGGTTCGCGCCGGTCCTCGCGGACGTCGCGCCTGTCCTGCCGGGCGTCGTCGCGGTCGCGCTTGGCCACGATGAACGCGCCGTCCATGAAATCCGGCGCGGCCTGGACCGGGGCGGCCAGGGCCAGTCCCAGTGCGGCCAGTCCGAACATCTTGAGTTGCCGTGCATTCATCGTCGTCTCCATTTCCGTGGTCGCCTGGTCTTGCTTCCACGCTTCGCAGTTTGGTTGAGGAAAGTAAGCGCACTGTTTCGCGCAAGGGCGATTTTGTAACAGTGTGTAACGGGGTGGGTAAAGAGGGTAGGGCGCCGCTGCTATAGTTGCCGCATGGAAAGAGACACGATTTATGTCACTGACGACGACCCCGGCATCCGCGAACTGGTCGCCGAATACCTGGCCAGCCAGGGCTATGCGGTCGAGACGGCCGAAGACGCCGCCTCGCTCGACCGCCTGCTCGCCACCCGTCTGCCCGACCTGCTGGTGCTCGACTGGATGATGCCGGGCGAGGACGGCCTCTCGATCGCGCGGCGCCTGCGCGCGCAGCCCGGTTTCCCGCCCATCATCATGCTGTCGGCCAAGGGCGAGGATATCGACCGTATCATCGGCCTCGAAGTGGGGGCCGACGATTACCTGCCCAAGCCCTTCAACCCGCGCGAACTGCTGGCGCGCATCCGTGCGGTGCTGCGGCGCGGCGGGGCGGCTGCCCCGGCTGCGGCGGACACGTCACGCGTCGTGCGTTTCGGCCCCTACAGCGTCAACCTCGACGCCCGTACCCTGGGCCGCGACGGCGTCGAAATCCCCCTCACCGGCGGCGAATACGAGCTGCTGGAAATCTTCGTCACCCACGCCAATCGCGCGCTGTCGCGCGACTGGCTGATGGACCAGCTGCGCGGCTTCGAGCGCGATCCGTTCGACCGCAGCATCGACGTACGCGTCAACCGCCTGCGCAAGAAGATCGAGGACGACCCTGCCAACCCTGCCTACATCCGCACCCAGCGCGGGCAGGGCTATCTATTCGTGCCGCAGGGCAAGGGCTGAGGCGCGGTGCGACGCATCACGGCTTCGCTGTATGCCCGCACCGCGCTGACGCTGGCGATCGCCTTCATCGTGTTCCAGGCGGCGGCGTCCTGGGTGGTGGTCCGCACCCTCATCGTGCCGGTGGCGGAGCGCTCGGCGGACGATCTCGCCGGACTGATCGTGCTGTCCGCGCAGACCTGGGTGGAACTGCCTCCCGACACGCGCGCCGCGTTCGAGCGCGAACTGGCGCGCCGCCATGGCTTGCGCCTGACCACGGTCGACGTCGGTGCGACGGCGGACGCGCCGCAGTTTGCCTTCCGGCCGCAAATCGAGGCGGCGCTGAGCCGGCGCCTGGGAGACGCAGTCGTGCTGCGCGGCGTGCCGGGCACGGTGACGGCCTGGCTGGACATCCCGGTCGGCGGGCACGATCTGCGCGTCGGCTTCTTCCCCGACCGCTATGCGGTGCGGCCGCCACTGGCGGCGATCGCGGTGATCGCGCTGGGCGCGTTTCTCAGCCTGCTGACGGCGCTGTTCCTGGTGCGCCGCCTCACCGTGCCGCTGGCGCGCGCAGCGCAGGCGGCGCGCCAGGTCGGCGCCGGCCAGCTGCCCGAGCCGCTGCCGGAAACCGGCCCCGCCGAACTGGCCGAACTGGCACGCCGTTTCAATACCATGGCGACCGAGGTGCGCGAGCTGCTCGACAACCGCACGACTTTGCTGGCCGGCATCTCGCACGACTTGCGCACGCCGATGACGCGCATGCAGCTCAATCTGGAAATGCTGCGCGACGATCCCAGCCCGGTGCGCATCGACCGCGCACTGGCCGATCTCGCCGACATGAACAGGCTGATCTCGGGCTATCTGGAGCTGGCGCGCACCACCCAGCCGGAACAACAGACAAGCCTGGATCTCGCGGCCCTGCTGGACGAGCTGGCACAGGAAAGCGGTACCCCATGGCAGGGGCGCGCGCCCTGCGAAGTGCGTGCCGGCCGACTGGCGCTACGGCAGATCGTCTCCAACCTGATCCAGAACGCGCAACGCTACGGCGGCGGCACCCCGGTCGAGCTGGTGCTGGAATGTGAAGGCAGGGGGGCGCGGGTGGTCGTGCGCGATGCGGGGCCGGGCATTCCGGACGAGCAACTGGATAAGGTGTTCCGGCCGTTCTACCGGCTGGAGGCGTCGCGCTCGCAGGCGACAGGGGGGACGGGGCTGGGACTGGCGATCGTGCGCCAGCTGGCAGAAACAAACGGCTGGAAGGTGAAACTGAAGAACCGTGCGACGGGCGGCCTCGAAGCCGTCCTGGAGATCCCCCGCTAGGGAATCAGGCGCAGTGCGCCGCGGTGCGCCGCAGCACCCGGAATTCGACGAACAACAGCGTCAGGCTGAACATCGACATGCGGCAGGTGCTGCCGCTGAAGAATCCCAGTGGCGAGCCAGACAGGCTCAGACTCACGCGGGTGCCTTTACCGACTTGCATCACACAGCGGGCTGGCGGGCGAACAGGGAGAACTGCACGAACAGCAGCGACAGGCTGGTGAGGCTCATGCGTTCGGTCTGGCCGTGGAACCAGGCAAAGGGGGAGGAGCTGAGTTCGAGAACCAGTTGGTTTTGGCCGAATTGCAGTTTCATGATGCACTCCTTGAGTCGGGTGGGTTGCCTCATTACCTGCAACGCCTGTGCCATCCCGGCGCGCTGCGGGTGGTATAAAAAATCAGTACATAAACAATGACTTGCATTGATCGTGCCGAACGGATGGTTGACGGGCCAGGGACCGACTGACGGAAAACCGTCAGCCCGCGTCGAAGTGCCGGACATCCGGCACCCCGTCAGAGGGGGCGGACGGGTCAAGGTAGAATCCGACTTTCGATTCAGCCGGTGCGCGTCCTGCGCGCCGCATCTTCTGCATGATCATCCTCAAGAACCTCAGCCTCAGGCGCAGTGCCAAGGTCCTGCTCGACAACGCCTCGGTGTCGATCAACCCCGGCGAGAAGGTCGGACTGGTCGGCCGCAACGGCGCCGGCAAGTCCAGCCTGTTCGCGCTCATCAACGGTAGCCTGCACGAGGACAAGGGCGACTTTTCCATGCCGTCGCAGTGGCGCATGGCGCAGGTGGCGCAGGACATGCCTGAGACGGATGCATCCGCCACCGATTTCGTCATCGCCGGCGACACCCAGTTGGCCGAAGCGCAGGCCGAAGTCGACGCCGCCGAGGCCAGCGACGACGGCGAGCGCATGGCGCACGCCTACATGACCCTGCACGACGCCGGCGCGCACGATGCGCAGTCGCGCGCGCAGGCGCTGATCCTCGGCCTGGGTTTCCAGGTGCGCGAACTGGATCGGCCGGTCAACAGCTTTTCCGGCGGCTGGCGCATGAGATTGCAGCTTGCCCGTGCGCTGATGTGCCCGTCCGACCTGCTGTTGCTCGACGAACCCACCAACCACCTGGATCTCGACGCGCTGGTGTGGCTGGAAGCCTGGCTGAAGAAATACCCCGGCACCCTGCTGGTGATCAGCCACGACCGCGAGTTTCTCGACGCGGTGACCAACGTCACCATCCATATCGAAAACGGCCAGCTCACCCGCTACGGCGGCAACTACAGCACCTTCGAAGACATGCGCGCCGAGCAGATGGCGCTGCAGCAGGCCGCATATGCACGCCAGCAGGACAAGATCGCCCATCTGCAGGCCTTCATCAACCGCTTCAAGGCCAAGGCCAGCAAGGCCAAGCAGGCGCAGAGCCGGGTCAAGGCGCTCGACCGCATGGAAAAGCTGGCGCCGATGCTGGCGAGCGCGGACTTCACCTTCGAATTCAAGGAGCCGCTCAGCCTGCCCAATCCCATGCTGACGATCGACGACGCCAGTTTCGGCTACCCGCCGCCCGCCGATGCGCCGCCCGGCACCCTAAAGGACTCCGATCCACTACGTGCTGAAGCACGTGTGGAGTCGTATGCCCCGCCGACCGTGATCGTGCAGCACGTCAGCAAGTCGGTCTTCGCCGGGCAGCGCATCGGCATCCTCGGCGCCAACGGCCAGGGCAAGTCGACGCTGGTGAAGACCATCGCGCGCACCCTGCCGGTCGTCGCCGGGACCGTCACCGAGGGCAAGGGCCTCAACATCGGCTACTTCGCGCAGCAGGAACTCGACGTGCTGCGCCCGCTGGACACCCCGCTGGAACACATGATCCGGCTCGCCCGCGACACGATAGCGAATGGCGGTGCCGGCCAGTTCAGCAGCCGCGAGCAGGACCTGCGCAACTTCCTCGGCACCTTCAACTTCAGCGGCGACATGGTCAAGCAGGCCGTCGGCACCATGAGCGGCGGCGAAAAGGCGCGGCTGGTGCTGTGCATGCTGGTGTGGCAGCGCCCGAATCTTTTGCTGCTGGACGAACCGACCAACCATCTGGATCTGGCCACCCGCGAAGCGCTGGCGATGGCCTTGAACGAATTCGAAGGCACCCTCATGCTGGTCAGCCACGACCGCGCCCTGTTGCGCTCGGTGTGCGACGAATTCTGGCTGGTCACGCGCGGCGGGGTCGAACCGTTCGACGGCGATCTGGACGACTACCAGCGCTATCTGCTGGAGGAGGGCAAGCGGCTGCGCGAAAGCCTGAAGGAGGCCGGCAAGCTGGCGGAAGCCCCCAAGCCGGAACCTGCGCCAGTGGCGGTCAAGCGTGCTGCGCCTTCCGGCAAGCTCAAGCCGCTGAAGCAGTCGCTGGAGAAACTCGACAAGAGTCTGGCGACGCTGCATGCGGAGAAGGCTGCGCTTGAGGCGCGACTGGCCGGGAAACTGTCGGTCGAGGAGATCACGAAGGCTGGGAATCAGCTGCAGCACGTCAATGACGAGTTGGCGCGTGAAGAAGAGAAATGGCTGGAGTTGTCGGAGCAGATTGAGGCGCTGGAAGCGGCTAGTGCCTAAGGCCCGTTCAGCTATATCTGTCTCGTCATTGCGAGCGGGGCGAAGCAATCCAGTCGGTGAATTGGCGCGAAGCTCTTTTGATGGTTGAACCTTCTATGGGCTGAGGCCCGTTGGCCGGGGGTAGCCCGGCCGCTAGTCACTTTTCTTGTCTCGCCAAGAAAAGTAACCAAAAGAAGGCGACCCCGACAGCCACGAATTCCCGAGAATCGGCCCTGCCGGACGGGCGGCGAAGAACTCGCCCCGCTTTTGCTGGGCCGGTTTAATTTTTGTGAGCGGGGCTCAAACACCTTCGCCGCTGATCCGCCCGGCAGGACCAATTCTCGGCGTGGCTATAAGGGGAAAACCTCAAAACCAGGCCGGTTATGACGGGACGGTTTGTTTACTTGGGTGAGCTTCACTGCGAAGCACTCAATCCGGTTCGCGACGGTTTCTCATAGTCAAACTGGTTTTGACTTTCTGCCCCTTACAGACCCGCCGAAGATCAAGTGTGTCGGGTGGATCAGCGGCAAAGGTGTTTGAGCTCCGCCCACAAAAAACAAAATCAAAAACAACAAGGCGGGGCGAGTTCTTTGCCGCCCACCCGACGCGCTTGATCTTCGGGAATTCGGGACTGTCGGGGTCGCCTTTTCTTGGGTTACTTTCTTTTGGCGAGACAAAAGAAAGTGACTAGCTGCCGGGCTACCCCCGGCCAACGGTCAGTCGCCCATCACAGGCAGCTGCTACCGTCGACAACGAAACCCCCACCAACCACGCTAAAATGCCGCTTTCCCGAAAAGCCGCACATCCGCCGTGAAACCCACCTTTCAGGACATCATCCTCACCCTGCAGCGCTACTGGGGCGAGCGCGGCTGCGCGCTTCTGCAGCCCTATGACATGGAAGTCGGCGCCGGCACCTCGCATACCGCGACCTTCCTGCGCGCGCTCGGGCCTGAGCCATGGAAGGCGGCCTACGTGCAGCCCAGCCGCCGGCCCAAGGACGGCCGCTACGGCGACAACCCCAACCGGCTGCAGCATTACTACCAGTTTCAGGTGGTGCTGAAACCCGCGCCCGCCGATATCCTGGAGCTGTATCTCGGTTCGCTCGAAGCGCTGGGCTTCGATCTGAAGAAGAATGATGTGCGCTTCGTCGAGGACGACTGGGAGAACCCCACGCTCGGCGCCTGGGGCCTGGGCTGGGAGGTGTGGCTGAACGGCATGGAGGTGACGCAGTTCACCTATTTCCAGCAGGTGGGCGGCATCGACTGCAAGCCGATCACCGGCGAAATCACCTACGGCCTGGAGCGCCTCGCCATGTACCTGCAGGGCGTGGAAAGCGTGTACGACCTCGTCTGGACCGAAGGACTGACCTACCGCGACGTCTACCACCAGAACGAGGTTGAGCAGTCGGCCTACAACTTCGAGCACAGCGACGTCGACTTCCTGCTCACCGCCTTTGCCGCGCACGAGAAGAAAGCACAGGAACTGATGGTCGCGCAGCTCGCGCTACCGGCCTATGAACAGGTATTGAAAGCCGCACACACCTTCAACCTGCTCGACGCGCGCGGCGCGATTTCGGTGACCGAGCGCGCCGCCTACATCGGTCGCATCCGTAACCTGGCGCGGGCGGTGGCGAAGAGTTATCTCGACAGCCGCGCGCGGCTGGGCTTCCCGATGGCGCCCAGGGAGTGGGCGAACGAAGTGTTGGCGCACATCGAAAAACAGACTGAAAAGAAGGCGGCCGCATGAGCGCTCAGAATTTGCTGGTTGAATTGTTTGTCGAGGAACTGCCGCCCAAGGCGCTGAAGAAACTGGGTGAGGCCTTTGCTGCCGCGCTGGCCGAGAGCCTGGTTGCGCAGGGGCTGGCCGATGCGACTGCCGTCGTCACGAATTTCGCCTCGCCGCGCCGCCTCGGCGCGCACATCACGGGCGTGTCCGTGCGCGCCGCCGACAAGCCGGTATCGACCAAGTTGATGCCGGTTGCCGTGGGCCTCGATGCGGAGGGCAAGGCGACGCCTGCGCTGCTGAAGCGGCTCGCCGCGCTCGGCGCCGGCGAATCCGCGGTCGGAAAATTGCGCCGCGAAGGCGAAGGCAAGAATGAGGCGCTGTTCCACGACAGCATCGCGCCGGGCACGGCGCTGGACGATGGCCTGCAACGTGCGCTCGAAGCCGCGATGGCCAAATTGCCGATCCCCAAGATGATGACTTATCAGCTCGCCGACGGCTGGAGCACGGTCAACTTCGTGCGCCCGGTGCATGGTCTCGTTGCACTGCACGGCGCCGACGTCGTGCCAATTTCCGTGCTCGGCCTCGAAGCAGGCCGCATGACGCAAGGACACCGCTTCGAGGCGCGTGCCGAGGCGGTCGCACTCACCAATGCCGACTGCTATGCCTTGCAGATGGCGGAGGAGGGAGCGGTGATCGCGAGCTTCGCCGAGCGCCGTGCCGAGATCGTGCGGCAGCTGCAGGCGGCCGCCGCGCCGCTGGGGCTCGTGCCGGTCGAGGACGACGCGCTCCTGGACGAAGTCACCGCATTGGTCGAGCGTCCCAACGTATTGCTCGGCAAGTTCGAGGAAGCCTTCCTCGAAGTGCCGCAGGAATGCCTGATCCTCACCATGAAGGCGAACCAGAAGTATTTCCCGCTGCTCGACGCGGCCGGCAAGCTCACCAACCAGTTCCTCATCGTCTCTAACATCGCGCCCGAGGACGCGTCTGCCGTTGTTCAGGGCAACGAGCGCGTGGTGCGTCCGCGCCTGGCTGACGCCAAGTTCTTCTTCGACCAGGATCGCAAGAAGGCACTGGATTCGCGGGTATTGGGGCTGGCCAAGGTGGTGTACCACAACAAGCTCGGTACCCAGGGCGAGCGCGTGACGCGGGTGCAGGCGATCGCCCGCGCCATCGGTCAGCAGCTCGGCGGCGAGCCGCTGGCGCTGAAGGCCGACCAGGCGGCGCTGCTGGCCAAGGCCGATCTGCTGACCGACATGGTGGGCGAGTTCCCCGAGCTGCAGGGCATCATGGGACGCTATTACGCGCAGCACGACGGGCTTGCCGACGATATTGCATTCGCCATCGAGGATCACTACAAGCCGCGCTTTGCCGGCGACGAGCTGCCGCGCAATTCGGTGGGCGTGTGCGTGGCGCTGGCGGACAAGCTGGAAACGCTGGTTGGCCTGTTCGGCATTGGCGAGAAGCCGACTGGCGACAAGGATCCATTCGCGCTGCGCCGGCACGCGCTCGGCGTGATCCGCATGCTGATTGAGAAGGAGTTGCCGCTTCGCCAGTTCGATCTAATCAATATCGCCTTCGCTGCTTTCCCGCAGGGGCTGTTGGGGCAAGCGCACACAGACTTAGAGATGTTCATGTTCGAGCGTCTCAGTGGCGCGATGCGCGAACAGGGCTATTCCGCGAACGAGGTCGATGCGGTGCTGAGCCAGAACCCGACGCAGACCTATCTGGTGCCGAAGCAACTGGAGGCGGTGCGCGCCTTTGCAACATTGCCCGAAGCCCCCGCGCTCGCCGCTGCCAACAAGCGCGTCGGCAACATCCTGAAAAAAGCCGAAGGCGAGGTGGGCAATGCGGCCGACCCGGCGCGCTTTGTCGAGGTGGCGGAAACGGCGCTGTTTGCCGCGCTTTCCGACATCGCGCCGCAGGCCGACGCGGCCTTCGAGGCGGGCGACTACACTACGTCGCTGCAGAAGCTAGCCGCGCTGAAAACGCCGGTCGACGCTTTCTTCGATCATGTGATGGTCAACGCCGACGATCCCGCCCTCAAGGCCAACCGGCTGGCGCTGCTGAACCAGTTGCACCGGACGATGAACCGGGTTGCGGACTTGTCGCGTCTGGCGGCGTAAACTTTCGTTCATGAAGCTCATCATTCTCGACCGCGACGGCGTCATCAATTTCGACTCCGCCCAGTTCATCAAGTCTCCGGAAGAATGGAAACCCATTCCCGGCAGCCTGGAAGCGATCGCGCGGCTGACGCGCGAGGGCTGGCGCGTGGTGGTGGCGACCAACCAGTCCGGCCTTGCGCGCGGGCTGTTCGAGATGGCGACCCTCAATGCCATACACGCCAAGATGCATAAGGCGGCGGCGCAGGCGGGCGGGCGCATCGAGGCGGTGTTCTACTGTCCGCACGCGGCCGACATGAACTGCGAATGCCGCAAGCCCAAACCCGGGCTGTTCGACGAGATCGCCGCGCGCTACGGCCGCGACCTCACCGACGTGCCTGCGGTCGGCGATTCGCTGCGCGACCTGCTGGCGGCGGCCAGCGTGGGTGCGCATCCGCTGCTGGTCCGCACCGGCAAGGGCGAGAAGACCCTGGCGGCAGGCGGCCTGCCCAAGGATACCCCGGTGTTCGCCGACTTGAGCGAGGCGGTCGAATACTTGCTTAAAAGAGCCGCATGAACCTGATCCGCTCGGCGATTTTCGCGGTTCTGCAGACCATGCTGACGATCGTCTTCAGCCTGGTCGCGCTCCTCAGTTTTCCGCTTTCGGCGCACGCACGCTACCGCCTGATCACCGGCTACAACCACCTCGTGATCTGGCTGGCGCGCTGGCTGCTGGGCATCCGCTACGTGGTGGAAGGGCTGGAGCATCTTCCCGATCGGCCTGCCATCATTCTCGCCAAGCACCAGTCGGCGTGGGAAACGGTGGCATTCCTGTTCTTGTTCCCGCCGGTTTCGCCGGTGATCAAGCAGGAACTGCTGAAGGTACCGTTCTTCGGCTGGGGTTTCCGCCTGCTGAACCCGATCGCGATCGACCGCAGTGCCGGGCGCGAGGCGCTGAAGCAGATCGTGACCCAGGGCAGGCAGAAGCTGGAGCAGGGCTTCTGGGTGCTGGTGTTTCCCGAAGGCACGCGCGTCGCGCCGGGCGAGAAGGGCCGCTACGGCATCGGCGGCGGCTGGCTGGCGGCGGAGACGGGCGCGCCCATCGTGCCGGTGGCGCACAACGCCGGCGAGGTGTGGCCGAAGAATGCCTTCGTCAAGCGGCCCGGCACCGTCACCGTGCGCATCGGGCCGGCGATACCGACCGAAGGCAGGACCGCCGCCGAGCTTACGCGTGCGGTCGAGGCCTGGATCGAAACCGAAATGACGAGGCTGCCCCCTGCTGCCGCGCGCCAATAGCGGCGTCCTTCAGCTCGGCGACGCCAGCGTGCCCTACCAGCTGCGGCGTTCGCGCCGCCGCCGCACGCTGGGCTTGACCGTCACCCCGAGCGAAGTCCGTATCCATGCGCCGAGCTGGACCCCGCGGGCCGAGATCGAATGCTATGTCGTACAGCAGCACGACTGGCTGCGCCGGGCATGGAACCGCATGCAGGAACGCGCGCCGCAGGCCGCTGCCGCATCGCTGGCTGAAGTTCGCTACCTCGGGAAGGTGCTCGCGCTCGACGTGCGGGCGTCCCTGTTCGTCGAAGTGATGCGTCTTGGCGACACCCTGCGCGTGCACGCGCCGCTGGATGCCGATGTCGGGGCCATCGTGCGCGACTGGCTGAGCGCACAGGCCGGCCGCCTGCTGGGCTGGCGGCTCGCGCGCATCGCCCGCAGGCTGGGGCGCGCACCCAGCCGCTTCGCCCTGTCCGACGCGCAGACGCAATGGGGAAGCTGCACGCGGCACGGCCACATCCGCCTCAACTGGCGGCTGGTGCAGGCGCCCCTCGCGCTGATCGACTACGTTGCCGCGCACGAGCTCGCCCACCTCGTCCACCTCGACCATTCGCCGCGTTTCTGGGCGCAGGTCGCCGAACTGTGTCCCGATGCATTGGCAAGGCGCGCCGAGTTGCGCAGAATGGGCGCTGTGTTGTTTCAGGTTTGATTGAACAGCCGGGTTGTCCAGGCAGGCCGCGAAGAAAATGCACGTGCTTGTGTTCGCGGCGACCGATGCCCGGACTCGCTTGCCGGCACAATCCCCTGGGTTTTTCGTGGGCTTGGCGTCTTCGTGGAGGGATGCAATGAGACTTTTACACACCATGCTGCGTGTCGGCGATCTCGACCGCTCGATCGATTTCTACACCCAGGTCCTCGGCATGAAGCTGCTGCGCCGCAAGGATTACCCGGGCGGCAAGTTCACCCTGGCCTTCGTCGGCTATGACACCGAGGACCGTGCGGCGGTGCTCGAACTCACCTACAACTGGGGGGTCGACAAATACGAAGTCGGCAGCGGCTACGGCCACATCGCGATCGAGGTCGACGACGCCTATGCGGCGTGCGACGCCGCGGCGGCCAAGGGCGGCAAGGTGCTGCGCCCGGCTGGGCCGATGTCGCACGGCACGACCGTGATCGCCTTCATCGAGGACCCGGACGGCTATCCGATCGAATTCATCCAGAAGGGAACGGCGGGCTGGGTGAAGGAATGGGCCGAGTGAGCGCGGCTCCCGTTTCCAGCGTTTGATTACTGGCTGATCGCCTTGGCGATCAGCGGCACCAGCGGTGCCGGCAAGGTGATCCTGCCGGACAGCGCAAAGGCCTGTGCGGCTTTCGACATCTTGCCCCAGGTGCGGCGAGTGATCTCCAGCCATTTCGCTTCGTCATACCCGGGTTTGGTCTGGGCGAACGCCAGCATGTAGTGCTCGATGAACACCAGATTGGCGATGTCCTCCAGCAGCTGCGTGTCCGGATTGACCTTGATGCCCCGTTTGCCCACCGCTTTCTTGACGCGTTCGATCATGTCGTCGCCGTAGCCGGCCAGGCGCATCAATTCGCCGGCAGTGCCGGCGTGGAACGTATACAGGCCCGTACGCCACGCGTGATAGCCTTCCTTGGTCATCGGCTGGCTGCTGCGCGGGACTGTCCAGCGTTGGATATGCTGGGCGCGCACTGCCAGTTGCGCCGCCTCGGAGGCGTTCGGCGCAAAGCGGTCGAGCATCTCCGACATGCGCCGGCCGTACAGCAGTTCCTTCGGCTGACCTTCGTCCAGGTTGGGATCTTCCGCATTGGCAGCATCGAACAACGCGATCGCGCGGTTGAAGCGTGCGGTGTCCTCGATCATGTTTCGCCTCCGGCAGCGATCAGCCCGCGACGACCGGCAGAATCCACAGCTCGACGCGGCGGTTCAACTGGCGGCCGGCTTCGGTGTCGTTGTCCGCGCGCGGTTCGGTTTCGCCCCTGCCGTAGGATTCCAGCCGCAACGGGTTGACCTGCTGGCCGGCGAAGTAGTCCATCACCGACTGTGCGCGCCGTTCGGACAGCGCCTGATTGTATTCGTGGGTGCCGACGCTGTCGGTGTGGCCGATCACGGTCACCGTGGTCTTGCCGTACTGGTTCAGGACGCGCGCAATCTTGTTCAGCGTTGGCAGGTAGCCCGGCTTCAGCAGGGTGGAATCGGTGTCGAAGCCGGTGCTCGCCGTCATGCTGACCAGCAGGGCGTTGTCGGAGGCGCGTTTTTCGATGCTGATGTCGCCGCGCTGGATTTCCGGCTGCAGCTGCTTCTGCAGATCCTTCGCCTGCCGGTCCATGTAGTAGCCGACGCCGGCACCCGTCAGGCCGCCGCCGACCGCGCCGATCAGTGCGCCCTTGCCGCGGTTCCTGTGGTTGATGATCGCGCCGAGCGCGGCACCGCTCACTGTGCCGATGATGGCGCCCTTCTCGGTCTTGCTCAGGTCGCGCGATTCGCTCAGGTCGTTGGTGGCGCAGGCGGACAGCATCAGGGAGGCGAGCAGGGGGAGGGCAACGAGCCTGGTTTGCATGGTGGGGTTCCTTGTAGGGGGGGAATGGGAAGGGAACGTTCACAGCTTCGTTCCAGGGCTTGCATGCTTAGGGCGCAACCGGACAGACAGGTTCCCGGCAGACGGCGGGCGCGGGATGGGCTGCCGCCGTTCGACCCGCTTCAGCCCGCCGCGGGCAGGGGCTCGGGTCGATGAATGGCGTAGCCCTGCGCAAAGTCGACGCCGATATCGCGCAGCCGCTCGAGCGCGGCTTCGGTCTCGACGAATTCGGCGATCGTTTTCAGCCCGAGCACGCCTCCGACACGGTGGATCGCCTCGACCATGGCGAAATCGGCGGCATCGTCGACGATGTTGCGTACCAGCGTGCCGTCGATCTTGAGGAAATCCACAGGCAGGTTCTTCAGGTAGCCGAACGACGACATCCCGCTGCCGAAGTCGTCCAGCGCAAAGCGGCAGCCGAATTGCCTGAGGTGCTGCATCACTTCGCGGACGCGACCGAAATTGGACACCGCCACGGTCTCGGTGATTTCGAAGCACAGCGCAGGTGCAGCCAGGCGGCTGCGGCGCAGGGCGTCTTCCAGGAACCCGAGAAACTTGTCGTCGTTGAGGCTGGCGCCGGACAGGTTGATGGCGCAGTGCGTCGCCGTACGGCGCGCCATTTCCGCGTGGACGTGGCCGCAATGACTCTCCAGCAGCAGATGCTGGATGACCCAGCGGTCGATCGCGGGCATCAGGCCGTAGCGTTCGGCCGCGGGGAAGAAGCGGCCAGGCGTGACGATCGTGCCGTCCTCGTCGACCAGGCGCAGCAACATCTCGACGTGCCCGCCGCTTGCATCGGTGCCGCCCTTGAGGTCGAGGATGTGCTGCTGCCAGACCTGGAAGCGATTTTCCTCCAGCGCCTTCTGCAAGCGCGATACCCATTCCATTTCCTGGCGCTTGCCCTTGCAGGTGGCGCCGCCGAAATACAGCTGCACGCGATTGCGGCCCTGGTCCTTGGCGACGTAGCACGCGGCATCCGCCGAGCTCAGCACGTCCTCGGCGGACACCGTGTCACTGTCGATGGCACACACGCCGACGCTCGCCGTCACCTCGAAACTGCGATCGTCCCAGATGAAGCGATAGCCGGACACGGTCTCGCACAGCGATTCCGCCAGCTGCATCGCCGAGTCGACGGGACGGTCGTGCAGCAACAGGCCGAATTCGTCGCCGCCCAGGCGCGCGATGACGTCGTGCTGACCCACCAGCCGCTTCAATCGCACGCCCAGCTGGCGCAGCAGTTCGTCGCCCGCCTGGTGGCCGCAGGTGTCGTTGACCACCTTGAACTGGTCGAGGTCGACATAGAGCAGGGCGTGCGGGGGGGCGTCGTCCTGACGCGCATCGACCAATGCGTGCAGCCGCTGCTGGAATTCGCGCCGGTTGAGCAGGCCCGTCAGGTCGTCGTGGCTCGCATGGTGCTGCAGGGCCGTCTGCAGCATCCGGCGTTCGGTGATGTCGCGCAGGATGCCGATCACCAGATCGCCGGCCACCAGGCGCACGCGGTTCATGCCGATTTCCACCCAGCGCGCCTCGCCGCGCGGCGGGCTGATTTCGGCCTCGAAGCGCACCGCCTCGCCGTGCAGGGCGGCGTCGAAATGCCTGGAAAACAGGGATTGGGTCGCAGCCAGTCCGAACAGCTCGGTAATCGGCACGCGCTGCCCGTGCGCGGTCAGTTCGGCTTCGCTGATTCCCAGCCAAGCAGCCAGGGCAGGGTTCGCCACATGGAATTTCATCTCGTCGCACAGGACGAAGATGCCGTCGTGGGCGCTGTCGATGTAGGCGCGCAGCAGCTCCCGCTCGATTTCGGGTTCGATGAACGGAACGTTTACCGGTGGGGCTGCCATGGCGAAAGCTTCATCCAGACGTCGTGGGTTGCATGAGTGTAGCGGATTCCCGGGCGAGGCCCGAGTTGGGCGGCCCCCCGTTTTTCTTGCCCTGCAGGGCCTAGGTCGAGCCGGAGTGTCCGGCCAGGCGGCGGGCGATGGCCTCGTAATCGGCGAGCGGCAGGGCTTCGGCGCGCAGACCCGGATCGATCCCCAGCGCAGCGAAGTCTTCCGCCTGCATCAATCCGCCGAGCGTGTTCTTCAGCGTCTTGCGGCGCTGCGAAAACGCGGTGGCGACGACGCGGGCGAACAGCGCCTCGTCGAGCGGGGCGATCTCGGCGGGCGACTTGGGAATCAGCCTCACCACCGCGGAATCGACCTTGGGCGGCGGATCGAAGGCGGTAGGCGGGACGTCGAGCAGCCATTCCATGTGGAAGCGCCGCTGCAGCATGATCGAGAGGCGACCGTAATCGGTGGTGGCCGGCGCGGCGACCATGCGTTCGACGACTTCCTTCTGCAGCATGAAGGTCATGTCCCGGATGTAGGGCGCAAACGTCATCAGGTGGAACAGCAACGGGCTGGAGATGTTGTACGGCAGGTTGCCGACCACGCGCAGGTCGTTTCCGAGACTGCCGAAATCGAACTTCAGTGCGTCGCCGGCGTGGATCGTCAGGCGTTCCGCCGGCCAGGCCTTCTGCAGGCGCGCAATGATGTCGCGGTCGAGTTCGACCGCGTGCAGATGCGGCAGGCGCTCCAACAGCGGACGGGTCAGCGCGCCGAGGCCGGGGCCGATCTCGACGACGGTCTCGCCGGGCTGCGGGCGGATGGCGTTGACGATGGCATGGATGATGCCGTCGTCGACGAGAAAGTTCTGGCCGAAGCGTTTGCGCGGGATATGCATGCTAGGGGCTAGGGGCTAGGGGCTAGGGGCTAGGGGCTAGGGGCTAGGGGCTAGGGGCTAGGGGCTAGGGGCTAGGGGCTAGGGGCTAGGGGCGCATTAAATTTCGCGGCCTCCGGCCGCTCATTCCCTAGCCCCTAAATCCTAACGCCTAAATCCTATCCCCTTCGCTTGAATCATCTCCAGTGCCATCTCGATCGCCGCGATCAGGCTGCCCACCTCGGCGCGCCCGCTGCCGGCGAGGTCGAGCGCGGTGCCGTGGTCGACCGAGGTGCGGATGAAGGGGAGGCCCAGCGTCACGTTCACGCCGGCACCGAAGCTGGCGTACTTGAGCACGGGCAGGCCCTGGTCGTGATACATCGCCAGCACGGCATCGCACGGCTCCTGGCGGATGCGCGAGAACAGGGTGTCGGCGGGCAAGGGGCCGGCGAGGTCCATGCCTTCTCCACGCAGGCGCGCGAGGACGGGTTCGATGACGTCGATCTCCTCGTGCCCCAGGTGACCGGATTCACCGGCGTGCGGGTTGAGGCCGGCCACCAGGATGCGCGGCCGAATGACGCCGAACCTGGTTTGCAGGTCGGCGTGCAGGATGCGGATGACCTCCGTCAGCAGCGCAGGCGTGATGGCGTCGGCCACTTCGCGCAGCGGCAGGTGGGTGGTGGCAAGCGCCACCCGCAGGCCGCCGCCGGCGAGCATCATCACCACCCGCGGCGTGCCGCTGTGCTCGGCGAGGTATTCGGTGTGGCCGGTAAAGGCGAAGCCGGCGTCGTTGATGACGCCCTTGTGCACCGGCGCGGTGACCATGGCCTGATACGCGCCGTTCATGCAGCCGGCCAGTGCCGCATCGAGCAGGGACAGCACGTGGGCGCTGTTGGCGGGGTCGAGCACGCCAGCGCTGACCGGCGCGGCAACCGGAATGTGGCGCACGTGCAGCGTCCCGGCCTGATGCGCGGGGATGGTATCCGTAGTGATGAAGTCGACCGCGATGCCGCGCCGCGCGGCGCGGGCACGCAGCACCTCGACATCGCCCAGTACCGTGAGGCGGCACGGCAGCGCCTGTTGTGACAGGGTGATGCAGAGGTCGGGGCCGACCCCCGCGGGCTCGCCCGCGGTGAGCGCGATGACGGGGAACGGCTGTGTCATAGCCTATCGAGTTTTCCGTTGCGCATGACAAAGTCCCCGCTCGCCCTGATCGTGAGCCTGTCGGACGATCGAAGGGCATGCCCGGGTGGGCACAGGGGCCACTTCGCCAAGCCCAGGACAGGCTTCGACAGGCTCAGCCCGAACGGTAGTTGAGATCTGTCACGATTTACGGGAGTCACAATAGGGTTACGTCAGTCGAGCGGGCGCAGTTCGACGTAGGCCGAGTCGCGGATCTGCCGCACCCAGTCCTGAAAGGCCTCTTCCGCCTTGCGCTCGCGGATGGCCTGGCGCGCCACCAGTTTCTGGCGCTCCTGGGTGACGTCCTGCTCGCGACGCTCCAGCACCTGGATCAGGTGCCAGCCGAAAGGCGACTGGATCGGCGCACTGACCTCGCCCGGCTGCAGGGCGTTCATCGCCTTCTCGAAGTCGGGCACGGTGTCGCCCGGATTGATCCAGCCGAGATCGCCGCCTTTCGAGGCGCTGGCGTCCTCCGAGTGCAGGCGTGCCAGTTCGTCGAACTTCACGCCGTTGTCGATGCGTTCCTTCAGCTGCAGCAGGCGGTTGCGGGCGTCGGCTTCGGAGGTGATCTCGTTGGTCTTGATCAGGATGTGGCGTGCGTGAGTCTGGGTGACGCGCAGCGTGGCGTCGAGCCCGCGCTTGTCGAAGAGCTTGAGGATGTGGAAGCCGTTGCTGCTCTTCAGCAGCGGTGAAACCTGGCCCGGCTGCAGCGGTTTCAGGGCCTCGGCGAACAGCGCCGGCATCTTGCCGCTGGCGCGCCAGCCGAAGGCGCCGCCCTGCAGGGCGTTGGGGGCGTCGGAATGGCTGGCCGACAGCTGGGCGAAATCGGCGCCGTTGGCGAGCTGGGCGAGGATGTCCTCGGCACGGGCGCGGCGCGCCTGGATCTGCTCGGGCGAGGCGTTCTCCGGCACGGTGACGAGGATGTGGGCGAAGTTGTATTCGGTCTCCGCACCCTGTTGCGCCTGCGTCTGCAGGTAGCCTTCGATTTCGGCATCGCTGACCGAGATGCGGTTGTCGACGTCGCGTTCGCGCGCGCGCGCGATGAGCAGTTCGTTGCGGATGGTGGTGCGCATGCTGTCGAGGCTCATGCCATCCTTTTCCAGGGCGGCGGCAAGGCCTGCCATGTCGAGCTTGTTCTGCGCCGCGATGCGCTGCAGTGCGCGTTCGACCTGGGTCGGGTCGACCCGCACGCCGGTGCTGCGCGCGTGCTGCTGCAAAGCCAGTTCGGTGACCATGCGTTCGAGCAGCTGCTTTTCCAGCACGTCGCGCGGCGGCAGCGGGGTGTTCTGCCGCGACAGGTTGCGCACGACTTCGTCGTAGCGCCGGTTCAGCTCCTGGCGCGTGATGACCTCGTCGTTGACGACGGCGACGATGTGGTCGAGCGGCAGCACCGCCGCGTGTGCCTGCAACAGGGTCGAGGCGGCGATGAGCAGCGCCGCGATCCACTGCAAGGGGTGACGTTCAGGGCGTTTGAAGAATTTCATTGCTAGGCCTGTATCCGGGAACACTTTGTTTCAACACATCGAGGGGGTTGGCGCCGAGGCGCCCCATGCCGTTCAGTTCGAGCTGGAAGAACAGCGCGTCGGTGGACTGATCTTCCTTGGTGGCGAGGCGCTGGAACACCGCGCGCACCGCCCAGCAGCCGCCATTGTATTCAACCCCGGCCAGGCCTTCGACCAGCTTGTCGTCCTGGAACGAATAGTTGTAGCGGAACATCCCGTACCAGCGCTTGCCGAGCGGCCATTGCGCCGAGACGTCGATCTGCTCGGTGCTTTGGTCAATGAAACGGTAGCCGAAGTTCAGCGAGCGGCCGGGGCCGGGGCGGTAGGAAGCGCCAAGATTCTGGCGGATGGTGGTGCCGTTCTGGGTGTCGAACTGCCAGGCGGTATCGATGCGCCAGTCGCGGGTGATCTGGCCGCTGACGGCGGCGAGCAGGTCGGTGGCGTTGCTGGTGCGCGGAGCGACACCGGGCAGCGTGACCTGCTGGGCGCTGAAGTAGTAGCGCTGGCCGAGGGTGACCTGCAGGCGTTCGAGGCCGCTGTCCGCCTCGACGAAACGGCTGGTGACGGCGAATGTCAGCTGGTTGGCGTCGTTGATGCGGTCGCCGCCGATGAACTGGTTCTCGGTGAACATCTGCGCGTAGCTGAAATCGAGCTGCGCGGTGTCGAACACCGGGATCGCGTCCTGATTGCGGTAGGGCGCGAATACGTAGTAGGCGCGCGGCTCCAGCGTCTGCTCGTAATCCCGGCCGGCAAAGCGGAACGGCCGGTCGAAGGTGACGCCGGAATCGAGGCTGAAGATCGGCAGGTTGCGCTTGACGCGCTGCTCGGCGACGCTGTCGTCCAGCGCGTAATAGCTGCTGTGCCAGCCGATCTGCGGGGTGAGGAAACCGAACGAGTTGACGAGCGGCAGGCGCAGCGTCGGGTAGGCCAGCACGCGCGTGCCTTCGGTCTTGGTGGGGTGGGCAAAACGGGTGGCCTCGCTGTCGAGGCGGAATTCCAGCCGGTTGCCCAGCACCTTCGTCACGCCGAGGCGGGCGTGCGGCAACCGGGCGTAGGGTTCGTCGATGAGGGTGGAGGTGGAATCCTGCAGCGTCTGGAAGCTTTGTGCGCGCAGCTCGGCGGTCCAGCCGGGATGTTGGGTGGTGATCCAAGCTTCGCGGTTGAGATGGCTGACCGAGGTGATGGAAATCAGGTTGGACAGGTCGCGGAAATAATCGTCGTCGGACACGCGGTTGAACTGCATGCCGGCCTGGGTGGTGGGGCTCAGGCGGTAGCGGTTGTTGAGCATCACGCTCCAGCGCGAACGGTCGGCCTCACTGTCGTTCGGCAGGTATTCGAGCCGGTTCTCGCCCTGGACATTCTCCAGCAGGTAACGGAACTCGCCGCCCAGCTGCATGCCGCGCTTGGACAGCAGGCGCGGATACAAGGTCGCGTCGTAGTTGGGCGCGAGGTTGAGGTAGTAGGGCACCAGGATGTCGAGGCCGCTGCGCTCGGTGGTGCCGAAGGTGGGCGCCAGCACGCCGGATTTGCGCGCGTTGTTGAGCGGAAAGTCGACCCACGGCGTATACAGGATGGGCACGCCGAGGAAATGAAGCGAGGCGTTGTATGCGGTGCCGACGTTACGTGCCCTGTCGATGTTGAGGTCGTTGACCTTGAGGAACCAGTCTTCGTTGTCGACCGGGCACGTGGTGTAGGTTGCATCCTCCAGCTTGAAGCGGTTCTGGTCGATGAAATCGATGTGCTCTGCGTTGCCGCGACCCTGCTGCGCCGGGAAACGGTACTCCGGCTGGGTGAGCTCGCCGCTGTAGTCGTCGAGGTCCAGCTTGAGCGCGTCGCCGCTCACCAGCAGGTTGGCCTGTTCGAGCCGTACCTGGCCGCGCGCCTCGATGGAGTTGAGGGCGGTGTCGTAGCGCAGCCAGTTGGCGAAGAAATTCTGTCCGGCCTGCCGGCCTTCGACGTTGCCGCTGGCTTCGATGACATTCGGCGCGGTCGATTCGATGCGGTCGGCGGAAAGGAACAACGGGCCTTCCTTGCCTGCCACGGCCGAACCCTTCAGCTCCACGTCCTTTTTCAGCACGAGCCCCTCCGCTGCCGCGGAGGAGGCAGCCAGCAACAGTACGACAAACGCGAAGCCGGGTAGGGTGGACAAGGATGTAAAATCCGGAAGTTCGTTATTCGGAGCAGTGTGGCAGTGGAACGTTTGCAAACATTACAGGACTGGGCCGCCCGACAGCTGGGGGGCGACTCGCTCGACATCGCCCCGGCGTCGGCCGACGCCAGCTTTCGCCGTTATTTTCGCGTCACTGCCAAAGGCCGCGATTATATCGTGATGGACGCTCCCCCGGCGCACGAGGACTGCCGTCCCTTCATCGCCGTTGCCCGGCTGTTCGGCGACGCCGGCGTCCACGTGCCGCAGGTGCTGGCGCAGGACCTGGAACAGGGCTTCCTGCTGCTGACCGACCTCGGCAACACCACCTATCTGTCGGCGCTCAACGAGGCTGCGCTCGATCAAGGCGTTGCGCGCGAACTCTATCTGGCCTCGAACGACGCGTTGATCCGCATCCAGCAGACGAGCCGCCCCGGCGTTCTGCCGGAATACGACCGTGTGCTCCTGACCCGCGAACTGATGCTGTTCCCCGAGTGGTACGTGGCGAAGCACCTCGGCGTCGAAATGAAGGATGAGCAGAAGGCCATCCTCGACACCGTGTTCGAGCGCATCCTCGCCAACAATCTCGCGCAACCTCAGGTCTACGTGCACCGCGACTGGCACTCGCGCAATTTGATGGTGTCCGATCCCAACCCCGGCATCCTCGACTTCCAGGACGCCGTCTACGGTCCCATCACCTACGACCTCGCGTCGATCTACCGCGACGCCTACATCCAGTGGGACGAAGAACAGCAGCTCGACTGGGTGATCCGCTACTGGGAGAAGGCGCGCGCCGCCCGCCTGCCGGTGCGCGAGGACTTCGGCGAATTCTGGCGCGACTTCGAATGGATGGGCGCGCAGCGCCACCTCAAGGTGCTTGGCATCTTCGCGCGGCTGTATCACCGGGATGGCAAGGACGGGTATCTGAAGGATATGCCGCTGGTGATGCATTACCTGCGCAAGGCGTGCGAGCGGTATGACGAGTTGAAGCCGCTGCTGTTTTTGCTGGATGGGCTGGAGAATCGGGAAGTGAAGGTGGGATATACGTTCTAGGGGGTGTCATTGTGAGCCAAGCCCTGCGCTGCCCTCAGCACCGTTCGTTCTCCGCTCCCTCGGCACCGTTCGCCCTGAGCTTGTCGAAGGGCTGTCAAGAGTGGCGGAGAACCTCGCAGGACAGCTGATCGTTGGCCGGTGGTAGCCCGGCAGCTAGTCACTTTTCTTGTCTCGCCAAGAAAAGTAACCAAAAGAAGGTGACCCC
>JAJZPG010000003.1:5191-154609 GCA_021811235.1 Pseudomonadota bacterium | reverse complement strand
CGCGCTCGGTCACCTGCTTGACCGCTTCGATCTTGAACTCTTCCGGGTACCGCTTGCTGCTCATGACACCTCCTTCTTGCCTCAAGTTTAAAGCTCAAAGGTATCTACTGCAGCCGGGGCGATTCAGTTTGTCGCCGGCCAGTACGTGTACTCCAACCAGGTGATCGCGCGCGACGTGCCGGGGCTCGACATCAAGTCGGAAATCCCGCTGCTCGAGAAGAAGGGCTTTCTGCAGACCCAGGTGTTCGTGCCCGACCGCCTGCGCAACGTGAATCCGCACAACGCGCTGGAAGCCGGCCGCAGCCTCGCGCTCACGACGTGCTCCAACTGCCACTCGCTATCGTCCACCGGCATGCGGCCGCTGGCCAACTACTTCGGCGGCAACACCGACGTGGCGATGGTGCAGACCTATCTGCAGGGCGCGCTCGGCACCGGCAACACCATCTACATGCCACACATTCCGCTGAACGACGACGAAGCCTACGCACTGGCGCGCTTCATCGTCTCGCTCAACCCGTCCCCGCAACCTGTGGTGCGCACCGCCGCCGCGCCCGAGAAGGAGTAAGCCATGGATGCCGCCATGCTCTATGCCCTGCGCGATCCCGCCGGCATACCGTCCCACCCGATCATTTTCCTGGTGCTGGGCGTGCTGACCTGGGCGCTGCACATCGCCGCGGTGCAGGTGATGTTGGGCGCCTCCGCGCTCACGCTGTACGGTGCCTTCAGCCGCGACGCCCACTGGCGCCGCCTCGCCGCCGCGATGATCACCACCGCCAAGGTGGCGGTGTCGGTCGCCATCGTGCTCGGCGTCGCGCCGCTGCTGTTCGTGCAGGTGATCTACGATCCGTTCTGGTACACCTCCAACGTGCTGTCGGCGCGCTGGGTAATCGGCTTCATCGTCATCCTGATCCTCGCCTACCTGGCGATGTACGCCTTCTACTACCGCAATCCGAAGCTCGCCAGCCAGCCCACGCGCAGCGCCTGGCAGATGGTGGCGTCGCTGGTGCTGATGCTGGTGGTCGGCTGGATCATGCACGTGCTCTCCTACCAGATGCTGCTGCCCGAGCAGTGGATGGGCTGGTACGCGCCCAACGGCAACATCAATCCGGGCGGCCAGTCGCTGCACGCCTACAGCGTCACGCGCTTCGCCTTCTTCATCCTGCTGTCGGTGGCCGTCGTCGCGGCCTGGCTGTTCGCCTACCGCCGCTACCTGATGGGGCGCCCCGGCGAGGATGCCGGCTACATCGCTTGGCTGCTTCCGCTGGCCCACAGGCTGATGCTCGCCGGCGGCGTGCTGGCGGTGGCGAGCGGCGCGCTGTGGCTCGCCACGCTGCCGGAGAAGATGGCCTGGTTCGCCACCTCGGCCTGGGTGTGGGCGAGCGCCATTGCGCTCCTGACGGCCGCCTTCTTCCCGCGCCTGCTCGGCAACAAACTCGACCAGGGCCTGTGGGGCTACGCGCCGTTCGGCATCGGTGCGGTGGCGCTGATCGTGGTCGCCGCGGCGCGCGAGGCGCTGCGCTTCATCACCCTGCTGGGCACGCACGGCTACGACGCGCTCGACTACAAGATCAACCTCGACTGGTACAGCACCTCGCTCTTCTTCATCACCTTCGCCGTGCTGGGCGGCGTGGTGCTGGGCTATCTGCTGACGGTGGCCTGGAAGGCCGGGCAGACGAAGGGCGTCTACACGCCGTCGCCCGCGCTGACCCGACTGGGCAACCTCAGCATCGGGCTGCTGGTGCTGTGGATCGTGCAGTACTTCGCGATCGGATTCTACGTATGGGCACGCTGATGAAATCTCTTGTCTTCGCTTGCGCCGCGCTGGCGGCCACCCTTCCCTCCGCGCACGCCGCCGAACCCAGCGGCGAGGCGATGGCCGCGACCTGCGCCGGCTGCCACGGCACCCAGGGACGGCTCGGCACGGTCGAGTTCGTTCCGCTCGCTGGGCTGTCCGAGGACGAATTCGTGCGCGCGATGCGCGACTTCAAATCGGGCAAGCGCCCGTCGACGCTGATGAGCGTCGTCGCCAACGGCTTCACCGAGAGCGAAATCCGCTCGATGGCGCGCTATTTCGCTGGTGTCAAACCCTCCCCAGCCCAATGACCAGGAGCGAGCCATGCTGAATCGTCGCGATTTTCTCAAGGCCGGCGCTGGCATCGCCCTCGCCGCCGCCCTTCCCGCCCGCGCCGCCGCGGCCGCAGGACACATCGTCATCATCGGCGGCGGCGTCGGCGGCGCCACCGCCGCCAAGTACCTCAAGCTCTACAACCCGGCGCTCAGGGTCACGGTGATCGAGACCAACCGCACCTACATCCGTCCCTACGGGTCGAGCGAGGTGCTGACCGGCCACGTCGGCATGAATGATCTCAACGTGTCGTACGACACGCTGAAATCGAAATATGGCGTCGGGTTCGTATTCGACACTGTGGTCGGCTTCGACCCGGCCAAAAAGCAGGTGCGCACCGCCGGACGCCAGACGATCGCCTACGACAAGCTCGTCGTCAGCCCCGGTATCAGCCTGCAGTACCAGGCGATCCCCGGCTACAGCGCAGCGGTAGCGGAAACGCGCGCGCCCTCGGGCTGGATCCCGGGCAGCCAGACCGCACTACTGACGAAGCAACTGCAGGCGATGCGCCCCGGCGGCACCTTCGTCATCGTCGCGCCGCCCAACCCCTATCGCTGCCCGCCCGGCCCCTACGAGCGCGCCGCGCTGGTCACCGAATGGATGCGCAAGCACAATCCGAGCGGCAAGGTGCTGATTCTCGACCCCAAGGACAGCTTCGTCACCGACGCCACCATGCAGCTCGGCTGGCACCGGCTTTACGGCTACAACATCCCGAACGACTATTTGAGCGACATGCCCGCCGGGGTGAAGAACAGCGGCAAGCCGTCGCCGATCGAATGGGTGCGCGCAATGGACGGCGGCGCACCGCAAAGCCTCGACGCCCGTACGCTCACCGTCATGACGAAACAGGGTGCGGTGAAGGCCGACGTGCTCAACGTCATCCCGCCGATGAAGGCCGGCAAGCTTGCCTTCGACATGGGGCTCACCGACGCCAGCGGCTTCTGCCCGGTCGACCGCCGCAGCTTCGAGTCGAGCGTGCACCGCGACGTGTTCGTGATCGGCGACGCCAGCATCGCCGACGCCATGCCGAAGTCCGGCTTCTCCGCCAACAACCAGGCCAAGGTCACCGCGCGCGCGATCGTCGCCCAGATGGCCGGGCGCGCGCCGGGCGAACCGGTGTGGGAGAACACCTGCTACGCCCTGGCCGGATCGGACTATGGCCTCTATGTCGCCGACGTGTTCCGCCTCAAGGACGGCAAGATTACCCGGCTGCCCGGCGAGCGCTACCTGCCGCTCGACGCCTCCATGGCCAAGATCCGGCTGGCCGCCGCCTACCAGCAGGCCTGGCTGAAAACCTTCACCGAGGATTGTTTCGCATGAACCACATGCCGCTTCTCCCCGCCCTCATCCTGTCCCTCGGTTTCGCGCAGCCTGCCGCGGCAAGCTCCGAGCGTGCAGTGCCGCGCACGCGCAGTGTCGCCGAGGTGCGCGCGACGCTGGCTTCGATGCCGCACGGCAATGTGCAGCGCGGCAAGCAACTCAACCAGGGCCTGATGTGCGCCTCCTGCCACGGCGACGATGGTGTCGCGCCGACGCAGAACTGGACCAGCCTCGCCGGCCAGCGCGCGACCTACTCTTACAAGAGCCTGCTCGACTACCAGCGTGGGGGCCGCCACGAGAACCCGCGCGCCACCCTGATGCAGGTCGCGGTCAAGGGCATGAGCCGCCAGGACATGGCCGATGTCGCCGCCTACTACGCCAGCCTGCCGGCGAAGGCCGCGCCCGCACCCAGGCTCGACGCCGCCGCCCACGCACGCGCCGAGCGCCTCGCCCGCCGCGGCGATCCCACGCGCCTGCTCACCCCTTGTGCGTCGTGCCACGGCGCCGCCGGCCAGGGCGGGCTCAACGAAACGCCGGCGCTGGCTGGGCAGAGCGTCGGCAGCTTCGTACGCACCATGCGGGACTACCGTACAGGCCGTCGCATCACCGATGCCAACCAGGGCATGCGGCAGTTCGCCGAGCGGCTGACGATGCAGGAAATCGACGAACTCGCTGCGTATTACGCCCGCATGGGAAAGAACTGAGATGCGAACGCACCCTCCCCGCTCACTGCGTGCGCTGAGCCTTCTCGCGCTGGTCGAAGGCGCATCGCTGGTCGCGCTGGTCGGCATCGCCATGCCGCTCAAGTATTTCGCCGGGATCCCCGAAGCCGTCCGCATAGTCGGTCTGGCACACGGCCTGCTGTTCCTGTGGGCGACGACCACCCTCGTTTATGTGCTGTCGCGCGGCCACCTCTCCCCGTTCAAGGGCGCAGGCGTCTTCGCCGCCTCGCTGATTCCCTTCGCCGGGTTGTGGTCACATGGCATGCTGGTTCGCAGCATGAAGACGGCCCACATTCGACGCTAGCCGTGGGAATCGGCGCCCTTCTCTGGCATCCCAAGGGCCGGCCCGCGTCGTGTATCAAAGCCTGAACGTCTGCGCAAACAGCTCGCTCACCTTGCCGGGCGCCAGCGGTTTGCTGACGATATAGCCCTGGATTTCATCGCAGCCGTTCTGCCGCAGAAACTCCACCTGATCGCGCTGTTCGACCCCTTCAGCCACCACCCGCAGCTTGAGCGAATGGGCCAGTCGAATGATGGCGTTGACGATTTCCGCGTCGTCGCTGTCGGCCAGGACGTCGTTCACGAAGCTCTTGTCGATCTTGAGCGCGTCGATGGGCATGCGCTTCAGCTGGCCCAGGTTCGAGAAGCCGGTACCGAAATCGTCGATGTAAACGTGCAGGCCGCGCTGGCGTAGCGCATCCAGAATGCCGAAGGTGCGCTCGGGGTTGTCCATCGCCGCGCTCTCGGTCACTTCCAGCTGCAACTGCGAGGCTTCCATCCCGGTGTCCTTGAGGATGGTGTCGATGTCCTCGATCAGGCGTGCGTCGGAGAGCTGCCGCGGCGACAGGTTGACCGCCACCGGCGGCGGAGCGAATCCGGCATCGCGCCAGTCTATCCACTGCTTGCACGCCTCGCGCACTACCCAGCGCCCCACCGGCACGATGAGGCCGGTCTCCTCAGCCACCGGAATGAACTGTTCGGGGCCGATGATGGAGCCGGAACGGGGCAGCCAGCGGATGAGGGCCTCCAGCCCCACCACCCGGCCGCTCGCCAGGTCGACCTTGGGCTGGTAGGCCAGCGCCAGTTCGTTGCGTTCCAGCGCCTGGCGCAGGCCGCTTTCCAGGGCCAGCTGCTGCTGCGCCACCGTATTCAGTTCATAACTGAAATATTCGAAGCCGCTGCGCCGCTGCTTGGCCTGATACATCGCCAGATCGGCCTGGCGCAGCAGGGTGTTGGCGTCGACGCCGTCGTCCGGGTACACGCTGATGCCGATGCTGGCGCCGATGGCGTAGCGGCGCGACCCCAGCTTGAACGATTCCGCCAGCGTCTGGTTCAGCTTGCGGGCCACCCGGCTGGCCGCGCGCGAAGCCGGCGGGTGGGTCAGGATGACGGCGAATTCGTCCCCCCCCAGGCGGGCGACGAAATCGTCGGCGCGCAGCTGCTCGTCGAGCCGGTTGGCCACGATGCGCAGCACCTGGTCGCCCACCTCGTGCCCCTGCGAGTCGTTGATGTGCTTGAAGCGGTCGAGATCGATGAACAGCAGCGAGACTTGCGACTGGTCGCGCTGCGCACGCGCCAGCGCATGGCCGAGAAAATCCTGGAAATACGAGCGGTTGGGCAGGCCGGTCAGCGGATCGTGGTTGGCCAGCATGTCGAGCCGCATTTCGGAATAGCGGCGCTCGGTCAACGCCGCCGACACGAACAGGCCGCCCAGCGCCATGGTCAGCATGCTGCTCTGCAGCGCGAATACGTCGCGCGGCGTCGTGGTGACGCTGATGCCGCCGAGGGAGACCACCGACACGCTCAGCACGATCAGCGCCGCCAGGAAGATCGCCAGGCTGGCGCCGGTCACCGAAAAACGCAGGGCCGCCCACAGCACGGCCGGCATCATCACGAACAGGACGATTTCCGCCGGCCGCAGCGGCTCCGCGTACTGCATCAGCGCCAGGGTCAGGACCAGCATGCCGAGCACCAGCACCAGCCCTTCCAGACGCGCGCCCGTGCTGGTCGGCAGCAGGTCCCAGCGCGATCCCGTGAGCAGTAGCGGGGCGATCAGGTATACCCCCAGCAGATCGCCCAGCCACCACACCCACAAGCCCCGCAAGACCATGCTGGCCGGCAGTTCGTTGAAGAAATACAGGGTGAACACGCCGCTCAGCGCACTCACTGCGCAACCGAGCGGTGCCGCCACCAGCGCAAACTTGGCGACGCTGGAGACGAAGTCGAGGGTGGGGCTGAAGGGTTGCAGCCGATGCGGCAGGAATCCCATGATTCCCGCCCCGGCCGCGGCCCCTAGGGCGAAGCGGAGCGCACCCTCCAGCGGCAGAATCTGGCTGTAGACGGCCAGCGAGCCCAGCAGGACACCGATGACACCCGCCGCGCCGTAGCGGAGGCTCGCCATGGCACCGATGCCCGCCGCCAGCCAGATGACTGCGACCGCATCGGCGATGTACACCGCAAGCTTCAGACTCAGCCAGCCTGCCAGCGCATACGCCAGCGCCGTCGCCCCTGCGATCAGGACAAAACGCCTGATCGCGGCTGAGTCTGGCAACGGCAGGCGGGCCAAGACGCGGATCCCGCCTATTGCACGGGATCGAGTTCGGCGCGCACCGACTCCAGGGCGTCCTTGAGGGTTTCCTCGGACAGGCCGTTCAGCTGTTCGGCGAGCATCTCGGCGGCATCGATGGTGTCAGCCTCGTCAGGCAGGCTGTCGGTATCGAGGTTGGCAACGAATACGGCGGCTGCGCCCGTCACCTGCAACAGCTGGCGGCGTTCGTTCATCAGCATCTCGATTTCCTCGCGCAACAGGCGAATCTCGTCTTCTTTCATGGCGTGCAGGGTCATGCGTATCTCCGTGTTTCCTATCGGGTCAGCCAAACAGGGTCAACACCCCGGTGTAGCCATACAAACGGTTATGGGAGATTTCGCCGTTGGCAAAGAAGCCCACCAGCGGAAACTCGCCCAGGACGTCGCGGATCAGCCCCAGCTCGCGGTTCGGTGCGCCGAACATGTGCTGGCCGCGACCCAGGCAGGAATAATACACGCCCCCCCGGATCGGCGCGTTCAATTGCGCGCCGATGGCGGCAAGCATCCGCTGCAGGTCGTCCTCGGCGCTTTGCTGGTCGCGCCGGCAGAACAGCAGCTCGTCGCCGGGTTCGACGTACTCGCCGATCGCCACCAGCTGGTTCTTAGGATCGACGCCGAGGATGTTGCGCACCAGGTAGTCTCCAGTGTCCGAACCGCGCACCGGCAGGCCCACGAAGATATAGCCCGCCGCGCGCCGCAGGTCGCGCGCCAACACCTCGCCGATTTCCTCCTTCATCACGTCCAGCGCCGGACGGTGATCCAGACTGCCGACGATGTTCTTGTTGGCGCTGGTGATGCGATGGCGCGGCCCCAGCGGCGAGATGCCCTGCGTCAGGCGCGTCGCCAGCTTCACCCGTTCGCTGAACAGCACGCCGGACAGTCCGCCGCTCACCACGCCGTCGCTGATCTGGGGTGCGGCCTCGCCGCGCGAACTCGACAGCCCGCCGACGACGAATCCGCTCGACACGTGCGCGGAAAGGCCTTCGATCAGTTCCTGGATGCGGCTGTTCGATGGATCGCCATGCGCCACGGCAAAATACGCGGAAGCCGGTTGCGCCTCGATGTCCTGCGGCGAACGCAGCAGCGGCAACATGCTGAAATCGGCCGGGTCGAACTCGCCCAGCATCACGGCCATCGCCGGCTCCTCCAGGTATTCCACCCCGGTGGCGCAGACCCCCACCCCCACGCTGCCGGTCCAGTGCGCCACGCCGGTCGCGCTCTTGAAGAACGCCAGGATCGCGTCGAGTTCGCCTGCAAAAGCATCCGACACATACAGGAATCCCAGCGTCGCCGCCGAGGGGATCGCGCCCAGACGGTTCATGCAGGTCTGGGCGGCCTGGGTCCAGTCGGCGTGGGCGGCGTGGGCGAACTTGAATGGGCTGATCATGTGCGTTGCATCAGGCGGGCATCGCGGCAGGTGCGCTCTCCGTAGACGTCCGTTCGCTCCATCAATAGCCCGTCTGGCCGCTGCGCGGCAACTCGCCTTCGCCGAAGAAGTTCCACAGCAGGTGGGCCACCACTTCCGGCGCGATCACGGTGTGCTGGTTGTGGCTTTCCTGCAGCGCCGCGCGCAGCTTCTTGCGCAATTCGGGATCGCCGGTCAGGTCGAAAATGATGTCGACCTTCGCTCCCATCGACACCACCTCCAGCGCATCCTGGAACACCGGCACCTTGCTGTGGCTGAATCCCAGCGCCACGGGCGATTCGAGGTTGCGGTGGGCGACGGCGACGATCTCCACGTTGACCCCGTCTTCCTGGATCTTCTCCAGGAAATGCTCGGCAAATTTTTCCCCGACCTCGCCCAGCCCCAGCAGGGCGACCTTCACGACATGACTCATGGAACGACTCCTCGTATCAGTTATGGTTGAAACGCCGGCACAGGGCAGGCGCACGGAAAGCATACGGTCGCCGCTCCCCGCTGTCGATAGTGGCCGGCCTGTTCAGGGCCGCAGACCAGGGGATATGATTCGGGCGTTCGATCCCAGGCGCTTTCCATGCCCGACATTGCCCCCCTCTACCCGCCCCTCGAGCCCTACGCCAGCGGCATGCTGGACACGGCAGGCGTCCACCGCGTCTATTGGGAAACCTCCGGCAACCCGGACGGCCTCCCGGTGCTGTTCGTGCACGGCGGCCCCGGCTCCGGCACCTCGCCCAACCAGCGGCGCTTCTTCGACCCGGCGCGCTACCGCATCGTCCTGTTCGACCAGCGCGGCTGCGGCCGCTCGACGCCGCACGGCGAGCTCGCCGACAACACCACGCCGCACCTGGTCGCCGACATGGAAGCGCTGCGCGCCGAGCTTGGCGTCGACCGCTGGCTGGTGTTCGGCGGCTCGTGGGGTTCCACGCTCGCGCTTGCGTACGCCGAGGCCCATCCGGAGCGCTGCCTGGGACTGGTGTTGCGCGGCATCTTCCTGTGCCGCAGGAGCGAGATCGACTGGTTCCTCTACGGCATCCGCGCCTTCTTCCCCGAGGCCCAGCGGCAACTGGCTGAATTCATTCCGGAAGCCGAGCGCAACGACCTGCTCGCCGCCTACCACCGGCGCCTGGCCGACCCCGACCCCGCGGTCCACCAGCCTGCCGCCTGGCAATGGGCGACCTTCGAGGCCTCGTGCTCGACGCTGCTGCCCAGCCCCGATCTCGTCGCCGCGTTCGGCAGCGAAAAAACCGCGCTGTCGCTGTCGCGCATCGAGGCGCATTACTTCGTCAACCACATCTTCCTGCCCGACAACCAGCTGCTCGCCAACGTCGGCCGCCTGCGCGCGATCCCGGCCATCATCGTGCAGGGCCGCTACGACGCGGTCTGCCCCATCGTGACCGCCGACGAGCTGGCACGCGCCTGGCCGGAGGCGCACTACGTGGTCGTGCCGGACGCCGGCCATGCCGCGTTCGAGCCGGGGATCGCGCGCGAGCTGGTCGCCGCGTGCGACCGCTTCGCGCAGACGGGCGGTTTCGCATGAGCACGCTGTCGCCTTATGTGTTCGACGCCAGCGCGGAGAACTTCAACCGCCTGGTGCTGGAGAACTCGCACAAGGGGCCGGTGCTGGTGCATTTCTGGACCCCCAAGGCCGGCCCCTGCTTCATGTTGATGCCACGCCTGGTGAAACTCGCCAGCGAATACGGCGGCAAGTTCCTGCTGGTGATGCTCAACGCCGACGAACTACCGGAACTGGCGCGGCGCTTCGGCGTGAACTCGGTGCCGACGGTGAAGTTCTTCTGGCGCGGCGAGGTCGCCCACACCATCCACGGCGCCGACCCCGACAGCAGTTTCCGCGAGGTGCTCGACCGCTTCATCGCCGGCGACGCCAACCGCGCCCACGCGCTCGGCGTCGCCGCCTGGCAGGCGGGCAAGGTAGCGGAAGCGCGCATCCTGCTCGCCAATGCGGCGCTGGCCGAACCCGCCAACCTGGCGATCCCGCGCGACCTCGCCAAGCTCTTGTGGGCCGAAGGCGAAAGCGAGCAGGCGTTGAAGCTGCTCGACAGCCTGCCTCCCGAGGCGCGGATGGCACCCGAGATCGCACCCCTGCACGCCCACCTGAGCCTCGCGGAAACCGCCCGCCAGGCGCCGCCCCTGGCGGAACTGGACGCCCGCCTCGCACGCGACGCCAGCGATCTCGACGCCCGTTACCAGCGCGCCGCGGTATTGCTGGCGGGGGACGATTTCGACGACGCCATGGCAGAGTTGTTGGCAATCGCCCGCGCCGACCGCGGCTTTCGCCACGACATCGGCCGCACCAGCCTGCTGGCCCTGTTCGAGCTGCTCGGCAGCGCGCACCCGCTGACGCGACAATACCGCCAGCACCTCTCCGAATCGCTGCATTGAATTTCGACCACCCCGCTTTCGCACCCTATCGGGAACTGATCGACGCGCTCGAACTGACGCGCGGGCTGCCCGACCTGGCGGCGCTCAATGCGCGTGCCGCCGCGCTCGGCACTCGGCAGGCGCGCGGGCTGCCGCTTGTTTTCGTCGCGCCCGCCGGCCCCATGCCGGCACGCGATTACGAGATGCAGATCCTGCACAGCGGCCAGGTTCCAAGCCGCGCCGATACCTGGCACGACGTGCTGAACGCGCTGGTGTGGCTGCGCTTTCCACGCTTCAAGGCGGCGCTGAACGCGGCTCACGGCAATGCCATCGCCCGGGAGACCCAAAGCCTGCGGGGCCGCCGCCGCGACGCGCTGACCGTGCTGGACGAATCGGGCGTGTGGGTGATCAGCCGCGATCCCGCCCTGCCCGAAATGCTCCGGGCACACGCCTGGCAGCCCTTGTTCTGGGATGCGCGTGCACGCGTGGAAAATGAAATGCGCTTCGTGGTGGTGGGCCACGCACTGCTGGAGAAGGCGCTGGCGCCTTACCCTTCGATGACCGGAAAATGTCTGCCGCTAAACGCGGATTCGCTCGAGCTCGGTGCCGCCGAGACGCTGGCCGTCACCGCACTGGAAGACATCGACTCGCCGCGCCAGCTGCCTCCGCTGCCGGTTCAGGGCATTCCAGGCTGGGATGCCGCCAATGCAGATGCCGCGTATTACGCCGATCGGGACATCTTCCGGCCCCTGCGCGGCGCCGATTCATGAAGGCCCGCAGGCCAGTCTGAAAACGGCCTCTCCACGCCTGACCGGCTGCCAGACGGCCTGTTGCAGCCGCACTGCCTGATGGCCGATCAGTGCGTCGTCGGTATCGAATACCGCCCTCGACAGGGTGGCGATGCGGCGGCGGCGACAATCGATCACCCGCTTTGCCAGCACTTCGCGCAAGACGCGCAAGGTATGGGGATCGGTCTGGCCGCCGCGCAGCGTGTGCCGCTCGCGGAAACGGACCCCTCCTGCCGTACGCTCGAAACTGGCGACATCGATCGCCACCACTTCGGCTGCGGTCTCCTGCGTCACACGCCACGTTCCATTCGCCCACCCCGCTGTGGCCAGCAGGGTTGCGGCGAGACCGAACGCCGCCCGCATCACCCTGCCGCAGCCGGCAGTTCGCCGCCCGCCACCCAGGCCTGCGCCATCTCCAGATCGTCGAACAGGCGGATATCCGCCGACATGAACAGGCGGTTGATCCACATGCTCCACGCCACCCACTGATCGCCGGTGAGGATGGCGATGCGGCCGAAATCGTTCTTGTGCTCGCGCGAGAATTTCAACTCCTCCCATGCGACGTCGACGCTGTACGACAGCATGTCGCGGAGATCGAACAGCAGGTTGACCGCGCCCTGGAACTGGATGCCGTAACACACCGCCTGCTCGAATTCTCGGTAATCGTCGAGCGTGAATTGCCCCATCACCGTGACGGCGATCTGGTTGTTCTTGACGTTCAGGCTGATCATGGTGGTCTCCTCTGCGATGTGCTTCCACTATAGCGAATCGGAGCGCACCGGCGTCGAGGCCCGCACCGCCCACACGCCCGCAGCCGCCACCACTGCCATCCCGATCCAGGCCAGGAGCGGCAGCCGCTCGCCGAACAGCAGCACGCCGTACAAGGCGGAAAAACCCACCGTGGTGTAGGCCAGCGAGCCGACCGTGAGCGTGCGGCCGCGATGATAGGCGCGCGTCAGCGCCAGCTGCGCCACCGTGGCGGTGACGCCGATGCCGACGAGCCACGGCCAGTCCGCCGCGCGCGGCACGTGGAACCCGGCCGCCGCCATCCAGGCCGCGCCGCCCGCGGTCGACAGCAAGGTGAAATAGAACACCACCCGCCACTCCGCTTCGCCGAGCCTGCCGAGCTGCTTGACGTTGACGTAGGCCACCGCCGCCAGCATGCCCGACACCAGCCCGGCCAACGCCGGCAGCCAGGCCTGGCCCTGTACCTGCGGCCGCAGCAGCAACACGATGCCGACGAATCCGAGCAGCACCGCACCGACGAGACCACGCCCGTGGCGTTCCTGCAGCCACCAGGCCGACAACGCGGCAAGAAACAGCGGTGCCGTGTAATTGAGCGTCACGGCAGTCGCGAGCGGCAAGCGCGCCAGCGCATAGAAGAACAGCACCAGCGCGGCAAAACCGGACAGCCCGCGCCGGAAATGGGCCTTGAAATGCGGCGTGGCAAGCGGCGCCAGCAGGCGGCGATGGCCGACGGCGATCACCGTCCAGATTGCGACGAGGCCGAAGGCCGAGCGGTAGAACACCAGTTCGGCCGGGGAGAAGGTGGCCGAGGCGTGCTTCACCAGCACGCTCATCAGCGCGAACAACGCGGCCGCCACCAGCATCCAGCTCGATTTCATGGCAGGCGCCCGGCGCAGCGGGCGAAAAAAACGGGCGGAAGAAGCCGCCCGTTGGGGAGAGCGCAAGGGCTCATTTCAGGTGCGGCTCGATCTGCCGCCGCAGGAAGGCGTGGAAGTGCATCATGCCGTCCTCCATCGGCGACTGGTAGGGTCCGGTCTCCGAAATGCCCTGTTTGTACAGGGCACGGCGGCCTTCGTGCATGCGCAGGCAGATGTCCTCGTCCTCCACCGCGGTCTCGTTGTACGCCGCCTGTTCGGCCTCGATGAAGGCGCGTTCGAACAGCGCGATATCCTCGGGGTAGTAGAACTCGACGATGTTGCTGCACGACTCGACGCCGGTCGGCACGATCGACGACACCACCAGCACGTGCGGATACCACTCGACCATCAGGCCCGGATAGTAGGTGAGCCAGATCGCACCATGCCTGGGCGCCTGGCCGCGGTCGTAGGCCAGCACCTGTTCGTGCCATTTCTGATACACCGGCGACCCCGCCTTGGCCAGCCCGCGATTCACCCCCACCGTCTGCACCGACCACCAGTCGCCGTATTCCCACTTGAGGTCGTCGCAGGTGACGAAATGGCCGAGGCCGGGGTGATACGGGGCGACGTGGTAGTCCTCCAGATACACCTCGATGAAGGTTTTCCAGTTGCAGGCGTAATGCGTCACCTCGACGCGGTCGAGCATGAAGCCTGAAAAATCCAGTTCGCGTGCAACCTGCATGCCGGCGAGATCGGCCTTGACGTCGCGCTCACCGGCGAACAGCAGGCCCTGCCAGTTCTGCAGGCCGGTGCGATTCAGGTTAAGGCAGGGGTTGCCGGGGAACTCCGGCGCGCCCATCAGCCTGCCCTGGCTGTCGTAGGTCCAGCGATGGATCGGGCAGACGATGTTGTTCGACGGCAGTTTGCCGCGCCCTTTCAGCATCAGTGCCTGGCGATGGCGGCACACGTTCGACAGCAGTTCGATGCCCGCGCCGCTGTTGACCAGCATTTTCGCGCCATCGAACATTTCGAGCGCGTGATAGTCGCCCGTCTCCGGCACCATCAGTTGATGGCCCGCATAACCGGGGCCGTGTTTGAACAGATGCTTGAGCTCCAGTTCGTAGATGACTGGATCGAAGTACCAGGAAACTGGCAGCTGAGGCGAAGTTAGCGACAAGGCGCTGGATTCGGCGAGATCGCTCATGGCGTACCCTACTCAAAACCAAGCCCCCTCCAGAAACATCCCTGGAGCGGCAAGTAAATGACCCACCGGATTAACGGATGAACCCCTGAAAACGCTCAGGGAAAGGGCGCGATTCTAGCACAGGCATTTCCCCCGGGGAGGCGCATGCACGCTGAATTTGTTAAAGTAGCGTTCTTTGTCTCTGCCGGTTTATCTGAATGGCCAAGCCCCGCGCCGCCGCCCCTCCCAAAGATTACGAATCCGCGCTGGCCGAACTCGAAGCCATCGTCGCCGACATGGAGTCCGGACAACTGCCACTGGAGGCCTCGCTGGCTGCCTACAAGCGCGGCGCCGAGCTGTTGCACTACTGCCGCCAGCAACTGGCCGATGCCGAACAACAGGTGAAGATCCTGGAAAACGGCAGCCTGCAGCCCTTCAGGACCGAAGACGCCGATGACTGATTTCGCCGCCTGGATGCAGGACTGCCAGGCACGCATGGAAAGCGTGCTGGCCGACTGGCTCCCCCCTGCCCGCATCGCTCCCGAGCGCCTGCACGAAGCGATGCGCTACGCCGTGCTGGGCGGCGGCAAGCGGGTGCGTCCGCTGCTGGCGTTCGCCGCCGGCGAAGTCACCGCGGCCGATGTCGGACGCGTGCAGCACGCCGCTGCGGCGGTCGAACTGATCCACGCCTACTCGCTGGTGCACGACGACATGCCGGCGATGGACGACGACGCACTCAGGCGCGGCAAACCCACGGTGCACGTCGAATTCGACGAAGCCACCGCGCTCCTGGTGGGCGACGCGCTGCAAAGCCTGGCGTTCGACATCCTCGCCTCGCAGCCGCTGGCCGACGATGCCGCCACCCAACTGAAGATGGTGCAGGTGCTTGCGCAGGCGGCCGGCTCGCGCGGCATGGCCGGCGGGCAGGCGATCGACCTGGCCAGCGTGGGCAAGCCGCTCGACCTGGCGGAACTCGAATTCATGCACATCCACAAGACCGGCGCGCTGATCCGCGCCGCGGTCCTGCTCGGCGCGCACTGCGGCACCGCATCCGAAGCCGCCACCGCCGCGCTCGACCACTACGCCAAATGCATCGGGCTGGCATTCCAGGTGGTCGACGACGTGCTCGACGCCGAAGCCTCGACCGCCACACTAGGCAAGACCGCCGGCAAGGACGCCGCGAACAACAAGCCGACCTACGTCAGCCTGCTCGGCGCGGCGCGCGCGCGCGAACTGGCGCAGGAACTGCGCGCCGACGCGCACGCCGCACTGGATTCCCTGGAGGCCCCGGCCGCCCGCTTGCGCCAGCTGGCCGACTTCGTGGTCGAGCGGACGTTCTGACATGACCACACCCTTGCTCGACACCCTCCATACCCCCGCCGACCTGCGCGCCCTCCCACCCGCCGAACTGCCGAAACTGGCCGCCGAACTGCGGGAATTTCTGGTGAACTCCGTCGCCCATACCGGCGGCCATCTGGCCTCGAACCTGGGCGCGGTGGAACTCACGCTGGCGCTGCATTACGTGTTCGACACGCCGAGCGACCGCATCGTCTGGGATGTCGGCCACCAGAGTTACGCCCACAAAATCCTCACCGGCCGTCGCGCAGCGATGGCCGGCCTGCGCCAGGCGGGCGGCATCGCCGGCTTCCCGCGCCGCGCCGAGAGCGAGTACGACGCCTTCGGCGCCGGCCACTCCAGCACCTCGATCTCGGCTGCGCTCGGCATGGCCGAGGCCTTCCACCATCTCGGCACCGACCAGCGCGCAGTGGCCATCATCGGCGACGGCGCGATGACCGCCGGCATGGCCTTCGAGGCGCTCAACAACGCCGGCGCCACCACCCTGCCGCTGCTGGTCGTGCTGAACGACAACGACATGTCGATCTCGCCCAACGTCGGCGCCTTGAACAACTACCTGGCCCGCCTGATGTCGGGCAAGTTCTACGCGGCCGCCCGCCGCGCCGGTGAGAAGGTGCTGTCCGCGGTGCCGCCGATCAAGGAACTGGCCAAACGCGCCGAGGAACACATGAAGGGCATGGTGACGCCCGGCACCCTGTTCGAGGAATTCGGCTTCAATTACATCGGTCCGATCGACGGCCACGATCTCGACGTGCTGGTCGACACGCTTTCCAACATCAAGCAGCTCAGCGGACCGCAGTTCCTGCATGTGGTGACCCGCAAGGGCAAGGGCTACGAGCCTGCCGAAACCAACCCCTGCCTGTACCACGGGGTGTCGCGCTTCGATCCGGCGACCGGCGTCGCCGAAAAATCCGGCGGCAAGCCCACCTACACCCAGGTGTTCGGCGACTGGCTGTGCGACATGGCCGCCGCCGATTCCCGGCTGGTCGGCATCACCCCGGCGATGCGCGAAGGCTCGGGGCTGGTGCGCTTCTCGGAGCTCTACCCCAAGCGCTACTTCGACGTCGGCATCGCCGAGCAGCACGCGCTGACCTTCGCCGCGGGCCTCGCCTGCGAAGGTGTGAAGCCGGTGGTGGCGATCTATTCGACCTTCCTGCAGCGCGCCTACGACCAACTGATCCACGACGTCGCGCTGCAGAACCTGCCGGTGATGCTGGCGATCGACCGCGCCGGCCTGGTCGGCGCCGACGGCCCCACCCACGCCGGCAGCTTCGATTTGTCCTTCCTGCGCTGCATCCCCAACATGCTGATCGCCGCGCCGTCGGACGAGAACGAATGCCGCCGCCTGCTGACCGCCGCCTTCCGGCACGACGGCCCGTCCGCGGTGCGCTATCCCCGCGGCAGCGGCACCGGCGCGGCGATCGAGCCCGGACTCGAGCCCGTCGAAATCGGCAAGGGCCTGCTGCGCCGGCGCGGCAGTGGCGTCGCCTTCGTCGCCTTCGGCAGTCTGGTAGCGCCGGCGCTTGCCGCCGCCGAGACGCTCGATGCCAGTGTGGCCGACATGCGTTTCGTGAAACCGCTGGATATCGATCTGCTGCGTGAACTGGCGCAGGACCATCGCCTGCTGGTCACGCTGGAGGAAAACGCGGTGGCGGGGGGTGCGGGCGCCGGGGTGGCCGAGGCGCTGGCAGAACTCGGCATCCCGGTGCCGGTCCTGCATCTGGGCCTGCCCGACGTCTTCATCGAGCACGGCGACCCGCAAAAGATGCTGGCCGAATGCGGCCTCGATGCCGCCGGCATCGAACGCGCCGTGCGCCAGCGGATAACCCTATTACCCGAGTAGTTTACTCAACTATTCGCGCAGTTTATACTTAGTCTAAACTGCATTGATTCGAGGATCCTGCCATGAACCAGATTTGCGACACCGCCGTTTGCATGCCCGACGTGCAAAGCTCGGCCGACACACGGCAAATCGCCATCAACAAGGTCGGCATCAAGAGCATCCGCCATCCGGTTCGTGTAGCCGACAAGAGCGGCGGCGTCCAGCACACCATCGCCAGCTTCAACATGTACGTGTACCTGCCGCACAACTTCAAGGGCACGCACATGTCGCGTTTCATCGAAATCCTCAACACGCGCGAACGCGAGATTTCGGTGGAAAACTTCGAAGGCATGCTGCGCCAGATGGTCGAACGCCTGGAAGCCGAATCTGGCTACATCGAGATGAGCTTCCCCTACTTCGTCAACAAATCGGCACCCATCTCGGGCGTGCAGAGCCTGCTCGACTACGAAGTCACCTTCATCGGTGCGATCGAGAACGGCCAGTACACCCACACCACCAAGGTGCTGGTGCCGGTGACCAGCCTGTGCCCGTGCTCGAAGAAGATCTCCGACTACGGCGCGCACAACCAGCGCTCGCACGTCACCGTCAGCGCGAAGACCAACGGTTTCCTGTGGATCGAGGACCTGGTGCGCAAGGTCGAGGACCAGGCCTCGTGCGAGCTGTTCGGTCTGTTGAAGCGGCCGGACGAGAAATACGTCACCGAGCGCGCCTACGACAACCCGAAATTCGTCGAGGACATCGTGCGCGACGTCGCTGCCGCGATGAACGCCGAACCCCTGATCGACGCCTACGTGGTGGAGGCCGAGAACTTCGAGTCGATCCACAACCACTCCGCGTACGCGCTGATCGAACGTGACAAACGGCCCAAGGCGTAACTCGCCTGGGCCCGTTTGCGGCGCAGGGTAACGTGAGCGAAGCGAACGTTAAGCGCAGCGGGCCGTAGCCACAAGCGCCGCAAGGCTTAGCTTGCGGCGAAGCCACAAACGTAAGGCTGTGCAAGTACGCGCAGCCCAATACAAACAAGGCCTGCATTGCAGGCCTTGTTTGTATTCTGCCATTCGGAATCAGTAGCGCTGGGTCAGCGTCATCGTCTGTCCGTCGCGCCGCATCTCCATCCGGTTGAGGAAACTCATCCCCAGCAGCGGCACGCTCAATCCCGTCTCCATCACCAGCCCCTCGACCTGGTTGACGCTGATGCCCCCCACCTTGACGGTATTGAAGGTCACGCGCCAGGCCGGCACCACGCCGGCCGCCGTGTTCACGCCTGCAGCCTGCCCCGCCTTGTAGTCGAGTCCGATTCGCCTCGCCTCGGTCGCACTGATGGCGATCGTCGTTGCACCGGTATCGACGAGGAAAGTCATCGGGTAGCCATTGATCGCCCCTGCCGCGCTGAAGTGCCCGCGCGCATCGGCAGTGAGCGAGACGCTCTGGCGCGCACCGGGCTGTGCCCCGCCCGCGAACGATTGCCCCATGCCCAGGGTGCGGCGCTTGCCGTCAACGTCGAAGCTGGCGCTGCCGGAATCGGCGGTGAGCAGGCGCACTCCCTGCACCGTCTGCCCCACCGAGAGGGTACGCGGCTTGCCGCCGTCGATGCTGACGATGGCTTTGTCCTTGAACAGCCCCACCACCGACACACTGGCTGCCCATGATGCCGTGCATACCACCCCGCCTGCGGCTAAGATGGCAACAATCGATTTTTTCTTGAAAGCCATCATGCATCCTGTCCTGATTTTTCGTCATTCCCCGACCGAAGGGCCGGGGTACTTCGCCACCTTCCTGGACCGCCACGGCATTCCCTGGCAACTGATCCGCATCGACGCCGGCGACGCCGTGCCCGCTACCCTTAACGGCGTTTCCGGCCTCTGCTTGATGGGGGGACCGATGAGCGTGAACGACGACCTGCCGTGGATTCCCCCCGTGCTTGCGCTGATCCGCCAGGCCGTCGCAGCGAACATACCGGTGATCGGCCACTGCCTCGGCGGACAGCTGATGGCGAAGGCGCTGGGCGGCAGCGTCGGTCGCAATCCGGTGAAGGAAATCGGCTGGGGCGACGTCCGCATGACCGACGCCGATGCCGCCCGCCCCTGGCTGGGCGAGCCCCAGGAGCCCATGCTGGCATTTCACTGGCACGGCGAAACCTTCACCCCGCCGCCGGGTGCCGTCCGCATCCTCGACAGCGCGTACTGCGCCAACCAGGCCTATGTACTGAACGACCGCCACATCGGCATGCAGTGCCACGTCGAAATGACGCCTGAACTCATCGCCAGCTGGTGCGACAACGGCGCAGACGAAATCGCCGCCAGCGACAGCCCCGGCGTGCAATCGCCCGCCGCCATCCAGGCGGACATGGCGGCCCGCACCGCCCGGCTCCACGAGCTGGCGGACAAAATTTATTCCCGCTGGATTCAAGGGCTTAGCCGATAAAGGCGCGCCCGCCTAAGAAACAGGCTGGACAGTCGCATCGCGCGGCGTAGGATAGAAACCGGAGTCACATCCAGTCTATAAAGCATCAGCTGAACAACGGAGGATTTATGCAAAACGTCGACTATGCCAACTTCGATTTCGGCGAACGCCTCAACGGCTTCATTACCGAAGTGATGAATTTCGGCGGTGCCCCCCGCACCGAAGCCGACCTCACCGAAGGCCAGAAAGTATTCGTCCGTGCCGTCAAGCGCGAGATGGTGAAATACGCAGACCCCAACCGCCAGGGCTACCCGCACAATCTGCTGGAACAGATGGAATCCTTCACCCGCACCATCGGCGACCTGCACAACTCCTACTTCGACTCGGGCATGCGCAAGGTCAGCGATTGTCTCTACAACCGCTGGAAAATGCTCTACGAGGAAACCAAAAAACTGGCTGTGGCCGGCGGCGCGAACAAACCCGCCTGGGTCGACGTCATCAAGACCGAACAGACCGACATGCCCGCCTTCTTCGACGCCTAAGTATTTGTTTGGCAATAAAAAAGCCCGGCATGTCCGGGCTTTTTTATTGCCCCTTCCGAATATCAAACCCGCTTATCCTCAAATAAAAATAAAGGATTATTCAGGCACCTGCCCCGGTGCTATGCTGCCCCGACTTGAATAACCCCATAAAACTTGAGGAGACAGCATGTCCAAACTGGTACGCCCCCACGGCGGCGGAGAACTCAAACCCCTGCTGCTGGCGGGCGCCGCACTCGCCGCCGAAAAAACACGCGCTGCTTCGCTGCCCAAGATCAAGATGTCCTCGCGCGAAACCGGCGACCTCATCATGATGGGCATCGGTGGCTTCACCCCGCTGGACGGCTTCATGACCAAGTCCGACTGGCAGGGCGTGTGCGACGGCTACAAGATGGCCAACGGCCTGTTCTGGCCGATTCCCGTCACCCTCTCGACCGACGACGAGAACGTGAAGGACGGTGACGACATCGCGCTGGTCGACGGCGAATCCGGCGAGATCATGGGCACCATGAAGGTGACCGACAAGTACACCATCGACAAGGCCCACGAGTGCATGCAGGTCTACAAGACCACCGATCTCGAGCACCCCGGCGTCAAGATGGTCATGGCGCAAGGCAAGTACAACCTGGCCGGCCCGGTCAAGGTCCTGTCCGTCGGCAGTTTCAAGGAAGAATACGGCGAGCAGTTCATGACGCCCGCCGAGACCCGCGCCATGTTCGAGAAACTGGGCTGGTCCAAGATCGCCGCCTTCCAGACCCGCAACCCGATGCACCGCTCGCATGAATACCTGGCCAAGATCGCCATCGAGACCATGGACGGCGTACTGGTCCACTCGCTGCTGGGCGCGCTGAAGCCGGGCGACATTCCCGCCGAGGTGCGCTCCGAGGCCATCAGCGTGCTGGTCGAGAACTACTTTGCCCCCAACACCGTGATCCAGGCCGGCTACCCGCTCGACATGCGCTACGCCGGCCCGCGCGAGGCCCTGCTGCACGCCCTGTTCCGCCAGAACTACGGCTGCTCGCACCTGATCGTCGGCCGCGACCACGCCGGCGTCGGCGACTACTACGGCCCGTTCGACGCGCAGAAGATCTTCGACGAGATCCCCAAGGGCTCGCTGGAAACCGTGAACATGAATATCGACTGGACCTTCTGGTGCAAGAAGTGCGGCGGCATGGCCTCGCAGCGCACCTGCCCGCACACCAAGGACGACCGCATCCTGCTGTCCGGCACCAAGGTGCGTTCGATGCTCTCGGAAGGACAGGATCTGCCGGTCGAGTTCAGCCGTCCGGAAGTGGCCAAGGTGCTGCAGAAATACTACGCCGGCCTCACCGCCGAGCAGAACGTGAAGGTCGAGTTGAAAGGCCACTCGGCCGCGTAAAGCATTCGTGACTTAAACCTCCCGGAAGCGGATTCGCGAGTCGCCCCGGCCAAGGTCAGGTGGAAGTTCGAAAAACGGACCGCGACGTACGCGGATTGTTAGCTAACTAAGGAGACGTTAATGCCAACCTACGTTCGTACCGACAAGTGCGACGGCTGCAAGGGTCAGGACAAGACCGCCTGCATGTACATCTGCCCGCACGATCTGATGAAGCTGGACAAGGACGGCTCGGAAACCGGCCACGCCATGCGCGCGTTCAACCAGGAGCCCGAGCAGTGCTGGGAGTGCTATTCCTGCGTGAAGATCTGCCCGCAGCAGGCCATCGAAGCCCGCCACTACGCCGACGTCGTGCCGCTGGGCGGCATGGTGCAGCCGCTGCGCGGTTCCGATTCCATCATGTGGACCATCAAGTTCCGCAACGGCACGCTGAAGCGCTTCAAGTTCCCGATCCGCACCACGCCCGAAGGCTCGATCGATCCGTACGGTGGCAAGCCGACCGCCAGCCTCGCCAACATCACCGCAACCGGCTTCTTCACCGGCTCGGCGGATGGTGGCATCACCAAGGGCTACCGCGCTGGCAACCCCGCAGAACTGATCCGCAAGTAATCTGACAAGAGGTATTTGGAAATGGCTGGAGAATTTGGTAATCCCGAAGTTGTCCAGGAGGAAGTCGACATCCTCCTGATCGGCGGTGGCATGGCATGCTGCGGCGCCGGTTACGAAGTCATGCGCTGGGCTGACGCCGCCAAGGCCGAACTGGGCATGGATCTGAAGATCAAGCTGGTCGACAAGGCCGCGATGGACCGTTCCGGCGCCGTGGCGCAGGGCCTGTCCGCGATCAACACCTACATCGGCACCGAGCAGGATCCCGCCGACTACGCCCGCATGGTCTCCAACGACCTGATGGGCATCACCCGCGACGATCTGGCCTACGACCTCGGCCGCCACGTGGATGATTCCGTGCACCTGTTCGAAGAATGGGGCCTGCCGATCTGGAAGACCGACGAGAACGGCGAGCGCCATGACGGCTCGCAGGGCCTGCCCGCGCTGAAGGACGGCGGCAAGCCCGTGCGTTCCGGCAAATGGCAGATCATGATCAACGGCGAATCCTACAAGTGGATCGTTGCCGAAGCCACCAAGAAGGCGCTCGGCATGGACCGCATCCAGGAGCGCATCTTCATCGTCAAGCTGGTCAACGACAAGAACGACCCCAACCGCATCGCCGGTGCCGTCGGTTTCTCGACCCGCGACCACAAGGTGTTCGTCTACAAGGCCAAGGCCATCCTGCTGGCCGCCGGTGGTTGCGTGAACATCTTCCGTCCGCGCTCCGTCGGTGAAGGTACCGGCCGCGCCTGGTACCCGGTGTGGAACGCCGGCTCGACCTACGCGATGGCTGCCGAAGCCGGCGCCGAGCTGACCATGATGGAAAACCGCTTCGTGCCCGCCCGCTTCAAGGACGGCTACGGCCCGGTCGGCGCCTGGTTCCTGCTGTTCAAGGCCCAGGCCGTCAACGCCAACGGCGAAGTCTACATGCAGAAGAACAAGGAACTGCTGAACGACTACCCTCCCTACGGCCAGGCTGCCGTGCCGGCTTCGTGTCTGCGCAACCACCTGATGCTGAAGGAAATGAAGGAAGGCCGCGGCCCCATCTACATGGACACCGTGACCGCGCTCGCCAAGCTGCGTGAAACCCTGACCCCGCGCGAAGTGAAGCACCTCGAAGCCGAAGCCTGGGAAGACTTCCTCGACATGTGCGTCGGCCAGTGCGGCATCTGGGTGGGCGAGAACATCGAGCCGGAGAAGAAGAACTCCGAACTGATGCCGACCGAGCCCTACCTGCTCGGCTCGCACTCCGGCTGCTGCGGCATCTGGGTGTCGGGTCCGACCGATCTGGGCGCGCCGACCGACGAAACCCACGCCGACAAGGACAAGATCCCGGCCCACCTGCCCAAGGGCTGGAGCTGGGGCTACCGCTCGATGACCACGGTCAAGGGCCTGTTCACCGCCGGCGACGGCGTGGGCGCCTCCGGCCACAAGTTCTCCTCCGGCTCGCACGCCGAAGGCCGCATGTGCGCCAAGTCCATGGTCAAGTACTGCATCGACAACAAGGACCTGAAGCCCGAGCTCGACACCCCGGTCGAGCAGCTGGTGGAAGAGATCTACAAGCCGGTGCGTACCTTCCTCGAGTTCAAGGACTACACCACGGCGATCGACGTCAACCCCAACTACATCACGCCCAAGATGCTGCAGTTCCGCCTGCAGAAGATCATGGACGAGTACGTTGCCGGTGTCGCGACCTACTACACCACCAACGACAAGATGCTGGCGGTGGCCGAGGACAAGCTCAACATGCTGAAGGAAGACGCCGAGAAGATGCGTGCGAAGGATCTGCACGAACTGCTCCGCGCCTGGGAGAACTACCACCGTATCCTCACGGCGGAAGCCCACATGAAGCACATCCAGTTCCGTCAGGAAAGCCGTTACCCCGGCTTCTACTACCGCGCCGACAAGAACTTCGTCGACGAGGAGAACTGGCACTGCTTCGTGAACTCGGTGTACGACAAGAACTCCAAACAGTGGAACTGCTTCAAGCGCGCCCACGTGGATCTGGTCGACAAGTCCAAGCTGTTCAAGCCCGCTGCTCACTGATCCGTTAGTTTGCAGTGAACCCCGGACGCCGCCGAGTTAATCAGGCGGCGCCTCAAAAAACCGGGCGCCACAGGCGCCCGGTTTTTTTCCGGCCTCGATACCATCGAGACCAACAAGGTTGTTCAGCATCCAGCCGAAAGCGCGTACCCTACGTGCTCCCGTCTGTATGTTGAAGTGAGGGGGCCGCCCCCGGAAGGTAGTGAAATGAACGAAGCCGAATTCAAGGACATGATCGCCGACTCGCCCTTCGCGGGCAGCCCGGTCAAACCCGTCATGCTGACAGAGGACGCAAAACTGCAGTTCCGCTGCCACCGCAACGTCAAGTGCTGGAACGCCTGCTGTTCCAACATCGACATTCCGCTTACCCCCTACGACGTGCTGCGCCTGAAGAAGCGGCTCGACCTGCCGTCGGGCGAATTCCTCAAGCAATACTCGATGCCGTTCGAGATGGACAAGGACGGCATGCCCGGCATCAAGCTGAAGCCGGTCGAAGGCGGCACCGCCTGCCAGTTCATGACGCCGGAAGGCTGCGGCGTCTACGAGGACCGCCCCACCGCCTGCCGCTACTATCCGGTGGCGCTCCTGACCATGCGCCGCTCGGACGAATACTTCGACCGCAGCGCCTACGCGCTGGTGAAGGAGCCGCACTGCCTCGGCCACTTCGAGGACAAGGTCCAGACCATCGAGGAATACCGCCGCGAACAGGGCGTCGACGAATACGACCAGAAGGCGCATGCGTGGCGTCAGCTGGTGGTCAAGCGCAAATCGGCCGGTCCCGCCATCGGCAAGCCGACGCCGGTGTCGAACCAGCTGTTCTTCATGGCGAGCTACGACGTCGACCGCTTCCGTGCCTTCGTCATGAGCCCGAGCTTCAACGACACCTACGATATCCCGGTGGAGGTGATGGCCACGCTGATCGCCGACGACGAGGCGCTGCTCGACTTCGGCCTCAACTTCCTGCGCCACGCGCTGTTCGGCGAGAAATTCGTCGAAGAGCGGCCGGACGCCTACGAGAAGCGCCTGGCCCGCCGCCGCGCCCTGACCGAGCAGCAGCAGGAAGCCGAGTTCCAGCAGAAGATGGCGCTGGAGGACGACAAATATTCGGGCGAACACTGAGCCGATGCGGGGGCTGATCGCACTGGCAGGCATGCTCGCTCTGGCTCTGGCGACCAGCGCGGAAGCCGCCACGCTCAACAAGTGCATCGACGCGCAGGGCAAGATAACCTATTCCAATCTGCCCTGCCGCAATGCGCAGGAAGTCCGCACGGTCGAGATCGACCCCACGCCGCCGTCCCCGGTGCCCGCGCGGGCACCGGCCGCCAAACCGGTCACTGCCACCAAGCAGGAAGCTGCTGCACGCGCCGAATCCTCCACCCTGCGTCTCGACACCCAGCGTGCGTCCGGCAAGCCGGCCGCACGCGCACCGAAGCGCCAATGCGACGCAATTGCCGACAAGCTGGGCAACGTGCTGGACAAGATGGACCAGGCGCGCCGCAAGGGGTACACGCAGGAACAGGTGAACGCCTGGAATGAGCAGATCCGGGCGCTCGAACGCAAGAAACAGCAGGCCGGCTGCTTCTGACCGGTCGTCAACCCACCCCCGCCATGAACGCCCGCACCCTCGATCCCGCGCACCACCTCATCGAAACCGAACCGTATTACGAGGCGGTCGGCGACGAAATCCAGCTGTTCGAAGCTGCCTACCGGCAGCAGATCCCGGTGCTGCTGAAAGGTCCGACCGGCTGCGGCAAGACGCGCTTCATGGAACACATGGCGTGGCGACTGAAGCGCCCGCTGATCACGGTCTCCTGCCACGACGACCTCACTGCGTCCGATCTCGTGGGACGCTACCTGGTCAAGGGCGGCGAGACCGTGTGGGTCGACGGCCCGCTCACCCGCGCGGTGCGTTGCGGCGGCATCTGCTATCTGGATGAGATCGTCGAGGCGCGCAAGGACACCATGGTGGTGATCCACCCGCTGGCCGACGACCGCCGCACGCTGCCGATGGAAAAACTTGGCCAGATCGTCGAGGCGCCGCCCGAGTTCTGCCTCGCGATTTCCTACAATCCCGGCTACCAGAGCGTGCTGAAGGACCTGAAGCAGTCGACCCGGCAGCGCTTCGTCGCGCTGGAATTCGATTACCCGTCGGCCGATCTCGAGCGCCGCATCGTCGCCAGCGAATCGGGCGTATCCGAAGCGATCGCGGCCAACTTGGTGCGCTTCGCGCAGATGACGCGCAACCTCAAGGGCAGCGGCCTCGAGGAAGGCGCCTCGACCCGCCTGCTGGTGCATGCCGGCAAGCTCATCGCCGACGGCGTGAGCCCCGTGTCGGCGTGCAAGTCGGCGGTCGCTCAGGCCGTCACCGACGACGCCGACATGCTGAAGGCGATCCAGGAGCTCTCCTCCTCCATCTTCTGATGGCGCAGCCGCCCCTTACTGCCGCCGAAATGGAATCCAGCCTGCACGTGTGGCTGGACACCGAATTCACCTTTTATAAAGTCGACGAACTCGCCGCCGACCTCGCCACGCTCGCGCGCGACGAGCAGGACTTCATCCTCGGCTGGATTCGTCGCATCGCCTCCACCCACATCACGCTTGCCTGGCAGTTCGGACGCCGTGCGCCCGCCTTGCTGCCACGCATGGAGCGGCGCCTGCTCGAGGCCTGGGCAGTGCACACCTGCGACGTGTTCGACCGCACCGGCCTGCAGACCGCGCTGCGGGTGATGGAGGAGGCCGACAGCTTCGACGCACGCCAGCACCAGAACGACGCCGCGGGCGCGCTGTTCGAGGAGATCGCACCGGTGCTCGGCAATTTCGTCTGCGGGCTGTCGGGGCGACGCCTCAAGCTGGAGGAAGGCGACGCCGCCTGGACCGATGGCGAGCGCATCGTGCTGCCTCCGCTGGTTGCGGCGCTGCCGGTCGAAAACGACAACTTCCAGCTCGCCAAGGTGACGGTCGCGCTGCTGTGGGCGCAGACGCGCTTCGGCACGCTGCGCATCGATTTCGCCGCCATCGGAAACCGGTACGATGACCCCGACCGCGCACTGGCGCGCCTGCATGCGCTGGAGACACTGCGGCTTTCCGCGCGCATTGCGCGCGAACTGCCCGGTCTCCATCGCGAGATGCAGCGATTGCGCGGGATGCTGGCCCCCGAGCTGTCCGAGGCCTGGCAGCAGTTCGCCACCCGCTTCGACTCGCCGGATGCGCCGCTGGAGGCCAGCCTTGCCCTGCTTGATGAAGCCTACGCCCTCGACGACTGTCCACACTGGGCCGATCAAGGCCTGCTACGTCCGGACGCCATCGCCCATGCACGCGCCGCCCGCCTGGAAAAGGAGAAGGCGCGGCTGCGGATCAAGCTCGCGGGATTGCTGGAGGAGCACGCTGCCAGCGAAGCCGCTCAGAAGCCGGGCCCCGTCGACCGCCACGACATCGAGGTGAGTCCTCGCGACGAGAACGGCGCGCTCGATTTCGAGATCACGCTCGACGGCGCCCCGCTCGCCCCGCCCGACGACGTCCGACAACTCCTCACCTCGGTGTATCTCGATTTCGGCGAGATCCCGCCGGAATACCTCACTCCCGCCGGCGAGGGCGAGTACGACCCCAATCTCGTCTTCGACCAGCCGGAAGACCCCGACGCGGTGTGGCTCGGCACCTACCACGAGAAGGGCGCGGAGCTCTATCCCGAGTGGGACCACGGTCGTCAGCATTACCGCAAGAACTGGTGCGTGATGCGCGAGAAGGCGGTGCCGCCGATATACGACGATTTCGTGCGCGACACGCTCGCCCGCCACGCCGGCGTGGTGAGGCATCTGCGCCGCAAGTTCGAGGCGCTGCGCGACGAGAACCGCTTCGAGAAACGGCAGACCCAGGGCGACGAGATCGACCTCGACGCGCTGGTCGAGGCGCTCGCCGACGCGAAGGACGGCCGCGAAATGAGCGACCGCCTGTTCGTGCGCCTGCACCGCGCCGAGCGCAACATCGCGGTGGCGTTCCTGGTCGACATGAGCGGCTCGACCAAGGGCTGGATCAACGAGGCCGAGCGCGAAGCCCTGATCCTCTTGTGTGAAGCGCTTGAGCTGCTCGGCGACCGCTACGCGATCTACGGCTTCTCCGGCACCACGCGCAAGCGGTGCGAGCTGTTCCGCATCAAGACCTTCGACGACGCCTACGACGACGAGGTAAGGGCGCGCATTGCCGGCATCCGCCCGCAGGAATACACGCGCATGGGCTTCGCGCTGCGCCACATGACCAAGCTGCTGAACCGGGTCGACGCCAGGACCCGCGTGCTGGTGACGCTTTCCGACGGCCGGCCGGACGATTATTTCGACGTCTACCGCGGCCAATACGGCTTCGAGGACACGCGCATGGCGCTCCTCGAAGCCAGCCGCACCGGCATCCATCCCTTCTGCATCACCCTCGACCGCGACGCGCGCGACTACCTGCCGCACATGTACGGCGCGGCGCGTTACATCATCCTGGACGACGTGCGACAATTGCCGGTGAAAGTCACCGACATCTACCGCCGCATCACGACATGAGCCTCGACGAACTGAAAGTGGGATTCTTCTACAGCAACGGCGCCTACGGCCGCACCTGGGGCGTGCGCCAACTGGCGGAGATTGCCGCCGACGCCGAAACCGGCGAGATCGTCTATCACTTCAAGGGTATAGCCGGCACCTGCCGCCGCAAGAAGGGCCATTGCAGCCCGATGGAATTCGCGCGCTGGGCCAAGTACCAGGTCGCACTGCAGGAAAACGACTGGAAGCGGGTCGGCGGCGACGAGTCCTCGCCCGGCGAATCCCCAGCGCTTTAATCGCCGGCGGATTCCACCGGCGGCTCCGCCGCGACAGGCACCCGCGCCTGCGTGCCGAGATAGTCCATCACCGCATAGGTCAGCGCGATGCAGCCGGTGCCATCGAGCGCCGAGATCGCGAACACCGGGCCATCCCAGCCGTAATCCTTGACGAACTGCGCCACCACTGCCTCGCGTTCGCCCTCGTCGACCATGTCAAGCTTGTTCAGCACCAGCCAGCGCGGCTTCTCGTAGAGCTGCTGGTCGTACTTGCGCAGCTCCTCGACGATGGCGCGCGCCTCGTGCACCGGGTCGCCCGCTTCCCAGCGCGGCGAGATGTCGACCAGATGCAGCAACAGCCGCGTACGCTGCAGATGCCGCAGGAACTGGTGGCCCAGCCCCGCGCCTTCGGCCGCGCCCTCGATCAGGCCGGGAATGTCGGCGATGACGAAGCTGCGCTCGCTGTCCACCCGCACCACACCGAGGTTGGGCGCCAGGGTGGTGAAGGGATAATCCGCCACCTTGGGGCGCGCCGCCGACACCGCGCGGATGAAGGTCGACTTGCCCGCATTGGGCATGCCCAGAAGGCCCACGTCGGCCAGCACCTTCAGTTCCAGCGCCAGCTCCCATTCCTCGCCCGGCTCGCCCAGCGTGTGCTGGCGTGGCGCGCGGTTGGTGCTGGACTTGAAGTGGATGTTGCCCAGCCCGCCCTTGCCGCCTCGGGCCAGGCAGACGGTCTGCCCGTTCTCTGCCAGATCGGCCACGACTTCGCCGCTGTTGATGTCGGTGAACACCGTCCCCACCGGCACCCGGATGGTGAGGTCCTCGCCCCCCTTGCCGTAGCACTGCGCGCCGCGCCCGTTCTCGCCTTTCTGCGCCTTGAAGATGCGGGTGTAGCGGAATTCGACCAGGGTGTTGATGTTGCAGTCGGCCACCGCGTACACGCTGCCACCGCGCCCGCCGTCGCCGCCGTCCGGCCCGCCCTTGGGAATGTATTTCTCGCGGCGGAACGAAGCGCTGCCGTCGCCGCCCTTGCCGGCGATGACCTGGATTTTGGCTTCGTCGATGAATTTCATAGGAGCGTGTCCATAAACAAAAAAGCCCCATCCGGCGGACAGGGCTTTCTGGCGGTCAAGTCGGACTCAGATCAAATCGATCAGGCCGCGACCGGTTCGATGCGTACCGTCTTGCGACGGGCAGCGCCCTTGACCTCGAACTTGACGGTGCCGTCGATCTTGGCGAACAGGGTGTGATCCTTGCCGATGCCGACGTTGTCGCCCGGGTGGAACTGGGTGCCGCGCTGACGCACGATGATGTTGCCGGCCGAGACCAGCTGGTCGCCGTAGCGCTTGACGCCGAGGCGTTTCGATTCCGAGTCGCGGCCGTTACGCGAGCTGCCGCCTGCTTTCTTGTGTGCCATGTTGTGTGCTCCTTATGCGGAAATGCCGGCGATCTGCACTTCGGTGTAGTACTGGCGATGGCCTTGGCTCTTGCGATAGTGCTTGCGGCGGCGCATCTTGAAAATCTTGATCTTGTCGCCGCGGGCCTGGTTCAGGACCGTGGCCTTGACCGTGGCGCCGCGCAGCAGGGGCGCGCCCATCTTGATGTCGGCGCCGTCGCCCACCATCAGGACCTGGTCAAAGGTGATTTCGCTGCCGACGTCGGCCTCGAGTTTTTCGATTTTCAGTTTGTCGCCGGCGCTCACGCGATACTGCTTGCCGCCGGTTTTGATGACTGCGTACATGGGGGGTCTCCAACCATTACGAACCCAGGAAAGGGCGAGATTCTAGCGGCGAACGTCTGGCGAGTCAAACATTTAACGCGCCTGTCGGCGAGATTCTACGCCCCGGGCGATGAAAAACCGCAGCCGGACTGCTACCATTGCAGGATTTTCCAATAACAAGCCCCTATCGTGTCTCTGGAGAGCCTGCAATCCTTTTTGGCCGACGACATGCGCGCCGTCGACCGCGTCATCCGTGAGCGCCTGTATTCCGACGTGGTTCTCATCCGCCAGGTGTCCGAATACATCATCAACAGCGGCGGCAAACGCCTCCGCCCTGCGCTGGTGCTGCTGTCGGCCGGCTGCTTCGATTACAAGGGCGAGGCACACTACGAACTCGCCGCCGTGGTCGAGTTCATCCATACCGCCACCCTGCTGCACGACGACGTCGTGGACGAATCCGAGCTGCGGCGCGGCCGTGAGACCGCCAATGCCCTGTTCGGCAACGCCGCCAGCGTGCTGGTCGGCGACTTCCTGTACTCGCGCGCCTTCCAGATGATGGTCGGCGTCGACAACATGGAAGTCATGCGCATCCTGTCCGACGCCACCAACACCATCGCCGAGGGCGAAGTGCTGCAGCTGCTCAATTGCCACGACCCCGACATCGACGAAGAGAACTACCTGCGCGTCATCCGCTACAAGACCGCCAAGCTGTTCGAGGCCGCGGGCCGGCTCGGCGCCGTCATCGGCGGCGGCACCGAGGAGCAGAAGGACGCGCTGGCGCGCTACGGCATGCACCTCGGCACCGCGTTCCAGTTGATCGACGACGTGCTCGATTATTCCGGCGACTTCCTCAAGACCGGCAAGAACATCGGCGACGACCTCGCCGAGGGCAAGCCCACCCTGCCGCTGCTGTACGCGATGAAGCACGGCACGCCGGAACAGGCCGCCAGCATTCGCCAGGCGATCGAGCACGGCGGCCTCACCGAGTTCCAGAGCGTGCTCGCTGCGATCAAGGACACCCACGCGCTGCAGTACACCCGCGAGCAGGCGCAACGCGAAATGCAAATCGCGAATGCAGCAATTTCTGTACTTCCTGATTCAAAATTCAAATCAGCTTTGCTACAATTAGCGGCTTTCGCGGTTGACCGTAGTTTTTGACCGCCAGAAAATTCCCGGTAGTTCTCAAATCGGGGTTCCTCGGGAACCCGCCATCTGCCTCGGGGTGTAGCTCAGCCTGGTAGAGTACTGCGTTCGGGACGCAGGAGTCGGAGGTTCGAATCCTCTCACCCCGACCACGCTTCTTGATCGGTTCCGATCGTGCAAGCGCGACACAGGCACCGTGCAAGGCACGGATCGCTTGCCCAATCGCCCCATCAAGCATACGGATTTGCCGGCGCGCATTGCGTCTAGAATGGCGCTTTTTGCGCTGGAGTCCCCATGTCCGAACCCGTTGTGTACGACCGCAATCCCGCCGAACTGGAACTCGAACCCGGTGAATACTGGTGGTGCTCGTGCGGCCGCTCGATGACGCAGCCGTTTTGCGACGGCTCGCATGAAGGCAGCGGCCTCGAGCCCGTGCCTTTCGTCATCAAGGAAAAAACCACGGTGTGGCTGTGCAACTGCAAGCACACCAAGGACAAGCCGTTCTGCGACGGCACCCACAACGATCTGCCCGAAGACGCGTTCTGACCTCTGCCGAGCAGCCATGACTGATTCCGAAAGCGTGCTTGCCTTCTGGTTCGGCCCACCCGGCAGCGCGGCCGAGGTCGCCGGGCGGCAGGGCAAGCTCTGGTTCGGCAAATCGCCCGACAACGACCGAGCGGTGGCCGCGCGTTTCTCCGCCACGCTCGCTGCCGCAACGGCAGGCCAACTCGATCGTTGGGCCAATACGCCGCGCGGGCGGCTGGCCCTGGTGATCGTGCTCGACCAGTTCCCGCACCACATCCATCGCGACCGGCCGCAGGCCTTCGCGACCGATCCGCAGGCGCTGGCGCTGAGCCTCGCTGCACTGGATGCCGGCGAGGACAGGCAGCTGGCGCCAATCGAACGGGTATTCCTCTATCTGCCGCTGGAACATGCCGAGTCGATCGGCATGCAGGAGCAATCCGTTTCGCTGTACGAGAAACTGGCGCGCGCAGCCGCCGCCGATGAACGCGCCCTGTTCGACGACTTCCTCGAGTACGCCCGCCGGCATCGTGACGTCGTCGCGCGCTTCGGCCGTTTTCCGCACCGCAATGCGATCCTGGGACGCGCCTCCACGCCCGACGAAATCGAGTTCCTGAAGCAGCCCGGCTCGCGTTTTTAGCTCGCCTGGAACGACGACGCCGCACGGCACGCGTTAAAATGGCCGTTTTTCGCCTTCCGGCCCGTTCATGTCCCGCCAGATCCTCGTCACCTCCGCCCTGCCCTACGCCAACGGCAGCATCCACCTCGGCCACCTGGTCGAATACATCCAGACCGACGTCTGGGTGCGCTTCCAGAAGATGCGCGGACATGACTGCCGCTACATGTGCGCCGACGACACCCACGGCACTGCAATCATGCTGCGCGCGGAGAAGGAAGGCATCACCCCGGAGACGCTGATCGGCCGGGTGTGGGACGAGCACACACGCGACTTCGCCGGTTTCCACATCGGTTTCGATCACTACTATTCGACGCACTCGGACGAGAACCGCGCGCTGGCGTCGAAGATCTATCTCGCGCTGAAGGACGCCGGGCTGATCGAGGTGAAGACCATCGCGCAGATGTACGACCCGGTGAAGAATCTCTTCCTGCCGGACCGCTTCATCAAGGGCGAATGCCCCAAGTGCGGCGCGGCCGACCAGTACGGCGACAACTGCGAAGTGTGCGGCGCGACCTACAGCCCGACCGAACTGAAGAACCCGGTGTCGGCGGTGTCGGGCGCGACGCCGGTGCACAAGGACTCCGAGCACTACTTCTTCAGGCTCGGCGATTGCGAGGCCTTCCTGCGCGAGTGGACCAAGTCGGGCAGCCTGCAGGACGAGGCCGCCAACAAGATGCAGGAATGGTTCGCCTCGGGCCTGTCCAACTGGGACATCAGCCGCGATGCGCCCTACTTCGGTTTCGAGATCCCCGGCGCGCCGGGCAAGTATTTCTACGTCTGGCTCGACGCGCCGGTGGGCTACATGGCGAGCTTCGCCAAGTACGCGGCGGACAATGGCCTCGACTTCGACGCATGGTGGGGCAAGGATTCCAGGACCGAACTGGTGCACTTCATCGGCAAGGACATCCTCTATTTCCATGCCCTGTTCTGGCCGGCGATGCTCAAATTCTCCGGCCACCGCCTGCCGACCGCGGTCTATGCGCACGGCTTCCTCACCGTCAACGGCCAGAAGATGTCGAAATCGCGCGGCACCTTCATCACCGCGGCCAGCTACCTCGAACAGGGCCTCAACCCCGAGTGGCTGCGCTACTACTACGCCGCCAAGCTCAACGGTTCGATGGAGGACATCGACCTGAATCTCGACGACTTCGTCGCGCGGGTGAATTCGGACCTGGTCGGCAAGTTCATCAACATCGCCAGCCGCACCGCCGGCTTCATCCACAAGAAGTTCGACGGCAAGCTCGCCGACGGCGTGGCGAACATCGAACTGGTCGGCGAATTCCAGGCCGCCGCCGAGTCGATCGCCGCGCACTACGAGGCGCGCGACTACGCCAAGGCCTTGCGCGAGATCATGGCCTTGGCCGATCGCGCCAACCAGTACGTCGCCGACGAGAAGCCCTGGGAACTGGCCAAGCAGGACGCCGCGGTCTACCGACTGCACGAGGTCTGCACCGTCGCGCTCAACCTGTTCCGTCTGCTGACCCTGTACCTGAAGCCGGTGCTGCCGAAACTGGCGGAGCAGGTCGAGGCCTTCCTCGCCATCGAGCCGCTCGGGTGGGACGACGCGCAAAGCCTGTTCATCCGCCACCGCATCAACGAATACAGCCACCTCATGACCCGCATCGACCCCAAAGCCATCGAAGCCATGGTAGACGCCAACAAGCAGAACCTCGAACCCACGCCCGCCCCCGCGCCGGTGCGCCACGCCGAAGCGCAGGCCCACGCCGCACAGCCGGCTGCGGCCCCCGTGGCCGAAACGATCTCGATCGACGACTTCGCCAAGATCGACCTGCGCATCGCACGCATCGCCAGCGCCGAGCACGTCGAGGGGGCCGACAAGCTGTTGCGCCTGACGCTCGACCTCGGCGAGCTCGGCACCCGCCAGGTGTTCGCCGGCATCAAGTCGGCCTACGCGCCGGAGGCGCTGGTGGGCCGGCTGACCGTGATGGTCGCCAACCTCGCCCCGCGCAAGATGAAGTTCGGCATGAGCGAAGGCATGGTGCTGGCCGCCTCCGGGGACGCGCCCGGCCTGTTCATCCTGTCGCCCGACAGCGGTGCGCAGCCGGGCATGAAGGTGAAGTGAGCCCGCAGTGAAGACGCATCACCTGCGCATCCATGGCCGCGTGCAGGGCGTGTGGTTCCGCGAGTCGATGCGGATCGAGGCCGAAAGGCTGAACGTGGCCGGTTGGGTGCGCAACACGCCGGACGGCACGGTCGAAGCGGTGGTCCAGGGGACGGCCGAAGCGGTCGACGCCATGATCGCGTGGGCGCGCAACGGTCCGCCACTGGCGCGGGTCGAACGCGTCGAGATCGGCGAGGCGCAGTGGCAGGCGCCGTTCCAGGGGTTCGTGAAACGGGTCGATTAAGGCCCAACCCGGCCGGTCGGCCCTTCTGCGCGGAATTCAGGCAAAAAAATGCCCGACTCGCGAGAGTCGGGCAGAGTATCCACCAAAGGAGGAGGATTGGAGGAGACAACACCAAGTGCCATTGCGGCGCCTCAGTGTTGATAAGAATTTTCTAATATAACGAAATGCATGTCAACACATTTATCACTGTCATGACTTAGTCATTTCGTACATCCCCCGCGCTCCCTCAATAAATCACGCTGACCGCCTCGGGTTTGAGCCAGCCGCCCAGGGATTCGAGCAGGCGGTCGTCCAGCCTCACCCGCCAGTCCTCGCCCAGCCGTACCCGGCACGCGGCCTGGTGGTTGCGGTAATCGACCCAGACCGGGCATCCCCCCTCCTCCACCTTGTAGGGCGCGAGCAATTCGGCCAGCTTGCGGCCGTTCGACTGGCCGTTGCACGCCAGCCGCAAGCCCTGAGCGAAGCGGGTGCGCGCGCCGGCCAGGTCGTAGATCCGGTCTCCCGTCACCCGCACGCCGCCCGAATAGTCGTCGCGGTTGACCTTGCCCTCGATGAACAGCAAGGCATCTTCCTTCAGCACATGGCGGTTCTGCTCGAACAGCTCGTTGAAGATGACCACTTCGACCTGGGCGGTCGCATCGTCGAGCAGCAGGATCATCATCTTGCCGCGCCGCGTCATCTGGGTGCGCAGCGAGACGACGATGCCGGCCAGCATGACCGGATCGCGCGACGGCTCCAGGCTGTCGAGCCGCTTCTTGGCGAATCCCGACACCTCGGCCAGATACGAGGTGAAGGGGTGGCCGCTGAAGAAATACCCGAGCGCGGACTTCTCCTGCAGCAGCTTTTCCTGTTCGGGCCAGCGCGGTACGTCGACCAGGTCTTCGCCGCCGCCGTCGAGCGCCTCCCCGAACAGGCCCACCTGGCCGCCGCTGCGCGCCTTGCGGTCGGCGGCTTCCAGCGCGGGCCCGATCGACGCCATCAGGCTGGCGCGGTGATCGTCGAGCGCGTCGAAGGCGCCCGCCTTCACCAGCGCCTCCAGCACGCGCCGGTTGAGGTAGCGCTTGTCGACCCGCCGCGCCAGATCGAACAGGCCCTTATAGGGCCCGTTCGCCTCGCGTTCGGCGACGATGGCGCCGATCGCAGCCTCGCCGCTGCCCTTGATCGCGCCGAGTCCGTAACGGATTTCGGTCTTGCTGACCGGATCGAAGCGGTAGCCCGACAGGTTGATGTCGGGTGCCAGCATCACCAGGCCGTTGGCGCGGCAGTCCTCGTAGAACACCCGCACCTTGTCGGTGTCGGACATTTCGGACGACATCGTCGCCGCCATGAACTCGGCCGGGTAATGCGCCTTCAGCCAGGCCGTGTGGTAGGCCACCAGCGCGTAGGCTGCCGAGTGCGACTTGTTGAAGCCGTATTCGGCGAACTTCTCCATCAGGTCGAACAGGCGTTCGGCGACCTTGGTATCGGCCCCGCGCTTGGCCGCGCCGGCGAGGAAGATCTCGCGCTGCTTGGCCATTTCTTCGGGCTTTTTCTTGCCCATGGCGCGCCGCAGCATGTCGGCGGCGCCGAGGCTGTAGCCTGCCAGGATCTGCGCCACCAGCATCACCTGTTCCTGATAGACGATGATGCCGTAGGTCGACTTCAGCACCGGCTCGAGGTCGGGGTGGAAATACTCGGGCTTCTGCTTGCCCTGCTTGCGCGCGATGAAGTCGTCGACCATGCCGGAGCCGAGCGGGCCCGGGCGGTTGAGCGCCATCAGCGCGATGATGTCCTCGAAGCAATCGCCCTTGAGCTTCTTTTCCAGATCCTTGGCCGAGCGCGATTCGGACTGGAACACCGCGGTGGTGTTGCCGTCGGCGAACAGCCGGTACACCGCCGGGTCGTCGAGCGGCAGATCCTCCAGGCGGAAGGCCTCCATGCCCGGCTGGCGCTGCACGAAGCGCACCGCTTCCGCCAGGATGGTCAGCGTGCGCAGGCCGAGGAAGTCGAACTTGACCAGGCCGATCGCTTCGACGTCATCCTTGTCGAACTGCGACACCACCGCGTCCGAGCCTTCGGCGCGATACAGCGGACAGAAGTCGGTGAGCTGGCCGGGCGCGATCAGCACGCCGCCGGCGTGCATGCCGACGTTGCGCGTCAGTTCCTCCAGCTTCTCGGCCAGCCCGAAGAGCTCCTGCACCTCTTCTTCCTGGTCGTAGCGCTCCTGCAGTTGCGGCTCCATCTCCAGCGCCTTCTTCAGCGAAACCGGCTTCACGCCTTCGATCGGCACCAGCTTGGAGAGCTTGTCGCAGTAGGTGTACGGCATGTCGAGCACGCGGCCGACGTCGCGGATGACCGACTTCGATCCCAGCGTGCCGAAAGTGGCGATCTGCGACACCGCTGCGTGGCCGTACTTGTCCTTCACGTACTGGATCACGCGGTCGCGCCCGTCCTGGCAGAAGTCGACGTCGAAGTCGGGCATCGACACCCGCTCGGGGTTGAGGAAGCGCTCGAACAGCAGGTCGTAGCGCAGCGGGTCGAGGTCGGTGATCGACAGGCAGTAGGCGACCAGCGAACCCGCACCCGAGCCGCGCCCCGGCCCCACCGGCACGCCGTTGTGCTTGGCCCAGTTGATGAAGTCCGACACGATGAGGAAGTAGCCCGGGAAACCCATCTGGATGATGGTCCCGAGCTCGAACTCGAGGCGCTCGGTGTATTCCGGCAGTTTCGCGGCGCGCTCGGCCTCGTCCGGATAGAGGGCGGCCATGCGCTCGCGCAAGCCCTCGTGGGAACGTTGGCGGATGTAGTCGTCGAGGCTCATGCCGTCCGGCGTCGGGAAATCGGGCAGCTTGCTCTTGCCGAGTTCCAGCGTGAGGTTGCAGCGCTTGGCGATCTCGACGCTGTTCTGCAAGGCCTCCGGGAGGTCGGCGAACATCTCGGCCATCTCGTCCGGCGTCTTGAAGTACTGCTCGGCGGTGAACGGGCGCGGGCGGCGCGGATCGCCCAGCATCATGCCCTCGGCGATGCACACGCGCGCTTCGTGCGCCTTGAAATCGTCGGGCGCGACGAACTGGATCGGATGGGTGGCGACTGAAGGCAGGTTGAGCGCCGCGCCGACGTCGAGCAGGCCGTCGATCAGGCGCTCGGTGTGCGGCTGGCCGAAACGCTGCAGTTCCAGGTAGTAGCGACCGGGGAACAGCGCAGCCCAGGCTGCGGCAGCGGCGCGCGCGGCGTCCGGCTTGTCGTCGAGCAGCGCCTGCGCGACGTTGCCGGCGTCGCCGCCCGACAGCGCCAGCAGGCCCTCGGTGCCCTCGGCGAGCCAGACGGGGTCGATCTCGGCGCGGCCGCGATGCAGGTTCTCCTGGTAGGCGCGGCTCAACAGCTCGCACAGCCGGCGGTAGCCCTCGCGATGCTGCACCAGCAGCAGCAGGCGCGAGGGCCGGTTGCGGTCGGAGGCGTGGGTCACCCAGACGTCGCAACCGAACACCGGCTTGACCCCGGCGCCGCGCGCCGCGCGGTAGAACTTGATCCAGCCGAAGGTGTTGGAGAGGTCGGTCAGGCCGAGCGCCGGCATGCCGGTGGCACGCGCGCGGTCGACCGCCTCGTCGACCCGAACCAGGCCGTCTGAGACGGAGAATTCGGTGTGCAGGCGGAGGTGGACGAAGCGCGGGTCGGTCATGGGGAGGCAACGGAAAAGCAGGCCGTCATTTTAACGCCGCGGACGGATGTGCCGAAAAACAAAAAGGCAGCCGAGGCTGCCTTTTTGTTCGAATCTGCGTCGGGCTTAGTTCGCGCGGCGCTTGAATTCGTTGGTGCGGGTGTCGATCTCGATCATGTCGCCGATTTCGACGAAAGCCGCCACCGGCAGTTCGAACCCGGTGGGCTTGATGCGGGCGGGCTTCATGACCTTGCCCGAGGTGTCGCCGCGCACGGCCGGCTCGGTGTACTCGACTTCGCGAATGACCGTGGTCGGCATCTCGACCGAGATCGCCTTGCCGTCGTAGAACACCACTTCGACCGGCATGCCGTCGTCGAGGTAGTTCAGCGCGTCGCCGAGGTTGTCGCCTTCGACTTCGTACTGGTTGTAGTCGCTGTCCATGAACACATAGAGCGGATCGGCGAAATAGGAATAGGTGCACTCCTTGCGATCCAGCGTCACGGTGTCGAACTTGTCGTCGGCACGATAGACACTCTCCATGCCGGCGCCGGTGAGCAGGTTCTTGAGTTTCATCTTGACGACGGAGGCGTTGCGGCCCGATTTCGAGAATTCGGCCTTTTGCACCACCATCGGGTCTTTGCCGATCATCACGACGTTGCCGGCGCGGAGTTCCATTGCGGTTTTCATGGGTGTGTGTCCTGCGGAGAGAGCTAAGGGGTTGAGAAAACTCGCTATTTTATCTTATTTTCCGCGAAATCCACCAGCGTGTCGGTGAGGCGGCCGAGCGTGCCGAGATGCGCCGCCCAGGCGCGGGCATGCGCGTCGATCCCGCCCTGCCGGCAACGCCACGCTGACCAACTGTGCGCCAAGGTCGGCGCGCCGGGCACGCCATTCCAGCCACGCCACAGATCCCCCACTGCCTGCGCCACGTCCCGATCCAGGCCGTCGGCATAGCGCGCCAGCAGTGCGTCCAACTTGTCCCAGTGCGCGCGTCCGGCCTGCGGATAGGCCTGCCATACCAGCGGGCGCGCGGCCGCCTGTGCACGCACGCAGGAATCCTCGCCGCGCACGAAATTGAGGTCGCATGCCCACAGCAGGCGGTCGTAGGCGTCCTGGTCGGAAAACGGCAGGATGCGCAGCCGCAGCGCGCCACGCTCGGCAACATCGCCCGCCTGCAAGTCCGGCTCCTTCAGCCATGCCTTCAACTGCGGGATCACCCGCCCTTCCGGCACCAGGCAGGTGAGCGGACGCGCCTCCGCCGCCCAGGCGTCGAGCAGCGCCGGCAAGGCCGGGTTTTCGTAGGCGAACAGCGACACCCGCAATTCGTCCGGCATCGGCGGCTCCAGCCCCAGCTGGCGCCAGAACGGCGTGGTCGCGCCGTGCCGGAACGCATCGCGGCAGGCAGGCAGACCGGGCTCGATCAGCAGGCCGCCGGTTTCCGGCGTATAGCCGGGAAAGAAGAAATATTTGGTCAGCGGCAGCCGCGGGTGAGGCGACGGCAGGCCATGATGCGCAGCCACCCAGGATTCGGCGCTCAGGTATTCGAGATTGATCCAAGCCGGCGGGAGCGACTGGCTGGCCATCGCCTCCAGATAGGAGTCGGGCAGCGCGCAGCCGAAAGCCTCGATCACCACGTGTGCTGGCGCGACATCCGCAAACGGCGTGCGCCATGCGCACACGTCCACCCCTGCGCAGCGCTGGGTTTCGGCATCCGGATCGACCGCCGGCCAGATGCGCTGGAACGCGTGCAGGTCGTCCACCCACAGCCGCACCGCCAGGCCATGCTCGCTGGCCAGCCCGCGCGCCAGCCGCCAGGCGACGCCGATATCGCCATAGTTGTCGATGACGTTGCAGAAAATATCCCAGGACGCACGCATGGCGCGCATCCTACCCCATCGTTCCCGCCAAGTTGAATGGAAACCACAGTCCGGCCCTGGCCCCTGCTTTTTCGCGCGTTCCCCTTGTAAAAACCGATGCACGGTAGTAAAAAGCCAAAAGTTTGGTTTCAAGAACCGTGCAGGTTTGGCATTACCGCAGGGCATCACCGGGTAGCGCGCTTGAATTCAGACCGACGGCCATAAAAATCATGCCGTCCTGTCATCCGCCAGAGCATTGCGCTTATCGCGGTTGTGTTTAGTGTCACGCCAAGGAGGGAGTTTTTAATGGCAACAGGTACTGTCAAGTGGTTCAGCGATGCCAAGGGCTTCGGGTTCATCACCCCCGATGACGGCGGCGAGGATGTGTTCGCGCATTTCTCCGCCATTCAGACCAGCGGCTTCAAGACGCTGAAAGAAGGCCAGAAAGTCAGCTTCGAAGTCAGCCAGGGCCCCAAGGGCAAGCAGGCTTCCAACATCCAGCCGCAGGGTTGAGTTGTTGAGCTGAAAACAAGTAACCCCGCCTCGGCGGGGTTACTTTTGGAAGCGTCACCCCGCCCAGGCGGGGTTTTTTATTGCCTGTCGCGCGGTTTACATCTTCGCGACCATGGCCTCGGCGAACGCCGAGCACTTCACCTCGGTGGCGCCGTCCATCAGGCGCGCGAAGTCGTAGGTCACCGTTTTCGCCGCGATCGCCTTCTCCATGCTGGCCACGATGAGGTCGGCCGCCTCGATCCAGCCGAGGTGGCGCAGCATCATCTCGGCCGACAGGATGAGCGAGCCCGGGTTGACGTAGTCCTTGCCGGCATATTTCGGCGCGGTACCGTGGGTCGCCTCGAACATTGCGACCGTGTCCGACAGATTCGCGCCCGGTGCAATGCCGATGCCGCCGACTTCCGCCGCGAGCGCGTCGGAAATGTAGTCGCCGTTGAGGTTCAGCGTGGCGATCACGTCGTACTCGTCGGGGCGCAGCAGGATCTGCTGCAGGAAGGCGTCGGCGATCACGTCCTTGATGACGATGCCGCCACGCCCATTTTCTCCGGGCAGCTCCATCCACGGGCCTTCGCCGATCAGCTTGGCGCCGAACTCGCGCGCGGCGAGCTCGTAGCCCCACTTCTTGAAGCCGCCTTCGGTGAACTTCATGATGTTGCCCTTGTGCACCAGGGTCACCGAGCGGCGCTTGTTGTCGATCGCGTACTGGATCGCCTTGCGGATCAGACGCTCGGAACCCTCGACCGACACCGGCTTGATGCCGATGGCGGACGACTCGGGGAAGCGGATCTTCTTCACACCCATTTCCTGCTGCAGGAAGGCGATGACCTTCTTCACCTGCTCCGAGTTGGCCTCCCACTCGACGCCGGCGTAGATGTCCTCGGTGTTCTCGCGGAAGATCACCATGTCGACCTTTTCCGGCGCCTTCACCGGGCTGGGCACGCCGGTGAAGTAGCGCACCGGGCGCAGGCACACGTAGAGGTCGAGCATCTGGCGCAGCGCCACGTTGAGCGAGCGGATGCCACCCGAGGTCGGCGTGGTGAGCGGGCCCTTGATCGAGATCACATAGTCCTTCACCGCCTGCACGGTTTCTTCGGGCAGCCACTGGTCGCCGCCGTAGACCTTGACCGCCTTCTCGCCGGCATAGACCTCCATCCAGGCGATCTGCTTCTTGCCGCCGTAGGCCTTGGCCACCGCGGCGTCGACCACTCGGCGCATCGCCGGGGTGATGTCGACGCCGGTGCCGTCGCCTTCGATGAAGGGGATGATCGGCGTGTCGGGCACGTTCAGCGTGTTGTCGGCGTTGACGGTGATCTTCTGGCCGTTGGCGGGAATCTGGATGTGCTGATAAGTCATGGCGGGATAAATTAAAGGTGGCGGCTCGGTAACGTTAAAATGGGCGTCTTTACGAAGTTTGTCTCTCAGCGTGGCGCGATTGATCCTGTTCAACAAACCCTACGGCGTGCTGAGCCAGTTCACCCCCGAGGGGCGCTGGCAGGGCCTGCGCGACCACCTTGCCGTGCCCGGCGTGTATGCGGCCGGACGGCTCGACGCCGACAGCGAAGGACTGCTGATTTTAACCGATGACGGCCCGACCCAGAGCCGCATCGCCGATCCGAAGCACAAGCTGCCCAAAACCTACTGGGCGCAGGTCGAGGGCGCGCCGACCGACGCCGACCTCGAACCGCTGCGCCGCGGCGTCGACCTCGGCGACTTCGTCACCCGCCCGGCCCGGGCGCGCCTGACCGACGAGCCCGCCGGCCTGTGGCCGCGCAACCCGCCGATCCGCTTTCGCGCCAGCATCCCCACCGCCTGGATCGAGCTCACGATCAGCGAGGGCAAGAACCGCCAGGTGCGGCGCATGACGGCGAAGATCGGCTTTCCGACGCTGCGGCTGATCCGCGCCGCCGTCGGCGAATGGACCCTGGGTGGTCTTCAGCCCGGAGAATGGAAAGAACTGCATGTCTGAACCCAACAAGAATTCACAGTGGCTGCCGCACGTGGTGGCCGCTGCCATCGTCGAACGCGACGGCACATTCCTGCTGGTGGAGGAGCACACCGCAGAAGGCCTACGCCTCAACCAGCCGGCCGGCCACTGGGAACGCGGCGAGACGCTGATCGAGGCGGTGCGCCGCGAAGCGCTCGAAGAGACCGCGCACCACGTCGAGCCGATCGCCCTGCTCGGCTGCTACAGCACGCATTACCCACGGCGCGACATCACCTACCTGCGCTTCGCCTACATCTGCAATGTCACCGGCTTCGACGCGGGCCGCGCGCTCGACGACGGCATCGTGCGTGCCGTGTGGCTGACGCCCGACGAACTCGCGTCCCATCCGACGCCGCACCGCAGCCCGCTGGTGATGCGCTGCGTGCAGGACTACCTCGCCGGGCGGCGCTTCCCGCTCGATTTCGTGAGCCATTCATGAGCACGCGCGTCGTCGTCGGCATGTCGGGCGGCGTCGATTCCGCTGTCGCCGCCCATCTGCTGAAGCAGCAGGGCTACGACGTGCTCGGCGTCTTCATGAAGAACTGGGACGACGACGACAACACCGAACACTGCACCGCGCGGCAGGATTTTCTCGACGTGCTGGCGGTCGCCGACGTGCTCGGCATCGAGGTCGAGGCGGTCAACTTCGCCGCCGAATACAAGGAACGCGTCTTCAGCTACTTCCTCGCCGAATACCAGGCCGGCCGCACACCCAACCCCGACGTGCTGTGCAACGCCGAGATCAAGTTCAAGGCCTTCCTCGACGACGCCATCGCGCGCGGCGCCGAGTACATCGCCACCGGCCACTACGTCGGCAAGGGCGCGGACGCCGCCGGCCGCGCCACGCTGCTGCGCGCATCAGACGTCAACAAGGACCAGAGCTACTTCCTCTATCGTCTCAGCCAGGCGCAGCTCGCCCCCGCCCTGTTCCCGCTCGCCCAGCTGCCCAAGCCAGAAGTGCGCCAAATCGCCCACAAGATCGGCCTGCCCAACGCCGCCAAGAAGGACAGCACCGGCATCTGCTTCATCGGCGAACGCAACTTCCGCGAATTCCTCGAACGCTACCTGCCGCGCGACCCCGGCGACATGAAAACGCCCGAAGGCCGCGTCGTCGGCCGGCATCAGGGGCTGATGTACTACACCCTCGGCCAACGCCAGGGCCTCGGCATCGGCGGGCAGAAGGACGGCAGCACCGAGCCCTGGTTCGTTGCCGCCAAGGACATGGCCAGCAACACGCTCATCGTCGTGCAGGGCCACGACCATCCGCTGCTCAAGCGCTCGACGCTGACTGCCGACCAGCTCAACTGGATCGCCGGCGTCGCCCCCGATCCTGCCAAACCCTATACCGCGAAGACGCGCTACCGCCAGACCGACGCGCCCTGCCGCATCACCAAGCTCGACGCCGACACGCTGGAGCTCGCCTTCGACGCCCCGCAATGGGCGGTCACGCCGGGCCAGTCTGTCGTCCTGTACGACGGCGAGGTGTGCCTCGGCGGCGGCATCATCAACTGAACCCGCTACAATCCACGCATCCCAGCTTTCCATTCCATCATGTCGCACGACGCCCCCGCACCCGCCGCCAACTTCATCCGCAACATCATCGACGAGCAGAACGCCGCCGGAAAATGGGCCGGCCGCGTCGAGACGCGCTTCCCGCCCGAGCCCAACGGCTACCTGCACCTCGGCCACGCCAAGTCGATCTGCCTCAACTTCGGGCTGGCGCGCGACTACGGCGGCGTCTGCCACCTGCGCTTCGACGACACCAACCCGGAGAAGGAAGAACAGGAATACGTCGACTCCATCGTCGAGTCGGTGAAGTGGCTCGGCTTCGACTGGGGCCGCCACCTCTACTACGCGTCGAACTACTTCGACACCATGTACGCCTGCGCCGAGTACCTGATCCAGGCCGGCCACGCCTACGTCGATTCGCTGTCTGCCGACGAGATGCGCGCCTATCGCGGCACGCTGACTGAACCGGGCAAGGACAGCCCCTACCGGAATCGTTCGGTCGAGGAGAACCTCGACCTCTTCCGCCGCATGAAAGCGGGCGAATTCCCCGACGGCGCGCACGTGCTGCGTGCGAAGATCGACATGGCCTCGCCTAACATCAACCTGCGCGACCCGGCGATCTACCGCATCAAAAGAGCGACCCACCACAACACCGGCGACACCTGGTGCATCTACCCGATGTACACCTACGCCCACCCGATCGAGGACGCGATCGAGCACATCACGCACTCGATCTGCACGCTGGAATTCGAAGACCAGCGGCCGTTCTACGACTGGCTCCTGGACAAGCTCGCCGACGGCGGCTTCTTCACCCGCCCGCTGCCGCAACAAATCGAGTTCGCGCGCCTCAACCTCACCTACGTCGTGCTCTCCAAGCGCAAGCTGATCCAGTTGGTCGACGAGAAGCACGTCTCCGGCTGGGACGACCCGCGCCTGCCCACGCTCGTCGGCGCGCGCCGCCGCGGCTACACGCCAGAAGGCTTCCGCCGCTTCACCGACCAGATCGGCGTGTCGAAGTCCGACGGCTGGATCGACTACAGCGTGTTCGAGGCCTGCCAGCGCGACGTGCTGAACGACAGCGCACTGCGCCGCGTCGCCGTGCTCGACCCGGTGAAACTGATCATCGACAACTATCCGGAAGGCCAGTCGGAAGACTGCTTCGCCCCCAACCATCCGCAGCAGCCGGATCTCGGCAAGCGCGCCATCCCGTTCTCGCGCGAACTGTGGATCGAGCGCGAGGACTTCATGGAAACCCCGTCCAAGGGCTATTTCCGCCTATTCCCCGGCAACTCGGTGCGGCTGCGCTACGGCTACGTCGTCCAATGCACCGGCTGCGACAAGGACGCCGCCGGCACCATCACCGCCGTCCACTGCGACTACCTGCCCGACACCAAATCCGGCACCCCCGGCGCCGATTCGGTCAAGGTCAAGGGCAATATCCACTGGGTGAGCGCCGCGCACGCGTACGAAGCCGAAGTGCGCCTGTACGACCGCCTGTTCACCACCGCCCAGCCGGGCGGCGAAAGCGGCGATTTCCTGAACGACCTCAACGCCGATTCGGTGAAGGTGATCCGCGCACAACTGGAACCGGCGCTGAAGGACGCCGCGCCCGAGCAGTCGTTCCAGTTCGAGCGGCATGGCTACTTTGTTGCCGATCGCGTAGATACGAAGCCGGGTGCGCCGGTGTTCAACCGGACGGTGACCTTGAAGGATTCGTGGGGGAAGGCAGAAAAGTAAGGCTGGAATATGAACCAAGATGCATGATCGCAGGCTATATGTCATCGAGTCCCTGATTATTCTGAAGCCCTGCGATCAATCAACAGGAAGCAACAGCTCGCCGATATAATCAAGCTGTGGAACGCATCCAATCGATCAACCTTGCCCGTATAGACTGGTGTTGTGCCGATCGCGGCATGACGCGGGACGAGCTCGTGCAGGAAATCGACATTGCGCCCACTAGTTTCGACAAACTCATGGCGGGCGAATCGGGGCTGACGTTCAACCAGTTGCGCAAGCTAGCCGAGTTCTTCGGTCGCGGCACGCTGTTTTTTCTGGAGCCCGGGCCTGTCGACGAGACCAGGGTTCACAGCACGCAGTTCCGCACCCTCAGCAACCAGAAGCCCGAACTGTCGCCCAGGTTAAAGCTTCTGATCGAGCGGGTTGAGCGCCAGCGCGCGATTTTCCTCGCCCTACGCGACGAACTCGATCCGGCGGACGTGACGCGCTTCGAAGCGCCCGACTTGGCGGGCCTGAACATTCCTGACGCGGCCGCCCGCGTCCGGGCATGGCTGGGCCTGGATGAACGCAACGGCTTCGACAGCTACCGACAAGCCATCGAGGCACGCGGCCTGCTGGTCTTTCGTAGCAACGGTTATGCGGGCAAGTGGCAGATCGCAAAGGAAAGCCCGATCCTCGGTTTTTCGCTCTACGACCCGGAATGTCCGGTCATTGTGGTGAAGAAGCAAGACGCCGACACGCGCCAGAGCTTCACGCTCATGCACGAGCTTGGGCACCTGCTATTGCACCGCGCCAGCTCGATCGACGACGACAGCGACATTCATTCGCAGGAAGGCGAAGAACGCGAGGCGAACGCCTTCGCCGGGCATCTGCTGGTACCCGATGCCTTCCTCGCAGATATTCGCGATGACCAGCGCCCCGTCGAGGCGGCGGCGTTCGACGACTGGCTGAAACCGCAACGCAAGGCTTGGGGCGTAAGCGGCGAAGTGATCCTGCGCCGCCTGCTGGACGCGGGTCGCCTGCCTCCGGCGGCGTATGCGGCCTACCGGCAATGGAATGCGAAATACCCCCCCCCGGAGAAGGAAGGCGGCACCCGCGAACACCGCAACCGCGAGCCCAAGCATATCTTCGGCGACGGCTACGTGCGCGTCGTGCTGGACGCTCTGAATTCGCGCCGAATTACGCTGGCCAAGGCGAGCAGCTACCTGGATAACCTGAAGATCGCGGACCTGCACAAGCTCGAACAACACTATGCAAATGTTTGATGCGTCTTCAATGCTCTATGCGTGGGATAACTACCCCGTCGCACAATTTCCGGGACTCTGGGCGTGGATGGCGGACCGGGTAGCACAAGGGATGATCCGAATGTCGGTGGTCGCGGTCGAGGAAGTCGGCCACAAAGCGCCAGAATGCGTGGACTGGCTCAACGAAGCCGGCATCGAGAAGCTGCCCGTCACCGAGGCGATCCTGTTGGAGTCGCTACGCATCAAGGGACTACTGGAAATCGGAGAGGACCGGTATGGCGGCGGTGTCGACGAAAACGACTTGCTCATCATCTCCACGGCCAAGCTGCATGAACTGGAATTGGTGACGGACGAAGCGTTTCAGGCGAAGCTGCCCAAGCTCAAACACAACTACAAAATCCCCGCGGTCTGTAGTTTCCACACGGTCGACGTGAAGTGGGTCGGCTTCCTCGGTTATCTCAAACGCACCGCCGTGGTTTTCGGCTGATCAGAATTAAAGGTTCCAGGCTCTACATATTTCACGAACAGCAAGGCTTGGCTGGCGCTTATGGTTTATTGAAACTACTCCGAACCGGATCCCTTTGACACGGCTTTCGAGCACATATGCAGCCGGGCGCTTGTGGGCAGCCTGGCCTCCCGCCACCAGCCTCCCCGCTACGGCCGGGCGAATTCCGGGATGCGAAAGCGCTTGCGGTAGGCGCCCGGCGCCAGCCCGGTCGTGCGCTTGAACAGTCGCCGGAAGAAGGCCGGATCCTCGTAGCCGACCTGCCAACTGATCTCGTCGATGCTTGCCTCGGTGCGCTCGAGCCTGCGCTTCGCATCTTCGATCCGCAGGCGCTGGACATAGGCGATCGGGGTGAGGCCGGTCGCGCTCGTGAAGCGCCGTTTGAAGGTGCGTTCGGCGAGCCGCGAGCGCTTGATCATCTCCTCCACGGGGTTGGCGACGGAGAAATGGGCGCCCAGCCATTGCTGCGCGCCTTCGATGTCGCCATCGCCATGGTCGCGCCTGCCCTCGAAAACGATATAGGGGGCGAGTCCATCCTGGTGCCATTGCAGCGCAAAAAGGCGTGCGACCTCCTGCGCGGCGGTCGCGCCGGCGTAACGTGCGATGAGGTAGAGCACCAGGTCGTGCCAGGCCATCGATGCGCCCGAACTCACCAGCGCTTCGCGCACGCCCGAGATGACGAGCACGCGCTCCGGGTGGATCGGAACGGCCGGATAGGTGGCGGCGAACGCGCGCGCATAGGCAAAGTGGACCGTGGCGTCCTTGCCGTCGAAGAGGCCCGTTTCGGCCAACAAGAAGATTCCCGAGCAGGCCGAGCAGAGCACCGCTCCGCGGTCGTGCATCGCGCGCAGCCACTCGACCAGGCGGGGATAGCGTCCCTGCACCCAGCCTTCGGGTCGCAGCAGCACCGAGGGGACGATCACGATATCCGTCGTTTCGATATCGGCGATGACCCGCTGCACGTTGATCGGGACGCCGCTCGCCAGTTCTAGCGGCCCCGCCGCCTCGCCCACGATTTCGACGCGAAACGGGACGCGTGCGCCCGCTCCCGCATTGGACACCTCCATGAACGCGAACGCACTCATGACATCGTAGATGCCGGCCAGCGTGGATACCACCGCGTCGGGCAGGGCGACGAGGCTGACGTGGCGGGAAATCGATCCGGAGAGGTCCGATGGCGGGGCGATGGCGTGTGCTCCTCCTGAAGACCCGCTGGTTACAGGCACGCGGGCAGGCCTGGGCGGGATGTTAGCGTGAACCGTCTTGCGGTGCCACGCCCGCCGCCCCCAATCACACCGGATTTGGCACGAAAGGACCGATACAGGGCGATTCCGGCTCTGGGTCCGCGCCGGCCTTCCTGCGATCCTGTACGCCTCGTTTGGAACCCTTGAAACCGCACAAAGGAGGCGAAAACCATGGATACCCCCGTGATCGATCGAACGAAACTGGATGCTTTTATCGCGCGTGCCATCGGCGACCTGTCCGCCGGCTACGGTGGCGTGATGGTGAGCCTGGGCATGAAGCTCGGACTCTACAAGGCGATGGCCGGCGCGGGCCCGATCAGCCCGAAGGAGCTGGCGGCGCGGGCGGGCTGCGCGGAGCGCTACGTGAACGAGTGGCTGAACGCGCAGGCCGCGGGCGGCTATGTCGGCTATCACGCCATCAGCGATACCTACGAGCTTTCACCCGAGCAGGCGATGGTGCTGGCCGACGAAGACAGTCCGGTGTTCATTCCCAACGCGTGGCAGGTGCCGGCGTCGATGTGGTTCGACGAGGACAAGGCGATCGAAGCTTTCCGCACCGGCAAGGGCGTGGCGTGGGGAGACCACGACGGCCGCCTCTACTGCGGCGTGGCGGCCTTCTACCGCAATGCCTATCGCGGCAGCCTGGTGCCGGAGTGGCTGCCGGCGCTCGATGGCGTGGTGGCGCGGCTCGAGGCCGGCATCGACGTGGCCGACGTGGGCTGCGGCCACGGCCACTCGACCCTGCTGATGGGCGAGGCCTTCCCGAACTCGCGCTTTCACGGCTTCGATGCGCATGCCGCCTCGATCGAGGAAGCGCGACGCAACGCCGCCGACGCGGGCCTGAGCGAACGGGTCACGTTCGACGTGGCCCGGGCCACGGACTACCCGGACAAGCACTATGGGCTCATCTGTTTCTTCGACTGCCTGCACGACATGGGCGACCCGGTCGCCGCGGCCCGCCACGCGGCCCGGGCCCTGGCGCCCGACGGCACGGTGATGCTGATCGAGCCGTTCGCCAACGACCGGGTCGAGGACAACATGTCGCCGGTTGCGCGGATTTACTACGCCGCTTCGACCACGCTGTGCTGCGCGCACGCGATCTCGGAGGGCGGGCACCTCGTCCTCGGCGCACAGGCGGGCGAGGCGCGCCTTGCCGAGGTGTTCCGCAAGGCGGGGTTCACGCACTTCCGGCGCGCGGCCGAGACGCCCTTCAACCTGATACTCGAAGCGCGGCGCTGACCACTTGAGGAAGGGAGCGGGCGGGACGATGGGACCGTGGGTTCTTTCGCCGCCCGAACAGACGTTGGCATATCCAATCGCGAAGGTCTGCCCGGGGTCGGGCGGCCCCTCGCAACCCGCTATCAGTGCCGGCGATTACTTGAGCCGGCCGGGAAACTTGGCCTGGGCTTTTGCGACTTTGGGCGCCACCACGAACTGGCAGTAAGGCTGATGCGGGTTCTGCTCGTAGTAGCGCTGGTGGTAGGTCTCGGCGGGATGGAAGGCCGTCGCCTCGGTCACTTCCGTCACGATCGGCGCGGCGAACTGCTTGGATGCGCTGAGTTCGGCGATCACCGCTTCCGCCTCGGCCTTCTGCTCCGGCGTGTGCCAGAAGATCGCCGAGCGGTATTGTGTGCCGACGTCGTTGCCCTGGCGGTTGAGCTGGGTGGGATCGTGCAGGGTGAAGAAGACGTCGAGCAGGTCGCGGTAGCTGATCACGTCCGGGTCGAACGCGATCTGCACGACTTCGGCGTGGCCGGTGTCGCCGTTGCAGACGTCCCGGTAGGTGGGGTTCGGCGTATGGCCGCCCATGTAGCCGGAGATCGCGGACTCGACGCCGCGCAGCCGGTTGAACACGGTTTCGATGCACCAGAAGCAGCCGCCTGCGAGGGTTGCTAACGCGTGTGACATAGGCTCCTCCGTTTTGGAAATGCGCTTATTCCGTCATCGCGAGCCCGCAGGACGGGGCGATCCACGACTTCGAAGGGCGCGAGCATTCTGGATTGCCCCTAAGGACTCCGATCCGCTACGCACTCATGCGCGTGTGGGATCATAGCCGCGCCTCTGCGCGCCCCGCAATGACCGTCAGACGACCGGCACGGTTTCCTGAAACGACGCGCGCGTCATCAGCTTGTCGAAGAGCTTCGCCAGATTGGGATGCGCGGTGCGCCAGTCGATTTCGGGGAAGCGCAAGCCCAGGTAGCCGAGCATGCAGCCGCAGGCGACGTCGGCGAGCGTCATGCCGTTGCCGAGATACCAGGGTTTCTCGCCCAGGGCTTCGGACAGGGCTTCAAGGCCGCGGAACAGGGTCTTCTCCTGCAGGGTCAGCCAGTCGGCGCTCTGCTTGTCGGCCGGACGTTTCTTCTCCAGATACACCGCCACCGCGGCGTCGGTCACGCCGTCGGCCAGCGCCTCGACGCCACGCACCACCATGCGGCTTTTCGGCTCGGACGGAATGAGGTGGGCGACCGGACTGACGTGATCGAGGTATTCGACGATGACGCGCGAATCGAACACCGACACGCCGTCTTCCAGCACCAGCACCGGCACCTTGCCGAGCGGGTTGACCTTGGAAACGGTGCTGTCGGGCAGCCACGGGTTCTCGACCTGGAGCTGGAACGGAATTTTCTTTTCGGCCAGCACCACACGGACCTTGCGGCCGTAGGGGCTGGTAAGCGAGGTGACGAGTTTCATGCAGTTTCCCTGAAGTACATCTTGGTCTGGTTATCGATGGCCGCCATTATCGCCTGCCGCAAGCAGCGCTCCAACCCGTTCGCGCAAAGCCGGCAGCACCTCGGTTTCGAACCAGGGGTTGCGCTTCAGCCACAGGCGATTGCGCGGGCTGGGATGCGGCAGCGGAAAGTACTCGGGCGCGCAATCGCGCCAGGCGCGCACCGTGTCGGCCAGCGTGCGGCCACGGCGTTTGCCCAGGTAATACGCCTGCGCATAGGCGCCGATCAGCAGGGTGAGGCGGATATCCGGCATGGCTGCCCGCAGCGGCGGATGCCACAGCGGCGCGCATTCCGGCCGCGGCGCCAGGTCGCTGCCCTTGACCGTGCCGGGATAACAGAGGCCGGTGGGGACGATGGCGATGCGCGAGACGTCGTAGAACTGCTCGCGCGTCATCCCCAGCCATTCCCGCAGCCGATCGCCCGAGGGGTCGTTCCACGGGATGCCGGTTTCGTGCACGCGCCGCCCCGGCGCCTGGCCGACGATCAGCAGGCGCGCAGTGGGCGAGACGCGCAGGATGGGCCGCGGGGCGTGCGGCAGGTTGGCGGCGCAGACGGTGCAGGCCTGCACCCGTGCCAGCAGCGCAGCAAAATCACGGGGTGGACTGGCGTCGGCCGGTTTCTTCATCGCCCCCGGCGAGCCGATCAGCCGGCGTGGTCGACGATGAACCGCTTGACCGAATTCACGTCGGCGTCCATGACGTGCTTCTTCTGCGGCAGCGCTTCCAGATTGGACAGTTCGGCCGGGCGCACCGGTTCGATGCCGAGCGCTTCGCGGATCGCGTCCTCGAACTTGGCGGGCTGCGCAGTCTCCATGCAGATCAGCGGTACGCCGGGCTCGCGGTGCTCCAGCCCTACTTTCAGGCCGTCGGCGGTGTGCGGGTCGATCATCGTGCCGTACACCTCGTACACCGTGCGGATGGTGTCGATGCGGTTGGCATGATTGCTTGACCCCGAGACCATGCCGAACTCCCCGACACGCCCGAACAGGCCGTCAGCGTTCAGATCGAAGCTGCCGCCGGATTCCACGGCGGCCCACAGGCTGCGGACCTTGGCGGCATCGCGTCCGGCCAGATCGAACACGAAGCGCTCGAAGTTGGACGCCTTGGAGATGTCCATCGACGGGCTCGATGTATGTTTCGTCTCCGGGCGCGGACGGTACACGCCGGTCTTGAAGAACTCGTCGAGCACGTCGTTCTCGTTGGTGGCGACGATCAGCTTGTCGATCGGCAGGCCCATCTGGCGCGCGATGTGGCCGGCGCAGACGTTGCCGAAGTTGCCCGACGGCACCGAGAACGAGACCTGCTGACCGTTGTCGTGGGTGGCGGCGAAATAGGCCTTGAAGTAGTACACGCTCTGCGCCGCGACGCGCGCCCAGTTGATCGAGTTGACCGCGCCGATGTGGTGCTTCGTCTTGAAATCGAGATCGTTCGACACCGCCTTGACGATGTCCTGGCACTGGTCGAACACGCCGCGAATGACGAGGTTGTGGATGTTGGCGTCCTGCAGGGCATACATCTGCGCCTGCTGGAAACGCGTCATGCCGTGCTCCGGCGACAGCATGAAGACGCGGATGCCGCGCTTGCCGCGCATCGCATATTCGGCGGCGGAGCCGGTGTCGCCCGAGGTCGCGCCGAGGATGTTCAGCTCGCCGTGGGTCTTGTCGAGCACATACTCGAACAGGTTGCCCAGGAGCTGCATCGCCATGTCCTTGAACGCCAGCGTCGGGCCGTTCGACAGCGCCAGCACGTGCAGGCCGGGCTCCAGGGTTTTCAGCGGCGTGATGTCTTCGGCATTCTCGCCGTTGCCGGTGTAGCGGTAGACGTCGGCGGTGTAGGTCTTGTCGATCAGGCGGCGCAGGTCGTCGTGCGGAATGTCGTCGATCAGGCGCGACAGCACGGCGAACGCCAGCTCGCGGTAATTCATCCCGCGCATCGCATCGAGTTCGGCGGCACTGAAGCGCGGGTAGGCCTCGGGCACGTAGAGGCCGCCGTCGCTGGCCAGCCCGCCGAGCAGGATTTCGGAGAAGCGGAGTTGCGGAGCCAGGCCGCGGGTGCTGAGGTAGTTCATGCTTGTCCTAATTGGATATTCCGGAGCGGTTTACGTCGCCCCGTCATTGCGAGGCCTCTCATGCCGGTTTCGCAATCCGCGGGCCTCAACGCGACGCCAGCTCTTCGAGGCGGATGCGCATCACCTGCCCGGCCACGGTGTCGAGCGCCTCGATCTTGGCGATGGCGGCGTTGACGTTCTTTTCCAGCGTGACGTGGGTCAGGAGGATGATGTTGACCTGCTCCTCGCCCTCGGCGGGTTCCTTCTGCACCATGGCGTCGATCGAGATGTGGCTGTCGGCCAGGATGCGGGTGATGTCGGCCAGCACGCCGGGGCGGTCGAATGCGCGCAGGCGCAGGTAGTAGGCGGTGCGCACCTCGTCCATCGGCAGGATCGGCGTGGCGGCGAGCTGGTCGGGCTGGAACGCCAGATGCGGCACGCGGTGGTGCGGGTCGGCGGTGTGCAGGCGGGTGACGTCGACCAGATCGGCGACCACCGCGGACGCGGTCGGCTCGGCGCCGGCGCCGGCGCCGTAATACAGCGTCGGGCCGACGGCGTCGCCCAGCACCAGCACGGCGTTCATCGCGCCGTCGACGTTGGCGATCAGGCGGCGCTCGGGAATCAGCGTCGGATGCACGCGCAGCTCGATGCCGTTTTCGGCGCGGCGCGCGATGCCCAGGAGCTTGATGCGGTAACCGAGCTCCTCGGCGTACTGCACGTCCTCGCGGGTGAGCTTGGAGATGCCCTCGGTGTAGGCGCGCTCGAACTGCATCGGGATGCCGAAGGCGATCGCCGACAGGATGGTGAGCTTGTGCGCGGCGTCGATGCCCTCGATGTCGAAGGTCGGGTCGGCCTCGGCATAGCCCAGGCGCTGCGCCTCCTTCAGCACGTCCTCGAAGGCCGCGCCCTTGTCGCGCATTTCGGTGAGGATGAAGTTGCTGGTGCCGTTGATGATGCCGGCCAGCCACTCGATGCGGTTGGCGGTGAGGCCTTCGCGCAGCGCCTTGATGATGGGGATGCCGCCGGCCACCGCCGCCTCGAACGCGACCATCACACCCTTGGCCTGCGCCGCGGCGAAGATCTCGTTGCCGTACTTGGCGACCAGGTGCTTGTTGGCGGTGACCACGTGCTTGCCGTTGGCGATCGCCTGCATCACCAGCTCGCGTGCCGGTTCCAGGCCGCCGATCAATTCAACAACAATATCGATCGCGGGGTCGTCGACCACGTCGAACGGGTTGGTCGTCAGCGGCAGATCGCCCGCCAGCGCCTTCGCCTTGTCGAGATTGCGCACCGCCGCGCGCACGACGCGGATTTCGCGCCCGGCGCGGCGGGTGATTTCTTCGGCATTGCGGCGCAGCACGGTGAGCGTGCCGCCCCCGACGGTGCCCAGGCCCAGCAGGCCGACGTGGATGGGTTTCATTGCTTTGGTCTCGGTCAAATGAAAATCAGCGATGCGCGCGCTGGCGGTCGAGGAACCGGCTCATGCGCCCGATCGCTTCGGTCAGGTCTTCCTCGTGCGGCAGGAACACCACGCGGATATGGTCCGGGTGCGGCCAGTTGAAGCCGCTGCCCTGCACCACCAGCACGCGTTCCTCTTCCAGCAGGTTGAGGATGAACTTCTGGTCGTCGTGAATGTGATAAAGCTTGGGGTCGAGCTTCGGGAACAAATACATCGCCGCCTTCGGCTTCACGCACGTCACCCCGGGGATCAGGGTCAGCAGTTCGTGCGCCAGGTCGCGCTGGCGCGTCAGCCGCCCGCTCGGCGCGACCAGGTCGTTGATGCTCTGGTAGCCGCCGAGCGCGGTCTGGATCGCATACTGCCCCGGCACGTTGGAGCACAGGCGCATCGACGCCAGCATGTTGAGGCCTTCCAGATAGTCCTTGGCGTGGCGCTTGTCGCCCGACACGATCAGCCAGCCCGAGCGATAGCCACAGGCGCGGTAGTTCTTCGACAGGCCGTTGAAGGTGACGATCAGCACGTCGTCGGCGAGCGAGGCGAGCGAGGTGTGCTGCACGCCGTCGTACAGCACCTTGTCGTAGATCTCGTCGGCGTACACGATCAGCTGATGCTGGCGGGCAATCTCCAGGATCTCCAGCAGCAGGTCGGTCGGATACAGCGCGCCGGTCGGATTGTTCGGGTTGATGATGACGATGGCGCGCGTGTTGGGCGTGATCTTGGCGCGGACGTCGTCGAGGTCGGGCAGCCAGCCGGCGCCCTCGTCGCACAGGTAATGGCGCGGCTTGCCGCCGCCCAGGCTCACCGCCGCGGTCCACAGCGGATAGTCCGGCGCCGGCACCAGCACCTCGTCGCCGTTGTTGAGCAGCGCCTGCATCGACATCACGATCAGCTCGGAAACGCCGTTGCCGACGAAGATGTCGTCGATCGTCACCCCGGCGACGCCCTTGCGCTGCGTCTCGTGCATGATCGCCTTGCGCGCCGAGAACAGGCCCTTGGAATCGCTGTAGCCAGAGGCGTTCGGCAGGTTCAGGATCACGTCCTGCACGATCTCCTCGGGCGCCTCGAAGCCGAACGGCGCGGGATTGCCGATGTTCAGCTTGATGATGCGATGGCCTTCCTCCTCCATCTGCCGTGCGCGCGCCATCACGGGCCCGCGGATGTCGTAGCAGACGTTGTCGAGCTTGGACGATTTATGGATGGTGCGTAAGCGTGGCTTGGTGTCAGCCGTCACAGTGATTTCCCGGTGGGCAGAAGAAAATTGGGGCAACAATCAAGGCAAAACAAGGCCTTGGAAAAGGGCTGATTTTACCGGAGGCGCCCGGACCCGGCAAACAGAAAGGGCGTCATGGCGCGCATCCCGGCCATGCGCGGGCCCGTTCCCGCCACCGGGGAATCTGCTAAGGTTCGATCATGAAGCTGCACCTGAACTCCGACGCCAGCCTGCTGCTGTTCACCGGCTACGGCACCGACCACGTCCTCATCAACGGCCAGCGCCATGAAGCCAGCCTGCTGCTGACCGCCGCCGGCGTCGAGGTCGCGCCGTGGGCCGGCCTCGATTTCGGCGCCCTCACCGCCGCCCATTTCGAATGGGTGGCGCGCCGTGAACTCGACATCCTGCTGCTGGGAACCGGCGCCCGCCTGCGTTTCCCCCACCCCTCGCTCACGCGTTCGCTGGTGGACGCGCGCATCGGTCTGGAAGTGATGGACCTCGGCGCGCTCTGCCGCACCTACAACATCCTCGCCAGCGAGGGCCGCAAGGTCGGGGCGGCGGTGTTGATCGAGCCGGCGGGCTAGTCTCATTCGCACTGAGCCTGCGGAAGGGTCGCCGCGCAAAGGCGGGGACCCACCGGCGTACCCCTTGCGGGCGCTGTCGAAGGGCTGATCGTTGTAGTTGGGACGCTCGCAAGACTGCTGACCGTTGGCCGGGGGTAGCCCGGCCAACGAATCTCAGGTTACAGAAAGCCTGGCTACTCGGACGTGCTTCGCGGCTGCCCCCAACTGGATTGCTTCGGCGCTACGCGCCTCGCAATGACGGCTCACGCCACCGGCATCACCTGCCCGAAACTCGTGATCGCCATGAACTCTCCGCAATCCTTGTGCGGCTGCCGCGAATCCGGATTGCACACCGCCAGCAGCTGCGTAATGCCGTAGGCCTGGGCGCTCTCCAGCACCGGCAGGCTGTCGTCGACGAACAGGGTGCGCGTCTTGTCGAACGGCTCGATCGCCTGCAGCGCCTGCCAGAAGTCCGGATGCTCCTTGGGCAGACCAACCTGGTGCGACGAGATCAGCGCGTCGAAATAGCGCTCGATGCCGGTCTCGCGCATCTTCAGGCCGAGGCTCTTGGGGTGGGCGTTGGTCACCATCACCACGCGCCGGCCGGATGCGCGCACCGCCTGCAGGAAAGCCGGCACGTCGGGGCGCACCGCGATCAGGTGAGCCACCTCCTCCTTCAGCTGCACGATGTCGAGCGCGAGCTCGCTGCTCCAGAAATCGAGGCAGTACCAGTTGAGCGTGCCGGCGTGGCGTTCGTAATGCGCGTCGAGGTGCGCGCGCGCCGCCGCTTCGTCGAGCCCGTGGTATTCGGCGTAGCGGCGCGGCATGTGCTCGCGCCAGAAATGGTTGTCGAAATGAAGATCGAGCAGGGTGCCGTCCATGTCGAGGAAGACGGTGTCGATCTGCGACCAGTCGATGTCGGCCATGGCACGCCCCGGCGAGGGGTCAGAACAGCTCGTCCTTGGACACGCCGCGCCGCCGCAGCAGTTGCCGCAACACGCGCAGGGATTCCATCTGGATCTGCCGCACCCGCTCGCGGGTCACCTGCAATTCCAGCGCCAGGTCCTCCAGCGTGCAGGACTCGCAGCCGTTCAAGCCGAAACGGCGCTCGATCACCCAACGCTGCTTGTCGTTGAGCTGGCCCAGCCATTCGTGGACGTGGTGCTCGATTTCCTCCAGCTGCAGCATCTCGTCCGGCAGGTGCGCGTTGTCGTCGGCGATCGCCTCGCCCAGCGACAGCGTGGGATCGACGTCGAGCGGCGCGTCGAGCGAGGCGACCCGCTCGTTCAGCTGCATGATGCGGCGCACGTCCTCGACCGGATGCCCGGTCAGCGCGGCGATGTCGTCCGACGTGGGGTCGGTGACGCCGTGCGTTTCCAGGTGGCGCTGCGCGCGCAGGTAGATGTTGAGTTCCTTGATGATGTGCACCGGCAGGCGAATGGTGCGCGACTGGTTCATGATCGCGCGCTCGATGTTCTGGCGGATCCACCAGGTGGCGTAGGTGGAAAAGCGGAAGCCGCGCTCGGGGTCGAATTTTTCCAGCGCGTGGATCAGGCCGAGGTTGCCCTCCTCCACCAGGTCGAGCAGGGTCAGCCCGCGGTTGGCGTAGTGCTTGGCGATGTTGACCACCAGGCGCAGGTTGCGCTCGATCATGGTCTGGCGCGCCTCGAAATCGCCCTGCACGGTGCGCCGCGCCAGCGCGACTTCCTCTTCCGCGGTCAGCAACGGCGCCTGGCCGATCTCGTTGAGATACAGCTGGGTGACGTCGACCTGCGGTTCGTCGAGGATGGCCGACGCCAGGTCCTCGTTGCTGTCGCCCGCCTGCTGTTCGGCTTCGGCCTCGTTTTCGGCTTCCTCGTCGGGTCTCAGGTCATCCGATTCATCGCTGGGTTCGCGGCTCATGAACGCTCCGGCAGATAGTTCAGGGGGTCAAGCGGTTTGCCGTATCGGCGGATCTCGAAATGCAGTTTCACCCGGTCGGCATCGCTGTCGCCCATCAGGGCGATCCTCTGGCCGGCCGTCACCGTGTCGCCTTCCTTCACCAGGATCGTTTCGTTGTGTGCGTAGGCGGACAGATATTCGCCCGCATGCTTGACGATGAGCAGCCGCCCGTAGCCGCGCAGGCCGCTGCCGCTGTAGACCACCTTGCCGGGCGCCACCGCTTTCACCGGCGCATTGCGCGTCCCGGCGATGTCGATGCCCTTGCCGCCGGCTGCGCCGAAACGGCCCGCCAGGGTGCCGTCGGCCGGCCACAGCCAGCCGTCGAAGGATGCGCCGGCGGCGGGCGCCGCCACGGCGGGAGCGGGAGCAGGCGATGCCGGCTTGGGCGCCGCCGCCACCGCCGGGCGGGCGCCCGAAACCTGCGCCCAGTTGGCTTCGGAATACGGCAGCAGCACCGCCTGCGGCTCGCGCAGCACGACCGGCTCGGCGAGCGGCTGCGCGCTCGGCGCCGGCTCGTCGTCGAGCGGCCTGATCTCGACCGCGCCCGGCGGCGGCGTCAGCCGCAGCACCTGGCCGACCAGGATCAGGTCGGGCGATTCGAGCCGGTTCCAGATGGCGATCTCGCGGTGATCGAGGCCGTTGGCGAAGGCGATGGCGTACAAGGTGTCGCCGCGCTGCACGGTATGCAGGCCGTTGGTCGACGGCGCGATCTGCGGCGTGACCGGACGCGCATCGGTTTTGCCGGCGGTGCGCGCCGAAGTGCGATCGCTCACCGGCGCGGGGACGGACGTGGTGCAGCCCGCCAGCCCCAGCAGCAGCATGCCGAGCCCCAGCCCCCTGAAGTAGCCGGCTGCCGCTCCCGTCATGCGACCCCCGGCAACAGGGGGACGAACTTCACCCCTTCGAGCAGGCGTTCGTTGAAGGCCTCGCCCTGACGCTCGACCACGCACAGCGTCTGGGTGGCGTTGCCGAGCGGCATCACCAGCCGCCCGCCGTCAGCCAGCTGGGCCAGCAATTCCTGCGGCACCTCGGCGAACGCGGCCGCGATCACGATGGCGTCGAACGGCGCGAAATCCCTGGCCCCGTGCATGCCGTCGCCGTGCTTGGGCTTGACGTTGTTGACCCGCAGTTCGCGCAGGCGCGCCCGGGTCTTGCCGACCAGCTGGGCGATGCGCTCCATCGACACCACCTCGCGCGCGAGCTTGCCCAGCACGGCTGCCTGGTAGCCGCAGCCCAGACCGATCTCGAGCACACGGCCGAGCGCGCGGCCCTGGCCGTTCTCGCCGTGGCGCGCCAATTCGGCCATGCGCGCGACGATGTAGGGGTTGGAGATCGTCTGGCCGAAGCCGATCGGCAGCGCGGTGTCCTCGTAGGCGCGCGACTCCAGCGCCTGGTCGACGAACAAGTGGCGTGGCACCGCGCCCATCGCCGCCAGCACGATCTCGTCCTTGATGCCCTGCTCGCGCAGGCGCTCGACCATGCGGCCACGCGTGCGCGCCGAGGTCATGCCGATGCCGGCGCGGGAATTCATGGTTTCAACCATTTGTTGACACTGTCCATCTGGCTGAAACGGGTCAAGTCCATTTGCAGCGGAGTAATCGAAACGAAGCCGTTGGCCACGGCGTGGAAATCGGTGCCCTCGCCCGCGTCCTGCGCGGCGCCGGCGGCACCCACCCAGTAGACGACCTGGCCGCGCGGGTTGGTGGTCTTCACCACCGACTCGGCCTTGTGACGCTTGCCCAGGCGGGTCACGCTGAGGCCGGCCAGCTCATCCCACGCACGGTCCGGCACGTTGACGTTGAGCAGCATCGGCTCGGTGGGCGGACTGGCCTGGATGCGCTGCACCAGATCGACCACCACCCGCGCGGCGGTGCCGAAGTGCAGCGCGTTATGGTTGGCGAGCGACACCGCGATCGACGGGATGCCCAGCAGATAGCCTTCGGTGGCGGCGGCGACGGTGCCCGAATAGATGGTGTCGTCGCCCATGTTGGCGCCATGATTGATGCCGGAAATCACCATGTCGGGCATATGGTCGAGCATGCCGGTGACAGCCAGATGTACGCAATCCGTCGGCGTGCCGTTGACGTAGTGGAAACCGCTCGGTGCCTGGCGCAGCATCAAGGGCCGGTCGAGGGTAAGCGAATTGGAGGCGCCACTGCGATCACGCTCGGGTGCCACCACGGTGATGTCGGCGAGCGGCGCCAGCGCCTGCGCCAGCGCAGCGAGGCCGGGCGCGAAATACCCATCGTCGTTGGACAGCAGGATGCGCATCAGCGAGCGCCTCCGGACAGGGCAGTCAGCCGGCGCGGAACATTCAGGGCGGTGATGCGAAGTTCGGACATGCGCCGGATTCTAACATCGGGATTTGGCCGATTCAGCCACAACGCGCAATTGGCGCACGAAGGGCACGAAGAACCCGAAATCCGTCGCGCAAGACTGCGGGCCAGGCCACATCCGGCACGATTTCATTCGCTTCGCGTCCTTCGGGGACCGGCTTTGGTCAGTCGTACTCCAGCGTATAGAACGCATCGAAGCTGCTTTGCTGCCCCGCCTGCGCCTCCAGCCGCACATGCGGCGTCAGCTGGTACAACACCTTGACCACCTGGCTCAGGCCGTCGAGGCTTTGCTCATACGAGAGGGTCGCGCGGGAGGAAAGGCGCTTGCCGACGCTGACCACGGTGCTGGTGAGGTCTTCCCCGCCGCCCGAGCGCACATCGAAGCTGTCGATGCCCAGCGAGTCGGCCAGTTTCGCCTGGAGATTCACCGACTCGGCCTGGGACAGCAGCGCACCGGCCGCCACCTGCAGCAGCACGAATTCCTGCTGTCCGCTGTTTTCCAGCCCATGTCCCAGCACCAGCCAGGCGAGCTTTTCGGTGTCGGGCAGCGGCGGATCGGAATAGAGCTTGACCACCGGATGCTGGACCGTGCCGCCGACCAGCACGCCCACCTTGACACTCGGCGTGGTGCGCACGGCCAGCACGTCGAGTCCAGGATTGTCGAGCGGCCCGGTGAATCGCAGCACGCCGCGCTCGATGTCGAGCCTCTGCGCATAGGCGGCATAGCGTCCTTCTTCCACCTGGATCGTGCCCTCGCCGCGCAGCGTCTGCGAAGGGTAGGCCGGACGCCCGCCCTGCGGGCGGTCCGGAGGGAGCGCCTGATCCACGGTGAACACGCGCAGCTTGCCGCCCAGCCTCACGTCGAGCCCGGCGCCCTTGAACAGGAAATCGTCGCCCAGCCCGAGTTGCAGATCGAGCGCCAGCGGAAAACGCTGCGCCGCCGGTTTTTCGCGTGGCGCCCGGCCGACGACCACCACGTCGTCCGACAACCGGGGGCGGCTCGCCTCGGGCATTTCGAGACGGGCCCGGTCGGCCGTGAGTTCGCCGGTAAGCTGCAGTCGCCGGGGGTCGAGATTGAGGCGGGTGACGCCGGACACGATCACGCGACGATCGCTGCGGTTGCTGGCGGCGAACTTTTCGAACGTCAGCAGCAACCCCGCCTGCGGATTCCTCAGCTGCGCCTCGCCGCTCACCACGACGCGCCCGCTGCTGCCCTTCAATTCGCCTGCCTGCACCCGCACCCGGTCATCGGCCAGGACCAGAGCGAGCGTACCGCCGGTGATCGCGATGCCCTCCTGCGGCATGGCGAAGCGGATCCTGTCGGCGTCGATCCGCCCGTCGATGCGCGGCGCCGCCAGGCTGCCGCTGCCACTCAGCCGGGCGGCCAGGCGCGCGTCGGCGCGCACGCCAAGCGGCAGGAACGCCCGGGCCAGGCGCAGGTCGGGCACGTCGACCCGCGCCGTCCAGCCCAGCGGCGCACTGCGCGGCAGGATGAAGCCCGCGCCTTCCCGCACCAGCGTCGCCTGCCCATCCGCACGCACCTGGCCGGCCTCGCGGGTATCCACTTCGAGATGCGCAGTCACCCGGCTGCCCTCGGCGCGCGCTTCCAGCACCAGCGCAGTCAGCCCCACATTCATCGCCGGGTCCTTCAGGCGCACGTCGCCACTCTGGCGGCGCAGCCGCAGTGTGCCGTCGAGCGCACTGCCGGCGCGCAACGCCCAGTCGCCGTTGATCCGCAGGTCGGTGCTGAACGGCGGCGCCTGTTCCAGCAGGCCGAGCAGCGGCGCCAGCGGCAGGCTGGCGAGGCTGCCGCGCGTGGTCAGCTGCGCGCCCTGGCGGTCGAACTGCGCCACGCTGATCTGGCCGCCGGCGAGCGTCGCCGCAAGCCCTTCCACCTGCTGCCGCTCGCGCGACAGCAGCAGCGTGGCCGGCGCGCTCAGCCGCATCGGCCACGCGCCGTCGACTGCGGCCTGCCGCAGCTGCCCGCGCCAGACCAGATTCTCGTCGAGCCCGCCCGCCAGATTCGCCGTCATCCGCCAGTCGGGCAGGCGCGCGTCGAGCGCCAGCGCATGCGCGTTGCGGCGGCCCTGCAGGTCCGCGTGCAGCGCCTGCAGGGATTGCCCGGCGAGACGCACGCCTCGGGCGTCGAGCGTGCCGTTGAACGCGCCGTTCGCAACGGCCTGCAGGTCGAGCTGCAAAGCCACGCTGTCTGCCGCGATCTCGCCCGGCAGACGCAGGCCGCTGGCGGCCAGCTGTGCCTTGATCTGCGGCTGCCGGGGGTCGCCGCTGACGCTGCCGGTGCTGGTGAGCCGGCCGGCGAGGCCGAGGTTCAGGCGCGCCAGCGCCGGCGCGTCGACATCCCAGGTCAGGCGATCGCCGGCACGCCCGTATGCGCCTTTCAGCTTCGCCTGGTTGCCGGCCAGGTCCAGGTCGACGTCGGCATCGGCCAGATGGCGCTGTTCGATGCGCAGACGGCCCTGCCCCTTCACCGGACGCCCTTCGAGCTCGCCCGGCGGCAGGGTGAACTGCGCCTGCAGCCGCAGTTCCGGCGCCAGCGCGCCGCTCGCCTCGCCGCGCGCATTCAGCCGCCCGCGCGGGAAGCTGCCGAAGCGCGCCGGGTTGATCTGAGCGGCATCGAAGCTGGCAACGAACGCGCGGCTGGCGTCGAGCTTCAAGATGCCTGTGGCCTCCAGGTGCCCGGCCTGCCCGCTGAAATTCGCCGCGACCAGTTGCAGTGCGGCGGCGCTATGCGTCAGCGTGAAGCGGCCCTGCCCCCAGGCCTCGCTCACCTCGGCGTCGAGCGACTGGCTGGCCGCGTCGCCGCTGAGCTTCAGCGTCGTGGCGAGGCGCGTGGCGTGGAGATCGCGGTGCAGCCCCGCAAGATCGAGACGCGGGCTGGCGAGATGCAGCGCGAAACGCCCGTCGCGCCATTGGCCGCGGCCCGTCAGTTGGCCGGCCGCGCCGAGGTCGATCAGGAGCGCGCTGAAATCGGCCTGCGCGAGATCGCCCGCCACCGCCCCGGTCAGGTTGGCGAGTGGCAGGCGCTGCTGGTCGAACCGGCCGGCCAGGCGGTTGCTGACGCTGAAGGTGCCGAGCAGGCGTTCGCCCGCGCGTCCTTCGAACACGCCGGAAAACGCCAGGTCGGCGGCCGGCGCGCCCGCCACGAACAAGCGCGGGTCGATGCCCTCGCCCGCCACCAGCAGCCTGGGCAGGCGCACCTTGGCGAACGGCGCGGCCTCGCCGCTCGCCATCAGCATCATCGCCTCGGCGCGGGCGTCGAGGCGGAACTGCAACGCCGCCAGCGTGCCGTCGAGCCCCAACTGCGCGACAACCGGCACCGGCTCGCTGCGCGCGGCGTCGATGCGCCCCTGCACGGCGAACGGCGCGTCCTTGCCGATTTCGGCCTGTCCCTGCAGCTCGGCCCACGACGTGCCCGCATTCGCCAGCGTCACGCGATAGCGCGTGCCGTCGTCGTCGAGCCGGCCGCGCAGGTCCGTGAACACGAGTGTGCTGCCGGCGTCGACGACCTCCAGCCGCGCCAGGTCGACGGCGTGCACCTGCACGTCGAGCGGCAGGCGCAGGCTCGCCGGCAGCGTCGGCGGCGTGGTGTCCTTTTTCAGCACCGTCACCCGCAGGCTGCGTGCGGCGAGCAGGTCGACCTCCAGCCGCCGCTGCCACAGTGCGCGCGGCCGCCATTCCAGGCGGAGGTCGTCGATCTCGATGCGCCGCATCTCACTGGCGAGCGTCAGCTTGCGGATGGACAGCGGCGCGCCGAGATGGCCGTCGACGCCGTCGAACTGCACGCGCTGTCCGCTCAGCGTCGCCGCCGCATCGGTCAGCCAGCGGAAACCGGTCGCCGTGCCCGCCAGGAAAACGCCTGCGGCGACGAGCGCGCCCAGCACGGCGACCACGCCGGCCAGCGTCCGGATGGCGCGCCTCAAAACGACACCCCGAGCGAGAAATGCAGGCGGAATTCGTCGGTGGCTTCGCCGTAGGCGAGATCGAGGTTGACCGGCCCCACCGGCGAACGGTAGCGCGCGCCGACGCCATAGCCGAACACCGGCGACAGCGCGCCCGGGCTGTCGGCCGCGTCGCCGGCGTCGACGAACAGCGCCATGCCCCAGTCGCGGTTGAAGAAATAGTTGTACTCGACGCTGCCGGTGGCGAGGTAGCGCACCGACGCCACCCCGCCTTCCAGCGTTCTCCCCAGGCTCTGGTAGGCGTAGCCGCGCACCGAATTGTCGCCGCCGGCGCGGAACAGGAAATCGGTGGGAATGCCGTCGCGCGTGTCGGCGAGCACGCTGCCGAGTTCGCCGCGCAGCACCAGCCGGCCGTTGTCACCGGCGCGGAAATAGTGGGTGTGGCGGCCATACAGGCGGATGAAGCTGGTGTCCGACAGCAGCGCCGCGGCCGCACCGCCGCCTTGCAGCGTCAGCACGTAGCCGCGACGCGGATAGAACGCGCGCCCGATGGTGCGCTGGGTCCACGCATAGTTGGCGGACAGCGCCTGGTTGCGCGCGCTCAGCACGTCACCGACGGTCTGCTCTTCGGTCTGGTACTGCAGCGTGAGCGTCGTCTCGATCTGCCCGCGCGTGCGATTGCGTTTGGCGGCGAGCACCGTGGAACGCGTCTCCTGGCCTTCGATGTCCTCGTGCTTCAGCTGCACGCCGAGGCTGTTTTCGTAGCCCTTGGCGTTGCGCGGCCAGGCCAGCTCCGCCAGCCCGGTCTGCTTCTTGGTTTCCAGCCGCGTCTCGAGCTTCAGCCGCATGCCCTCGTCGAGGATGTCGCGGTGCAGCCACGACGCCTGCACCCGCGCGCCCGTGTCGGTGCTGATGCCCGCCCCCACGCTGAAGCGCTTTTCAGGACGCTCGATCACCTCCACGCGAACCGGCACCGCCGCCGCCTGGGCCGGATCAGGATCGATGCGCACAGTCGCCTGCGCGTAATAGCCGCTCGCCTCCAGCGCCATCTGGTAGTCGATCAGATCCTGCTGACGATAGGGCCGGCCGGGCTTCGCCGGATTGAGGTTGCGGATAAGCGATTCGGGATAGCGCTCGCTGCCGCTGATCACCGGCGCGCCGTAGAAGAACGCCGGTCCGCTGTCGATCGTCAGCGCCAGGTCCGCGGCATGCGCCTCGGGATCGACGCGCGCCTCGCTCGCCGCCAGGCGCGCCGCCGGGTAACGCGCCAGCAACAAAGCCTGCAGCGCCCCCAGTTTGGCCGTATTCCAGTCGGCCTGGCGGAACGGCATGCCCGGCTGCAAAGCGAAGTTGCGCTCGATGCGGCCGCGCAGGCCCGCTGCGTTTTCGCGCGTGGCGAGCTCGCCGGCGAACGCGAACTTCACGCTGCGCACCGTGGCGCGCGGCCCGGCGTCGACCCGATACGTCACCCGCCAGTCGTCGCCCGCCGGCTCCACCTTGCTCTCGATGCGCGGCGAGAAATACCCCTCGGTCGCCAGCAGGTCGCGCGCCGTCTGCTCGCTCTGCCGCTGCAGCCGCGCGATTTCCTCCGCATCCGGCTTGTCGCCCAGCCGCGCCGCGCGCGCCGTTTCCAGGTGCTGCTCCAGCAGCGCCTTCAGTTCATCGGACGCCTGCACCTCCACCGTCAGCGCGTGCGCCGGCAGCGCGGCGAGCGCGGCAAGGAAGAGCAAGAGTTTGCAAAGGTGAACGGGCAAGACAATCCGGACGGAAACGGTCGTCAGGTCATTCTAGGGGGTGGGGTGGAGTCGGGCAAAGCCGCGCAATGCAAGCCTTCCGGACCTGGCACCCGCCTTCCCTCCGGGCGCAGTGTAAGATTTAGCAAGGTTTTCGCGGAGCACCGCCATGCAAACCGCCAAGGAAATGGCCCGCCAACTGATCGAACGTCTTCCCGACACGGCGACATTCGACGACATCGTGTACGAGTTTTACGTGCGACAAAACATCGAAGCCGGCCTGAAAGCCGTCGACGAAGGCCGCACCATCCCGCACGAAGAAGCCAGAAAGCATTGCCTCCATAATTATAAGGCCGCCCCGACCCATGGGTCTCTCGAATAACTGTTAGGCGACGATGCAGCCTCCCAATAGCCAAGCCGCCGTTGCAAACTTTCGTCCACCACACGGTTTTGGCCGCTTGTTCTCGCCATTTCATATCGCGCTTCAACTGCTTCTCGCAATCCTCTTCTATTCCGCCAATGAACTGGATCGAATATTCAATCTTTGGTTTGCACTGGTTCCTATCATTGGCATTCCGACGATCATCGTTGGAATGATTTGGATTGGGGGAATTGTTAGAAGCCTTGCCCAAAGGCGATGGTTAAGGCTCGCGTCGGTTGTCGCTGCTCCCCTGATGGTATGGCCCCTTCTGTTCCTATTGCTACGCACAGGATTCGATTCACATTGGGTACGCTTCCAATTCAACAAACCGGGCTACGAAGAAACTGTTCGAAAGCTTGGTGGCACTCACCCTATTCACCACTCGTGGGATTGGGACTCTACCGGAGGTGCCGCAGCAGTAAATGTCTTCTACTCACTAACTTATGATGAAAGCGATCAAGTCATGCTCAAGGATGGGGAAAAGGTGGAAGGCGGAACTACACGGGTGAGGAAATTTGGGGATTATTTCTATCTTGTCACTCTGATCTACCAATGAAAATTCGTCGTCTACCCTCTCATTCCACCGGACCTGCGCGAAAAGCCGTGCAGGCCGGTGAATTCAAACGTCAGCAAGGATAATGAACGCATAACCATGCCCCCGGAACCCGCCATCCGAGACGAAACACCCGCGGACATCGAGGCCATCGCCGCAGTGACGGTCGCCGCCTTCCAGACTCTCGCGATCAGCCAGCACGCCGAGCAGTTCATCATCGACGCCCTGCGCGCCGCCAGGGCGCTGAGCGTCTCGCTGGTCGCGGAGATCGGCGGCCGCGTCGTCGGGCACCTTGCGTTTTCGCCGGTGACGCTGTCCGACGGTACCGAGGGCTGGTACGGACTCGGCCCGGTTTCGGTACTGCCTGAATACCAGCGCCAGGGCATCGGCACGGCGCTGGTCGAGGCAGGCCTGGCGCGACTGAAGCGCATGGGGGCCCGCGGCTGTTGCCTCGTCGGGCATCCGGGCTACTACCGGCGATTCGGCTTCGAGAACGCGCCGGGGCTGGTGCTCGACGGCGTGCCGCCGGAGGTGTTCTTCGCGCTGTCCTTCGACGGATCGCTCCCCCAAGGCAGCGTCAGCTTCCACGAGGCCTTCCGGGCAGAAGGTCCGCCGGTGCAGGCAGCCGACACGCGACCGCGCGTCTGAGCCGCACGGCGCCCGCCAAAAAAAGAGGGCGGAACCCCGCCCTCTTTCACACCGACAGTTCTACCCGCCCGGCTTCGATCAGGCCTTCCCGAACGTGAACACCCCGTTCTCGGCGTCGACGCGGATCGTGTCCTTGGGCGCGAAGCGGCCGGACAGGATTTCCTTCGCCAGCGCGTTCTCGATCTGCGCCTGGATCGCGCGCTTGAGCGGGCGCGCGCCGTACACCGGGTCGAAGCCGGCCTTGGCGATCTCGGCGAGCGCGGCGTCGGTGATGTCGAGCGTCATCTCCATCTGCGCCAGGCGTGCTTCCAGGCCCTTGAGCTGGATCTTCGCAATGCTGGCGATGTGCGATTCGCCGAGCGCGTGGAAGACGACGACTTCATCAATCCTGTTGATGAACTCGGGGCGGAAGTAGGACTTCACCTCGCCCAGCACGGCGAGCTTCACGACCTGGTAGTCGTCGCCGGCCATCTGCTGGATCATCTGGCTGCCGAGGTTGGAGGTCATCACGATCACGGTGTTGCGGAAGTCGACCGTGCGGCCCTGTCCATCGGTCAGGCGGCCGTCGTCGAGCACCTGCAGCAGCACGTTGAACACGTCCGGGTGCGCCTTCTCGACCTCGTCCATCAGGATGACGGAGTAAGGCTTGCGGCGCACCGCCTCGGTGAGATAGCCGCCCTCTTCATAGCCGACGTAGCCGGGCGGCGCGCCGATCAGTCGGGCGACCGAGTGCTTCTCCATGAATTCGCTCATGTCGATGCGGATCATGTGGTCGGCGGAGTCGAACAGGTATTCGGCGAGCGTCTTGCACAGCTCGGTCTTGCCCACGCCGGTGGGGCCGAGGAAGAGGAAGGAGCCGAGCGGCCGGTTGGGGTCGCTCAAGCCGGCGCGCGAGCGGCGGATGGCGTCCGACACCACGCGCACGGCCTCGTCCTGCCCCACCACACGGCTGTGCAGCTTGTCTTCCATGTGCAAGAGCTTGTCGCGCTCGCCCTGCAGCATCTTCGACACCGGGATGCCGGTGGCGCGCGATACGACCTCGGCGATTTCCTCGGCGCCGACCTCGGTGCGCAAGAGCTTGAACGCGGGCTTGGTGTCGGCCGATTCGGCGTGCTTCAGCTGCGCTTCCAGCTGCGGCAGCTTGCCGTACTGGATCTCGGCGACCTTGTCGAGCTTGCCCTGGCGCTGCAGGTCGACCATCTGCGCGCGCAGCTTGTCGATTTCCTCCTTGATGTGGGCGCTGCCCTGCACCTGGGCCTTTTCGGATTTCCAGACTTCCTCGAGGTCGGCGTATTCGCGGCCGAGTTTCTCGATCTCGTCTTCCAGCAGACCGAGGCGCTTTTTCGAGGCCTCGTCGGTTTCCCGCTTCACCGCCTCGCGCTCGATCTTGAGCTGGATGATGCGACGGTCGAGCTTGTCCATCGATTCCGGCTTCGAATCGATTTCCATCTTGATGCGCGCGGCGGCCTCGTCGATCAGGTCGATCGCCTTGTCGGGCAGGAAGCGGTCGGTGATGTAGCGATGGCTCAGCTCGGCCGCGGCGACGATCGCCGGATCGGTGATGTCGACGCCGTGGTGCAGTTCGTATTTCTCCTGCAGGCCGCGCAGGATGGCGATAGTCGATTCGACCGAGGGCTCGTCGACCAGCACTTTCTGGAAGCGGCGCTCGAGCGCGGCGTCCTTCTCGATGTACTTGCGGTATTCGTCGAGCGTGGTCGCGCCGATGAGATGCAATTCCCCCCTGGCCAGCGCGGGCTTCAGCATGTTGCCGGCGTCGATCGCGCCTTCGGCCTTGCCGGCACCGACGAGCGTATGGATCTCGTCGAGGAAGACGATGTAGCGGCCGGCGTCCATCGCCAGTTCCTTCAGCACCGCCTTCAGGCGTTCCTCGAATTCGCCGCGGTACTTGGCGCCGGCCAGCAGCGCGGCCAGGTCGAGCACCAGCACGCTCTTGCCCTTCAGCGTCTCCGGCACCTCGTCGTTGACGATGCGCTGCGCGAGACCCTCGACGATCGCGGTCTTGCCGACGCCGGGCTCGCCGATCAGCACCGGGTTGTTCTTGGTGCGGCGCTGCAGGATCTGGATCGAGCGGCGGATCTCGTCGTCGCGGCCGATGACCGGGTCGAGCTTGCCGTCGCGCGCGCGCTGGGTGAGGTCGAGGGTGTACTTCTTCAGCGCCTCGCGCTGGCCTTCGGCTTCCTGCGAGCTCACGCCCTCGCCGCCGCGCACCGCGTTGATCGCCGACTCCAGCGCCGCCTTCTGCGCGCCGTGCTGCTTCATCAGCCGCCCGGTCTCGCCCTTGTCGTCGAGCGCGGCCAGCAGGAACAGCTCGGACGCGATGTAGGCGTCGCCGCGCTTCATCGCTTCCTTGTCGGTGAGGTTCAGGAGGTTGTTGAGGTCGCGCGAGATGCTCACCTCGCCGCCCTGGCCTTCGACCTTGGGCAGGCGGGTCAACGCCTGGGTCAGCGACGCCTTCAGGGCCGGCACCTGCGCCCCGGCGCGCGACAGGATGGCCGCGGCGCCGCCGCCTTCCTGGTTGAGCAGCGCCAGCAGCAGGTGCTGCGGCTCGATGTAGGCGTGGTCGCCGCCGACGGCCAGGCTCTGGGCGTCGGAGAAGGCCTGCTGGAACTGGGTGGTGAGCTTGTCGAAACGCATGGGTGACCTCGGGCTTAAGGTATATTCAATGCCACCCAAGTAGAGGCGATTCCGCCGATTTCAACCCGTCGTGTCCTAATTAAGGCCCGCCATGTCCGATTTGCTTGATTCCGCCGTCGAATCCGATGTCGCCCGCGCCCTCGCCGAGGATGTCGGCAGCGGCGACCTGACCGCCCGCCTCATCCCCGCCGCCCAGACCGCCTTTGCCCGCGTGATCACCCGCGAGTCCGCGGTGGTCGCCGGCCGGCCGTGGTTCGACGCCTGCTTCCGGGCGCTCGACCTCGCCAGCGTGATCGACTGGAAGGTCGCCGAGGGCGACGCGGTCGCGCCCGGCGACACCCTGGTCGAACTGCGCGGCAACGCCCGCGCGCTCCTGACCGCCGAACGCCCGGCGCTGAACTTCCTGCAGACGCTGTCGGCGGTGGCGACCGCGACCCGGCCCTACGTCGAGGCGGTGCGCGGCACCCACGCGGCGATCCTGGACACGCGCAAGACGCTGCCCGGCCTGCGCCTGGCGCAGAAGTACGCGGTGCGCGTCGGCGGTGGGCAGAACCAGCGCACCGGCCTGTACGACGGCATCCTGATCAAGGAGAACCACATCGCGGCGGCCGGCGGCATCGCCCAGGTGCTCGACGCCGCCTTCAGGCTGGCCGAAGGCCAGGTGAGCGTGCAGATCGAGGTGGAGACCCTCGACGAGCTGGGGCAGGCGCTCGCCGCCGGCGCCAACCTGATCCTGCTCGACAACTTCAGCCTTGACGACATGCGCCACGCGGTGCAGATCGCCCACGGCCGCGCCCTGCTGGAGGCGTCCGGCAACATCACGCTGGAAACGGTGCGCACGGTGGCCGAAACCGGGGTCGACCGCATTTCCATCGGCGCATTGACCAAGCACATCCGCGCGGTCGATCTGTCGATGCGCATCGACACCCAGTGATCGAACCGTCCTTGATCGACATCGTCCGAGCGGACTACGGCGATCCGGCGCATGCCGCTGCGCTGGTCGAGTTGCTGGACGCCTACGCGCGCGATCCGGCAGGCGGCGGCGAACCGCTCAGCGATTTTACGCGTGACCATCTGGTCAGCCAGCTCGCCGCGCGGCCTTTCATCTTCAGCGTGCTGGCGTTCGACGGGGCTACCCCGATCGGTCTCGTCAACGCCATCGAGGGCTTTTCCACGTTTGCCTGCCGCCCGCTGATCAACGTGCACGATGTCGTCGTGCTGCCCAGCCATCGCGGCCGCGGCATTGCGGCGCAACTGTTCGCCGAGGTCGAGGCCATCGCCCGCGAACGCGGCGCCTGCAAGCTCACGCTCGAAGTGCTGGACGGCAATGCGTCCGCACGAAACCTGTACCAGCGGCTGGGATTCGCCGCCTACCGGCTCGACCCCGCCATGGGCCACGCGCAGTTCATGCAGAAATGGCTGGACTGAAGCACGCGCTGCTTGCACTGACGCTGGCGTGGGCCGCCTGGCTGCCGCATCCGGCATGGAGCGATGCACCGCCGGCCGCGCCCGCCATGCTGCTGGCCGAGGTCTACGCCGCCGATGTCGACGTCACGCAGTACTGGGTCAGCGAGAAATTCGACGGCGTGCGTGCCCAGTGGGACGGCCACGCCCTGCGCTTTCGCGGCGGGGGTCGCGTTCCCGCGCCGGCGTGGTTCACCGCAGACTTCCCGGACGTGCCGCTGGACGGCGAACTCTGGATCGGGCGCGGCCGCTTCGATGCGCTGTCGGGCACGGTGCGTAAACTCGAACCCGTGGATGCCGAATGGCGACAGGTGCGTTATCTGGTTTTCGAACTGCCCGGCGCGGCGGGCGACTTCAGCGCACGCGTCCTGCAGATGCGGACGATCGTCGCGCAAGCCTCGGTGCCCTGGCTGCAGGCCGTCGAGCAGGTGCGCGTGGCCGACCGCGCCGCGCTGATGAAGCAGCTCGATGCCGTGGTGCGCGCAGGCGGCGAAGGCCTGATGCTGCACCGCGCCGACGCGCCCTATCTCACCGGCCGCAGCGACGTGCTGCTGAAGCTGAAACCCTGGCTGGACGCCGAAGCGGTCGTCGTCGGACACGTCCACGGCAAGGGCAAATACCAGGGCATGACCGGCGCGCTCCTGATGGCCATGCCGGACGGCAGACGCTTCCGCCTCGGCAGCGGCCTCACTGATTCATTGCGTCGCCAGCCGCCGCCCCTCGGCACGCGCATCACCTATCGCTATCAGCACCTGACGAAAAAGGGGGTGCCGCGCTTTCCGCGCTACCTGCGCGTGCGGGATGACTTCCAGGGAATCCAGGTTAAAGAATCAAGCGTCGTTCAGTGATGCTTGACGAAGGTGTCGACCACGGCCCCCATGCCCTGACGCCAGCGCGCGATCAGCTGCGGAGTCGCCTCGGGGTCCATTTCACTGACTGCCTGTGCAAGGCTGTCCACCCAGTAGCGATAGAGCGCGGGCGGTACCGGTGCGTGGCCCCTGCGCGAGTGTGTGTCGGCCATCTGGTCGATCGTGCGCTTGGCAAGCGTACTGCCGGCCGCATGCGAGATCGCCGCGCTGATCCCCCGGCGCAAGGCCATGCGCTGCTTTTGAAAGTCGGTTTCTGCAAACATCGGGGCGATGTCCGGGTGACTGGCCAGAAATATCTCGTAGAAACGCTCGATGAAGTTCTTCCCCCGCAGGCAGCGTCCGTAACTCTGCTGCAAATCGTCGTAGTTATCCGCCATCGTTCCTTATTCGGGCTATCAAGATAAAGAAGTATTCTATTACACTCATCTCAGGATTTCCCCTGGTGCAACGCGCGTTCGATGCGGGGGTCGGGCACCAGCCAGAGGATCGCCACGAATACATAGATCGCCTGCGCCACCCAGGGAACCAGGAAGGTTGCGGCGATGGCGACGCCGTAGAGAACGGGCGACAGCTTGCCCTTCCAGTCCCGCCCCACGGCACGCTTGAGCACCGATGCGGGCCCTTCGGACGCGATGATCGCCTGCTCCAGCAGCCAGTACGCAATCGCCGCCATCAGCAGCACCAGCCCGTACAGCGCCGAAGGCATGGGCGCGAAGTGATTCTCGCCCATCCAGCCGGTGGCAAACGGAAACAGCGACAGCCAGAAGAGCAGATGAAGATTCGCCCACAGCATGGGCCCGGTGACCCGGGTGGCGGCATGCAGCATGTGATGGTGGTTGTTCCAGTAGATGCCGAGGTAAACGAAGCTCAGCACGTAGCTGAGAAAGGTCGGCACAAGCGGCAGCAAGGCGTCCAGCGTCTCGCCATGGGGCACCTTCAGCTCCAGCACCATGATGGTGATGATGATGGCCAGGACACCGTCGCTGAAGGCTTCGAATCTGTTTTTTCCCATATCCTCTCCCGTCCCCCGGCCATTTCCGCATCGTGGCGAAGGCGCCAGCCGTGCGCGAACGATAGATCAGGCCCGCCAGGGCCGCCAGCGCTTACGCGAGCCAGACCAGCGAGGCCATACGCCCGGTCACGCCGTCGCGGCGGTAGGAAAAGAAGCGGTCCGTCTCGTTGAAGGTGCAGCGGCCGCCGCCGTAGACGGCGTGCACGCCGACGCGGGCGAGGCGGATGCGGGCGAGCCGGTAGATGTCGGCGAGCCACTTGCCCGGAACCGGCTGGGACACGAAGGCGGCCGCGGCTTCCGCATGCTGCGCGACGAAGGCCTCGCGCACGTCGTCGCCCACCTCGAAGGCCTGCGGGCCGATGGCGGCGCCCATCCAGGCAAGGACCTCGCCCGGCGGCACCTGCATCGCCGCCACCGCCGCCTCCAGCACGCCGCCCGCCAGCCCGCGCCAGCCGGCGTGCGCGGCGGCGACCACGCTGCCGGCGCGGTCGCAGAACAGCACCGGCAGGCAATCGGCGGTGAGTACCGCGCACACCCGCCCCGGCTCGCGGGTGAACGCGGCATCGGCCTCGAAATGGTCGTCGCGCCCAAGCTCGACGACCCGCGCGCTGTGCACCTGCTTGAGCCAGCCCGGTTCGGCCGGCAGCTGCTGGCGCAGATGCGCACGGTTGGCTGCGACATGGGCGGGATCGTCGCCGACGTGGTCTCCGAGGTTGAGGCTGGCCCAGGGGGCATGGCTTACGCCGCCCGCGCGCGTGGTCATCAGGCCCCGCACCTGCGGCGGCGCCGGCCAGTCGGGCAGGATCACCGGCTCATCCTCCCCAGACGGTGTTTTCACGCAGGGCGTCGAGCAGCGAGGCGAAGTCGGGCGGCAACGGGCATTCCCACTGCATGTACTCGTGGGTGATGGGATGGATCAGGCCCAGCCGCTCGGCGTGCAGCGCCTGGCGCGGGAACGGGATCTTGAGATGGCTGCGGCGGCTGGCGCTGTAGACCTGCTCGCCGACCAGCGGATGGCCGATGTGCTGCATGTGCACGCGGATCTGGTGGGTGCGGCCGGTTTCGAGCTTGCAGCGCAACAGGGTCACGCCGCCGGGGAAACGCTCGACCGGTTCGTAATGCGTGACCGCCGGCTTGCCCATGGGGTGGACGCCGCGCTTGGTGCGGTTGTGCGGATCGCGCGCCAGCGGTGCGTCGACGGTGCCGGTGCGGTCGACCTCGCCGTAGACCAGAGCGAGGTATTCGCGCTTGACGGTGCGCGCCTGCAGCTGGCGGACCAGGTCGGTGTGCGCGGTCAGGGTCTTGGCGACGACCAGCAGGCCCGAGGTGTCCTTGTCGAGCCGGTGCACGATGCCGGCGCGCGGCAACTCGGCCACCTGCGGCACGCGGTGCAGCAGCGCATTCAGCAGCGTCCCGCGCGGATTGCCGCTGCCGGGATGCACCACCAGCCCCACCGGCTTGTTGATCACCAACAGCACCTGGTCCTCGAATACCACGTCGAGCGGAATCGCCTCGGGCGAATCGGACGTGGCACCGCGTACGGGCTCGATCTCGACCCGTACCGCCTCGCCGCCGCTGACCTTCATCTTGGTCGTGCCCCAGGACTCGTCCACCGAGATCTTGCGCGCCCGGATCCAGTTCTGGATGCGATTGCGCGAAAACTCGGGCAGCAGGGCCGACAAGGCCTGGTCCAGGCGCTGGCCGCCCTGGGCGTCGGGGATCACCAGTTCGCGGACGCCGCCCTCCGGATTTCCCTTATAATCAGTCGACGAATTTTCTGTGTCTTTTCCCATGCTTAAGCAATGTCAGTCGGGTTTTAAAGCTTTCAATCGGGCGCCTGGCCTCAATCGGGTGGTGGGCAGCGCCCTGTTGGCCGCTGTGCTCACCCTGGGCGGCTGCGGCCTGCTGCCCGAGGTCAAGGACGAGACCGCGGGCTGGTCGGCACAGAAACTCTACTCCGAAGCCAAGGATAATCTCAACGACGGCAATTACGAACGCGCGGTCAAGCTGTTCGAGACGCTGGAAGCGCGCTATCCCTTCGGCCGCTATGCGCAGCAGGCGCAGCTCGAAGTCGCCTACGCCTATTACAAGGACAACGAGCCGATTTCCGCCATCGCAGCATGCGACCGCTTCATCAAGTTGCACCCCAACCACCCTAACGTCGATTACGCCTACTATCTGAAGGGCCTGGCGAATTTTAACGACGATCTCGGCCTGCTGGGCAATCTGGTCGACCAGGACCTGTCCGAGCGCGATCCCAAGGCGGCGCGCGACGCCTTCCTGTCGTTCAAGGAACTCGTCACCCGCTTCCCGGAGAGCAAGTACGCCGAGGACTCGACCGCGCGCATGAAGTATCTGGTCAACGCACTGGCCAGCCACGAAGTCCACGTCGCCAAGTACTACATCAAGCGCGAAGCCTGGGTCGCCGCCGCCAACCGCGCCAAGGAAGTGCTGAAGACCTACCCGGAAGCCCCCGCGGTGGAAGAGGCCCTCGCGGTCATGGTGGTGGCCTACGACAAGCTGAAGCTCACCGACCTGCGCGACGACGCCCAGCGCGTGCTGCAGCTCAACTACCCCAACAGCAAGTACGCCAAGGGCGTGAACACCGAAGGCAAGGCCTGGTACAGGTTCTGGTAATCGGGCGTCCGCCTGGGCGGTGGCGGACATTCATCGGGGAAACCCCGAACACGTCCACGGTGTCAGTCCGGCGCACGCCGGAATCCAGTCCAATCAAGCATCTGTCCCCCGGCGTTCACCCGCACGGGACAGACCGCGCTTGTAAAGCAGCCAAGCTGTAGCAACCGCGCACCGCTTGGGTGACGATTTGTTCAGGCGCGCCTTAGGGAAGCGCTGAACAAGTTGATTCCTTTCATGGTTCGACAAGCTCACCACGAACGGAATCAACAACTTGCCGTTCGTCCTGAGCCTGTCGAAGGACTTGTTCAGCGCCTCCCTAGTGTCCGCTTCCAGACAACCCGGTAGAACCGTTCTCGACCCTGACGGTCGCTCGCGCCGGTTACAAAGCGCGTCGGGTCCCGGGTCATTCCCTATCCATCAATCGCCGCCCCAAGACCCTACCCCCCACTCAGCGCCTGGAATATGTAGAGGGTCGCATCCTCAGGCACGCGATCGGAGAGCTTCTTTCGATCGATCACCACGGTGTCGTTGAGGCTGATATTGACGTGCCGGCGCAGCGCGCCATGTTCGTCGAGCACGTAATCGGAGAATCCCGGAGCCAGCTCGTCGACCGCGCGCAGGACGTCTGCCACCGAGCCGGCCGGCACCCGTATCGTGCGGTTCTCGAGCGCCGGAAAGAAGCGGTACAGATGCCGGGTCACTTCCACCGTGGGCATGTCGCTCAGCCGAACCGGACCGAATACACCGGCGGAAAGTGGTAGCCCAGGCATCGCCAGGTTTCGCCGCGGTCTTCCGACAGGTAGACGTTGCCTGTCGTGCTGCCGAAACACAGGCTGTCGCCGCATACGTCGAGGCCATGCCTCAACACGATGTCATAGGCGTTTTCCTGCGGCAGGCCGCTGCGGAAGGATTGCCACGATTGCCCGCCGTCCGTGGTCCGCGCGACGAACAAGCCGCCGCCGATCGCCATGCGCTCCATGTCCGCGCGCGCCGGCACGACCCACGCCGTACGCCCGTCCTGTGCGTCGACCGCGATGGGGAAGCCGAAATGCACGCCGGCATCGGGCAGGCTGACTTTTTTCCATGTCATCGCGCCGTCATCGCTATAAAACACGCCGCAGTGGTTCTGCTGCCAGAGATGCGTCGGCTGCCCCGGACATCTGGCCACGCAATGCGGATCGTGCCCCCACTCCGATTCCGGATTCGGCATGTAATCGTTCAACATGCCGCGATTGCGCCCCGTCCAGGACTGGCCTCCATCGGTGGTCTCCAGCACGCCGGCCGACGACACCGCGACGTGCATGTGCAGCGGATCGCGCGGGTCGATGACGATGGAATGAATGCCGGGCTCGAACACACCATAGTCGATGCTGGCCGGCGTACCGCTCCACCGGTTCTCGCTGGTCGCCTCGCCCGCGAACAGGTCGCCGCCCCGGCTTTCATGGTTCCAGAGTGGCCGGTTGAGCGCCCAGCTGTCTCCGTCATCCTCGCTGACGAACAGGCCGCCGGGGATCGTGCCGGCATACAGCCGGCCGGGCTGCCCGGCGGTGCCAAACGCCAGGTTCCAGATCTTGAAAACGGTCGCGTCCTTGTACTCGGGCTGTCCCACGGGCGCCTCCGGGTCAAAATCCGGGCCAGGCAGGTACTTGACGATGTAGCGCGCGCCTTCCGGATATTTCAAGGACAGCACGTCCTCCCACGTCGTGCCGCCGTCGCGCGAACGTGACAACTTGGGCCCCCAGTGGCCGTGATCCAGCGAAGCCCACAAAGTACCGTTACGCGGGTCGCGCGCCGCGTAGCACACCGGTATGCCCGCATGCGCGATAGGCCGAGGATTCCAGCTGGAATTCGAACGATCAAAAATGACGGTACCCTTGCGCGTACCGAGCAGAATCATGTTTGACATAAATTTGACCTCAGACAAGTTCACGCGGCGTGCCGCCACCCGCTACCCGCATTCGATCCCCGCGTAACGACCCTCTTGGATCAGCATAATCGGAGCTTGGTTTTATTCAATGAAACCGATTCCGACGGGCAGCAACGGCCGAGACAGGAGGCGCCAATCCAACCGCGCAACGCCCGCTTGAGATAGAGGTGAGTGATCTGAGCGCTCGACTTCCTCAAGCCTACTTCTTCGCCAAAATCCACATGTAAAACGTATTCTGGCTTACGTGTTTCGCGAAATAATTCCGCACTTACCACGCACCCAACACGCAATTCGACTTTTAGAAGGTCACCCCACGAGATGATTTGCTCGACGGTCTCCGATTACAGCTAACGTTTTCGAGATGAGCGACACCCCGAAGGGGCGTAAGGCGTGAGCGAAGCGATCCGGCTTCTGGAACAGCGCATCGCCCACCTTGAGCTGGAACTGTCCGCACTGGTCAAACAAAGCCCGGCCTGCCAGGAACTGCTGACCGTGCCCGGCATCGGCCTGTTGACCGCCACCGCCATGGTGGCAGCCACCTCGGGCGAAGTCGGCCACTACCGCGACGCCCGCCACTTCGCCAGCTGGTTCGGTCTCACGCCCAAGGAATTCTCCTCGGGCAGCACCCGACGGCTGGGGCGCATCTCCAAACGCGGCGACCGCTATCTGCGGATGCTGCTGACCCACGGCGCGCGGGCAGTGCTGCGATCGGCCGTCGTGGCGAAGCAGGCAGGCCGACAGGTTGACGGCCTCAAGGACTGGGCGCTCAGGGTGCAGAGCCGGACCAACCACAACAAGGCCGCCTGTGCGCTGGCCAACAAGCTCGCGCGCATCTGCTATGCGGTGCTGCGGGATCACGAACCCTACGGCAAGCTCAGTGTCCGGGAGGAGAACAGGAAGACGAACCGCACGGCGTACGCCGTGGCGATTTGAGCAAGAAAATCACCACCCAGCGTTTGCGAAGAGACTGATCGCCCATCATGGCTCAAACGATTGCATCATCACGGACTGACGCCGGTAACTCTTCCGGCACCCAAGCTGCCGCTTGTACCGATTGGCGCGCCGTGAGCAGATTCCATGTCGGCACGGGTCACACAGAACCCACTCAAGATGCCGGATATACGACTGCACGCAATTCCAACCAGCCAGAACTATCGATCCGGTCTCTTGCTATTGGGGGGAGTCCATATATGAAGTGTTAGGGGTGCGGCGGTTCACTGTCTCCCTCTCGATATGATTTTCGTACAGCTTCTAGCTCTTGAGTTTCTTTTTTCGTGTTTTGGAACATGCGGAGCCAGGTTGTAACAACGACACCCGCAACAAGAAGCCACAAGAAGGCGAACGCCCAACGCGAAAGACCCTCGCCCCCAACAAAGATGAGAATAACAAGAACGGCAATAGCAAGGAGAAGGGGTTTGTTGAGCATGTTTACAAGGTGAGCGATCTGGGTTTTATCTCGCGGCAAGATATGGGGAGGAGATATTCTCTTTACCCCTAACGTTTAAGTTAAGGGGCGCGCCGCTTGCGGCGCGTCCCAGCGACCGAAGGGAGCGAACTTAAACGCAATGTTAGGTACGGCGCATGGCATAGACGTAACCCAACAAAAACCCAAGCAAACTGACAACTGGCAGAACGTACTCAGCAACCCAAGCGACCCTTTGAGCCGGCAGCAGTGGGCCAGGATTGGTTTGCCAGTCGGTGGGGAGTGAATAGCCAGCGAAGAATAGGATTGGCTGGGCTAACGAGGCGACAGCTGACACGACCACGAGAGCAGCCGAAACACGCAAGCCACGAGCAAAAGCAATAGCGGCTACGACGAGCCAAAGGACGGGGGCGCCCCACAGCAGGCTGTTGTAGAAGAGGCCGGTTTCGATTTCCATCGGGAACAGTACCTAACGTAAAGTTAAGGGGCGCCGCGCTTGCGCGGCGTCCCGCTTGAACGACGGGTTAGGGCTTGGTTTTCTCAAGCTTCATTTCCCCGAAAGTCATAAACACAAGTGCCGTACCAGCTGGGCCTCGGTAAACACCGTTGGCATTTGCAAGTCGGTTTGCTACCGCAGAAAAGCCCCATGCTTCCTCTTCACTGCATTGAACCTTGCGAGAAATAAAGTGATCCACTTTGTTCTTCTCACCCCATTGCCTTGCCAGAATAGCGTGTTTACGCAGAGCTTCGGGTACGGATGGGTGATCCCATCCCCACAAAAAAGTGCCGTCAGCAAGATTGTAGGTGCCTATGACTTGAATTGGTGCGGTGGCTTTAACGCCATTCGAGAACTTAAAAGTGATTGTTCCTGCATCGAGATCGGCTGCCCAATTTTCTTCCTCGCCAAGATGCCAAGTTGCTTTATGGGAACTTGTTTGGATTCTCAGCCCTTCGCGGGCAGCGTCAATAAATTGAATGGGCGATTCAGCCATGGCGTTAGTGGACAAGAGAGCAGTTATTGCCGCAAGAAACTTCATCATGATTATCCCTAACGTAGAGCTAACCGGCGGCGCTTTAGCGCCGTCCAGCGACCGGAGGGAGCGAGGTTGAGCGCCATGTTATGCAAGCCGCTCAAGCACAGAAAGGATGCGCGAGCCCAGATACAAAAAGACAAATGCCAAAACAATGGCAATTTGGATGATGAGCATAAATGTTTCCGCTCGCGTTGCATTTCCTTGACCGCGCAAAAACTGAACAGATGCTAAGGAGGCGCAAATGAACACAAAAAAGATTGCCAAGCGTGGAGCGTCAAAAACAGAGATGGAAACTGCTGAGGCGATGGCCGATGAAACCGAAATAAAACTGATGGTTTTGGCGCGAATGCTCGCTATTGCGGCGGCGGTTTTATCTTTCGGTAGTGTGGTTGCGACCGCTGCAACAATAGCTGCTGACAGCGCCAGCAAGCCACCAGCAAGCGTCATGGCAGAGTTGATGGTGTCGATTGGGATATTCATTGTTGCGGCATGTTTGTTGAAACTGCATAACGTGGAGCTAACCGGCGCCCGGAATGCCGCGAAGCGGCATGTAGGGCGTCCGTGTTGAGCGCAGGGTTAGGTTTCGCCGTCGGCTTAGAAATAGGCTTCAAGTCCATGCCCTCGGCTTGACCAATACTCACACCATTTGGCAGCAGCGAAAAGAATGTGTGCCTTTGACTCTGGGCTACCTTCAGGTGCATCGAGTTCACGAACTGATTCAACATGTGATACGTCATGCTTAGATGCGAAATTATTCGCGCAAGCCCTTAACTCTGTGCCAAGTGATGCCAGACCCGGCGCAAGGCAACTGTGGTAGCACTTTTCAAGCAGTTCTTTTCCAACAATATCTTTACAGTCATTCGTTATGAACTCGGCACGAAAGCTGTAAAGCTCAACGTAACCAGCCGACCCGTTTGAGTAATAAGGTATGCCATCGCATTGTGGGGCAAGTGCCACAACGTAGTAACCCTTGAGCTCTTCAAGAAACTGGACTTCGGTCTTGTCCTCTGGAGGATTTTCTCGGTAGCGGGCTTTTGCCCACTCGTCGGCTCTTGGATCGATTCCGACTTGTGGTGCCTGGACCGTGACGAAGGGTGAGATTTGAATTTCAAACCAACGCTTAGTCGCTTCATCACGATCAAAGCGATGGAATAGCTGTCTGAATTTGCCAAGCAAGCTTCCAGCAACAGGATTGTCGCCAAGCAGATTGAAGAGCTTTTCAAACTCTTCTTCGTGTCCGGCTTGCGATTTACCGATTGGATTCCAGTCGAGTCCCATAGAGAAACCTAACGTTTTCGAGATGAGCGACACCCCGAGCGGAATCAAAGGGGCCAGGGTCGAATTCACTACTACTAGCCAGCATTACTCAGCATGTCACCACATGTCAGGTCAACACCGAGAACCGGACATATTGATTATCAGCCTCACCGGCTGCAAAGGCCGAATAAGAGACGGTCGCGCCCCTCAACCTGAACGTCTCTTCCTGGCTGGTTCAAACCCCTCATAAGCGAACGCCGAGCGAACCGACAGGCACACCTCGGCCGTCAGCTTGGGCGGTCGTGGAGGCTGTCAGCAGACATTCGCTGTCAAGGCAGCACACGCTGCACGGATTCAAATCGCGGCTTCGCCCGATTCCCCGGTGCGGATCCGCACCACCTGCTCCACCGTCGTGACGAAAATCTTGCCGTCGCCGATCTTGCCGGTGCGCGCGGCGGCGATGATGGCCTCCATGGCGCGGTCGAGCAGGCTGTCGGCGACGACCACTTCCAGCTTCACCTTGGGCAGAAAATCGACCACGTATTCGGCGCCGCGATAGAGTTCCGTGTGGCCCTTCTGGCGGCCGAAGCCCTTGACCTCGGTGACGGTGAGGCCGGTGACGCCGATGTCCGACAGCGCTTCGCGCACTTCGTCGAGCTTGAACGGTTTGATGATGGCTTCGATCTTCTTCATGGCAAGTCTCCGTTAATCGGGTTGCACCCTTGCGGGCATAAAGGCATTACGTTTTCTCCCTCTCCCGCATGCGGGGGAGGATTGGGGAGGGGGAAATTCGCCTGGCACGGATGTCGTCATGGCAGCCATTGTCGCTAGGCGAGGTCGGGTCGGTATTTCGAGGTGATCGGGTAGCGGCGGTCCTTGCCGAAATTGCGCGGCGTGATACGGGGTCCGGGCGGGGCCTGGCGGCGTTTGTATTCGGCGAGGTCGACCAGGCGGATGACTTTCTTCACCGTGGCGGCGTCGTAGCCCAGCGCGACGATGTCGCGCGCCGGCAGGTCGCGCTCGACGTAGGCTGCGAGGATGGCATCGAGAATGTCATACGGCGGCAGGCTGTCCTGGTCGGTCTGGTCGGGGCGCAGTTCGGCCGACGGCGGGCGGTCGATGATGCGCTGCGGGATCGCCTCGGACACGCGGTTGCGGTAGTTCGCCAACTTGTACACGCGGGTCTTCGCCACGTCCTTCAGTACCGCGAAACCGCCGGCCATGTCGCCGTAAAGCGTGGCGTAGCCGGTTCCCATCTCGCTCTTGTTGCCGGTGGTCAGCACCAGGGTGCCGAACTTGTTGGACAGCGCCATCAAGAGCGTGCCGCGCGTGCGCGCCTGCAGGTTTTCTTCGGTGGTGTCGGCGGCCAGGCCGGCGAATTCGCCCGCCAGCTGGCCGACAAAGGCCTCGTAGATCGGCCGGATGGCAATCTCCGAATAGCGCACGCCGAGACGCTTCACCATGTCCCGCGAGTCCTCGACGCTGATCGATGCCGTGTAGTCCGACGGCATCATCACCGCGTGCACCTTGTCGGGGCCGATGGCGTCGGCGGCGATCGCCAGCGTCAGCGCCGAATCGATGCCGCCCGACAGGCCCAGGTGCACGCCCTTGAATCCGTTCTTGCCGACGTAGTCGCGCACCGCCAGTACCAGTGCGTCGTAGACGGCGGCGTCCTCGTCCGGCAGGGTGTTCTGCGGGCCGCTGCAGGTGTCGCGGTCGAGCTCGAAGTAGAACACGCCCTCCTGCCAGGCCGGGCACTGCGCCACCACCTCGCCGTCGGCATTCAACATGAACGACGCACCGTCGAACACCAGCTCGTCCTGCCCGCCGACCAGGTTGGCATAGACGATGGGCAAACCGCTTTCGACCTGCCGCGAGCGCGCCACGGCGACGCGTTCGCGCTCCTTGTTGAGGTGATAGGGCGAGGCATTCGGCACCAGCAGCCAGTCGGCGCCGGCTTCCATCGCGCGCGTCGCCGGCCCCGGTTCCCAGATGTCGCCGCAGATGTTGATCCCGAACTTCACGCCGCCACAGGCGAACACGCAAGGCGCGTCGCCGCTGTCGAACACGCGCTGCTCGTCGAACACGGAATGGTTCGGAAGGTGATGCTTGCGGTATACCTTTTCGATTTTCCCGCCGCGCAGCAGGGCGGCGGCGTTGAACAAACCGTCTTCGCTGCGTTCGGGATAGCCGACGATGAGCATCAGTTCGGCCGGCGCCCCGGCGGCCAGTTGCTGCACCGCCGCTGCGCACGCCACGGCAAAATCGCGCCGCAGCACCAGATCCTCGGCCGGGTAGCCGCAGATCGACATTTCGGGGGTAAGCAAGAGTTCGGCGCCGGCGGCATGTGCCTCCTTCGCCGCGGCCAGCAGTTTGGCCGCGTTGCCGGCGATGTCGCCGACCGTGAGGTTGAGTTGGGCGATGGCGAGTTTCATCAACTCTGGATAGAACAAGTTTTAACGGAATATGCGTGACTCAGAACCCAGCCCGAATCGTAACGCACACCAACGTTAAGCAAAGGCACCTTTAGATCCTCTCCGAACTCACCCTTGCTCACAAAAGCACAGAATATGGATTTCAAATCGTTGCCCAACCCAGAGACAAATCGAGCTTCGGTCATCACACTTTCGGGCACCTTGATCAATTGAAATTCGACCTGCGCAATCTGCTCTTCAAAATCGACATATCCCAATTTCAAATCTGGGCGTTTTCCTATTACTGCCTCAGCATACAGTTCACCGAATTCCGTCTGCCTTTGGCCCAACCACCAAGCCATAAGACCAGCAAGAACCAGTAATAAAAGTCGAATCAGCGCAACACCTCGGCCCATACGTCCAGCAAGCGCACCCGCATCATTCATCTTCTATCGTGCACCCAGCGCCAGCTGCACGGCTTCACCGAGGCCAGCCGGGCTCTGCGCGACGACGACGCCGGCGGCTTCAAGCGCGCGGATCTTGGCGTCGGCCGTGCCGGCACCGCCGGCGATGATCGCGCCCGCATGGCCCATGCGCTTGCCCTTGGGTGCGGTGCGTCCGGCGATGTAGGCGGCGACCGGTTTCTTCATGTGGGAGCGGATGTATTCGGCCGCTTCTTCCTCGCGGCTGCCGCCGATTTCGCCGACCAGGATCACCGCCTCGGTCTGCGAATCGGCTTCGAACATCGCGAGACAATCGATGAAATCCAGCCCCTTGATCGGGTCGCCGCCGATGCCGACGCAGGTCGACTGGCCCAGCCCCAACTGCGTGGTCTGGTGGACCGCTTCGTAGGTCAGCGTGCCGGAGCGCGAGACGATGCCGATCCTGCCTTTCTGGTGGATGACGCCGGGCATGATGCCGATTTTGCACTCGCCCGAGGTGATGACGCCGGGGCAGTTGGGGCCGATCAGCTTCGCGCCGTTGGCACGCAGCGCCGCCTTCACGTTCAGCATGTCGAGCACCGGGATGCCCTCGGTGATGCAGACGATCACCTCGATGCCGGCGTCGGCCGCTTCGAGGATCGAGTCGGCGGCGAACGCGGCCGGCACGTAGATCATGGTCGCGCTGGCGCCGGTCTGGCGCACCGCGTCGCGCACGGTGTTGAACACGGGCAGATCGAGATGCGTCTGTCCGCCCTTGCCTGGCGTCACGCCGCCGACCATCCGCGTGCCGTAGGCGATCGCCTGTTCGGAATGGAAGCTGCCCTGCTTGCCGGTGAAGCCCTGGCAGATGACCTTGGTGTTTTGGTTGACGAGGATGCTCATGCCGCCTTCTCCACGGCGAGTTTGGCTGCGTGGGTGAGGCTTTCGGCCGCGAGGATCGCCAGCCCCGATTCGGCCAGCAATTTGCGGCCCAGTTCGGCGTTGGTGCCTTCCAGCCGCACGATCACCGGCACCTTCACGCCGACTTCCTTCACCGCCTGGATGATGCCCTCGGCGATGACGTCGCAGCGCACGATGCCGCCGAAGATGTTGATCAGCACCGCGCGCACATTGGGGTCGAGCAGGATGATCTTGAAGCCCTGCGCCACCGTCTCCGGGGTGGCGCCGCCGCCGACGTCGAGGAAGTTGGCGGGGGTGCCGCCTTCCAGTTGGATCAGGTCCATCGTCGCCATCGCCAGGCCGGCACCGTTGACCATGCAGCCGATGTTGCCGGTGAGCGCAACGTAGTTGACGTTGGCCGCGTTGGCCGCAGCTTCCTTGGCGTCGATCTGGCTGTCGTCGCGCAGCTCGGCCAGGTTCTTGCGGCGGTACAGCGCGTTGTCGTCGACGCTCATCTTGCAGTCGAGCGGCAGCACGCGGTTGTCGGTCGTCACCACCAGCGGGTTGATTTCGAGCAAGGACAGGTCGTTGGCGACGAACACGCGATAGAGCTGCGGCAGCAGGCGGCAGAAATCCTTGTAGGCCTCGCCCGTCAATTCCAGCGCGAAGGCCAATGCACGGCACTGGAAATCCTGCACGCCCAGCAACGGATCGCAGGTTTCGGTCAGCACTTTTTCCGGGGTGGCGTGGGCGACCTCCTCGATGTCCATGCCGCCTGCGGCGGAGGCGACGATGGCGACGCGCTCGGTCTCGCGGTCGACCAGCAGCGAGAGATACAGCTCGCGCGCGATCGGCAGGGTTTCCTCGACCAGCACCTGGTTCACCGGCTGGCCATCGGGCGCGTTCTGGTTGGTCACCAGCGGCTTGCCCAGCAGCGACGCGGCCATCGCGCGCACCTCGTCGAGGCTTTTGACCACTTTCACCCCGCCCGCCTTGCCGCGTCCGCCGGCGTGGATCTGCGCTTTCACCACCCAGGCGTCGCCGCCCAGTTCGCGGGCAGCCTCCAGCGCGGCCTCGGCACTCGCTGCAGCAAGGCCGCGCGGCGTGTTAATGTTGCCCGAGCGCAGTATTTGTTTGGCCTGATATTCGTGCAGGTTCATTCGTTTTTGATGGAAGCTCGCCAAAACGTGCATTTTGAAGCAAAGCCCCGCGGGACGGAAGCCGAAGCCGCAGAAACCGTCGTGCGCGTCGTGACGCGCATGGCGGAGTTGCCCGCCGACGTCTGGAACGCGCTGGCAGGCAATTCACCCTTCCTGCAACACGCTTTCCTCGACGCCCTCGAAACCACCGGCTGCGTCGGCGCCTCCATCGGCTGGGAACCGGTGCACCTGGCCCTGTTCCGCGGCGACCGGCTGGAAGCCGCCATGCCGCTGTACGTCAAACACCATTCCTGGGGCGAATTCGTGTTCGACTGGGCGTGGGCCGACGCCTACCGCCGGCATGGCCTGGATTACTACCCCAAGCTGGTGTGCTGCGTGCCGTTTTCTCCCGTGCCCGGCCCGCGGCTGCTGGCGAAGAACGACGCCGACCGCGCGGCCTTGATCGAGGCCGCGCTGAAACTCACGCAGGAGCTGGGATTTTCGTCCTTCCACATCCTGTTCCCCAGCGAGCCCGATCATGCCGCGCTCAATGCGACGCCGCTTTTGCACCGCAGCGGCTTCCAGTTTCACTGGACCAACGCGGGCTACGCCAGCTTCGACGATTTCCTCGCCGCGATGACGCACGACAAACGCAAGAAAATCCGCCAGGAAAGAAAGAAGCTCGCCAGCCTGGGCGTGAGCTTCCGCTGGGTCGAAGGCCGCGACAGCACGGATGCCGACTGGGACTTTTTCTACCGCTGCTACGCAGACACCTATGCCCGCCATCGCAGCGAACCGCACCTCAACCGCGCATTCTTCGCAAATCTGCGCGAGACGATGCCGGACAACCTGCTGCTCATCGTGGCGGACAAGGACGGCGAACCCACCGCCTGCTCGTTCTGCATGAAGGACGGCGAGCGCCTCTACGGCCGCCACTGGGGTACGCTGGAATACGTGCCGGGGCTGCACTTCGAGACCTGCTACCAGCAGGGCATCGAATACGCGATCGCGAAGGGATTGAAAGTCTTCGAAGGCGGCGCCCAGGGCGAGCACAAGCTCGCACGCGGGCTGGTACCGACGGCCACACATTCCTGGCACTGGCTGGAGAACGCCGAATTCCGCGAAGCGGTCGACCGCTTCCTGGAGCGCGAGACCGACGCCATCGCACACTACATGGACGAACTCGAAGGGCCTTTCCGGCGTGAACCGCCGGGTTCCACCTAAATTCGGCTGCTCCGGTCGGCAAAACGGCGGGGAAACCCGCCGTATTTCATTCTGCCAACTTACACCAGTACTGCGGCCAGATAGGTGACGTACAAGGCGCCATTGAAGAACAGATGCCAGACGCGCAGTCCGCCCGTCACCGCCGCCCAGCGCAGCCAGAACGCGGCAATCAGGGTGATCGCCACGCCCAGCAGCACTTCCTTCTGCGGCGCCCACGGCGTGAGCGAAATGCCGATGGCGGGCAGGAGCGTGCCCTGGAACACCATGGCGCCGGTGATGTTGCCGAAGGCCAGCGTGTCCTTGTGCTTGCGGATCCACAGGATCGAGTTCACTTTCTCCGGCAGTTCGGTCGCGATGGGGATGATCATCAGCGACAGCAGCAGCGCGGAGATGCCGATGATGGGGGCTGCGGCTTCCACGCCGTGGATGAAGCCCTTGGCGCCGGTGACCAGCAGGCCCAGCCCAAGCGCCAGTTGCACCACGATGAACAGCAGGTTCTGCGGCAGGCCCAGACGCGCCAGCAGCATGGGCGAGCCGGCCTCGGTGGCGTGGCCCTCCTCGACCAGCTTGCTCGACGCGCGCAGGGTCAGCATGACGTAGAAGAAGTAGATCATCACCATGACGAACGCCAGCGCACCCCGCACCCAGCCTTCGCCGTGCGGCACGAACATGGCGACGAAAGCCAGCACGAAGGCCATCAGGAAGAAGTCGAGATCGCGCTTGAGGCCGGTCTTCTCGGGGGTGAGGTGGCCCCGCAGGCCGCGCCGCTTCAGCACCGCCACGCTCATCAGGAACAGCGACAGCGTCGACAGCATCAGCGGCGCGCCGAGGATGGCGCCGACGCCGATTTCCTCGTTGGTCGCCGCGTTGCCGGTGGTGGCGAAGATCGCCAGCAGCGGCACCAGGGTTTCCGGCATGGCGGTGCCGACCGCGGCGAACAGCGAGCCGGTCACGCCTTCCGAGATTTTCAGCTTCTCACCCAGATGTTCCAGTGCGTTGACAAAGATTTCCGCCGCCACGAGGATGAGCAGCAGATAGCCGAAGAGTTCGAGAAACAGCATGGAAGGCAGCCAGCAAAAGGAAAAGCGGGATTCTAGCAGTGCCGGGGCCGGCGCCCTACCGGCTTTTGCGCGCCTGGCCGAAGGCGACTTCCACCGCCGCCTGGCCGCTTCGCCAGGTGTGGCCGTGGTGCTGTTCAGCGCGCCGCAGTGCAGCGCATGCCGCGCATGGAAGCAATTATTGCCGCGGGCGCTGGCCGACCTTGCCGCTTCGTTTCTCGAAGTCGACGTCGGCGAGGCCACCGGCGTGGCGCGCTATTTCGACATCTTCCACCTGCCGACGATCTACCTCTATCGCGACGGGCATTTTCATGCCGAACTGCAGTGCGAGGCGCGGCAGGATGCCATCCGGCAGACGGCGCGCAGCCTGCTGGCCGCGCCGTCGCAGGACGAGCCCTAAGGCCCTAATCAGCCGAACGCGCGGCCGAGGAACACCACGGCGATCGTCAGCAGCCCCAGGCTCAGGTTGATGCCGATCAGCTTGCGGATCTGGCCCAGCGCGGCGCCGCCCGCCTTCCAGTCCTGTGCCGCCACTGCCCGCTTGAGGCGGCCATAGGGTGCAAAGAACACGTGCGCGAAGATCGCCATCATCGCCACGCCCAGCGCGAACATGGTCAAGACATAGTGCGGCGCGGCGGTCGCGCCGAACGCCATGAACATATGCAGTCCGCTCGCCAGGATCAGCGCGACCGATGCCCACACCCAGGGAAAGAACTTGCCGAACACGCCGGCCCACAGGGTGAGCCGCTGCGGCGGTTCGAGCACGCTGGCGGCTACCGGGCGCAGCGCCATGTAGGCGAAGAACATGCCGCCGACCCAGACGACGACGGAGAGCAGATGCAGGAACAGGGACAGCGTCACGGGGTTTCCTTTCAGAACAGGGTTGCTTGATCGAGAACGAGTTTGACCGGGGCAAAGCTGCGCCGGTGCTGCGGGCAGGCGCCGTGCGCCTTCAGGGCATCGAGGTGCGCGGCCGTGCCGTAGCCCATGTGCTGGGCAAATCCGTACACCGGGTATTCGTCGTGCAGGCTGCACATGAACTGGTCGCGCGCCGTCTTGGCGAGAATCGACGCGGCGGCGATCGCGGCGATCTTGTCGTCGCCCTTGACCACGGCCTGCGAGCGCCACGGCCATTCGGGGCAGCGGTTGCCGTCGACCAGCACCTCGTCGGGTGCGCGCCCGAGGCCGGCAACGGCGCGCTGCATCGCCAGCATGGTGGCGCGCAGGATGTTGAGCTGGTCGATCTCGGCCACGCTCGCCTCGGCCACGCACCAGGCGGCGGCCTTTTCGCGGATCTCGCCGGCCAGGCGTGCGCGCGCGGCGGCGGAAAGTTTTTTCGAGTCGCGCAGCCCGTCGATCGGCCGCGCGGGATCGAGCATGACCGCCGCTGCCGTCACCGGGCCGGCCAGCGGCCCGCGGCCGGCTTCGTCGACGCCGCACAGCCCGAGCGGGCCGATCTCCAGGATCACGGTCTGGCGTGCCATCAAACTCCCTCCAGGTAGGGCTCGAGCGCATCGGCGATGCGCGCGCTGGCATTCTGCCGCAGGCTCACGTGCATGGCGCGGAAGAGGTCGACGACGGCATCGCGGCGGGGCGCGTCGGCCAGCCAGGCGAGCGCGTCGTTCGCCAGATTCTCCGGGGTGGCCGCTTCCTGCACCCGTTCGGGCACCACGAAATCGCGCGCCAGGATGTTCGGCAGGCCGATCCAGGGCAGCAACGCCTTCTTGCGCATCAGATGCGCAGTGAGCGCGGGCACGCGGTAGGTGATCACCATCGGCTTCTTGAACAGCGCGGTCTCCAGTGTGGCCGTGCCCGACGCCACCAGCGCGACGTCGCACGCTGCGAGGGCGGCATGCGATTGGCCCGCCAGCACGTGCAGAGGAAGGTCCAATCCCTGCCGTGCCTGCCGGACCAGCCAGGCGGCAGGCTCGCTCGCTGCAGGCAGCACGAACTGCGCGTCGGGATGGCGCTGGCGGATGCGCACCGCCGCGTCGAGCATCAGCCGTGCGTGGCGCGTCACTTCAGAGAGACGGCTTCCCGGCAGCAATGCCACCAAGGGACCGCTATTCAGGCCCAGAGCGGAGCGCGCCGCGGCGCTGTCTGGCTCCAGCGGGATGACGTCGGCCAGCGGGTGGCCGACGTAGCTGACCGGAATGCCGGCGTCCCGATAGATCGCCTCCTCGAACGGAAACACCACCAGCATGTGCGACACCGCCTGCTTGATGCGATGGATGCGCTCGGGGCGCCAGGCCCAGATCGACGGACTGACGAAATGCACGGTGGGAATGCCGGCCGCCTTGAGTCTGGCTTCCAGCGTGAAGTTGAAATCGGGCGCATCGATGCCGACGAAGACACGGGGACGTTCACCCAGGAAATAACGGGTGATGCGCGAGCGGATCCACAGCAGCTCCGGCAGGTGGCGCAGCACCTCGACATAGCCGTTGACCGCCAGCTTGTCGCTCGGGTAGACCGCCTCGACCCCGGCCTCGGCCATGCGCGGGCCGGCGATGCCGGCGGCGCGCAAGCGGGGATGGCTCTGCTTTAACGCGCGGATGAAATGCGCGCCGAGGAGATCGCCGGACGCTTCGCCGGCGACGGCTCCGAGATCGATCACCGGATGATGCCGCGCTCGGCGCGCGCGAGGAAGTCGAGCAGCTGCTGCACTTCGGCATGGTTCGCGGCTTCTGGCGCGAGCTTCGCCTGTGCTTCGGCGAGCGTGTTGCCCTCGCGGTAGAGGATCTTGTAGGCGCGCTTCAGCGCGGCCAGCGACTCGGCGGAGAACCCGCGCCGCCTGAGGCCTTCGTTGTTGAGGCCATGCGGCGCGGCGGGCTGGCCGGACGCCATGACGAAGGGCGGGATGTCCTTGAACACGACGCTGGAGATGCCGGTCATCACGTGGGCGCCGACCTTGCAGAACTGGTGCACGCCGGTGAAGCCGCCGAGGATCGCCCAGTCGCCGACTTCGGCGTGGCCCGCGAGCGAGGCGTTGTTGGCGAAGATGGTACGGTCGCCGACCACGCAATCGTGCGCGATGTGGACGTAGGCCATGATCCAGTTGTGCGACCCGATGGTGGTGACGCCGCGGTCCTGCACGGTGCCGGTGTTGAAGGTGCAGAACTCGCGGATGACGTTGTCGTCGCCGATTTCCAGGCGGGTCGGCTCGCCGGCGTATTTCTTGTCCTGCGGCGCCTCGCCGAGCGAGACGAAATGGAAGATGCGGTTGCGCGCACCGATGGTGGTATGCCCGGTGATCACGGCGTGCGCGCCGACCGTGGTGCCGGCGCCGATCTCGACGTGCTCGCCGATGATCGTGTAGGGACCGATCTCGACGTCGTCGGCGAGCTTCGCGCCGGAGGCGACGATGGCAGTGGGGTGGATCTTCGGCATGTCAGGGCTTGTCGCGCAGGGTGGCCATCAGTTCCGCCTCGGCGACCAGCGCGCCGTCGACCTCGGCCCGGCCGGTGTATTTCCAGATGCCGCGCATCTCGCGCACGATCTCGACCTTGAGCACGAGCTGGTCGCCCGGCTTGACCGGCTTCTTGAAGCGCGCGGCGTCGATGCCGGCAAAGTAGACGATGCCGATCTGCTCCGGTGCATAGCCCTTGGTCTTGAACGACAGGATCGCCGCCGCCTGCGCCATCGCCTCCAGGATCAGCACCCCGGGCATCACCGGCGCACCGGGGAAATGTCCCGGGAAGAAGGGCTCGTTGATGGTGACGTTCTTGATCGCGGTGATCGACTTGCCGAGCTCGAGTTCGGTCACCTTGTCGATCAGCAGGAAGGGATAGCGGTGCGGCAGGTACTGCATCACCTGCTCGATGTCCATGATCATGATTTGTTTTCCAGTTCGTTGAGTCGCTTCTCGAGCTGCTTGATGCGGTTCACCAGCTTGTCGAGATTGCGCATGTGAACGGCGTTCTTCTGCCAGACCTCGTGTTCCGAGAACGGCAGCGCCGAGGTATAGGTGCCCGCCTTGGGCAGGGACTTGGTGATCAGCGTGTTGGTCGAGATGCGGGTGCCGTCGGCGATCTCGATGTGGCCGAAGATCATCGCCGCGCCGCCGATCGTGCAGTGGCGGCCGATCTTGGCGCTGCCGGCGATGCCGGTGCAGGCCGCGATCGCGGTGTGCGCGCCGATCGTCACGTTGTGCGCGACCTGGATCAGGTTGTCGAGCTTGACGCCCTCCTCGATCACCGTGTCCTCCAGCGCGCCGCGATCGATGGTGGTGCAGGCGCCGACCTCGACGTCGTCGCCGATCCGCACGCGACCGATCTGCGGGATCTTCTCCCAGCACCCGTCGTTTGGCGCGAAGCCGAAGCCGTCGGCGCCGATGACGCAGCCCGAATGCAGGATGGCGCGGTCGCCCACTTCGCAGCGGTGGTACAGGGTGACGTTGGCATGCAGCAGGCAGTCGTCGCCGACGCGGGCCTGGTCGCCAACCGTGCAGTTCGGTCCGATCACGCTGCGTGCGCCGATCACGGCGCCGCTGCCGATCACGGCCCCGGCGGCGATGCTGGCGTCGGCGGCGATGTCCGCATCGGGTGCCACGGTCGCCGCGGGGTGGATGCCGGCAGGCGGACGCGGCGGCGGATTCAGCAGCGCCGAGACGCGCGCGAAATACAGGTAGGGGTTGGGTGTAAGGATGCGCGGCAGCTCGGTGGCGTCGCGCGCATCCGCGGGCAGGATGACGGCGCCCGCGCGCGTGTTCGCCAGTTGGGCGAGATACTTGCTCTGCGAGACGAAACCGATTTCGTCGGCGGTGGCGCGGTCCAGCGGCGCCACCTGGCTGACCGCCCGGGCGCCGTCGCCCACGAGTTCACCGCCGAAGCGGGCGACCAGCGCTGCCAGGGTTACGGCCATATGTGGGGGTTATTTCCCGCGTCTGGCCTTATTTTCCACCCAGGGCTTTCATCACGCGATCGGTGATGTCGCTCTTGGGATCGACGAAAACGGCCTGCTCGACGATGAGGTCGAACTTCTCGGCGCGGGCGATATCCTGGATCGCCTTGCGAGCGCGCTCCTGGATCTGTCCCAGTTCCTCGTTGCGGCGCAGGTTGAGGTCCTCGCGGAACTCGCGCCCCTGGCGCTGCAGTTCGCGATTGAGATTGCCGAGATCGCGCTCCTTGGCCTTGCGCTCGCTGTCCGACATGGTCACGCCGTCCTTGTCCAGCTGCGCCTGCAGATCGCGCGCCTGCTTGGCGAGTTTCTGCAGGTCCTGCTCGCGGCCGGCGAATTCACGCTCCAGTTTCTTCTGGGCCGCGACGGAGAGCGGCGCTTCGCGCAGCAGGCGCTCGGTGTTGACGAAACCGATCTTGGTATTGGCAAGCACGGGGGACGCCGCCAACGCAGACGCCAGAATCAGGGATGCTGCAAACTGCTTGAACTTCATCATGAATACTCCAGTAACGGCCTACCCTCAGAACACATTGCCCAAGGTGAATTGAAACATCTCTTCCTCGTCGCCGGTCTGGCTGACCAGAGGCTGCGCCAGGCTGAATTTGAGCGGGCCGAGCGGCGACACCCACAATACTGCAACCCCTGCCGAATAGCGCAAATCGCCGAATGCAAAGTTCTTGTACTGGTTGTTGTAATCGTTGGGGCCGAAGGAGGCGCCCGCATCGATGAACGCCGACATGCGCAACGACTGGTCATCCTTGAGTCCCGGCAAGGGGAAGAACAGCTCCGCATTGCCGACCACGCGCTTGTTTCCGCCCAGCGCATCGCCGTTGACGTCCTTGGGCCCCAGCGTTCCGTTGGAGAAGCCGCGCACGGAACTGGTGCCGCCCGCGTAAAAGTTCTTGAAGAACGGCAGGGGCTTGCCCGAAAGGCCCTCGCCGATGCCGACTTCTCCATTCAGCATGAGCGTGAAACGCTTGCCCAGCGGGAAATACTGCTGATGCTGGAACGACAGCTTGTAGTACTGCAGACTGCCGAGCGGCGTGCCGATTTCCGCCGAGACGCGCTGGAACAGGCCCTTGGTCGGGAACAGGTAGTTGTTGCGGGTATCGCGCGCCCACGAGGTGTCGAGGCGCAGGGTGTCGTTATCGCTGCCGAACTCCTGCTCGAACAGCCGGTAAATGGTCGGGCTGCTCGGATCCGTGCTGATCGACGTCTGCTCGTAGGTCAGGCCGAAGGAAACGAAATCGCGCTCGTTGACCGGCAGGCCGAAGCGCACGCCCGCGCCGTAGGTCGACGTCTTGTAATCACCGACGCTGTCGAGTTCGCTGGCATCGACGTCGCGCCGGTAGAGGTCGTAACCCAGGCTGATGCCGTCGATGGTGTAATAGGGATTGGTGAACGAGAGCGCATACACCGTGTTGACGCTGCCCGAGTTGATCTGCGCCGACAGCCGGTTGCCGGTGCCGAACACGTTGCTCTGCGACACCGAACCCGACAGCACCAGGCCCTCGGACGACGAGAAGCCGGCACCCAGCATCACGTTGCCGGTCGATTTCTCGGCCACGCTGACGTTGACGTCGACCTGGTCGGTGGTCCCCGTCACGGCCGGCGTCTCGACGTTGACTTCGTTGAAGTAGCCGAGGCGGTTCAGGCGGTCGCGCGACAGATTGATTTTTTCTGCGTTGTAATACGCGCCTTCCATCTGACGGATTTCGCGGCGCACCACCTCGTCGCGCGTCTTGGTGTTGCCCGCCACGTTGATGCGGTTCACGTAGACGCGGCGGCCCGGATCGACGAACAGGGTGAAGGCGACCGTGCTTTTTTCCTTGTCCAGCTCGGGCACCGCATTGACGTTGGCGAAGGCGTAGCCGTCGTTGCCGAGGCGGTCGCCGATCTTCTTGGTCGTCTCGGTCAGGCGGTCGCGCTCGAACACCTCGCCCGGCTGGATCGTGATGAGCTTCTGCAGCTCCGCTTCCGGCACCAGCATTTGGCCGGCCAGCTTGACGTCGGACACGCGGTACTGCGGCCCCTCGGTCACGTTGACGGTGATGTAGATGCCCTGCTTGTCCGGCGAGATCGACACCTGGGTGGAATCGACGTTGAATTCGAGATAGCCGCGGTTGAGGTAGAACGAGCGCAAGGCTTCGAGATCGCCGGCCAGCCGCGACTTGGAATACTGGTCGTTCTTGGTGTACCAGGTCAGCCAGCCCGGCGTGGTCGAGGTGAACTGCTTCAGCAGCTCCTTCTCCTTGAAGGCCTGATTGCCGACGACGTTGATCTGCTGGATCTTGGCGCTGTCGCCTTCCACCACGTCGAACTGCACCGCGACGCGATTGCGCTCCAGCGGCGTCAGGGTGGACTTGATCTCGACCGCGTACTTGCCGCGGTTGAAGTATTGCCGCTGCAGTTCCTGCTCAGCCTTGTCCAGCAGGGCACGGTCGAGCACGCGCCCTTCGGCGAGGCCGGTCTGCTTGAGGCCGTTCTTGAGATCGTCCTCGGAGAATTCCTTGATGCCGGACAGCGTGATCTTGGCGATCGAGGGCCGCTCTTCGACCGTCACGATCACCACGCCGTCGCGCGCTTCCAGCCGCACGTCCTTGAAGAAGCCGGTGGCATACAGCGCCTTGATCGCCGCTGCGGTCTTCTCGTCGGTCATGACGTCGCCGACCTTGACCGGCAGATAGCTGAACACCGTGCCCGCCTCGGTGCGCTGGATGCCCTCGACCCGGATGTCCTTGACCACGAAGGGCTCTTCGGCCAGCGCTGAGTGCGCGGCGAATACGGCGGCAAGGGCAAGCGTCAAACGGTTCAGGGTCATGGTTATTTTCATCCGCTTATCAGGCGTTGCAAATCGTTGAACAGGGCGAACGACATCAGCAGCAGCAGCAATGTCATGCCGATCCGGCCCCCTATCTCCATGGTGCGTTCCGACACCGGGCGGCCGGTAAAAACTTCGGCAACATAATACATGAGGTGCCCCCCGTCCAACAGCGGGATCGGCAGCAGGTTCAGCACGCCCAGGCTCACGCTCACCAGCGCCAGGAAGCCGACGAAGCTGATCCAGCCGAGGGTGGCGCTCTGGCCCGCGTAGTCGGCGATGGTGAGCGGGCCCGACAGATTCTTCCACGACACCTGGCCGAGCACCATGCGTCCCATCATCTCCAGCGTGAACACGCTCGTGTCCCAGGTCTTCGCGGCGCCCTGCCACAAGGCCTCGACCGGGCCGTAGCGCACCTCGGTCATCAGCGCGTCCAGTACCGATTCGTCGACTTTCGGGCCGGCACCGATCTTGCCGATGCACTGGCCGCCCTCGTCCACCGCATCCGGCACCACGGTCAGTTCGCCGTGCCGCCCCTGCCGCTCGTATTCGATGCGCAAGGGCTTGCCCGGATGCTGGCGAACCCGTTTCACCCAATCCTGCCAATCCGCCACCGCTTCCCCGTTGGCGGCGACCAGAATGTCGCCAGACCGGAAGCCCGCACGCGCGGCTGCGCCGTCAGGCAGGACCTGACCGATCACCGGCGCGATCCTGGGGTCGTAGCGCACGATGCCAAGCGGACGCAGGGTGTCGCGTTCCAGGTTTTCCGTATCCAACGGTCCTGCATCGAGCCGCACGCTGCGGCCATCGGTCAATTCCAGCACCAGCGGTTCGCCCGCCACCCCCGCCCGCAACAGATTCAGCCGCAATTCCTGGAACGACGGCGTATCGATACCGTTGACGCGGCGGATCTCGTCGCCCGCCACCAATCCCGCCTGAGCGGCCGGCGTGCCGGCCGGCGGCTCGCCGATCAGCGGTTTCATCGCCGGCATGCCGTTCAGGAACAGCACCCAGTAGAGCACGATGGCGAGCAGGAAATTGGCGGCCGGCCCTGCGGCGGCGATGCCGATGCGGCGCCACACGGTGGCGCGGTTGAAACTGCGGTGCGCCTCCGCCGCCGGCACGGTGCCCTCGCGTTCGTCGAGCATCTTGACGTAACCGCCGAACGGCAGCGCCGACAGGGTCCATTCGGTCTGGTCGCGCCCGAAGCGGCGGCTGTAGATCGGCTTGCCGAAGCCGACCGAGAAGCGCAGCACCTTGACGCCGGCCAGCCGTGCCGCGAGGAAATGGCCGAATTCGTGCACCACCACCAGGATGCCGATGGCGATCAGGAACCAGACTACGGTATGCAGTACGCTCATGCGCGCAGGCGCTCCAGGTAATCGCCGGCGACACGGCGCGCCTGGCGGTCGGCTTCGAGCAGGTCGTCCAGCGTATCCGCCGCGCCGCCCGCCAGCTCGTCCAGCGCATGGGCAATGCTGGCGGCAATCGCATTGAACGAGGCGGCACCGTCGAGGAAGCGCGCCACCGCGACTTCGTTGGCGGCGTTCAGCACCGCCGCCGCGTTGCCCCCCGCGGCAAGCGCGTCGAACGCCAGCTGCAGGCAGGGGAAGCGCTGCGTATCGGGTGCCTCGAACGTCAGCTGCCTGCCCATCAGTTCGAGCATCGATACGCCGGCATCGATGCGCTCGGGGAAACCCAAGGCATAGGCGATCGGCGTGCGCATGTCGGGGGTGCCCATCTGCGCGATCACCGAGCCGTCGACGTACTCGACCATCGAATGCACGATGCTCTGCGGATGCACCACCACCTTGATCTGCTCGGGGCGTGCGTTGAACAGCCAGCGCGCCTCGATCACCTCGAGCCCCTTGTTCATCAGGCTCGCCGAGTCGACCGAGATCTTCTTGCCCATCACCCAGTTGGGATGCGCCACCGCCTGCGCGGGCGTCGCGGCGGCGATCGCTTCCGCCGACAGGGTGCGGAACGGCCCGCCGGAGGCGGTGAGCCACAGCGCATTCACCCCCGCCTGCCGGAAGTCGCCGCGGAAGCCGCGCGGCAGCGCCTGGAAGATCGCGTTGTGCTCGGAATCGATCGGCAGCAGTTCGGCGCCGCTGGCGGCGACGGCATCCATGAACAACTGGCCGGACACCACCAGGGTTTCCTTGTTGGCGAGCAGGATGCGCTTGCCCGCCTGAGCCGCCGCCAGCGTGGCCGGCAGGCCGGCGGCGCCGACGATCGCCGCCATCAGGGTGTCGACCTCGGGCGCGGTGGCGACCTCGGTCAGCGCGGCGGTGCCCTCGAGCACCTCGACCGACAGGCCCGCGGCGGCGACGCGCCCGCGCAATGCAGCGGCGGCGGCCGGCTCGCTCATCACCGCGTAGCGCGGGCGATGGGTGCGGCACTGCTCGAGCATGCGCTCGACCTGGGTGGCGCCGGTGAGGGCGAATATCTCGAAGCGCTCGGGATGCCGCGCCACCACGTCGAGCGTGTTGACGCCGATGGTGCCGGTGGCGCCGAGGACGGTGAGGACGCGTGGTTTCATACGGTCCGCTCCAGCCACATCAGGATGCCGGTGGCGATCGGCAAGGTGGAGGTCAGCGCGTCGATGCGGTCGAGCACGCCGCCGTGGCCGGGCAGCACGTCGCCGCTGTCCTTCATGCCGGAGACGCGCTTGATCCAGGATTCGAACAGATCGCCCAGCACCGAGACGTAGAGGAGCCCGGCGACCATGATGAGCAGAGACAACAGCGGCATCCCGGCCAGCAGACCAATGACGCCCGCGTACAGCGCGAGCGCAACAAGTGCACCCGCCACGCCTTCCCAGGTCTTGCCCGGGCTGATCGCCGGCGCGAGTTTATGGCGGCCGAAATGACGCCCCGCGAAGTAGGCGGCGGTGTCGGCGATCCACACGATCGCCATCACGCCGAGCAGCACGGCGGGACCGCGCGCATGCAGGTACAGCAGCGCCGCCCAGGTCGGCAGCAGCAGCACGACGCCGACCGCGGCGCGCACGAGAACCTGCGGCGCATGCCAGCGCCCAAGCAGCCACAGCGGCGCAACGAGCAGCCAGAACGCGACGGCCAGCAGGATCAGTCCGGTCTGGAAAATCGGCCAGTCCACGCTCAGCACATGGGGCAAGGCCACGGCGCACAGTCCCAGAACCGCGGCGTAGGCGCGCGCAGCCAAAGGCGGAAAGTGGCTCAGATGCGCCCACTCCCAGGCGGCCATGACGACCACCCCAGCCATCAGAATCGCCCACAGCCAGGCGGGCGCCCACAGCACGGCCGGCACGAATACCGCCAGCAGCAGCGCGGCGGTGAGCACGCGCCTGAGCAGTGGCGTCATGGCGGGGACTCCCGGCAAATCATCACGACGCGGAACGCACCTGCTCGCTGGTGCGGCCGAAACGGCGTTCGCGGGTGCGATAGGAGGCGATCGCCTCGTCCAGCGCCGTCGCATCGAAGTCGGGCCACAACGCGTCGGTGAAATAGAGTTCGGTATAGGCCAGTTGCCACAGGAGGAAATTGCTGATGCGCTTCTCGCCGCCGGTGCGGATGAAGAGATCGGGCTCGGGCACGTCGGCGAGGCTGAGCTGTTCCGCCAGCGTCGCCTCGTTCACCGCCCCCGCCGACACGCCCGACAGCATCAGCTTCTTCACCGCCTGCACCACATCCCAGCGGCCGCCGTAGTTGGCGGCCACGGTGAAGGTGAGGCGGGCGTTGTCGCGCGTCAACGCCTCGGCGTCGCTGATCAGGGTCTGGATGCGTTCGGAAAAACCGGAAAGATCGCCTATCACCCGAAAGCGGATGCCGTTCTCGTGCAGCTTGGCGACCTCGTTCTCGAGCGCGCGCATGAACAGCTCCATCAGCAGGGTGACTTCCTCCTGCGGACGCCGCCAGTTTTCCGAACTGAAGGCGAACACGGTGAGATGCGACACGCCGCGCTCGGCACAGGCGCGGATCACGCCGCGCAAAGCCTCGACGCCCTTGCGGTGGCCGGCGACGCGCGGCATCAGCCGACGCTTCGCCCAGCGGCCATTGCCGTCCATGATGATGGCGATGTGACGCGGCACGTCCTGGCCCGCCGGCGTCGCCTGTTTTGAACGGGTAGACACGCCTGGAATGCTCAAACTGCGAGCAGATCCTTTTCTTTTTCGGCCAGCATCTTGTCGATCTCGCCGATGAATTTGTCGGTCAGCTTCTGCACCTCGTCCTGGGTGCGGCGTTCCTCGTCCTCGGTTGCCGTCTTGGCCTTGACCATGTCCTTCAGCGTGCCGTTGGCGTCGCGACGGATGTTGCGCACCGCGACGCGCGCGTTTTCCGCCTCGCCGCGCACGACCTTGATCAGATCCTTGCGGCGCTCCTCGGTCAGCGACGGCATGGGTACGCGAATGATGTCGCCATGCGTCGCCGGATTCAGCCCCAGATCACCGTCGCGGATCGCCTTCTCGATCTTGCCGACCATGTTCTTTTCGTACGGCTGCACGCCCAGCGTGCGCGAATCGACCAGCGAGACGTTGGCCACCTGCGGCACCGGCGTCGGGTTGCCGTAGTAGTCGACCATCACGTGATCGAGGATGCCGGCATGCGCCCGTCCGGTGCGCACCTTGGCCAGGTCGTTCTTCAACGCGTCCAGCGTCTTGCCCATCTTCTGCTCGGCAGACTGCTTGACTTCGGCGATGGTGGTTTCAGCCATTCTCAACTCCTCAATGGTTGCTTACCCGCGTGCCTTCGTCCTCGCCCATCACCACGCGCTTGAGCGCGCCGGGCTTGAAGACGTTGAACACGACGAGCGACAGTTTCTGTTCGCGGCACAGGGCAAAGGCGGCGGTATCGAGCACGCCCAGGTTCCTGGCGATCGCCTCGTCGAAGGAGAGCGCCTCGTAGCGCCTGGCGTCCGGATCCTTCTTGGGGTCGGCGGTGTAGACACCGTCGACCTTGGTCGCCTTGAGCAACAGGTCGGCACCGATCTCGGCGGCACGCAGGGCCGCCGCGGTATCGGTGGTGAAGAACGGATTGCCCGTCCCGCCGCCGAAGATCACCACGTTTCCTGCCTCCAGTTCGCGCACGGCGGCATCGCGCTCGAAACCCTCGCCGACGTGGGCGATTTGGACCGCGGTCTGCACCCGCGCACCGACACCGGCCTGCAGCAGCGCATCCTTCAGTGCCAGCGCGTTCATCACCGTCGCCAGCATGCCCATCGAGTCGGCGGTGGCGCGGTTCATCCCGGACAGCGCACCGGTGGCGCCGCGGAACAGGTTGCCGCCGCCGACCACGATGCCGACCTGCACCCCGGCCGCCACCACTTCGCGAATCTGGCCGACGAAGCCGGCCAGGGTGTCGGCGTGATAGCCGAAGCTGTCCGGCCCCATCAAGGCCTCGCCGGACAGCTTCAGCAGGATGCGACGGACTGGCGCCATATCAGGTCAGACCTTGGAGGCTGCCGCCACTTCGGCAGCGAAGTCGGTCACTTTCTTCTCGATGCCCTCGCCCACCACATACATGGTGAAGCCGTGGCACTGCGAGTTCTTCGACTTCAGCACCTGCTCGACGGTCTGCTTGTCGTCCTTGACGAAGGGCTGCGACAGCAGGGTCACTTCCTTGAGGAACTTCTGCACCGTGCCTTCGGCGATCTTGTCCAGCATGGCTTCCGGCTTGCCGGCTTCCTTGGCCTTCTCGATCGCGACGCGGCGCTCGGTGTCGATCAGTTCCTGCGACACGCCGGACGCGTCCAGCGACTTCGGCTTGGATGCCGCGATGTGCATGGCGATGTCGCGCGCCAGCGCCTCGTCGCCGGTCACGTCGACCAGCACGCCGATCTTGCCGCCGTGGATGTAGCTGGCGAACTTGCCCTGCCCGGCCAGGCGCGTGAAACGGCGCACCGACATGTTCTCGCCGATCTTGCCGACCAGCTCGGTGCGGAAGGCTTCGACCGTGGTGCCCTTGTAGGGCAGCGCGGACAGCGCGGCGACGTCGGCCGGGTTCTGGTTCAGCACCATGTCGGCAAGCGCGTTGGAGAGCGCCAGGAAATCATCGTTCTTCGCCACGAAATCGGTTTCGCAGTTGACTTCGACCATGGCGGCGGACTTGCCGTCGGCGGCAATCGCGATGGTCACCACGCCCTCGGCGGCCACGCGGCCGGCGCTCTTGGCGGCCTTGTTGCCGAAGCGCACGCGCAGGATCTCTTCCGCCTTCTGCATGTCGCCGCCGGCCTCGGACAGCGCCTTCTTGCAGTCCATCATCGGCGCGTCGGTTTTTTCGCGCAGATCCTTGACCATGCTTGCAGTGATTTCAGCCATTTCGAACTCCTATCCCAAATTTCTCGATTGAATTGAGTCAATACAGAAAGAGGGGCCGACGCCCCTCCTCGAATCCATCCGCCGGCCAACTCCCCCCGGCGATGTCACGGTGCGGCGCGCTTATTCAGCGGCGGGCGCACCTTCTTCTTCCACCTCGACGAACTCTTCGCCGCCGACGATTTCGCTGATGACCTGGGCACGGCCTTCCAGCGCCGCATCGGCCATGCCGCGGGCGTACAGGCGGATCGCACGGGCCGAGTCGTCGTTGCCGGGGATCACGTAGTCCACGCCTTCCGGGCTGTTGTTGGTGTCGACCACGCCGATCACCGGGATGCCCAGCTTCTTGGCCTCGACCACGGCGCCCTTCTGGTAGCCGACGTCGATGATGAACAGCGCGTCGGGCAGACCGCCCATTTCGCGGATGCCGCCGAGGCTGCGGTTCAGCTTGTCGACTTCGCGCTGGACGGTGAGGATTTCCTTCTTCGACAGGCGGCCGGGTTCGGCCAGCGAGGCTTCGAGGTCGTTGAGACGCTTGATCGACTGCTTGACTGTCTTGAAGTTGGTCAGCATGCCGCCCAGCCAGCGTTGGTCGACGTAGGGCATGCCGGCGCGCTCGGCTTCCTCGCGCACGATGTCACGCGCGGCGCGCTTGGTGCCGACGAACAGCACGTTGCCTTTGTTGGCGGCGAGCTGGCGCACGAATTTCTGCGCCTCGACGAACATCGGCAGCGACTTTTCCAGGTTGACGATGTGAATCTTGTTGCGATGGCCGAAAATGAACGGAGCCATCTTGGGGTTCCAGAAGCGGGTCTGGTGGCCGAAATGGACACCGGCTTCCAGCATTTGACGCATGGTGACGGACATGGAATATCTCCTAAAGGGTTGAGCCTCCACCCGCCAGCAGCCGCACGGCTTGTCCCGCCGCGCCGCCACCCTTTAATCGGCAGGTGTGCGAATTTGTCCGAACCATTTCGGACAGCCCGCGATTCTAATTCGAACAGACGCTTATTTCAAGGCGCGCCGGTCGGCGATGCGGGGAGGCCCAGCCACGCCTCCAGGCCGCCGCCCGGACGGTCCTGCAGGCTGACCGTCCAGCCCTGGGCTGCGGCCAGCTGGCGCACGATCGCCAGCCCGAGGCCGGAGCCGCCGGTGCTGACGCTGCGCGAGGCCTCCAGCCGGTAGAAGGGACGGAACACCGCCTCCCGCTCCGCCGCCGGGATGCCGGGGCCGCGGTCGAGCACGCCGATGCGGCATCCTCCATCGCGCACCTCGGCGCGCAGGGTCACCGGCTCGCCGCCCCCATAGCGCAGGGCGTTTTCCAGCAGGTTGGCAAGAATGCGGCGCAAGGCGCCGACCGGCGCCTCCAGCGTAGCGTCGGCCGCCTCGATGATCACCCGCTCCGACGCCCCGGGCGTGCCTTGCACCAGCTCGGCCAGCAGGTCGCGCACCGCCACCCGCTCGGACGCCTCGTGTCCGAAGCCGCGCGCCAGCGTCAGCACGTCGGCGATCAGGCGATCCATCGCCTCGATATCGGCTTCCACCTGCTCCGCCAGCGCGGGGCCCGGCTTCTTCACCAGCATTTCCACTGCCAGGCGCAAGCGCGCCAGCGGCGTGCGCAAATCGTGCGACACGCCGGCCAGCAGCACGGTGCGGGCGGCCAGCAGGTCTTCCACCTGCTTCGCCATTTCGTTGAAGCGCCGGCTCAGGGCAGCGATCTCGCGCGGGCCGGTCTCGGGCAGGCGCTCCGGGGTCTGCCCGAGCCCCAGCGAGGTGACCGCCTGCTGCAGCCGCTCGAGCGGACGGATGGCCCGGCGTGCCAGCCACCAGGCGGCGAGCAGGGTCAGCACCACGCCGCCGGCCAGCGACGCCAGCAGCGCATGAAGCGGCCGCGGACCGATGCGGTCGTGCGGAAAGCCCACCGATAGGTGCCGGCTGCCGGCCGGCAGCGACACCCAGAACCAGGTCTTGCCGCCGATTTCCTCGCGCGAAGCCGTGACGGCCTCGCCGGTGCGGTCGCGCAGCGAGGCCACCAGAAAGCGCAGGTAGGGTTCGCGCCAGGATGGCGGGGCAGCGTCCTGCGGCGGTTCGGCGCGCAGCGCCAGCTTGTGCGAACGCGCCAGCTCGTATTCGAAGGCAGGACGGGTGAGCGGCGGCAGCTCGCTCCAGGTCTGCGCCGACAGGGTCATCAGTCCCGCGAGATCGGCCGCGGAACGGCGCGCCATCGGCAGCATGAGGAAATAGGTGACGGCCGTTCCGACCAGGGCCTCGAAGGCGATGAAGAACACCACCAGCAACAGGGCGTTCTGCTGCGTGAGATTCAGGCTCGACGACAGCCTCACGCCTCGGCGCCGCGCGGATTGAAAAGGTAGCCCTCGCCACGCACCGTGCGGATGTAGACCGGTTCGCCCGGATTCGACTCGATCTTGCGGCGCAGGCGGGTGACGCGGGTGTCGACGCTGCGGTCGAATGGGTCGCGTTCGTAGCCTTTCAGCATATCGATCAGCGTATCGCGCGACAGCACTCGCAAGGGATGCTCGACGAAGATGCGCAACAGCGCGAATTCGGCGGTCGACAGTTTCACCTCGACGCCGTCGCGGCTGAGCCGGTGGCTGGCGACATCCAGCTGGAACGGCCCGAAGACGGCGTGCGCGGACTGCGGAGCGGCAGATTCGGCCTGCCCCTGGCTGCGCCGCAGCAGCGCGCGCAACCGCGCCAGCAGTTCGCGCGGACTGAAGGGCTTGGCCAGATAATCGTCGGCGCCCATCTCCAGCCCGACCACGCGGTCGATCTCCTCGCCGCGCGCCGACAGCATGAGGATGGGCACGGCCGACTGGCTGCGCAACCGGCGCGCCAGCGACAGGCCGTCCTCGCCGGGCATCATCAGGTCGAGGACGATGGCGTCCGGCATGCCCCGCTCCAGCGCCTGCCACATCGCCGCGCCATCCATCGCCGTCTCCACCGCAAACCCGCTCTCGCTCAGGTAGGCGTCCAGCAGGGTGCGCAGACCCGGGTCGTCGTCCACCACCAGGATGCGTGCCGCACTAGGCTCCACGACTCACCTCGGGCAGGGTTGGGAAATGGGACGGGGACGGGTTCATCATGCGGGCATGGGTCGGGCAGGTGATCACGATTGCGCTGTGCCGGGCGGCGGCGCGTCATCCGCAGGCAGCGATGACGAACCCCCCGGCGGGGGTTATCCTACTCCAGAACGGGGCCACGCCCGCCCGCCTGTCACAAACGGACACACTCTGACACCCCGCGCCATCCGCCTGACATCGCGCAGCGACACGCCCCACACACAATGCACCTCAGCCGCAATCCCGCGGCCATCACCGACATCCGAACCGAAACATGAGCTCGTCGCGCCTGAACCTGATCCTCGTCCCGTCCGTCCTGGCTCTGGCTTTGCCGGCCTGGGCCGAGGCACGCCAGGCAAACACGAAAGTCACGCAGTCCCGTCCCCTCAATCTGTCCCTGCCGCGCGACGTCCTGCACGCCCCGGGCACCGAACAGATTGACGAGACGGTGCAACGCAATCTGCACGCCCCAGTGCCGGTGGAGGTCAATCCGCCGCCGGTCCAGCTGCGCTACGGCGCAGGATACGAACAGCGTCTGCAGGAAATGCACGGCGCCGGCGCAGCCTCGGGCGCCGGTGGCGGAGCGGGCGCAGGCGCAGGCGGCGCAGCGGGTGCAGGGCGTCGGGGACGGTAATCTCGATCCACAAGGAGTGCAATGATGAAATCGCTGAAAGTTCTTTCCCTCGTTCTGCTAGCGGCCGGCCTTGCCAGCGGCGCGGTTCATGCCAAAGGCGGCCATGGTGGCATGGGTGGCATGGGTGGCATGGGCGGCATGGTCAACGGCAGCATGAGCCAGTCCCATTCGGTTCAACGTTATGAAACGCATACCCAAAACCGCGAAGAGCAACGCATTCAGAAGCGCGACGGCACCCAGGCCGGTGATGCCCAGCGTAACCAGAACCGCGACCAGTTCCGCTACGAAATCCGCGAACAGACCCGCAGCGAGGGGGCTTACTCAGCCGGTCGCTAAGCGCCTGATCGCCAGCCGGCCTCCCGGGCCGGGGAAGGGGACGCCTCAGCGCGTCCCTTTTTTCATCCCCCATGAGGACGGCATGGTTTTTCCGCCGCCCACCTGGCGCGCTAGAATGCCGCTTTAATTCCTGCCACCCCGTTCCATGACCGTCACCATCAAAACCGGCGCTGAAATCGAAGGCATGCGCGTAGCCGGCCGACTCGCTTCGGAGGTACTCGACTACATCACCCCCTTCGTCAAGCCCGGCGTCACCACCGGCGAACTCGACCGCCTGTGCCACGACTACATGGTGAACGTGCAGGGCACCGTCCCGGCACCGCTGAACTACGCGCCGAACGGCCATACGCCTTATCCCAAGTCGATCTGCACCTCGGTCAACAACCAGGTGTGCCACGGCGTGCCGGGCGACAAGGTGCTGAAGAACGGCGACATCGTGAATCTCGACATCACCGTCATCAAGGACGGCTGGCACGGCGACACCAGCCGCATGTTCGCGGTCGGCGAGCCCTCGATCCAGGCCAAGCGGCTGATCCAGATCACCTACGAGTCGATGTGGGTCGGCATCGACCACGTCAAGCCGGGCGCGCGGCTGGGCGACATCGGCCATGCCATCCAGCGCTTCGCCGAGAACCACGGCTACAGCGTGGTGCGCGAATTCTGCGGCCACGGCATCGGGCTCAACTTCCACGAGGACCCGCAGGTGCTGCACTACGGCAAACCCGGCACCGGCCTCGTGCTGGAGCCGGGCATGACCTTCACCATCGAGCCGATGATCAATGCCGGCAAGCGCGACATCCGCCAGATGCCCGACGGCTGGACCATCGTCACCAAGGACCGCAGCCTGTCGGCGCAATGGGAACACACCGTGCTGGTCACCGAGAGCGGCTACGAGGTGCTGACCGTGTCGGCCGGCAGCCCGGCCGTGCCCGCCCGCATCCACCACGCCGCGTGAGCACCCCGTCGTTCGCCGATCTTCGCGAGCGACTGAAATCGGGCCGCGCCGCGCTGGCGTCGGCCTATCTCAGACACCCGTCCGCTTCCCCCTATCTGACCCGCCACGCGGCGCTGGTCGACGGCGTCTTGTCGGAACTGTGCGTCCGCGTCGGACTGGCTGCGGAATTTTGCCTCGCTGCAGTCGGGGGCTACGGACGGGGCGAATTGTTCCCCGGCTCGGATGTAGACGTGTTGCTGCTGCTGCCGCACGATCCCGCCCCCGACCAGCAGGCCACGCTGGAAACGTGGGTACAGGCGTGCTGGGACGTCGGGCTGGAAATCGGCCACAGCGTGCGCACGGTCGGTGCCTGCCTGACCGAGGCCGACGCCGACATCACGGTGGAGACCAATCTGCTGGAAGCGCGCCCGGTGTGGGGCGCCATCAGCCTGTACGACGAATTCGGCCGCCGCTTCCAGGCCCGCTTCGACGCCCAGCATTTCTTCGACGGCAAGCTCGCCGAGCAGCAGGCGCGCCACGCGCGCTTCGACGACAGCGCCTACAAGCTCGAGCCCAACCTGAAGGACAGCCCCGGCGGGCTGCGCGATCTGCATACGATCCACTGGCTGGCGCAGGCCTGCGACATCCAGGGCGGCTGGAGCGGCATCGCGCGCGCAGGCCTGCTCACCCACGCCGAAGCGCGCCGCATCGCGCGCGAGGAACGCACGCTGTCGGCCCTGCGGATCCACCTGCATCTGCTGGCCGGACGCCGCGAGGACCGCCTCGCCTTCGACTACCAGACCGAACTCGCCGCCCGCATGGGACTGGCCGCCACCCCCCACCGCCGCGCCGGCGAACGCCTGATGCAGGGCTACTACCGGGCCGCCAAGCTGATCCAGCGCGCCAACGACATCCTCATCCAGTCGCTGCGCGTGCGGCTGTTTCCGGTCACCGCGCCGCCGCACCCGATCGACGCCGACTTCCAGCTGCGCGCCAACCTGCTCGAGGCGCGCACGACCGACTTGTTCGAGCGCGCGCCGGACGCATTGCTGCGCGCCTTCATCGTCTACGCACAGCATCCGGGCATCGCCGGTTTCGAACCGACCACGCTGCGCGCGCTGTGGCGCGGCAGCACCCGCATCGACGCCGCGTTCCGTGCCAACCCGCTGCACCGCAGCCTGTTCATGACGCTGCTGCGCCAGCCGGTCGGCATCACCCACGCGCTGCGCGCGATGCATCGCTACGGCCTGCTGGGGCGCTACATCCCGGCGTTCGGACGTGTCGTCGGGCAGATGCAGCACGACCTGTTCCACGTCTATACCGTGGATGAGCACATCCTCACCGTGCTGCGCAACATGCGGCGCTTCACCGTGCCCGAGCTGGCACACGAATTCCCGCTCGCCAGCCGGCTGATCGCCGCCTTCGACAAGCCCCAGCTGCTGTATCTGGCGGCGCTGTTCCACGACATCGCCAAGGGGCGCGGCGGCGACCATTCCGAACTCGGCGCCGCCGATGCGCGGCGCTTCTGCAAGCAGCACGGACTCGACAAGGCCGACGGCGAGCTGGTCGCCTGGCTGGTGGACATGCATCTGGTGATGTCGCGCACCTCGCAGAAGGAGGACATCAGCGATCCCGAGGTCATCGCCGCCTTCGCCGCGCGGGTCGGCGACGTGCGCCGCCTGACGGCGCTGTATCTGCTGACCGTGGCCGACATCCGCGGCACCAGCCCGAAGGTCTGGAATGCCTGGAAAGGCAAGCTGCTCGAAGACCTGTACCACGCCGCCCGTGCCCGGCTGGCCGGCGGCGACGCCGCGCAGGCCGACATGGCCGCCAGGCAAAACGAAGCGCGGGTCAACCTCGCCCTGTACGGATTGCCGGCCGATGCCGCAGATGCGCTGTGGCAGCATCTCGACGAACGCTATTTCGTCCGCTTCGACGCCCGCGACATGGCCTGGCAGGCACGCATGCTGTGGCGCCGCACCGAGAGCGCCGACGCCGTCGTGCGGGCCAGGCTGTCGCCGGCGGGCGAAGGCATCCAGGTGCTGGTCTACGCGCCCGACCGCGCCGACATCTTCGCCCGCATCTGCGGCTTCTTCGCGCGCATCCAGTACACCATCCTCGAAGCCAAGATCCACACCACCCGCCACGGCTACGCGCTGGACAGCTTCCAGGTGATGGATCTGGCGAACCGGGGCATCCACTATCGCGATTTCCTGAGCTTCGTGGAACACGAACTGGCGCGCGATCTCGACCCGGCGCGCCCGATGCAGCCGGTCCCGCGCGGCCGCCTGTCACGCCACCAGCGCCACCATCCCTATCCGACCACGGTAAGGCTGCAAGCCGATGCGCAAGGCCACGGCCATATGCTGTCGATCACCTGTGCGGATCGGGGGGGGCTGCTGTTTGCGGTGGCCGAGGTGCTGATGCGGCACGGGGTGGGGGTCTACGCCGCTAAGATCGACACGCTGGGCGAGCGCGTCGAAGACACGTTCCTGATTCGTGGCGGAGCCTTGCAGACGCCCGCAGGACGCGAGGCGCTGGAAACGGATATCAGCGACGCCTTGCAGTGATTCAGACGGCCGGACGCGCGTACTCGTCGACGTAGCGGCCGCGCGACGGCGCCTTGCGGGCGGGCGGCGCTTTCTTGCGCACGCCCTCGGCGGGTTTCTTGATCTTTTCGTCCAGTCCGGTCTTGACGCGATTGCGCCCGCGCCCGGGGCGCACCGAGGAGGTGACGCCTGCCGCATCGGCCAGGCTGATTTCGACAGCCCGCCCAGGAATCCGCTGCGCCTTCATGCCGCTTCCCTCCATTCCTTGAGACTGCCCGCCAGCGTGCGCGTCAGGGCGATCAGGCTGCCGAGGGTGTCGGCATCGGGGTTGGCCTCGCACGTGCCGATCTTGCTGTCGGCGTAGACCGAGAGGATCAGCAGGTTGTGCTGCACATCGGACGGCAGCGGCAGGGCGCCCTGCGCCAGCGCGCCCTGGATCGCATGCCAGACGCTGCGGCTGGCCTCCAGCGCGGCCGCCAGACGAAGTGCGCGGCTGGGGTCGTTCCAGTGCCGCTGCACCGCCATCAACTGGGCGGCGATGTCGTCGAGCTGGGCGGCTTCGCCCAACATCACGTCGGCATGACGGATACTGCGTTGGGCCTGCAGGATCGGGTGTTCCGGGCTCATTGTTGTCCTTGCTGGTGCGTGGGCACCTCGCCCACGTTTACGCTACAGGTTAGCGGCGCGGACAAGGACAACTTTAGACAAGCTAAATGCGTGCCCGAAAGCGTCGAAAAGCCGTCAATCGTCCTGCAGGTTCTGCCCCGGAAACAGGGTATCGGTAAAGCCGAAATAGCGCAGGTCGCGGATGCGCATCGGGTAGAGGATGCCGTGCAGATGATCGACCTCGTGCTGCACCACGCGGGCATGGAAGCCGCTCACGCTGCGGTCGATGGGCTGGCCTGCCGCATCGAAGCCCTGGTAGCGCAAGGCGGCATGGCGCGGCACCAGCCCGCGCATCCCGGGCACCGACAGGCACCCCTCCCACCCCTCTTCCATGACGTCCGACAAGGGCGTGAGCACCGGATTGACGAGCACCGTGAACGGCACCTGATCGACGTCCGGATAGCGCGGATTGGCGTTCACCTCGAAGATCACCACCTGCAGGCCGACGCCGATCTGCGGCGCCGCCAGGCCGGCGCCGTTGAGGGCGCGCATGGTGTCGTGCATGTCGACGATCAGCTGTGCCAGGTCGAGCGAGGCAAAATCCTCCACCGGCCGCGCCGGCGCCAGCAGGCGCGGATCGCCCATCTTCAGGACTTCGCGGATGGCCATGCTTGCTCCAGTTGGTGCAGTTCAGCTGGCTCGAGCCAGCGCCAGTTGCCGGGCGACAGGTCGGCCGGCAGGGCAAACGCGCCGACCGACTCGCGATGCAGCGCATCGACCCGGTTGCCCGCCGCGGCGATCATGCGCTTGACCTGGTGGTACTTGCCCTCGGCCAGCGTCAGCCGCAGCGTGTGCGGGTCGACGGTCTCGCACGCCAGCGCGGCGATCGGCGCCGGCTCGTCGTTGAGCTGCACCCCCGTGCGCAAGGCATCGAGCATGGCGTCCGTGACCGGCTCGGCGCACTGTGCAAGATAGACCTTGGCCACGCCTTTTTTCGGCGAGATCATGCGATGGATGAACTGGCCATCGTCGGAGAACAGCAGCAGGCCGGTGGTGTCCTGGTCGAGCCGCCCGACGCACTGCACGCCGCGCTGCAGCAGGGGGCCCGGCAGCAGGCCGAACACGCTGGGATGGTGGCTGGGATGATGCGAACACTCGTAGCCGGCCGGCTTGTGCATCAGCACATAGGCCTTTTCGCGATAGCGCCAGGCGACGCCGTCGAGCGTCAGCTCCAGCCCCGCCGGATCGACCTCGGCCTCGGGGTCGTCGCAGACCGTGCCATTGACCGCGACGGCGCCCGCCCGAACCTGCGCCATGCATCCCTTGCGCGAGCCGAATCCCTGCGACTGCAGGGCGCGATAGAGCTTCATCGGGTCCGTTTCATGCACACGCTCAGAAGGTACACAGGCCGGCTGCGTCGTTGGTCACCAGCTGTTCGAGCAGATGTCGCACCTGCAGCATCACCTCGCCCACCACCGCCTGGATCTCCCCCATCTGGATGCCGTCGGCCGACAGGCCGCGGCCCGCCGCATGATTCACCACGACGCCCACCGTCGCATAGCAGAGCCCCAGTTCGCGCGCCAGATAGGCTTCCGGCATGCCGGTCATGCCGACCATGTCGGCACCGTCGCGCTCCATGCGGTTGATCTCGGCGGCCGTCTCCAGGCGCGGGCCCTGCACGGCCCCGTAGACGCCGCCGTCGCGCAGGCGGATGCCGGCGCTGGCCGCCGCCTGCAACAGCGCGGCGCGCATGGCGTCGCAGTAGGGATAGGTGAAATCGAGATGGGTGACCGGTTTGTCGCTCTGTACGAAATACGTGGCCCCCCGGCTGTGCGTGTAGTCGATGATCTGGTCGGGAATGACCAGGGTGCCGGGGATCAGTTCGCGGTGTATGCCGCCCACGGTCGCCACCGAGACCACGCGGTCGACGCCATGGTCCTTCAGCGCCCACAGGTTGGCGCGGTAGTTCACCTCGTGCGGCGGAATGGTGTGGCCGTAGCCGTGGCGCGCCAGGAAGATCACTTCCTGTCCGCAGATGCGGCCGAAGGTGAGCGCGCCCGAGGGTTCGCCCCAGGGGGTGCGCGCCACCTTGCGATGCGTGATTTCCAGATTGGCGAGCTGGGTCAGCCCGGTGCCGCCGATGATTCCCAACATGTCATGTTTCCTTCAAGGCATAGATTGCGGGCAGGTTGCGCCACAGACCGTAGGCGTCCATGCCGCAGCCGAACACGTAGCGATCCGGCACGTCCAGCCCGACGAAATCGGCGCGGATCGGCTTGGCGAGGCCGTTGGCCTTGTCGGTCAGCACGGCCGACCACACGCGCGCCGCCCCCATCTCCACGAGCTTGTCGCGGATCGCCGCCAGCGTCTCGCCCTCGTCCAGGATGTCGTCGAGCACCAGCACGGTGCGACCCGCCACGTTCTTGCCCGGCAGCACCCGCCATTCCATGTCTCCGCCCCGGGTCTTGTCGCGGTAGCGCGTCACATGCAGGTAGTCGAATTCGAGCGGAAAATTCAGCCGCGGCAGGAGCTGGCCGGCAAACACCACCGCCCCGCCCATCACCGGCAGCACCAGCGGAAACTCGCCGGCCAGTACCGTGGCGATCTCGCCCGCCAGCCGGTCGAGCGCGGTCTGCACCGTCTCCGCGCTCGCGACGCACTCGGCGTCATCCAGCAAATGTTGTGCTTCGTGCGGGGTCATGGGAGGGAAATGGAATCGGCAAAAGCCGGCAGTCTAAGCCCTCGACGCCGATGTTTCCAGACTGCGCACCGGTCGAGTAAGCTTCTCCCATGTCGCCTTCCACCCTCCCCGCCCCCGATGCACTTGGCTGGCTGCCCGCTGCGATACAGCTGCCCTCGCCGAATTGCGACGCGCGCCCGGAAGGCACGGCGATCGAACTCATCGTCATCCACAACATCTCGCTGCCGCCCGGCGTGTTCGACGGCGATGCGGTGATCAAGCTCTTCACCAACCGGCTCGACTGGGACGCCCATCCCTATTACCAGGGCATTCGCGGCCTCAAGGTCTCGGCGCATTTCTTCATCCGCCGCGACGGCACGCTGATCCAGTTCGTGCCCTGCACGCTGCGCGCCTGGCACGCCGGCGCATCGAGCTGGCACGGGCGCGAACGCTGCAACGACTTTTCCATCGGCATCGAGCTCGAGGGCAGCGACGACCTGCCGTTTGCCGATGCCCAGTACGCGGCCCTGGTCCCGCTGGTGGAAACCCTGAAGCAGGCCTACCCGATCCGCGCCGTGGTCGGCCACAGCGACATTGCGCCGGGACGCAAGACCGATCCCGGCCCCCATTTCGCCTGGCAGCGGCTCGATGAGAATATCGCCTGAGCCGCTCGTCCGCCTCGCTGTCCTCGCCGGGCTGCTGACGCTCGCAGGCTGCGCGCCCACGCTCAAGCTCGACACCGCACGCCCACCTTCGCACGCCGCCTCGAATCATGACGAGACGCCCCTGAAAACCCAGCTGACGGCGCACATTCCACCGGGCGAATCGGGCTTTCACCTGCTCCACGGCGGGCATGCCGCGCTCGCCGCCCGGCTATCGCTGGCGCAACGCGCCACCCGCACGCTCGACGTGCAGTCCTACCTGTTCCACAACGACACCACCGGCAAGCTGGTTGCAGCCGCCCTGCTGGCCGCGGCCGAACGCGGCGTGCGCGTGCGCGTGCTGATCGACGACATCGACACCGCCGACAAGGAACTCCGGCTCGCGACGCTGAATGCGCATCCCAACATCCAGGTGCGCCTGTTCAACCCCTTCCATACCCGCAGCACCAATCTTTTCGTGAAGGCGTGGCAGGCACTGCGCGAAAGCGTCCGCCTCAACCGCCGCATGCACAACAAGGCCTTCATCGCCGACAACCAGCTCGGCATCACCGGCGGGCGCAACATCGGCGACGAATATTTCGACGCCCACCACGATCTCGCCTTCGTCGATCTCGACGTCGCCGCCGCCGGTGCCATCGTCGACGCATTGTCGAAATCCTTCGACCAGTACTGGAACAGCGCGGCGGCAGTGCCCGCCTCGGCTCTGCCGGTCGACCCCGGCGACATCCGCCTGCAGCGCACCCGCCGCTTCCTGCAGCGGTTTCGCAGCGAACAGCTCGGCAGCGACTACGGCCGTGCGCTGACCGCCGCCGACCCCATCCCTGCGCTGCTGGCCGGGAAGACCCCCTGGCTCCTCGCTCACGCCGATCTCATCGTCGACCCGCCGGAAAAAGTGCTGAAGCCCAGCAAATCGCCGTCCAGGCTGCTGATCGGCCAGCTCGCCGGATTATGGGTCGACCCCACCCGCCGTGCGCTGATCGTCTCGCCCTATTTCGTGCCCGGCGCCACCGGCATGGCCTATTTCGAGTACTGGCGCAGCCAAGGGGTGCGGGTCGACGTGCTGACCAACGCCTATGCCGCCAGCGACGTGCCGGTGGTGCACGCCGGCTACGCCAACTACCGCATCCCGCTGCTGGAAGCCGGCGTCGGCCTGTACGAGCTGAAACCGGTGGCCGAACCCACCGGCGGCCGCCTGCGCGACCTCGGCAGCGGCTCGTCGCGCGCCAGCCTGCACGCCAAGACCTTCGTGTTCGACGACGAGCACGTGTTCATCGGCAGCTTCAATTTCGATCCGCGCTCGGCCTTGCTCAACACCGAAATGGGTCTGGTCATCCATTCGCCCGATCTGGCGCGCCAGGTCACCGCCATCGCCGAGGACGCAGCGCGCCCCGAGCGCAGCTACCGACCGCGCCTCATCGTCGAAACCGACGGCAAGCAGGTGACAAAACGCCTGCAGTGGCACGATGTCCACGAAGGACGCGAACGCGTCTTCGACGTCGAGCCCGAGACCACGCCGATCCAGCGCGGCCTCCTGCGCGTGCTGCAGGCGCTGCCGATCGAGGAACAGCTGTAGGCCACGGTAAAATCGGATTTTTGCCTGTCAGGATCCTCCCATGCGTCTCGGCACCCCGCTCTCCCCTTCCGCCACCCGCGTCATGCTGCTGGGCGCAGGCGAACTCGGCAAGGAAGTCATCATCGCGCTGCAGCGCCTGGGGGTCGAGGTCATCGCGGTCGATCGCTATGCAGACGCCCCCGGCCATCAGGTGGCGCATCGCGCCCACGTCATCGACATGAGCGACGGCCGGGCGCTGCGCGCGCTGATCGAGAAAGAGAAGCCGCATCTGGTGGTGCCGGAGATCGAGGCCATCGCGACCGAAACCCTGCTCGAGATCGAGGCCGCCGGGCTGGCCGAGGTCATCCCCACTGCGCGCGCCGCCAACCTCACCATGAACCGCGAAGGCATCCGCCGGCTGGCCGCCGAAACGCTGGGTTTGCCGACCTCGCCCTACGTGTTCGCCGACAGCCTCCCCGACATGAGTGCCGCCGCTGGAAAACTGGGCTATCCGGTGATCGTCAAACCGGTGATGTCGTCGTCCGGCAAGGGGCAGTCGCGGATCGACGACGCGAGCGAACTGGCCGCCGCCTGGGACTATGCCGCGGCGGGCGGCCGCGTGCACAAGGGTCGCGTCATCGTCGAAGGGGTGATCGACTTCGACTACGAGGTCACCTTGCTGACCGTGCGCGCGCTCGGCGCCTCGGGCCAGGTCGAGACGCACTTCTGCGAGCCCATCGGGCACGTGCAGGTGAAGGGCGATTACGTCGAATCGTGGCAGCCGCAGGCCATGTCCGCCGCCGCGCTCGCACGCGCGCAGGAAATCGCCGCCGCCGTCACCGGCAACCTCGGCGGACGCGGCCTCTTCGGCGTCGAACTCTTCGTCAAGGGCGATCAGGTATGGTTCTCCGAAGTCAGCCCGCGCCCGCACGACACCGGCATGGTGACGATGGCGACGCAGCGGCTGAACGAATTCGAATTGCACGCGCGCGCCATCCTCGGCCTGCCGGTCGACGTCCGCCTGCGCGAACCCGGCGCCTCGGCGGTGATCTACGGCGGCATGGATGCGGCCGGCATCGCCTTCGACGGCGTCGATGCCGCCCTGCGCACGCCCGGTGTCGACCTGCGTCTGTTCGGCAAGCCCGAGGCTTTCACGCGCCGCCGCATGGGCGTGGCGCTCGCCACGGCCGACTCGACCGACGCCGCACGCAGCCTCGCCAAATCCGCAGCCGCAACCGTCCACCCCGTGAAGGAATAAGCATGCAGACGCACTACGAACGCCTCGGCGGCGCCGAGGTGATCCGCAAACTGGTCGATCGCTTCTACGACCTGATGGACGAGGATCCCGATTACTACGGCATCCGCAAGCTGCATCCGGCCGATCTCGAAGAATCGCGCAACAAGCTTTTCTGGTTTCTCTCCGGCTGGACCGGCGGGCCGCCGGAATACACCGACCGCTTCGGCCATCCCTTCCTGCGCCGCCGCCACCTGCCGTTCGCCATCGGCGAGGGCGAGCGCGACCAGTGGATGGGCTGCATGATCCGTGCGATGCAGGACGTGGGCGTGGATCCCGCGATGCAGCAGGAACTGACCGCGGCGTTCTTCAAGACCGCCGATTTCATGCGCAACCAGCCGCAGTGACATGAGACGATTGTTTGCCTGGGGCGCGCTGTTTGCGATGCTGGCGGGGATCACCGTGCTGCCCTGGCTGCTGCTCGACGACGCGCCGGCGATCGAGCCGCCGGCCGAATTCCGCCGCACCGATCTGGCCTGGATCAAGTCGCTGTTCCAGAAGCACGACCCGCGCCGGCAGACGCCCGACGTGGTCCACAGCATCCAGCTCGACGAGGCCGAGCTCAATCGCCTGCTCAATTACGCGGTTGAATTGCATCGTGTCACCGGCATCGCTGCCGAACTCACGCCCGGCACCGCCACCCTCACCGCGACCCTGGCCGTTCCGCGCAACCCGTTCGGACGCTATCTCAACCTCACCGCCGAAGTCGCCGAGGTGCCCGGCGGCGTGCGGATCCAGGGCCTGCAGCTGGGGAGCCTGCCGCTGCCGGGGGCGCTGGCCGACTGGACGGCCCGTCTGGCACACCGCTGGCTGCGCCGCGACGAGGCCTACGCCGCGCTGGCCGATGCCTTTTCCCAGGTGAGTTTCGACGAAAACCAGGCCACCCTGGACTACCGCTGGCGCCCTGCCCTGCTGACCCAGCTTGAGCGCAAAAGCGCTGAACTGCTGATCGCGCCGGAGGACCAGGCACGCATGCTGGCCTATGCCGAACGGCTGGACGCCCTGCTGAAGCCCCATGCGCGCGGCAGCACGGTACCGCTGGTGCACGTCATGGCGCCCCTGTTCGCCCACGCGCAGGGCAGCGGAGATGCGGCCGGAGAAAACCGCGCCGCGCTCACTGCGCTCGCCGCCTATCTGTCCAGCATCAGCCTGCCCAAACTGCTGGAAGGCGATGGCCGTTCGATCCGCCGCGCCCCGCGCGTGCTGCTCTCGCTGCACGGGCGGCGCGATTTCGCCGAGCATTTCGTGATTTCCGCCGCGCTTGCCGTCAACGGCGGCAGCCGGCTGGCCAATGCCATCGGCCTGATCAAGGAAGAAGAGGATGCCGACAAGGGCTCCGGATTCAGCTTCACCGATCTTGCCGCCAACCGCGCCGGGGTACGGCTGGGCGAACGCGCCATCGGCGAATCGGCGGCACAGGTCCGGCAACGCCTGGCCGACGCCCGCAACGATGCGGACCTGCTGCCGGACTTCCGCGACCTGCCGGAATTCATGCCGGAAGCCGAATTCGACCGCCGCTTCGGTCCGGTCGGCGGGCCACGCTACCAAAAGCTCATCGACCGTATCGACGCCCGGCTGGCGGCCCACCCGCTTGCACAATAATTAGTCAAGCAACCATGCTACAATGCCGGGTTTCCCGCAATCCGGACCCCCATCATGTCCCGCAAGCTCCGCAACATCGCCATCATCGCGCACGTCGACCACGGCAAGACCACGCTGGTCGACCAGCTCCTCAAGCAGTCCGGCACCTTCCGCGACAACCAGGCGGTTGACGAGCGGGTGATGGACTCGAACGACCTGGAAAAGGAACGCGGCATCACCATCCTGGCGAAGAACACCGCCATTACGTATGGTGAATACCACATCAACATCGTCGACACCCCCGGCCACGCCGACTTCGGTGGCGAGGTCGAGCGCGTGCTCGGCATGGTCGACGGCGTGGTGCTGCTGGTCGACGCCGTCGAAGGCCCGATGCCGCAGACGCGCTTCGTCACCAAGAAGGCGTTGGCACTGGGCCTGCGCCCCATCGTCGTGATCAACAAGGTGGACCGTCCGGGTTCACGCCCGGACTGGGTGGTCGACCAGACCTTCGACCTGTTCGACAAGCTCGGCGCCACCGACGAACAGCTCGACTTCCCGATCATTTACGCCTCCGGCCTCAACGGCTGGGCCTGCCTGAACCTGAAGGATGCGCCGTCGCAAGGCGGCAGTGCGTCCGACATGGTGCCGCTGTTCGAGACCGTGCTCTCCCACGTCCCCACCCCGCCCGGCTCGGCCGACGCGCCGCTGCAGCTGCAGATCGCCGCACTCGACTATTCGACCTACACCGGCCGCCTCGGCATCGGCCGTGTGTTGAACGGCCGCATCAAGCCCGGCATGTCGGTCGCAGTGATGAACCACGAGGAACAGGTGGCTACCGGCCGCATCAACCAGGTGCTCGGCTTCCGCGGCCTGGACCGGATCCAGGTCGACGCAGCCGAAGCCGGTGACATCATCATCATCTCCGGCCTCGACGACATCGGCATCGGCGTCACCATCTGCGACAAGGAAAAGCCGGTCGGCCTGCCGATGCTGTCGGTCGACGAACCGACCCTGACGATGGACTTCATGGTCAACACCTCGCCGCTCGCCGGAACCGAAGGCAAGTTCGTCACCAGCCGCCAGATCCGCGACCGCCTGACCAAGGAGTTGCTGACCAACGTCGCGCTGCGCGTGGAAGACACCGGTGACGCCGACGTCTTCCGCGTCTCCGGTCGCGGCGAGCTGCACCTCACCATCCTGCTGGAAAACATGCGCCGCGAAGGCTTCGAGATGGCGGTGGCGAAACCGCGCGTGGTGTACAAGGACATCAACGGCGAAAAGTGCGAGCCGTACGAAAACCTCACCATCGACCTGGAAGACGAACACCAGGGCAGCGTGATGGAAGAAATCGGCCGCCGCCGCGGCGAACTCACCAACATGGAGTCCGACGGCCACGGCCGTACCCGCCTGGAATACCACATCCCGGCGCGCGGCCTGATCGGCTTCCAGTCGGACTTCATGACCATGACGCGCGGCACCGGCCTGATGAGCCACGTGTTCGACGACTACGGTCCGGTCAAGGCCGACCTGCCCGGCCGCCACAACGGCGTGCTGGTGTCGCAGGACAACGGCGAGGCCGTGGCCTACGCGCTGTGGAAACTGGAAGACCGCGGCCGCATGTTCGTCGCGCCCGGCGACAAGCTGTACGAAGGCATGGTCATCGGCATCCACAGCCGCGACAACGACCTGGTGGTCAACCCGATCAAGGGCAAGCAGCTGACCAACGTGCGCGCCTCCGGCACCGACGAAGCCGTGCGCCTGACCACGCCGATCAAGCTGACGCTGGAATCCGCAGTGGAATTCATCGACGACGACGAACTGGTGGAGATCACGCCGAAGTCGATCCGCATCCGCAAGCGTCACCTGCAGGAACACGAGCGCAAGCGCGCCAGCCGCGCCGCGGCATAAGCCCCACTACGATCGTGCCGCACCCAACGGGGCCGCAATTGCGGCCCCGTTGCTTGTCGGGGGCATCCGCAGGCCCGTCCACGCTACCCGTCCCAGCCGCACCCAACATGCCCGTACCCCGATCCGGGTTTCGGCCTCCGGAAGAGGGCTGTTTGTTCCATTTGTGAATGTCGGGATTCCTCTCAAAATACCCGCCAGCCTGACCGAAAACCCATAAATTGAGAGGAGACATGATGCGCGTCATCGCCTTGCTGCTTGGCCTGCTGTTGCCCGTTGCCGTTTCTGCCGCCAAGCTGGTCCCCCTGGACGTGCCACCGCTGGAAGGGGCCGACATCAACCAGCAATTCGGCACCGATCCCGCGCAGGCTTACATGCCGAAGCAAGCCGTCAACAGCCCGCGACCGCCCGTTTTCCGCGTCGATGCAAAGGACCCCGACACCAAGCCGTTGCCTTATTACAAAATCGCGCCGGACACGTATTTCTTCTTTGGCAACATTGCCGAGGTGGACGGCGTCAACCGCGGCTTCAACGGCAATGCAGGATTCATCGTCACCCGCGACGGCGTCGTGGTACTGGATGCGCTGGGCACGCCCGCCCTCGCCAGACGCATGATCGCCTCCATCCGCACCGTCACGAAGAAGCCCATCCGCTATCTGGTCATCTCCCACGCCCACCCCGATCATTACTACGGCGCGTCCGCCTTCGCCAGTATTCCCGGCATCCAGGTGGTCAGCCATGTCGGCACGGAGGCGTATGCCTATTCGCCCACCATCGAACGCTCGGTCGCCTACCGCAAGGTTTTCCTGCCCCGGGAAATGAAGCATTTCCAGGCCGTGGTGCCCGACCTCCTGATCGGCGGCGGCAACCCGGCGCAGCTCACGATCAAGCTGGGTGGAAAAACCTTCGAAATCTATGACACGGGTTTCCATCACTCGCATGGCGACCTGGTGATGTGGCAGAAGGAAGACCGCATCCTGTGGATTTCCGACCTGGCCTTCAACGGCCGGGTCACCTACATCGGCGACGGCCACCTGCACGACATGGATACCATGCAGGACTGGATGAAACAGCATTTTCCGGATGTCGCGCTGATGGTGCCCGGCCATGGCGCGCCGCAAACGCCGCCGTTCGCGATGGTCGCCAGCACGCGCCGCTACGTGGACACGCTGACCGATAAAATGCGTGCTGCCATTCAGCAGGGACAGTCATTGCAGGACGCCGTGCGCCAGTCCGGCATCCAGGAATTCGAGTCCTGGCCGCTGTACGAACTCAACCACTGGATCAACGCCAATTTCGTTTACCGGACACTGGAAGAAGAGCTGTTCTGACGCGACGCCGGCCGGCCTGACTCTCATCGGAATCGCCCCAACAATCGATCCGCCATCACGCGTCTCCCGGCCGGCAGCATAACGCCGGGTTGTTCGAGAAGTCGCCGGGCAACCGCCTGCTGCGGGTAAAATCACGGCCATGCGACCTTTCGAACTCGCCCTGCTGCTCACCCTTGCCCTGCTCGTCCTCCTGGCCGTCATGCTGCTGGTGCGCATCCAGGCGCTGCACCGCGAGCAGGCCGGTCTGCCCGACCTGCTGACGCAGGACATGGAGGCGCGCCACCGTGCGGTGCTGACCGACCTGCACACGGGCCTCACGCAGCAGTCCGACCGCATGCAGGCCCAGCTGGCCGCATTGCAGGTGGCGCAAACCGAGCGGCTGGCGGAAACACGCGAAACCGTCACCGGCCAGTTCGGCCAGTTCCAGACCGCGATGCTGGAAAAACTGATCGAACAGGGGCGCGCCGAGCAAAGCCTGTTGCAGGACACGCTCAAAAGCATGACCGCGCAATTCAGTGAGCGCGTGCAGCAGCTATCGCAGGCCGTAGATGGGCGGCTGGGCGAGATCTCCGGCAAGGTCGCCGAGCGCCTCGACGAAGGTTTCAAGAAGACCAACGACACCTTCACCTCGGTGATGGCGCGGCTGGCAGTGATCGACGAGGCGCAGAAGAAGATCGAGGGCCTCGCAAGCAACGTGGTCAGCCTGCAGGAAATCCTCGGCGACAAGCGCTCGCGCGGCGCCTTCGGCGAGGTGCAGCTGGAAGCGCTGGTGCGGAACAGCCTGCCGCCCGACGCCTACGCCTTCCAGCACACCCTGAAAAGCGGCGCCCGCGCCGACTGCGTGCTGATCCTGCCGGAGCCGACCGGCACCGTGTGCGTCGATTCCAAGTTTCCGCTGGAAAACTATAGCCGCATGTTCGACGACAGCCTGCCGCCGGCCGAGCGCGACGCCGCCCGGCGGCAGTTCAAGGCCGACGTCAGGAAGCACGTCGACGACATCGCCGCCAAGTACATCGTCGAGGGCGAGACTTCCGACGGCGCGGTGATGTTCCTGCCGGCGGAAGCCGTGTTCGCCGAGATCCACGCCTACCATCCCGACCTGGTCGAGCACGCGCAGAAAAAACGCGTGTGGCTCACCTCGCCGACCACGCTGATGGCGGTGCTGAACACCGCACGCGCGGTGATACGCGATTCGGAAACGCGGCGCATGGCGCACGTGATCAAGGACGAACTTTCCAAACTGGCGAAGGACTTCGCACGCTTCGACGAGCGCATGAAGAAGCTCGCCGTCCACATCGAGCAGGCCAACAAGGACGTCAGCGAGGTGCGCATTTCCAGCGACAAGATCAGCAAGCGCTTCGCCCAGATCGAGCGGGTCGAGCTCGAGCACCCGGATACGGCGGCCACCCGTCTGCTCGACGCCGACGACTGACGGCATGAGCTGGTTCGCCCGCTGGCGCCGCGACCGTATTCTGCGCCGCCACCTCGTTCCGCCCGACGCGTTCCGCAGCACGGTCGGGCGTCTGCCGATCCTGCACGGGCTCACACCCGACGAACTCCGGCGCCTGCGCGAATCCGCCAGCCTGCTGCTGCACGACAAGACCTTCTCCGCGGCGGGCGGCGCCGAGGTCGACGATGTCGTGCAGCTCGCCATCGCCGTGCAGGCCTGCCTGTTGACGCTCAATCTCGCCGAAGACAGCTATCGCGGCTGGAACGAGATCATTCTCTACCCCGATGAATTCCTGAGGCCGCGCGAGGAGATGGACGAAGCCGGCGTCGTGCACCATACGCGCGACATCCTCGCCGGCGAGTCCTGGCACGGTGGGCCGCTGGTGCTCTCGCTCGCCGATGTCGAAGCCAGCGGACAGGCCGACGGATTCAACGTCGTGCTGCACGAATTCGCCCACAAGCTCGACATGCTGAACGGCGACGCCAACGGCTTTCCTCCGCTCCATCGGGGAATGAGCGCCACGGCGTGGGCGCACGATTTCGGCAGCGCGTACGAAGACTTCTGCGCGCGCGTCGATGCCGGCGAGGACACCGCGCTCGACCCCTACGCCAGCAGCGCGCCGGCGGAATTTTTCGCCGTGCTGACCGAAGCGTTCTTCGAAACGCCGCAACTGCTGCACGCCGAGTATCCGGCGGTGTATGCGCAATTGAAGCTGTTTTACCGCCAGCATCCGCTGGCACGTCTGGGAGGCGGGGCATGAACACCAGGCAACCCCACACGGCAGGGCGCATCGGCGACATCGCCCCGTTCCACGTGATGGATATCCTGGCGCGAGCGCAGGCACTGCAGGCCAGCGGACGCGACATCATCCATCTCGAGATCGGCGAACCCGACTTCGCGACCCCGGCGTCCATCGTCGAGGCTGGCGTCGCCGCGCTGCGTGCCGGCCACACGCACTACACCAGCGCGCTGGGCCTGACCGCGCTGCGCGAAGCCATCGCCGGGTTTTACGCGTCGCGCTGGCAGGCGCAGGTGGATGCTGCGCGCGTCGTCGTCACCCCGGGCGCATCCGGCGCGCTGCTGCTGGCGCTGGGGCTCCTGGCCGGCCCTGGCGACGAAGTGCTGATGGCCGATCCCGGCTATCCCTGCAACCGCCACTTCGCCCGCTTCTGCGAGGCACGCGCGGTCAGCGTGCCGGTCGACGCCAGCAGCGGCTTCCAGCTCAGCCTCGACCTGATCGAGCGCCATGCCACCCTCGCCACCCGCGCGGTGCTGATCGCCAGCCCGTCGAACCCCACCGGCACCGCCATCCGGCCCGCCGAACTGGAACGCATCCATGGCTGGTGTGCGGATCGGGGCATCGCCCTGATCGTCGATGAAATCTATCTCGCACTGACCTACGACGGCGGCGAACACAGTGCGGCGCGCTGGGACGACGTCTTCGTCGTCAACAGCTTCTCGAAGTACTTCCTGATGACCGGCTGGCGGCTTGGCTGGCTGGTGGCCCCAGCCTGGGCCATGCCGGCACTCGAACGGCTGGCGCAGAACCTGTTTCTCGCTGCGCCTACGCCGGCTCAGCATGCGGCCCTGGCGGCATTCCGCCCCGACTCGCTCGCCGAGCTCGAAGCACGCAAGGCCGAACTGCAGGCGCGACGAGATTTCCTGCTGCCGGCTTTGCGCGCGCGCGGGTTTGCCGTTCCGGTCAACCCGCATGGCGCGTTCTATCTGTATGCCGACAGCAGTGCGCATACCGACGACAGCTTCCGGTTTGCCCAGAGCCTGCTGGAAGAGGCGGGGGTGGCGGTCACGCCCGGCCTCGATTTCGGCAGGCATCAGCCGCAGCGCTTCCTGCGCATGGCCTACACGCAGCCACTGCCACGCCTGGAGGAAGCCGTCTACCGGCTGGATGCATTCCTGGGGCGATAAGCGCCCAACCTATACGGAGGAAACGCAGGCGAAAAAAAACCGGCCCGAAGGCCGGTTTTTCGTTCCTGATCCCGGTATTACTGAGCGGGAGCGGGAGCCGGAGCAGCAGCGTCGGCGGGAGCAGCGTCGGCAGCAGGCGCTTCAGCGGGAGCAGCAGCGTCAGCAGCGGGCGCTTCGGCAGCAGGCGCTTCAGCAGCGGGAGCTTCGGCAGCGGGAGCCTCAGCAGCAGGAGCTTCAGCGGGAGCAGCAGCTTCTTCTTTTTGGCCGCAAGCGGTCATGGAAGCAGCCAGCAGAGCAGCCAGGAGAACGGAATATTTCATTTGATTTTCCCTTTACTTACAAATATTAAAACCCACACCAGAGATCGGTCCGGGACTTGTGATCCAGCCGACGCGCGGAATTCTAACAAATCGGCAAAAGAAAACCACAATCTGTTAACTTTCTTCAATTAACGCAATTTTGCGTTGTCAAATTACAACAAGGCGACACCGAACGGATACGCGCCTCGCTGATTCCGCAGTCTGCATGCGCCATGCTCCGATCGCCCACGCCGAACCGCTCAGCGGGCCAACTTCGTTCGGACAAACTCGACGAGTTTGTCTGGCAGATCGCCGGCCGCGAGCGCACGGCTATAGGCCTGACGCGCTTCGCTGCCCCTGCCCTGCCCCTCGAGGGCAAGCCCCAGTCCGATCCACCAGTTACCGTTCCCGGACTGCAGCCGGAGTGCCTGCTCGTACTGCTGAGCGGCTTCGGGATGCTGACCGAGACGCAGATACAGGGCCGCCAGCGTGGCGCGGTACTCTGCAGTGACGCCGCGCGCCTCGAGCCCGCCCGACAGGGTGGCGGCAGCGCCCTCGACGTCGCCGCGCGCCGCCTGCAGCCGGGCAAGACCGAGGGGAAACCATGCGTTATCCGGCGAGGCGAGGCGCCCGGCGCGCAATACTGCCTCGGCTTCCTGCGCCTGTCCGGACTCGCTCAGCAGGGTGGCCAGCATCTGGCGCGCGGCGACGTGCCCCGGCATGAGCCTGACGGCCTCTTCCAGCACAGGCCGGACCTGGTCTTCCCGGCCTTTCTGCACCAGCATCACGGCCTTGCGATAAAGCTCATCGGCTTGGTCTTCCGGCGTCCGGCCCTTGATTTCCTTGCGGATGGCTGGCGTGGCCAAGGCGGCCGACATCGTGAGACTCGGGAGCGCTTCAGGACGGTCCGCCACGCCACGCCCTTCCGCGGGAACAGGTTCCAGGCCGGCAGGCTTGCCGGGAGAACCCTGGTCCGGCGCGCCGGCCAGCGGTGCAGCCGCCACCGGCAATGCAGCCACCGGCTGAACAGGCACAGCTGAACGCGCCGGGGATGGCGGCAGCGGCACCCTTGCCGGGGGGGCGGTCGGAGCAGGCGCGGCATCCTCAGCGGAGCGGGACATGAGCCATGCCGTTCCGCCGACGACGAGCAACAGCATGCCGCCGACCACCGCCCAGCGGCGCCGGCGCGGCAGCGCGACGGGGGGCGCCGGCACGGCATGCCGCAGCGAACTGCCTTTGCGCGCGTCGAGTTCGCGCAAGGTTTGATTGATGATGCTCATATTCCAGCGAAGGCGATCAAAACAGCCGGCCTGCCCCGAGCAGCTGGAAGCTGCCGCCGGCCAGCACGCCTGCGAGGAGGGCCAGCGCGATCCATCCCCATCGCGCCGCGTACTGACCCGGCTTCGCCGCCAGGGTATCGCGCGCGGCGAGGCGCATCTCGCGTCCGCCCACACGACGCCGGCCTTTGCCGTAAGCGAGCATGAGCGCCTTGTGGGCGATGACATTGGCGACGCGCGGGACGCCCGCACTGGCGGCGTGCAAACGCCTGACGGCGCGCGGACTGAACAAGGGTTCGCTGCCGCCATGCCCCGCCCGGCCCACACGGTGCACCAGGTAGGCGGCGAGTTCGTCGCGCGTCAGCGGACGCAAACGGTCATGAAAACTGATCCGCGTCTTCAGTTGCGGAACGGCCTCCAGCCGCGCATCGAGTTCCGGCTGGCCGAACAGGACGATCGTCAGCAGCTTGCGCTTCTCGGTTTCCAGATTGGACAGCAGGCGCACCGTTTCCAGGCTTTCCACCGGCATCGCCTGCGCCTCGTCGATGATCAGCACCACCTGGGTATCGCGCCGGGCCAGCGCGATCAGCCGCGACTGGATGGCCTTGTGCAGACGGTAGTCGCTTTCGTTGCCCTTCGGCCTGATGCCCAGCTCCTCCGCAACCGCGAGCAGGATGCCGGCAGGATCGAGCGCGGGATTGGGGAGATAGGCCGCCCGGCAAGCCGGGGGAAGCGAAGCCAGCAGGGTGCGGCACAGCAGGGTCTTGCCGGTGCCGACCGCGCCGACGATCCTGATGAAGCCCTCGCCGTTTTCCAGCGCGTAGAGGAGTGTGTTGAGCGCCTCCTGATGCGGCGGCGAGGCGAAGAAGAAATCGGTATCCGGAGTCAGGCCGAAAGGCGCCTCGGCCAATCCGAAATGCGCCAGATAGGACAGCGCGCCGCCGGCACCGGCCCATCGTGTCCGCCCCCCGTCCTCCGGATCAACGCGGCGCGGGGGCTTGGCAGCGCGGGGACGGGGGAACGCCAGGACGGTCATGGCGTCGGTGGGCGACCTTCGAATTGTTCGAGGCGTGCACGGGTGGCCTCGGCATCGGCCTGCCAATCCTCCTGGCTGTCGATGACGGTGGGTTTGATCAGGATCACCAGTTCGCTCTTCACCGCGCTGCGGTTGGTGTTGCCGAAGAAGTAGCCCAGCAGCGGCACGCTGCCGATCCCGGGCACGCGGTTGGCGCTGCCGTCGAAGGACTGCTTCATCATGCCGCCGATGGCGACGATGCGGCCGTCTTCCACCTGCACGATGCTGTCGGTTTCCGACACGGCGCTGGATGCGAGCGGCAATGTCAGCTTGCCGGCTTCGCCGGCGTCGATGTTCTTGACCTTTTCCGTCACCACGCTGACCGAGGGTCGCACGTGCAGGGTGATGCGGCCCTTCTCGTCGATCTGCGGCGTGACGTCGAGCGCGATGCCGGAGAAGAACGGCTGCAAGGTCACACTCGGCGTGGTGGTGGTGCCGGCGCCGCCGGTGTTGCTGGTGGTCGACACGTTGGTCACGAAGAAATCGTCGGTGCCGACCCTGAGCACCGCCTTCTGGTTGTTGAGCGCGGCGATGCGCGGACTCGACAACACATGCACCGAGCCCTGGGTTTCCAGGAAGTTGATCAGCGCGGCGAAGCTCTTGGTCTGGAACGCGAGGCCGAAGATGCCGTCCGACCTGCCGGCGGCCGCGGGCAGGCCGCTGCCGAGCACGTCGGCCAGCGAGCCGGTGGCGGCGGCCGTCACCAGGTCGAAATTGCCGGTGTTCGCGCCGGACGAGTATTGGTGCTGGCCGTCGTGCAGGACCGACCAGTTGATCCCGGTCTGGAAACCGTCCTTCAGCTGCACCTCGATGATCTTCGCCTCCAGCATGACCTGGCGTTCGACCGCCAGCGCGGTGGCCTTGAGGAAGCGCTCGACTTCGCGCATGGTGCGCGGCGGCGCCTTCACTACGACGACGCCGGACTGCGGGCTCAGGATCACCTTGCCCGATTCGCCGACGATGGCGTCGAGCGCCATCTTCAGTTCGCCCCAGAAATCCGAGTTGAGCGAAGTGCTGATCTTGCTGGTTTCCAGCGATTTCTGTGTGCTGCCGCCGCTGCTCCCGGCGGTGCCGCCGCTGCCCGAGGCGGCGCTGACGGAGCCGGAGATCACCCGCGTGTCCGACGCGCCGGACCGCGTGCCGGCGAGATAGTTGACCTTGAAGATGCGGGTCTGCGGCGTCAGCGGCTGCACCATGACGCGGCGCCCCTCGATCGTGTAGTCGTAGCCGTACAGCTCGCGGATCGACGACATCGCCTCGGGCACGGTGACGTTCTTGAGGTTGGCGGAAATCGTTCCGCCCACCTCGGGATGCACCAGCATGCTGTAGCGCGTACCCGACACGATCGCCATGAACACGTCCTGTGCCGGCGCGCCGTTGACCACCAGGTCGAAGCGCGGCTCCACCGGGGCGGCGGCGGTCTTGGGCAGCTCCAGCTTGAGCGGCGGCATCAGTGCGGCACGTACCTGCTCCTCGGTCATCGGCTGCGCAGCCGGCTGCGGCTGGGCCGCCTGCGCGACTTCCTGCCGGATCGCCTGCTGGGTCTCGCGCGGCGTCAGCGTCGCCGCGCAGCCCGACAGCACGAGCGGCCCGGCAAGCAATAAGGTGAAACGCTTCATCATCCGCAATGTCTCCTGTTTCTTATTTGCCGCGCGGCCGCTTCTCGACCTGCGGATAGAGCCTGAGCACCGTCGTCTCGCCGCCGCGGCGCAGCACGACTTCGCTTTCGCTGATGCGCACCACGCGCGCATCCTGGTAGCGGCCGCCTTCGGCGATCTCCCTGCCCCCGATCACCGCAATCCGTCGCCCGGCAACCCGCTTGATCCCCGTGAGCGGGATGCCCGGGGTGGACGCCCCGTCGGCGGCGCCCGGCGCTGCGGGCGGCGCAGTCGGATCGGTCAGGGCCCGTGCCGCAAGCGGTGCCGCAAGCAGCGCGACCAGCAGAACCCGTTGCATCATACGCGCAGCCATGCTTCCTCCAGGCTCAGGGTGTGCACGGTCAAGGTCAGCTTCAGGTCCGGGCGGGTGGCGGCGTCGAGCGTCGCCTCGGTCCAGGTGAAACGCCACGGCAGCGACTCCAGCCGTTCGAGATAGGCGACAAGGCCGGCATACGGACCGCTCACGGTGATTTCGAAGCCATGCCGGTAGAACCCCGGCGGCATGGCGTCCGCCCCTTCGGAGAGGGCAACCGGCTGGGGGCTCAGGGTCTTGAAGCCGACGACGCGCACCCCGTCCTGCCCCCGCACCACTTCCTTCAGCACCTGCTGCATGCGCTCGGGCGGCACCAGCGAACGCTCGCGCGCTTCGAGCGCGGCGCCCAGCTCGGCCAGTCTCGCCTCCTGTGCGGCGAGCGCCTCGCGCGCCGTCCGGTCCGGGTCCAGCCCCGTCCGTTCCGCAAGCAGCTGATGTTGCTGCCCGATCTGCGCCAGCGCCGCGTCGGCAGCCTGCAGGCGCTCGTTGGCGCGCTGCCTGCGCTGCTGGCCGCCGTCGATCAGCAGGACCTGGACCAGTGCCAGGGCGACGACGGCGACGGCGACGAAAACGAACACGCGCTCGCGCAGGCTCATCATGCCGATGCGCTCGCCGAGCTGGCGCAATTTCTCACTGCCCATCGGGCTTACCCCCTTCCGCCGCGGCGTCCTGGCTGCCCGAATAGAGGGCGAAGTCGATATGTCCGGCCTGCCCGCCGGCCGCGTCCTTGCTTTCGCCCGCGGGCTGCGCCAGTTCTGCCTCCATGCCGGAAAACCTCATGCCGGCAAACGGCGCCTGCTTGCCGAGGCGGTCGATGTAGGCCGTCAGCAAGCCGGCCTGCAGAGCCGATCCTTCCAGCTTGACGTAGTCAGGCGCGAGGGTGAACCCATTCAGCCAGACGCCCTCGACGCTGCCGTGCGCCAGCGCGCGCATGGGGGCGGCAAACCCCGCCGAGGTCGTGTCGAGGGTGCGTTCGAGCGAAGCCAGCAGCGCTTCGCGCTGCGCCACCTGGGCCTGCATCGCCTTGGCACGCTCGCTCAGCAGCGCGCTCGCCGGCCGGCTGGCCGCGGCGTTGAGGCGGTCGAGTTCCTGCTGCGCCTTGGCCTGACGGGCCTCCTGCCGGGTCGCCAAGGTTTCGAGCATGCCGGCCTGATAGTTCAGATACCCGCCCCAGGCCAGCGCACCCGCGACAATCAGGCCCAGCCCCAGGCCCATCTCGCGCAGCCCGAAGGCGTAGCGCTTCTTCAGCAGCAGCGGATTGACGAGGTTGATCTGCTGGCTCATGGCGTGGTGTCTTCCATGCGCAGGGCCGCGCCGATGGCGTGGTAGCAGGCGGCGGGCAGTGCGCCCGCGTCGGGGCAGGCCGAAATGTCCAGCGCGGCCGCGATGTCGAGCACGTCGACCGGCAGCGCCAGATTGCCGGCCAGCCCTTCGCGCAGGCGCCCGACGTGTTCCATCGGCACCAGCAGCAGGCGGTCGACCGGAATCCCGCCGAACTGGCGGTCGAAATGGTCGAGGGTGCGCTGGATTTCCAGCGTCAGGCGCTCCAGCCCGCTGTCGAGGTCGCCGCTTTCCAGCAGCGCCTGGTTCACGCCCAGCGTGCGCACCATGCACAGTTCGCCGTCGAGGGTCAGCGTCAGTAGCCCGCCGCTTTCGATGAACGAGAACACGGCCAGCGCGCGCTTCGGGGTCTCCAGGCGGGCGACCAGGTTGCGCTGGGCGGTTTCGACGATGTCGATGATGGTGAGATTGAGGCCGGCGTTGGCGGCGAGCGCCATCTCCTCGGCGAGCAGGCTGTTCTTGGCCGCCACCGCGAATACCTGGCGGACGTGGGTCAGGTGTTCCGGGTGCGGGACTGCCAGCACGTCCACCGTGCCGTCGTTGGCGTGGAAATCGAGCATGTCCTGGATCTGCCAGCGCACGGCAGATTTGACTTCATCGGCCGGCACGTTCGGCGCGTCGAGGAGGCGCAGCTTGTAATCGGCCGGGCGCAGCACCAGGCTGACCGGCCCCTTGCCGTGCAGTTTGGCGAACGCGTCGCCCCAGTTGTCGTCCTTGACCGGCACCACGCCTGCGGCAAGCAACCTGGGCACGGCCGCCCGGCGGTCGACGCGCGCGTACGCGATGCGCCCCGGCAGTCGCACATACGCTGTCAGCCCCTGCTCGCTTGCTCGACGGAAAAACCGCATGGTTCGGACCTGAAAATTTTCCTGAACTTAAACAAACAACCCTTTGTTGTCAAAGGCTTTCAATACATTTCACGCAGATAAATCAAGGCCTTGCTGCCGCGATACAGGCCAAAGCTCGCCCGCGCAGTCGGGTTCTGGTCGTAGGCGACGCCCGTCCAGCGCCCCTGCAGCCAGCTCTGGGCGGCAGCACCCGCGGCCGCCGCGACGCCTCCCACGCAGGTGCTGCCGCTGGCAATGGCGCCCAGGTTGACGGTGAGGTCGACGCTGCCGCTGTTGCCCACGCCGGGTAGCGAGAAACGGAGATTGCCCCGCCCCGCGTTGAAGCGGCCGGACAGCGTCACCGAAGTCTCGCAGGCATCGAGGTTGCGCCGCCAGCCGGCCAGCGCCACCTGGCCCGCCGCCAGCTGGGTGCAGGCGTCCGCCACATTGCGCACGAAATGGCTGCCGTTCCAGTACTGGGTCTCGATCGTCACCGGCAGGGCCAACAGCTCCGAGCCGTGGGCATTGGCCAGCACCAGCCGGCCGAAGCGGATTTGATTGCCGGAATCGAAGGCAATGCCTGCGAACAGGGCGGGCGTCGCGGTATCGATGAAGCCGTTGCCGGCCACCGCATTCTCGGCGTCGTCGCGCACGCTCATCGACAAGTCGATGGCCGCGGTGAACGGCGCCACCGGCGTGCTGCGCAGAAAGGCGACGACATCGGCAACGTTCGCCGTCAGCGTCCCCGCGCCGCCGCCGGTTTCGATCACGGTCGGCGCGCCTATCAAACCGGTGTCGAGTGTGCCGGTGGCGGCGGCATAGGTCTGCGTCGCGTCGGCGACCGCGAGCTTCCACAGCGCGCCCGCGTAGTTGAGGGTGGTGGCGCCGGCGGCATTCTTCGCCGTGATCGTCGCCTGCGGCAGCACCGTATAGCCGAAAGGCTGGCCGGCATAGGTGAACGAGCGCGCGGCGCAGGCCGTGTCGTTGAAGGTCCTGAACTGCGGCACGCTGGCGGGCGTCAGCTCGAAGTGGTCGGGGACGAAGCGGCCGACGTTGAAGGCAGCCGATTCGATCGTCATCTCGGCTGCAGTGGAACCATCGGCGGCATCCACTGCAGCAAAGCCGGCATCCGTCAGCTGCATGGAAAAGGCGCCCACTTCGGAATAGCTGGCGCCTGACGTCGTCACCGTGCCGGCCGCTGCCGACCAGGTGCCGGTGGCGAGCGCACCGAGCGTGCAGGCCGCCGGCAGCACGCAGGCGGTCGGGCTGCCGGCGGGGCTGCCGGCATAGTTGGCGGTGGCGATGCCGGCGGCATTGACCGCCGTCGCCGCGATGCGGAACGGCCGGCCGGCCTTGTGGACGGTGCCGCCGCTCGCCGCGGTGTTGTAAAGCGTGCGCGCGGTCCCGGCGCTGACGCTGTCGGCGTCACTCACCGCCACGCTGGCGAAGGCCGCCGGACGGATGGCGAAGTTGTCGGTCGAACAGGCGACGAGCGTCGGCGTCCCAGTCGCCGGATAGCTCATGCGAATGCGCGCGTTGGGCCAGGCATCGGGTTCGTTGATGCCGGCAAAGGTCTTGCGCCCCTGGTCCGCCGCAGCGAAGCCGAGCACACCCAGGCTGCGGATCAGCGGATAGGCGCTGCAGCTGGCGGCGCTCGACGCATCGACGAGCTCCAGCTTCACGTCGCCGGCGAACGCGGTCTCGACTGCCGCTCCGCCGGCCTTCAGCGCGACGATGTCGAGGTTGAAGGAGCTGGCCGCGACCTTGGTGCGGATCACGCCGCTCACGCTGCCGGCCGCTGTGCCCGGCTCGAATGCATTGAAGCCCGAAGGCGGAACGGATGCCGGAATACAGGGGCGCGTGGCGGTGTAGTCGCGCTGTATCACCGCATTCGTCACTTCGCTGTTGTATATCCTGACCTCGTCGATCACGCCATTGGCCGAGTTTCCCGTCCCCGGGTTGGTGACGAAGCCGCTGCGGTTGTCTCCGAAATAAAGGCTGCCGATGGCGCTGGACAACGGCCGGGTCGTTCCAATTGCGGAGGACCGAGAAAGCGCGCCGTTGACGAAAATCTGCACCCGGTTGCTGGCCTCGACCGGCGTGAGCTTCCAGGTCACGCCGATGTGTACCCAGGTATTGGCTGCAAATGCATTGTTGCCCGTATCGATCTGGAAATTGTTGTTGGCGCTGTCGGTCAGGTTGAAGCTCAGGCGGCCGTTGCCGTTCCGTCTCGCCAGGTAGAACCAGCGGTTGTTGGCGACGCTGGCATCGAACAGTTGGGCGGCCTGGCTGCTTCCCCCGCTCCAGGCGCCGTTGCTCTTGTACCAGAAGGAAAGCGTGCCGCTGCTGCCGATCTGGCTATCGACGTCGTATCCCGTGTCGACTGCCGCAATTGCGGCAGTCGAGGAATTGGACGGGATATTGCCCCCCGCACAAATCTTGCCACCCGGAACGGTCTGCGCCGCGCCCACCGGCGAACCGTGGGTGCCGCCCGACGTGCTGTTGGCGACACTGCCTGCACCGGTCCAGCTGGCTTCGTCCATGCGGAACTCCGCGACCGGCGCGGGCAGGAAGAAGCGCACCGCGGAATCCGGAGGGGGAACGACGGGCGTGGACCAGACCTCGTAATCCGTCGTGGTGAGCTGCCAGCCGATCTGCGCGGACCCGCCGGTTGGATGGCTGCTCGTGCCGAACTGGTAGACGAATTCGTGGGTGTCTTCTTCCAGGATGACCTGCAGATTGAATCTTCCGGTACGGCTCGTCGCCCCCCATTCCGGGACGTTCACCCATGTCACCACAAAGCGGCGGTTGGGCGCGGCTCCGATGGTCGCATAGCTTACGTAGCAGCTCGACGTCGGGCAGACGCCGGCTGCACCGCTCGGCGTCGCATCGAGGTCCACGCCGTAGACGCGCATCGTCCTGACGACATTGGCGCTGGGGTAGGCGTAAGGATAGGTCGGCGGCGGCCCGGTCGTCTGCGTCCCGTAACCACAGAATCCGTTATTGAACTGCAGCCGGCCGTTGCTCATGATCTGCACTTGCGTGTAGTTCACCCCGCCGAAATTGAACGTGAACCCCAAGGGAAGCTGCGCCGTGATGTCGTCGTCGACGGGCGCGCCCGCATAACTCGAACTACATGACGCCCCGCTCGTCCACGTGACGCGCGTATGCGCCGCCGGGTCGATCCAGTTCGAGGCCGTCGCCATGCTCGAATAGGTTGCCGCCAGCGCCTGGCCGCTTGCCAGTGCAATCCCTAGCAAGCCGCCCAGCAGCAGGGCGACCAGCCAGTTCCATTCGTGGCGATCGGAAATTCGGCGCATGGCGGAAGAACAGGCCGGGTTTGTTGCGTTCATTTTCCGAAACTCGCCTGGATCTGCCGCTCGGCATAATCGACCTCGCCGGGGCTGCCGGACGTCGCAGTGGACACGATCCGGTAGAGCGCGACCGCGTCCGGCCCGTCGGTCGTGAGGGTGCGGGTGCAATCGACCGTCACCGTGAAGCCGGTGAGCGTACCGCCGAGGGTCAGTGTGCTGGGCGATGCCGGGCACGGCGTCGGACTCGGCTGCAGGCCCTGCGGGTCGACCACCTGCCAGGCGGCCCATTCGATGCCGGCGCGCGCCGCCTGGTAGGCGCGCCCACCCTGGATGTCGAGCGCGCTGCTGATGTGGCTGGTGCGCGAGAGCGACGTCATGTAGGCGCCCAACGCCGCCAGCACGACCAGCAGGAAGATCGCGCTCGGCAGCACGAAGCCGGATTGCAGGGAACGAATCGCCGCGCGCTTCATGGCTGGTTGCCCACCTGCGTGCTGGCGTAGAGACGCACGCGCTCGTTGTCCCGGCTGAGCTCGAGCGTGAGGCTGACCAGACCGCCGCGTTCGGTGACGCCGGGCTGGTAGGTGAAATGGCAGGAACCGACGCGATCGGCCAGCAGCGCGCGCGGCGTGGTGGCGGCGAACGTGGTGGGCTGCGCCGCCGCGATGGCATAGCCCCAGTAGCGCGTCAGCGTGCCGCTCGCCGGGTCGCACACGTAGCTCACCGGGCCTTCGACGACCTGGAAACGGCTGCCGGGCGAGGCCAGCGAAAACTGCTTGGCGGCGAAGGCGATGCTGGTCGTGCCGCCGGCCGTTCCCGTGTATGCAGCGAGCGTGTCTCCCGCCCAGGCGTCGGCACCGGCAATCCCGAGGTTGTACACCGCGATGCGGTCGCCCGCCTGCATGTCGATGGCGGGCCCGAGCACGTCGAAGCTGCTGTCGGCCAGGGTGAAATCGAGGATATCGCCCCCGCCCTGCGCGCGGTAGCGCCCGCCGCTGCGGGTAGCGAGAAACTCCAGATAGAACACGCCGCCGGCATCCGTCACCCGCACGCTGTTGGGCAGCGCCAGCCGGATGTCGCGCTGCATGCGGCGCAGCGCAGTGTCGGCGGCATCGGCGAGACGCGCGCGACGGTCCTGGGCCACGTAGCTTTCGATCGGCCCGCGCAGGAACACCGCCACCATCGAACCGACGATGGCGGTGATCGCGATGACGATGATCATCTCGATCAGGGTGAAGCCGGCTTGATCAGAGATTCGGCGCATAACGCGTGCGATAGCCCGCGAGGCTGACGCTGTGGTTGCCCGGGCCGGTGACGGTCACGGTGACGAGCAAGGTTTCGTTGTCTCCGGGCACAGCCGGGGCAATGCCGTTAAAGTTCGCAACTGGCTGCACCTGGACCGTCGCGGAATAACCGCCCAGCCCCGCCACCGCGGCGCCGGTGAGATCGCTGATGCCGGCCAAGGAGAAGCCCTGGTAGTCGTTGACGTTGTCGAAGGGCGTGAGATTGGCGGTGCGCGTCTCGCCTGCTTCCGGCCCCATGGCTGTTTCTGGCATGGTCGCACAACCGGCGGAACTGGTTGCCGTTTCCGCATTGGCGTCGTCTGGATCGCAATAGGTAAAGGGCTTGGCCAGCACCTCCTCCAGCAGCGATTCGGCGATCGCGGCCGCCTGCTTGCGCACCACCGGGTCGGCGCTGGCGCGCGCGTTGCGGCTGTAGACCGACAACACGCCGGTCACCGCCACGCCGACCACGACGATGAACACCAGGAGTTCGATCAGGCTGAGGCCGCGCGCCTTACTCATGAACATATCCGGTTTCCTGCTCGACGCGCACACGATGGGTGGCCGTGCCGTTCACCTGGACATCGAGCGTGGCCGCGATGGCGGGCCGTCCGCTGGCATCGAAACCCAGCGCCGCGACCGGGCTGGCGATCGTCACGCCGCTGGGGGCGCTGATCGTGTAGGGCTTCTCGCCGCCCGGGCCCGGGGCCGGCGTCGAACACGGCGCGACCGCGCTGTAGCAGAGCGTGGCCGCGCCGGCCGAGAAATGGACGAACACGTCGCGCCGCTGGGAGACGGCGAGCTTCTGCGCGAAACGGGTGGTGGCGGCGACCTGGTCGGCGAAGCCGCGGGTATCGAAGCTGTTGCGGCCCACCAGACGCGGCACGGCCACCGCCGCGAGAACGCCGGCGATGACCATGACGAGGATGAGTTCGACGAGGCTGAAGCCGCGTTCAGACGACGGCCGGCTCCCGACTGCGTAGCCTGCCGTCATGCACGCGTCAGCAGCCGGTCGTGGTGACGGCGCTAACCACCGCGGCCGAACCCGTAGCACCGCCATTAGCGGGACTGTAGGTGAACGAGCAGTTGGCAGAATTGCTGCCGCCAGTCACGCGAACTGTAATGGTAGAACCGATAGTGGCGCCGCCCGTCGCGGTGCCGGTCGCAGTACCGTCGGCGGTGGTGGAGTACCCTTCCCGGGCAAGATCTGCCTCAGTCGCCGGGAATACTGAAGTCAAACCAGCCGCGTCGATGATGCCGGCGAGGTTTGCCGTGGGGTAACCATTGATAACACTGATAAGGCCCTGTTCAGTACAGACGGTACCGGCTAGGCTAGTAGCGTTGCTAGCCTGAGTGCTGGTGCCAGGACAGTTGTTTGCATCTTGCTGGCCACCGCGCACCAGCACCGTGCCGTGAATCATGGAAGATGCTGCCTGCACCGCGCCGCGCGCGGCGTTCAGCTTGGCAATGCGGGCATCGCTCTGGATGTTGGAAAACCGCGGCAGCGCCACTGCGGCGAGCACGCCGAGGATGACGATGACGACGATGAGTTCGATCATGGTGAAGCCGTGCTGCCTGGTTTTCATTGCATTCTCCTGCTTATTCATATTGAAGTGATAGGGCGCCGCGCATGGCGGCCACTTGCCTTCATTTCGGCACTTGTTACCGGAACTTGAACAAAAACCTGAATTCGGGACCGAAAACTCACTTGATCGCCACGCTGGCCAGATCCCACATCGGCAGGAACACGCCGAGCGCCAGCACCAGGACGATGCCGCCCATGGCGGCGATGATGAGCGGTTCGATGCGCGCCGACAGCGTCTTGATCTCGTAGTCGACCTCGCGCTCGTACATCTCGGCGACTTCCTGCATGAGTTCGTCGACGCTGCCGGTCTCCTCGCCGACGGCGATCATCTGCAGCACCACCGGGTTGAACACCGCCGCGGTCTGCGCGGTGCGCAGGATCGATTCGCCGCGCTCGATGCCGTTGCGCATCTGCTCGACGCGCGAGGCAATCCAGGCGTTGTCGGTGACCTCGGCGACGACCGACAGCGCCTGCGCCGCGGGTATGCCGCTCTTCAGCGACAGCGCAAAGGTGCGCGCGAAGCGGGCGAGCGTGCTCCGCAGCACGATCGAACCGGTCAGCGGCAGCCTCAGCTTGTAGCGGTCCCAGGTCAGGCGCCCGTCGTCGGTGGCGCGCCAGACGCGGAAGCCGGCCACGGCCAGGACCAGCCCGGCGAGCAGGAAACCACCGTACTCGAGGGTGAATGTCGAGGTGCCGATGAGGATTCGGGTCATCAGCGGCAGCTCGGCGTTGAAGCCGGCATAGACCTTGGCGAAGGCCGGAATGACGAAGACGTTGATGACCGCGATCGCGACCGCCATCGCGATCATCACGAAGGTGGGATAACGCAGCGCCTCCTTGATGCGGGCGCGGGTCTCGCGCTCGAACTCGAGGTGCTCGAACATGCGCAGGAAGATCTCGTCGAGCCGCCCGGTCGCCTCGCCCACCCGCACCATCGCGATATAGAAAGGCGAAAAGGCCTCGGAGTGCTGGCGCATGGCGGTCGACAGGTCGCGCCCCGCCTCGAGCGACTCCTTGAGCGACACGATCACCCGGGCGAACGCGGCATTGGTCGTCGTCTCGATGAGGCCCGACAGCGAACGCAGGATGGGGACGCCGGAACGCATCAGGGTGTAGAGCTGGCGCGAGAACAGCTGCACGTCGATCGGCTTGATCGCGGTCGCGAAGAGATTGGACCCGCCCTGTGCGGCTGCGCGCCGCTCGGCCTGGCTGGTCTCGCGGATGGTGACCGGCGCAATACCGCTTTTCAGCAGACGGTTCGCGCAGTCGGCAGCGCTGTCCGCCTCGAGGATGCCCTGCATCTTCTCGCCGCCCTGGGTGCGGCCGGTATAGGCGAAGCGCAGCATCAGTTCATGTCGTCCTGGGCACTGGCCCGCATCGCTTCCGCCAGCGAAGTCACGCCGGCGCGGGCAAGCGCAATGGCCTGGTCGCGCAGCATGTGGCCGGCCATGGCCGCACGCGCCTGCACGACGAACTCGGCCGGCTCGCTGCGGGCCAGGCTTTCGGCCAGCGCGGTGTTGATCTCGAGCAGCTCGTGGATCGCGGCGCGGCCGGAATAGCCGGTGCCATGGCAGCGCTCGCAGCCCTGTCCCTCGACGAAGCCTGCTTCGGCAAGGTTGTCGGCGAACGCGCGTCCGAGCCACACCGTTTCCTGCGGGGTGGGCGCGTGCGGCGCCCTGCAATGCGCGCACACCTTGCGCACCAGGCGCTGCGCCAGCACGCCCTGCACCGACGTTGCCACCATGAACGGCGGCACGCCCATGTCGAGCAGGCGCACCGGGGTGGTGGCCGCGTCGTTGGTATGCAGGGTGGACAGCACCAGGTGTCCGGTCATCGCCGCCCGCAGCGCGATCTGCGCGGTCTCCGGGTCGCGCATCTCGCCGACCAGGATCACGTCGGGGTCCTGGCGCAGCATCGCGCGCAGCACGCGGGCGAAGCTGAGATCGATCTTGTCGTTGGCCTGCACCTGGTTGATGCCGGGCAGGCGGTATTCGACCGGGTCCTCGACGGTGATGATCTTGGTGCCCGGGTCGTTGAGCTCGCCGAGCGCGGCATACAGCGTGGTGGTCTTGCCGCTGCCGGTGGGGCCGGTGACCAGCACGAGGCCGTTGGGGCGGTGCAGGATGGCGCGGAAGCGCGTCAGCATGGCGGGCGGCATGCCCAGCGTGTCGAGCGTGGGCGCGTTGTCTCCCTGGCTCAGCAATCGCATCACCACCGATTCGCCGTATTGCGTCGGCATGGTCGACAGACGCACGTCGACGGTACGTCCGCGCACCTTGACGGCGAAGCGGCCGTCCTGCGGCAGGCGCTTTTCCGAGATGTCGAGTCCTGAGACGATCTTCAGGCGCAAGGCCAGCGCAGGCGCGATCTTGAGATCGGCCTCGGTCTGCGGATGCAGCACGCCGTCGATGCGGAAGCGGATCACCAGCTGCTTTTCCTGCGGCTCGATGTGGAGATCGGACGCGTTCACCTGCAGCGCGTCTTCGAACAGCGTCTGCAGCAGGCGCACCACCGGTGCGTCGGCCTGGCCCTCGCCGAGCGCCTCGAGGCCGATGATGCTGGCCTCGTTGTCGCCCATGTCGCGCGCGAGTTCCTCGGTCAGGCCATGGATGTCGTCGGTGCGCCGGTACAGGCGGTCGATCGCCGACAAGAGGTCGCCCTCGGCGACGACGGCGAGCTGGATGCCCTCCTGGATCAGGCGGGCGACCTCGTCGTAGGCGAAGAGATCGGTGGGATCGGCCATGCCGACGAAAATGTCGCCGTCCCGCCGCGCCAGCGGAATCGCGCGGAAGCGCCGCGCCTGCGTTTCCGGCAGCAGCTGCAGGATGGTCTGGTCGGGATTGAACTTCCTCAGATCGACGAAGGGAATCGTGAGCTGGCGCGCCAGCGCCTGCGCGATGTCGTTCTCGCCGGCCAGCCCGCTCTCGACGATGATGCGGCCGAGCCGGCGCCCGCTCTTCTTCTGCGCCGCCAGCGCGACCTCGAGGTCGGCGCCGGAAATGACCTTCTGCTCGACCAGCAGGTCGCCCAGACGGATTTTCTGGCGCGCACCCGGCGTGGCGGCTGAAGGCTTGGCGGACTCGCTCTGCATGTTCTTTTTATCGGCTCAACACGAAGGAATGAGCACGTATCGGCCGAATCGGCTCCACTCTTTAAGCGGCGCGCGCCCGGCAGGTGGCGGCACGGGTTGCATTCCCCGTGCGGCGCAGGGGGAACCGGGCTAGCGGGCCTGCTGTTCGATCAGTTCGCCAGGCTGCGCGCCCGGTCGCAGCCTGCCCTGATAGAGGAAGCCCGCGCCGTAGCGGCGGCGGCCATCCGGGGAAACGATCAGTTCGTTTTCGCTCCACACCCAGACGTGGCCGTCGCGGCTGTCGAGGATGAGGGCACGTGCCCCGCTCCTGCCCGCGTCGCCTCCTGTCAGCGGAAACGCCTGATAACGCCCGTCCTCGGCCACTGCCGCACCCGACAGGGCCAGAAGCCCCAACAGCATCCCTGCTCTTCCCATCACGCTCTCCTTCGTATGCCCGCGCCCCGCGGCGCAAGCCGGTCAGGCAAACAGCGCGGCGACGGCCGCCGCATCCAGCACGTATTCGTGGTTGCAGATGTCGTCGTGCACGCGGATCTCGCCGTGTTCGGCGAGAATGGATTCGCACTCGGCGCGCCCCACGCCGCGCAGCATGGAATAGATCTTGGCCGGATCGTAGGGACAGTAATAGCTGACCGGGCGCGGGTCGTACACGCGCACGTCCTCTTCCGGGAACAGGCGCTCGATCAGCTTGATCGCGCCGAGGCCGAGCAGTTCGTCGGCCCGCACGGTACTGGCGAGCATCTGCACGCGGTTCCAGCCGTCGGCGTCGCGCAGCGACGCGCCCGGCAGCGCCTGCAGGAACAGGCCCGCCGCGGTGTCGCCGTTGGCCGCCAGCCACAACCGGGTCGGAAGCTGCTCGGATTGGGCGAGGTAGTGCTCGAACACGGCGGCGAGGGTGTCGCCCTGCAGCGGCACGTGGCTCTGGTAGGGCTGGCGCATGTCGGCGGTGTCGAGGGTCAGGGTCAGCGCGCCTTCGCCCAGCAGTGCGGGCAGCTTGCCGGCCGCCAGATCGGACGCCTCGTTTATGCCCTGCCGGGTACGCGCCATGCCGCGCAGGCGCAGCTGCTCGTCGCAATCCATCACCAGCAGCGAAATCCCGCCCTCCCCGCGCAGCTGGAAGGTGAGCCGCCCCGCCTGCTTGAGGTTGGCGGCGATCAGCGTGGTCACGCCGGCGAGCTGGCCCAGGAGCTCGAGCGCGGGCGGCGGATAGTTGCGGCCCGCCGACATCTCGCGCCAGGCCGAACCAAGCTGCACCCAGGCGCCGCGGATATCGAGCTGCTCGAACAGGAAGCTGCGCACCCGGTTGGGCTGGGGGTCGGTCGCGCTCAATTGAGTTGCACCCGCTCGCCCCAGGGCACCGCGCTCTTGCCCTTGACCAGCCAGATCACCGGGTAATTCGGCGGCGCCTTGGGGAAATCGCCCTCGGCGTCGGTGAAATACACCAGCATGTTGGGGCTGCGATTTTCCTTCTCGACCCAGTCGAACACCGGACGGAAATCGGTGCCGCCACCGCCTTCTATATCCGTGGGCAGTTGCATGGTGTCCCACGGCTCGAATTCCCACGGTGCTTTCTCGGCCACGTGGTTGTCGCATGCGAGCAGCGTGATTTTCGCGCGCACCTGGCCTTTCAGCGCGTCGAGTTCGGTGACGAATTCGCGCAGCTCTTCGTCGCTGATCGAGCCGCTGGTGTCGATCGCTGCGACGACTTCCAACCCTTCGCTCGACAGGCGCGGCAGCAGCGCGTCGCCTTCCCGTCTGGACGGCCGCCGCCACGAATAGTCGTCGCGCTGGTTGACCGCGAAGAAGCGCGCCAGGAGCGCACGCCACGGCAGGCTGGGGGCCAACAGGCCATCGACCCAGCGCATCATGGATTGGGACAATTTTCCGGCCTGGCGCGCGGCCTGGGCGGCGGCGGCGAGCCGGTTCTTCCATTGCTCGGCGAGTTCCTCGCGCTCGGACGGCGACAGCTCGTTCGGCTTCTGCGAGGCCTGGCTGCCGCTGCCATCCTTCTGTTCGGCCTCGCTCTGGCCTTCCTTGCCCTGGCCGCCCGCTTCGCCGGCGTCGGGGTTGTCCTGCCGCTGGTTCTCGTCGGGACTGGCGCCGGAATCGTTGTCGTTGTCGAACATGTGCTGGTCGAACGACTCTTCCGGCGTATCTTCCGGAATCATCGGGTAGATTTCCTCCGCCGACAGCGTCATGTAGTTCTGGTCGGCCAGGATGCCGTGCAGCGGCGGCTTCAGGCCCTCCTCGATCAGGATGAGGTTGACCGCGTGGTCGCAGGCCACGTCCCAGCGCCGCTTCACCCGGTGCTGGCGGCGGTGGGTGTGGCCCATCGCGCAGTGCATCGCCTCGTGCGCCAGCACGAACTGGGTCTGCGCGAGATTCAGGTTGTCGATGAACTTGGGATTGAAATAGAACGCCTGTGCGTCGGTGCCGGTGGTGCTGCACCACTCGCCGCCGACCTTGAGCGGCAGGTGCATCACCAGCGCGCCGAGGAAGGGGCGCTCCATGATGAGGCGCGTGCGCGCGGCGGCGAGCTTGGTGAGGATGGGTTCGAGTGCGGCGTCGTTGGCTTCAGCCATGGCGCATCAATGTTCGTAGAGAACCAGGTCGGTGATGCTGTTGGCCCACTCGGCGAAGGCCGGCACGGCGAACAGCGGACGCCCCACCGCGCGGTGCAGGTCGGACACCAGCATCACCCCCATCTCGCGCTGCGGGAAGCGCTGCGCGTACTTGAGGATGTTGCCGTACACCACCGACGCGTTGCCGCTGTCGGCGGCCTGCAGCGCGCGCCGAACCAGCGCGGCGGCGACGCCGTACTGGAGGTCGATGCCCTCGGGCACCTCGGCCGCCTCGCCGGCGATGATGGCGTCGATGTCGGGCATCTGCGCCATGTTGTCGACGAAGGTCTTCAGTTCCAGGCCGGCCGACTGGCCCACGCAGGCGACCAGCGAGTCGGCGAGGAGCTCGGTCTTGTCGAATTTCTGCAGCGCGCGGTGGGCGAACTCCCACGAGCGCGGGCTGGGGAAGGCGATCGGCGTGTGCGCCGGATCGAAGCTGAAGAGAAGATCGGGGCGGAAGCGCAGGAAGGCGATCACGCGCGGGTCGATGTCCTCGCTGTGCGCCCAGTTCACCCAGTCGTCGAGGAAGACCTCGACTTCGTAGTGGGTGAAGCGGTTGGCGAGCGGCGCCGGCATCGCGTAGGTGACGCCGCGGTCGCCCTGGCGGTTGCCGGCGGCGAAGATCACCCAGCCGTCCGGCACCCGGTACTCGCCTAGGCGGCGGTCGAGGATCAGCTGGTAGGCCGCGGCCGACACCGTGGGCGGCGCCGAGGTGATCTCGTCGAGGAACAGGATGCCCGACGGTCCGTGGCGCTCGGCGTCCGGCAGCACGGCGGGAATCGACCACTCGACCAGCTGGCCGCTGCGGAACGGGATGCCGCGCAGGTCGGTCGGCTCCATCTGCGACAGGCGGATGTCGATCAGCGGCACGCCGTGCTGCTGCGCGATCTTGGCGACGATCTGCGACTTGCCGACGCCCGGCGGCCCCCACAGCATCACCGGGGTGTGGTGGCCGTCGGCGGCGCTTTCGAATTCGCGGTCGAGGATGGTTTCGATGTGGGAGGGACGCATGGTCGGTCGGGACAACGGTGGATGGCTTGAAATGATAATCGCTCGCGCCCCTGCATTCCAGCTTCGCCCTTGATCGATGTGGGGGGATTTTGCTAACGTGGGCCGAATTGAACTCGAGCGGGTGCAGCATGAATTTTTGCAGTGAATGTGGCAGCGCCGTGGTGCTGCGGGTGCCCACCGGCGACCATCTGCCGCGCCACGTGTGCCCAGACTGCGGCACCGTCCATTACCAGAATCCCAAGATGGTGGTCGGCTGCATCCCCGAATGGGAGGACAAGATCCTGCTGTGCCGCCGCGCCATCGAGCCCAAGTACGGCCTGTGGACCTTGCCGGCCGGCTTCATGGAAAACGGCGAGACCACGCTGGAAGGCGCGGCACGCGAGACCTGGGAGGAAGCCGGCGCGCGCATCGAAGTGGGGGACTTGTACACCTTGTACAACCTCCCGCACATCAATCAGGTGTATTTCATGTTTCGCGCCCGCTTGCTCGACCTGGATTTCCAGCCCGGCATCGAGTCGCTCGAAGCGAAGCTGTTTTCCGAAGCCGATATCCCCTGGGACGAGATCGCCTTCCGCACCGTGCGCGCGACGCTGGAACAGTTCTTCATCGACCGCCGCACCGGCTCATTCGACTTTCATTTCGGCGACATCCGCACGCGCTGACGCTCAGGCTGCTGCCGCGAACTGCTCCCGCCCGATCACGTCCATGCCGACGCGCAGCCAGCCTTCGTGGCTTTCCATCACCTCGCCCAAGCGCAGGCGGTAGACCACGTCGCCGTCGCGCAGCATCAGCGGCGCACCGAGCTGGTAGTGCGATTGCGGGATCAGCAGGTTGCTCACCCCCTGGTCGGTGTGCGTCATCGGCAGGAACACCGCCCAGGTCTGCTCGCGCGGCACCCCCTGCACGTCGGCCTCGAAGTAGATTTCCACCCGTTTGGGGTGACGGGACAGACGTTGCGTGCCGACCAGATGCTGGCCGTCCTCCTCGCGGTTCCAGCGGATTGCCAGCAGTTGCCAGACGTTTTCCGACGGGTCCCAGGTCACCGCGACCAGCCGGCCGTGCGGCAGATCGGCCGCCTCGGTCAGCGCGAATCCCATGCCCTCGGTGCTTTCGTCGCGCAGCATCCACGGTTCCAGCGACGGCCGCCCCCGGGCTGCATCGGGATGCGACAGCGCCGCAAGGATCCTGGCCATGCCAGCCGCCACCCACACCCGGCCGAAGCGGTTGGTCCGCTGGCGATTGCGGCGAATGCCGCCGCGCTCGATCAGGCTGGCCACCTGGCGGGTGAGCCCGTTGTCGATTTCCGCGCCCGGGGTCTGGTCGAGCGATTTCAGGAAATCGACCAGCGGGCGCAGGGCGAAGTAGCGCAGACGACGCCCCTGCACCCAGTCGTTTTCCAGCACGCAGGCGCCTTCGCTCAACGAGAGGTCGACCATATGCGTGTGCACCCCGCGCTCCGGCACCACCGTCGGCAGCGGCAGCGGTTCGTAACCTTCGAGAATCTGCGCGATCGCCTCGATTTCCTGCGCCCGGTAGCCCAGCGGATGCACCAGTCCCATCAGCACCACCTGCGTGTATTCGCGTGCACAGTGGGTCGGACGCGCATTGATCTGCACCTCCTGCAGCGCATAGCCGTCGCGTTCGACCAGACGATAGATCTTGTGCACCCGCCGCCACGCCGAGTCGGCCGGGTTGCGCGCCTGGTGGTAATCCCAGCGCATGACGAGCCCCGCGTAGCGCAGGGCGCGGGTGGCGATCTCGGCGGCATGTGACTTGAGTTCGGCGCTGGCCGGATTGCGGTAGGCCTGCTTCAGCATGCCGAGCCAGGCTTCCGCCAGCAGCGACCAGAACATCCAGGATTCGCGCCACAGCGCCTGGCGCGCCAGGCGGAATGCAGCCTGGTTGCGCACATACTGCTCGACGATGCGCAGCTGCAACGGCAGCCCCGCCTCTTCCAGCTTCAGCAGCGACTTCATGCGGTTGAGCGTAGCCGCCTCGTTTTCCGCATTGAAACGTTCCAGGCCTTCGACCAGCACGTGATGGGCATCGTAATCCGAATCCGCAGGCAGGGCTTTCAGCCATTTCTCCGTGGCCTTCACCGAAACGAACGGCGAACCGCTCCCGGCTTTCCTGCGGCGGGTGATCGTGCCCAACATTTCGAAGAATTCGCTCATGGCTGGCATCAGCTTGTTACAGATGCCTGCAGACCAGCACCATCTGTGCCACATTCCGGAACGGAAGACGTCCATTTCAATGCATTGGTTTTGTTCGGGTTTGCCCCCGCCTGTGCGACTCCCCGTTTTTTCGGGCTAACGAAAAACCGACATCCTCTGTTGAAGCCACGTCAATCCACCATACCGCGCACAGCCCGCCCATGTGCCGTACAAAACAGGGCTAACCCGCTACAATGCGCGCCGTGGAAGCGTGGCCGAGCGGTTTAAGGCACCGGTCTTG
>JAJZPG010000003.1:0-5091 GCA_021811235.1 Pseudomonadota bacterium | reverse complement strand
TGGAAGCGTGGCCGAGCGGTTTAAGGCACCGGTCTTGAAAACCGGCGATGGTGCAAGCCATCCGTGAGTTCGAATCTCACCGCTTCCGCCATATTCGAGCGTGCCATGAGAAAATCGCCAGATGGCACGCAGCGCTCCCCTCACCTCCCGCAATCACGACCGCGACAACGCGGGGATGACCTACGTCTACCCCGTCGTCTCGCGGCGTGCCGGCGGCGTGTCGGTGGGCGTCAACCTCAATCCCAACAACGCCTGCAATTGGGCATGCATCTATTGCCAAGTGCCGGGCCTGCAGCGCGGCACCGCACCGGACATCGACCTGACCCGACTCGAGGCCGAACTGCGCACGATGCTCGACGACATCCTGCACGGCGACTTCATGCAGACCCGGGTGCCGGAAGGCGCGCGACGCCTCAACGACATCGCCCTGTCGGGCAACGGCGAACCGACCAGTGCCAAGGTCTTTCCGCAGGCCGTCGAACTGATCGGCCGGGTGATGGCGGACCTCGGCCTCACCGGAAAGATCAAGCTGGTGCTGATCACCAACGGCAGCCTCGCCGACCGGCCGCGCGTACAGGACGGCCTGAGGAAGATGGCCGCGCTCAATGGCGAAATATGGTTCAAGTTCGACAGCGCCACCGCCAATGGCATGCGCACGGTCAACCAGACGCGCATCACACCCGAGAAACAGTTCGAACGTCTCGCCACCGCCGCGCGGCTGTGCCCAACCTGGCTGCAGACCTGCGTGTTCGCACTCGATGGCCTGCCCCCCCCGGAGGCGGAGCAGGCGGCGTACCTGGCTGCCGTGTCGCGCATCCGCCAGCAGCAGATCCCGGTGCAGGGCGTGCTGCTCTATGGCCTGGCGCGGCCGTCGATGCAGCCGCAGGCCGGCAGGCTGGCTGCACTGCCCGCTGCGTGGCTCGAAGCCTTCGCCGAGAAAATCCGCGCCGCCGGCCTGCCGGTGAAGGTGTCGCCATGATCCACGGCATCGGCACCGACCTCCTCGACGCCGCGCGTATCCGCGAAGGACTGGCGCGCTTCGGCGAACACTTCGCGGATCGCATCCTTGCACCGGCCGAGCACGCAGCGTATTACGCCAGCCGCGATCCGGCACGCTTCCTGGCCAAATGCTTCGCCGCCAAGGAGGCATTTTCCAAGGCGGCCGGCACCGGATTGCGGGCGCCGGTCAGCCTGCGCAACATCGCCGTGCTGCGCGACGCACACGGCAAGCCGCATATCGAATGCGCGCCTGAACTGGCCGCCTGGCTCGCCGCGCGCGGCATCACGGCGCACCATGTCTCGTTGTCGGACGAAGGCGACATCGTTCTGGCATTCGTCGTGCTGGAACAATCCGACGCATCCGAAGACCTCAAAGAGGAGCGACCATGACGCTTGGCCCCCTGATGCTCGATGTCGCGGGTACCGAACTGACCGACGACGACCGCCGCCGCCTCAGCCATCCCCTGGTCGGCGGCGTGATCCTGTTTTCGCGCAATTACCGCGACCCCGCCCAGCTGGCCGCGTTGACCGCCGAAATCCATGCGCTCAAGTCCGCGCCCCTGCTGATCGGCGTCGACCACGAAGGCGGCCGGGTGCAGCGCTTCCGCGAGGGCTTCACCCGCCTGCCGCCGATGCGCGCCTTCGGCGAGATCTGGAACGGGCATCCGCAACGCGCCAGGGAACTGGCGCGCGAAACCGGCTACGTACTGGCGGGCGAGCTGCGCGCCCACGGCATCGACTTCAGCTTCGCGCCGGTACTCGATCTCGATTACGGCGCCTCCAGCGTGATCGGCGACCGCGCCTTCCATGCCGACCCGCACGCGGTATTCCAGCTGGGACAGGCCGTCATGCTGGGGATGAAGGACGCCGGCATGGCCGCCTGCGGCAAGCACTTCCCGGGGCATGGCTACGTGGTGGCGGATTCGCACGTCGACATCCCGGTCGACAGGCGCACCCTGGGCGACATCGCGATCACCGACCTGGTACCGTTCCGCCTGATGGTCGAAGCGGGACTGGCGGCCGTCATGCCGGCCCACGTGATCTATCCGGAAGTCGATGCCAAGCCGGCCGGGTTCTCGCGGATCTGGCTGCAGAAGGTGTTGCGCCAGCAGTTGAACTTCGACGGTGCCATCTTCAGCGACGACCTCTGCATGGCGGGCGCCGCGGTGGCAGGCGGCGTGGTCGAGCGGGTGGCGGCGGCGCTCGACGCCGGCTGCGACATGGCGCTGGTGTGCAACCGCCCCGACCTCGCCGACGAGGTGCTGGCCAGGCTCCAGGTCGACTGGCCGGCGCCGGCACGGGCACGGCTGGCGCGCATGCACGGGCACCCGCATCCGCACACGATGACGCAGCTGCGCGAATCGACGCGCTACGCCAACGCGCTGCACCACATCGCCGGCCTGGGCGTGAATACGGCCGACCTCAACCTGCAGGTCGACCCGACGGACTACTGTGCACGTTCATAAGCACGACCACGCACATGAGCATGGGCACCCCGCCCATGGCGGCGCCTCCCTGCTCGTCGCCCTCCTGCTGACCCTGTCCTTCGCCGGCATCGAGGCGTTCGCCGGCTGGTGGTCGGGTTCGCTTGCGCTGCTGTCCGACGCCGCCCACATGGCCACCGACAGCTCCGCGCTGGGACTGGCGGCGGGCGCCGCCTGGCTGGCGCAGCGCCCGCCGAGCAGGCGGCATTCCTACGGCATGGCGCGTGCCGAAGTGCTCGCCGCGCTGTTCAACAGCCTGTTGATGCTGGTCCTGCTCGGCTTCATCGTGCACGAGGCGCTCGACCGTTTCGGCGCCCCGCGCGACATCCGCGGCGAAACCGTCATCGGCGTCGCCGCCGTCGGCCTCGCGATCAACCTCGTCGTCGCCTGGGTGCTGAGCCGTGGCGAGCACACGCTCAACAGCCGTGCCGCACTGCTGCATGTACTCGGCGACGCGCTGGGTTCGGTGGCGGCGATCGCGGCCGGTCTCGTCATCGTCTTCACCGGCTGGACGCCGATCGACCCGCTGCTGTCGCTGCTGGTGGCGGTGCTGATTTTGGTTTCCGCCTTGCGCCTGCTGCGCGAGGCGGTGCACGTGCTGATGGAAGGCGTGCCGCCGCAGGTCCGGCTCGACGACGTGGGCCACGACCTCGCGTCACTCGACGGTGTGGCACGGGTACACGACCTGCATATATGGATGCTGTCCTCCGGCAGCATCGCCCTGTCCGCCCATCTGGAAATCCGCAGCCTGCCCGACTGGCCGGCCATTCTCGACGCCGCGCGCCAGGTCATGGATGCGCGCCACGGCATTCGCCACGTCACCCTGCAGCCTGAAGTACCCGCGCCGCAGCCGCTGGTGCGCCGCAGCTTTTCCCCCTCTTCCCCGCACGCCTGACGACCGACCGTGCCGCCTGTATTACGCCAGACGCTTGACATACAAATGAGAATCGTTATTATTCGTATCACTTGATGCGAATACGAAACGACACCGTGAACTCCAAGCAGCCCGATCCTGCCGGCACCGACCAGCCCGCCTCGCCCCCCCACCGCCTGCGAGACGAGCCCGGCCAGCGGCCCTGTGCGCCGAACGCCATTCCGGCGGATCGTTTATTCCAGGGCCATCAGGAAATCCTGATCGGCCACAACGGCGACACCTACCGGCTGAGGATCACCCGGAACGGCAAGCTGATCCTGACCAAATGAGCGCCCCCCACGCGCCCACCTCCGTCGAAAGGCACACCATGCCCCCCACCTCGCTACTTGTCGCCGCCCTCGTCATGTTGCATCGCCCATGCACCCGCAACCGGATCACGGCCTCGCTGCTGCTCGCGCGCGCAGCACAAGACAGTACGCTCAGCGCCGCCGAGCGCGAGGCCTGCCAGAATCTGGTCGACGAGCTGGAACACGACCTCCTGTCGGCGCCGATGGACCCGCAGTCCAGCGCATCCCACCTCGCGCATCGTCCCGCCCTGCGGGCATTCCGACGCATCGCTGCGTTTTGATGGTGCCGGCAGTGTTCGAATCGAGCGTCGATGCGCCGCGCCTGTCGGCCGGCCAACTGGCTGCGGTAGGCCTCGCCCATGCCGGGCTGCTGGCGGTGTTGCTGAGCCCCCCGCCCACGCCCGAGGCCGCAGCTCAGCCACGCCCGCTGACGGTCAGCCTCATCGAACCCGAGGTCGACATGCCGCAGCCCGAACCCGAGCCGGCCACGCTCACGCCGCGGGCGGCACCCACGCCGAAGCCCGTCCTGACCGCGCAACGCCCTGAACCGGTGCCCGAACCGCAGCCCGCGGCGGCAACGCCGGCGTCGCAACCCGACCTCGCATCTGACGTGACATCCTCCCTGCCGGCCCCTGCACCGGTGGTCGAGCCACTCGCATCCGAACCGGTCGCACCCCCGACCCCGCCGCGGCCGGCAGGCTACCTCGCCAACCCGGCGCCGTCCTATCCGCCCCTGTCGCGGAGGAACGGCGAGCAAGGCACCGTGCGCCTCAACGTCCTGGTCAACCCCGACGGCAGCGTCGCCCGGCTGGAATTGGCGCAGAGCAGCGGCCATCCGCGCCTCGACCGATCCGCCCTTGAAACCGTCCAGGCGCGCTGGACCTTCGAGCCCGCCCGCCAGGGCGGCAAGCCGGTGGCCGCCTGGGTCATCGTGCCGATTCAGTTCATTCTCAGGAGTTAAGCATGGAAACCGCCACCCAACCCGCCCAACTGGGCCTTGCCCATTTTCTGGCGCAGGCCGACCCCCTCGCCCACGTCCTGCTCATGGTGCTGCTGGCGATGTCGATCGTCACCTGGACGCTCATCGTCGGCAAGAGTCTCGCCAACCGGCGCATGAAGAAGCACGCGCGGATCTTCCTGGCGCGCTTCTGGGAGGCCCCTGGCCTCGCCGCGGTGGCCGACCACCTGCAGCAGAACGGCGTCCACGATCCGTTCTCCCACCTTACCCACCACGGCCTCAAGGCCGCCGAGCAATACCGTGGCAAGACCGGGTCGCGCCTGATCGAATCGGGCTCGGAGGACGAGTTCCTCACCCGCGCCCTGCGCCGCGCGATCAACCAGGACACCGCGCGACTGGAATACGGCCACACCATGCTCGCTTCCATTG
>JAJZPG010000021.1 GCA_021811235.1 Pseudomonadota bacterium | reverse complement strand
TTGGCCTTAACCTGTGTGCAGGTTAGCCTTCGCCGCAACAAGCCGCTGCGCGGCGTGTTGTCATCCCCGCACCGCTACAAACAAAAACGGCACCACAAGGGTGCCGTTTTCATTCGATTTTTGGTGGTGGGGCGGCAGCCTGCGCCAAACGCCGTTGAAAAGACATGTTACCGGCGTCCCGGCAAGTTGATAAGTCCTGCGGGCTACTGCGAAAAGCGAGGGGTTGACAGGCTGGGATTGGGAGATGGTCGAGCGGTCCTTCTCGTGGATTGGGTGCCGATAGGGCCGTTCAACCGCGTCTGCTTGCCGACGGCGGTTCGGTTCCCAAACGCGGATTCGAACCCACGTCCCTCACTGGCTCGCCTGTCTTGCGGAGAATATGGCGGACTATCTCCGCACGTAATGCGGCGTATATCTTGCGCATGCGGAGAATGAGGCGCATAATCTCCGCATGAACAGCGGTGATTACAAGTACATCTGGCAGGCCGGTGACTGGCCGAACTGGCGCTTCGATCTGGCCGCGCTGGCCGGTCCCCTAGCCGAAGTCAGCCGTGCCCAAGGTCTGCTGATGGGGCGCCTGGCCGACGTCGGTATGGCCCTGCGCGACCAGGCGAGCCTCTCGGCGCTCACCGAGGACGTGGTCAAGACCAGCGAGATCGAGGGCGAACGGCTCGACGTCGAGTCCGTGCGTTCGAGCATCGCGCGCCGTTTGGGTGTGGACATCGGCGCCCTGGCGCCGGTGGATCGGCATGTCGAGGGCGTGGTCGAGATGGTGCTCGACGCCACGGCCAACTGCGCCGCCCCGGTCACGCGGGAGCGCTTGTTCGGCTGGCACGCCGCGCTTTTTCCCACCGGCTACTCCGGTCTTTCCAGGATCAAGGTCGGCGGCTGGCGGGACGATGCCAGCGGTCCGATGCAGGTGGTATCCGGCCCCATCGGTCGGCAGCGGGTGCATTTCGAGGCACCGCCGGCCGAGCGCCTGGAGGCCGAGACGAGTCGCTTTCTCGAATGGGTCAACGCGGAGTCAGGGGAGCCACCGCTCATCAAGGCGGGGCTCGCCCATCTGTGGTTTGTCACCTTGCACCCCTTCGACGACGGCAACGGCCGTATCGCCCGCGCCATCGGCGACCTGCTGCTGGCGCGCGCCGACGGCAGCCCGCAGCGCTTCTATAGTCTCTCGGCGCAGATCCAGCGGGAGCGCAAGGCGTACTACGACATCCTGGAGCGCACCCAGAAGGGAGCTCTCGATGTCACCGAGTGGCTCGCCTGGTTCCTCGACGCCTTGCACCGTGCGGTCGATCAGGCCCAGCACACCCTCGACGCCGTGCTGGCCAAGGCGCGCTTCTGGCAGCGTTTCGCGGGAACGCCGATGAACGAGCGCCAGGTGAAGCTGCTAAACCGCCTGCTCGACGGCTTCGAAGGCAAGCTCACCACCAGCAAGTGGGCGGCTATCGCCAAGTGCTCGCCCGATACCGCCCTGCGTGACATCAACGAACTGCTGGCCCACGGCGCATTGCGCAAATCCGCCGCCGGCGGTCGCAGCACCAGCTACGAGTTGAACGAGCCGCCCGCAGTGTGAATGCTCCTCGGAACGACTTGGCTCCCCGGCCGAACAGCGCCTTCATGGACGCCTGCCAACTCGTTCGGAAGGAGACCAAGATGGAAGTCGTTCATCTCAACCAGAAGCAACTGGCCACCCGCTGGGGTGTCAGCGAGGCCACGCTGGAGCGCTGGCGCAGCGAGGGGATCGGGCCCAAGTTCCTGAAGCTCTGCGGCCGGGTCCTCTATCGGCAGGTCGATATCGAGACCTACGAGGAATCGTGCCAGGCGACGTCGACCAAGAGCCGCAGTGCTCGGGTGGGCGCGGAGTGACCGTGTTGCGTTTTGCCGCGCTATCTGTACCACTTCCTCACTTGGCGCTACGAAGCCATCCGCTCGCTCGCCCATGGCGGCCAACAGCAAAACCTCAACCTCGAAATCGTGCGCGAACTGCCGCTGACATTTCCGCAGTCACGGAACGAGCAAAGCGAAATCGTCACCATACTCGACGCCATCGACCGCAAGATCGACCTGCATCGCAAGAAGCGGGCGGTGCTGGAAGAACTGTTCAAGGCCCTGCTGCACAAGCTGATGACGGGCGAGATCCGGGTCGATGAGTTGGACTTGTCGGCGCTGGACCGCGTCGAGGCCGAATGCGAGGAGGCCGTGGCATGAGCACGCTCAAGATCAGCGAGGCCGGGAGCGTGCAGTTCCCCATGGTCAAGCACGCCGAGGAGATCGGCTGGGAACCGCTCACGCCCTTCGAGGCACTGACGCGGCGCGGCGACGAGTCCTCCAACCTGTTCCGTGGCGTGCTGGAGCGGAAGATCCTCGAATTCAACCCGTGGGTCTCAAAGGACGCGGCGCGCTCGATCGTCGAGACACTGGATGCCCTGCCGGCCACCATCGACGGCAACCGCGAGTTGCTGGCGTGGCTGCGCGGCGAGCGGCAGTGGTACGACGAGACCGAGAAACGCCATCGCCGCGTCCAGCTCATCGACTTCGAGCACGTCGAGACGAACGCCTTTCATGTCACCTGGGAGTGGAAGATCAAGCCGCCGGCACGCAAGGGCAACCGCGCGGACGTGATGTTCGTCATCAACGGCGTGCCGGTGTGCATCGTCGAGCACAAGAACCCCAAGGACGGCGACGCCATCGAGCGGGGGATCAAGCAACTGCGCCGCTACGAGTTGGAGACCCCGGAGCTGCTAGCCGCGCCGCAGCTCTTCAACGTGACCCATCTGCTCGATTACTGGTATGGCGTCACCTGGAACGTGAACCGGCGCGACATGGCGCGCTGGAAGCAGATGCCGGAGGAGAGCTACCGCTTCGCCGTGCAGTCGTTCTTCGAGCGCACCGACTTCCTGCGCACGCTGGAGCACTGGATCCTGTTCTACGTCCAGGACGGCGAGACGCGGAAATCCGTCCTGCGCCAGCATCAGCGGCGCGCCATCGATGCCATCCTCGACCGCTGCCTGGATGCTAGCAAGACCCGCGGGCTCATCTGGCACACCCAGGGTTCGGGAAAGACCTTTACGCTGCTGACGGCGGCGCGGCAAATCCTGGAGGACAAGACCCGCTTCTCCAATGCGACCGTCATCTTGGTCGTGGACCGGACCGAGCTGGAAGGCCAGCTCAAAGGCTGGGTCGAGCGCCTGCTCGGCGAGATGCAGCAGCAGGACATCGCAGTCCGGCGGGCCAACAACAAGGCCGAACTCCAGGCGTTGCTGGACGCCGACTTCCGGGGCCTGATCATCTCGATGATCCACAAGTTCGAGGCGATCCGGAAGGACAGCTGTCTGCGTGACAACGTCTACGTCTTCATCGACGAGGCGCATCGCTCGGTGGCCAAGGACCTGGGCACCTACCTGATGGCGGCCGTGCCGAAGGCCACCATCATCGGCTTCACCGGCACGCCGATTGCCCGCACCGCGCAAGGCGAAGGCACGTTCAAGATCTTCGGCACGCAAGACGAGCTGGGCTACCTGGACAAGTACTCCATCGCCGAGAGCATCGCCGACGAGACCACGCTGCCGATCAAGCACGTGATGGCGCCGAGCGAGATGACGGTGCCCGCCGAACGGCTGGACAAGGAGTTCTTCGCGCTGGCCGAGAGCGAGGGCGTCACCGACGTCGAGGAGCTGAACAAGGTGCTCGACCGCGCGGTCGGGCTGCGCACCTTCCTGACGGCAGACGACCGCATCGAGAAGGTTTCGGCCTTCATCGCCGAGCACTTTAAGGAGAATGTGTTGCCCTTGGGCTACAAGGCCTTCGTGGTGGCGGTGAACCGCGAGGCCTGCGCCAAGTACAAGAAGGCGCTGGACAAGCTGCTGCCACCGGAATGGAGCGCGCCGGTTTATACGCAGAACGCGGCGGATGTGATTGACCGACCGCTGGTGGCGAAGTTGCAGCTTTCCGACGAGGCCGAAGAGCAGGTACGCCTGCTGTTCAAGAAGCCCTCTGAGAACCCGAAGATTCTGATCGTTACCGACAAGCTGCTCACCGGCTACGACGCGCCGCCGCTGTACTGCCTGTATCTCGACAAGCCAATGCGCGATCACGTGCTGCTGCAGTCGATTGCGCGCGTGAACCGTCCCTACGTGGACGCCAACGGCGTGCAGAAGCGCGTCGGCCTGGTGGTTGACTTCGTCGGCGTGCTGCGCGAGTTGAAGAAGGCGTTGCAGTTCGACTCCAGCGATGTCAGCGGCGTGATCGAGGACCTCGACGTGCTGCTGCAGGACTTCCTGCAACGCATCGAGCAGGCCAAGAAGGACTACCTGGAGTCAGACGCTGGCGGCTCACCCGACGAGCGGCTGGAGCGCCTCGTGTTTGGACGTTTCCTGACGCCCGAAGCGCGCAAGACCTACTTCGAGAACTACAAGGAGATAGAGGCGCTGTGGGAAATCCTCTCGCCAGACCCTGCTCTGCGCGACCACATCGCGACCTACAAGCAGATCAGTCAGCTGTATGCGGCCGTACGCAACGCCTACGCCGAAAAGGTCGGTTTCGTGGCCGATCTGGCCTACAAAACCCGCCGATTGATCGAGGAAAGCGCCGAGCAACATGGCCTTGGGCGATTGACCAAGACTGTGACCTTTGACGTGGCAACCCTGAAGTCGCTGCGCGGTGAGGATGGGTCCGACGAGGGCAAAGTATTCAACCTTGTGCGCGGTCTACAGCACGAGATAGACGAAGACCCCGCCGCTGCCCCGGTTCTGCAGCCGCTGAAGGACCGCGCCGAACGCATCCTCAAGGATCTGGAGGAGCGCAAGACGACCGGTCTGGCCGCGATGGACCAGTTGGCAGCACTGGCGGCCGAGAAGGACGCGGCGATGAAGGCGGCACGCGACAGTGGCCTGTCCGCTCGCGCCTTCGCCGTAGCCTGGGTGCTGCGCGACGATGCGGCCGTCAAGGCGGCGGGGATCGACCCGATGACGCTGGCCAAGGACGCCGAGGAGTTGCTCGGGCGCTTCCCGAACGCGTTGGTCAACGCCGACGAACAGCGGCGGCTGCGTGCATCGCTGTACAAGCCCCTGCTCGCCCTGGCGCAGGACGAGCGGGCACGGGTCGTCGATCTCGTTGTGCGGTTGCTGCTCGCGGAGGGCGGCGAATGAAATCGTCTCAGTACCCCGCGCAGGACTTACGGCGTCGCGCGCTGGCCTGGGCAGTCAAGCTGAAGGTCAATCCCCGGGTCGTTCGGGTGCAGGAGATGCGCAGGAAGTGGGGCTCGTGTTCATCGGCAGGGACCGTCACCTTGGCCACCGACTTGCTTGACCAGGATAAGCACTTCCAGGACTACGTCATCGTTCATGAACTGCTCCACCTGCGTTATGCGAATCACGGCAGGATGTTTAAGGCGCTGATGAGCGCGCATGTCCCAGGTTGGCGAACCATCGAGCAACGCCATATAGGTGATGCAGATGGCGCATCCGTTGAGCGGCTCTCTCGCAAACCGAACGGCCATGCTCGATGACGATGCAATAACAAAAGGATCTGCTGCAATGCGCTTCATCGCCGGCCCACTCAACAAACAACTGCTCCAGAACCTGCTGGGCGAGGTTATCGAATCCTGTACGCGCGTTCGTGCGGCAGTCGCCTACGCCAGTCGTGACAACATGAAACTGTTCGAGGCTTGCGCGCAGCACCTGAAGCCGCTGGAGTTCTTCGGACGCTACGACCACACCGTAGCTGTCGATCCTGCCGTGTTGAAGTGGTTTCTGGACAAGGCCAGCCCGAACTTCGACTGCAAACTCGTTCCCGACATCCTGCACGCCAAGGTCATCTGGTGGGTGGATGCCGGAGCGTACATCGGGTCCGCCAATCTGTCTGATCGGGCATGGATATCGAACATCGAAGCGGGCACCTTCCTGTCACATGACGAACTCGTTGAAACGGGCATGGAGCGTGAGCTGCTGCGATTTTTTGAGGAAGTGGATGATCGTGCCCGACCGCTGACCAAGGAGATCTACCAAGAGCAGCTGCGCTTGGCGGACAGGCGGTCCGAACTGTCGAAGCGCGAATACGGGCTTGAGCAACAGTTCGACAAGGATCGCTTGCTGCCGAAGAATCAGGGGCTGGTCTTCGTCGACACCAAGCGGTCGTCTGAGAAGCGTTTCCAGAAATTCGAGCAGGACTGGAACGACACGCTGCAAGTGATGCGTTCCATCGCATCCAGGGTCTCCGCGCCGGGCGCCAAACCCGACTGGATCGATGCGTCGGTGGCTCCCGGTGTTCAAGCCGACCAATTCCTGCACGCCTACTACTACAAGCAGGTCAAGGATGGAAACCGCCATCCTTACGAGGAGTTTTTCGACTGGAACTCGAAAAATCCGGAGCTGGCGTTACGCGACGCGTTGGAGTGGTGGCATGACGCCGACTTCGACCACTCGTTTGAAGAACGCACCATCTATGAGTGGTCGCCACGGCTGCGCGAGTTACTGGCACGCGATCGCATTCTCAAACTGACCGAGCAGGAATTCGTGGATGCCGTTTCCCGGGTGCACGCGATCCGAGACCACGCCATCAAGCAGGAAAACGAGCACTTGGGCTTGCCTGATCGTCCGCAGGCAAGCGACGACAAGGTGGAAAAGTTCGGCGAGTGGCTCTGGCGGCAGCGATCTCGCGAAGGGCGGACGGTGCTTGATCTGTTGAATTACGTCGTCTGGGGCAACGGCAGTGTTTCGGCCCGGCTGTGGAATGCGATCCGCAGCGACGACTGGGTGATCCCTCACCTCGGCTTGAGTAGCTTGGGGGAAATCGTTGGCTGGGCCCGCCCTGACGAGTTTCCGCCAAGGAACATGCGGACGAGCAAGGGGCTGCGTGCGTTGGGTTACAACGTGAGGATAGGGGTTTGATACGCAACGCCTCTTCGCTCGGCAGCACTTTGTATAGGCAGTGGGTTTAGGCAAAAACGGCGGGCGCCATTGACATTGATCAATGTTATGTGGGTGCCCCTTGAAATTTGCAAGAAAGCGCGCATCATTGCAAATGGTTGCAAGAGTCGGCAATTGATGAACAAGGCCAAAGGGTTGCGTGGTGGAACCATGAAAACCGGTCCGGATGAAATCCTCACGCTCGACGAGCTGGCGGCGTACTTGAAGGTTGGCAAGCGCACGCTATACCGACTGGCCGCGCAAGAGGAGATCCCGGCGTTCAAAGTGGGTGGGACATGGCGGTTTCGGCGAAGCGACATCGATCGCTGGATTGAAGATCGATCGCCAGCCGAGGCACGGAAAGGAGGTGATGCGCGAAGGTGAACAGCTTGACTCCGACACGTACGCCGTATGGCCTGTGTGCCTTGGCCTGGATCAGCAGGCAAATGAATTGAGATATTTACTTAACTATTTTTTGGAGGTGTGACATGAGTTTCGATCTGAAAAAGTTGGCCCCCTGGAACTGGTTCAAGAACGAACAGGAAGAGCAACAGGCGGCGGCCTCGCTGCCTGTGCAGCGCAATGACCAGCCCGTGGCAGGCGGTGCAGTCAGTCCGATCTTGCAATTGCATCGCGAGATCGACCGCCTGTTTGATGACGCATTCCGCGGGTTTGGTGTTCCGACTTTGGCCATGCCGCGTTGGCCGGCAGAGTGGCCAGGCATGCTGAAGCCGGCCGTGGACATCCAGGAAACCGATACGCAGTACAGGATTGCTGTGGAAGTTCCAGGTGTCGAGGAGAAGGACATTCAGATCACACTCGACAACGACGTGCTGGTGGTGCGCGGTGAAAAGCGTCAGGAGCAGGAGAAGAAGGAGGGTGGCTTCCATCGGATCGAGCGGTCCTACGGCAGTTTTCAGCGTGCACTGAACCTGCCTGGCGATGCCAATCAGGACTCCATCAAGGCCAATTTCAAGAATGGCGTGCTCACCATCACGATGGACAAGCGCGAGGCCAGTGCACCGAAGCAGGGGCGCTCCATTCCCATCAACAGCTGAAATCGACTGCCGCTTGCGTACTTGATCAATCAACTCGCAGACGAGGTGCCATGACACGCGGCACCTCATCGCCCCAATCACTCCAGGAGTGCCAGCATGGCCAGAAAACAATGCCAAGTCTGCGGCCAGCCCGCCACCGTGCGGGTAGAAGCCAATCTCAATGGTCGCCAAAGCACCATGCTGCTGTGCGACGACCACTACCGCCAGCTGGTACGCCAGCAAAAGCGTACCGTTTCCCCGCTGGAAGCCTTGTTTGGCTCGCGCAGCGGGCTGTTCGAGGATTTCCTGGGCAGCGACTTCTTCCGCCTGGGTGACGACTCGGCGCCCGTGACAGCCGATGCCGACGATGAAGTCGTCGATGCCTCGTTCGGCGAACCGCCTGCCGCAGGGGCCGGCGCACCACGCCGTCGCGGTGGCGGGTTGGCCAGCCGCATCAGCGAGCAATCGGAGGCCCTGCTGCAGGAGGCCGCCAAGCACGCCGCCGAGTTTGGCCGTCCCGAGGTGGATACCGAACACCTGCTGCTGTCGCTGACTGACAGTGACGTGGTCAAGACCATCCTTGGTCAGTTCAAGATCAAGGTGGACGACCTCAAACGCCAGATCGAATCCGAGGCCAAGCGGGGCGAAAAGCTCTTCGAGGGCGAAATCGGTGTGTCGCCGCGCGTCAAGGATGCGCTCAGCCGCGCCTTCGTGGCCTCCAACGAACTCGGTCATTCCTATGTCGGCCCCGAGCATTTTCTGGTGGGACTGGCCGAAGAAGGCGAAGGTCTGGCGGCCAACCTGCTGCGCCGCTATGGCCTCACGCCGCAGGCGCTGCGCCAGCAGGTTAACAAGGTGGTCGGCAAGGGCGCCGAGGACGGCCGCGCCGAGACGCCCACCAACACCCCCGAGCTCGACAAGTACTCCCGCGACCTGACGAAGATGGCGCGTGACGGCAAGCTGGACCCGGTCATCGGTCGAGCCCAGGAGATCGAGACCACGATCGAGGTGCTGGCACGGCGCAAGAAGAACAACCCGGTGCTGATCGGCGAGCCCGGCGTGGGCAAGACCGCCATCGTCGAGGGGCTGGCGCAGCGCATGGTGGCCGGCGAGGTGCCCGAGACGCTGCGCGACAAGCGCCTGGTGGAGCTGAACATCAATGCGATGGTCGCGGGTGCCAAGTACCGGGGCGAGTTCGAGGAGCGCGTGCAGAAGGTGCTCAAGGAGATCTCCGAGCACCAGGGCGAGCTGATCCTGTTCATCGACGAGGTGCACACCATCGTCGGTGCGGGTCAGGGGGGCGGCGAAGGCGGCCTGGATGTGGCCAACGTGTTCAAGCCCATGATGGCGCGTGGCGAGCTGAACCTGATCGGCGCCACCACGCTCAACGAATATCAGAAGTACATCGAGAAGGATGCCGCGCTGGAGCGCCGCTTCCAGCCGGTGACGGTGCCGGAGCCCACCGTGGCGCAGGCCATCATGATCCTGCGCGGCCTGCGCGACACCTTCGAGGCGCACCACAAGGTCAGCATCTCGGAGGAAGCGATCATCGCCGCCGCCGAGCTCTCCGACCGCTACATCACCGCACGTTTCCTTCCGGACAAGGCCATCGACCTGCTTGATCAGGCCGCCGCCCGGGTGAAGTTGTCCGCAACGGCACGCCCGATCGCCGTGCAGGAACTGGAGGCGGAACTGCACCAGCTGCGCCGTGAGCAGGACTACGTGGCTGCCCGCAAGCAATACGACAAGGCGGCGGAGATCGGCAAGCGAATCGAAACCAAGGAGGTCGAGCTCAAGAAACGCGTCGACGAATGGGAGCGCGAGCGCGCCTCGGGCAGCGCCGAAGTCAAGGCCGAGCACGTGGCTCAGATCGTCTCGCGCCTGACCGGCATTCCGGTGAACGAGCTGACGGTGGAGGAGCGCGAGAAGCTGCTGCACCTGGAGCAGCGTCTGCACGAGCGCCTGGTCGGGCAGGACGAAGCGGTGCGCGCCGTCGCCGATGCGGTTCGGCTGTCGCGCGCCGGCTTGCGCGAGGGCAGCAAGCCGGTGGCCACGTTCCTGTTCCTCGGGCCCACCGGCGTTGGCAAGACCGAGCTGGCCAAGGCCCTGGCCGAAGCCATCTACGGAGACGAGGGCGCACTGTTGCGCATCGACATGTCGGAGTATGGCGAGCGCCACACCGTGGCGCGACTGGTGGGCGCGCCCCCGGGCTACGTCGGCTACGACGAGGGCGGTCAGCTGACCGAGAAAGTGCGTCGCAAGCCCTACAGCGTGCTGCTGCTCGACGAGATCGAGAAGGCCCACCCCGACGTCTACAACATCCTGCTGCAGGTGTTCGACGACGGCCGCCTGACCGACGGCAAGGGGCGCGTGGTGGACTTCACCAACACCATCATCATCGCTACGTCCAACCTGGGCTCGGACATCATCCAGCGGCGCCTGAAGGCGCGCGGCGCGGCTGGCGAGGAGTACGAGAAGACCAAGAACGAGGTCATGGAGGTGCTGCGCGGGCACTTCCGACCCGAGTTCCTCAACCGCATCGAAGAGATCATCGTCTTCCATGCCCTGGGCAAGGAAGAGATCCGTCACATCGTCGGGCTGCAACTCGATCGCGTGGCGCGCAACGCGGCCAGCCAGGGCGTGACACTGACCTTCGACCAGACCTTGATCGACCACTTTGCCGAAGAAGGCTACAAGCCCGAATTCGGCGCGCGCGCGCTCAAGCGCTTGATTCGCAGCGAGCTGGAAACGGCCTTGGCGCGCGAAATGCTGGGCGGCAGCGTCGGCAAGGGCGATCACGTCGTCGCCCGATGGGACGACAAGGCGGATCGGGTCGGCTTCGAGCGCACGGAGCCGCCCAAGAGCGAGGTCGAGGCCGACAAGCCTGACGAAGCCAAGCCTGACGAAGCCAAGTCGACCGATGCGCCGAAGAGCGACAACGGCAAGGGTTCGCGCAAGAAGAAGCCGGCCAGCGATCCGTCCTGATTCAGGGGGCTGTCGTGTCTGACCCCCATGGCCTGGCATCGGCAGCCACCCTGGTCTCACTCGCGGCGGCGCTCGCCGCTGCGGGGCACGCGGTTGTCTACAAGCGTGACCCCCGATCGGCGACGCTCTGGGTGCTGCTGATCGCGTTGCTGCCGATTGGCGGTTCGCTGCTGTACCTGCTGTTCGGCATCAACCGCTATCAACGGCGGGCGCGGAGGCTGTACCCGGGCGCTGGCCGCGCATCACCGACGCCAGACTGTCAGAAGGTTCCTGACACGCTGCCATCGGCGTTCACCGGTCTGGCCCGTCTGGTGGCAAGCGCCACCGGTCAGCCGCTGACCGATGGCAATCGCATCGAGCCACTGGTCGATGGCGAGCAGGCCTACCCGGCCATGCTCGCCGCGATCGACTCGGCCCGGCACAGCGTTGCGCTGGCGTCCTACATCTTCGATGGTCGGGGCATCGGTACGCAGTTTGTCGAAGCCCTGCAGCGTGCCCATGCGCGCGGCGTGCAGGTGCGGGTGCTGATCGACGATGTCTCCGCACGATGGGTACGCCGAAGCGCCTATCGGCGGCTGAAGTTCAGCGGGCTGGTGGTGGCGTCGTTCAACCCGACGCTGATCCCCGCCCGCCTGCATGCCGCGCACCTGCGCAATCACCGCAAGCTGCTGGTGATCGATGGCGAAACAGGCTTCACCGGCGGCATGAACATCTTCAGCCCGTACTGGCAGCCCGACGCGCCCGAGCAGGCCTGCCATGACTTGCACTTCCGCCTGCAGGGCCCGGTCGTCGCCGATCTCAGGCGGTGTTTCACCGAGGATTGGTGCGACACCACGGACGAGCGGCTTGACGAGCGCTTCTGGGGTGGGCGGCCTGCGCCGGCTGCCGAGCTGGGTACGAGTTGGGCCAGAGGCATCGAGGCCGGCCCGGACGAAATCCTGGACCGGATGCGTTGGACATTCATGGGGGCCTTGAATGCGGCACGGCAGTCGGTCCGCATCTGGACCCCCTACTTCGTGCCCGATCAGCCGATGATCGCGGCGCTGAATACGGCCGCCTTGCGCGGCGTGCGCATCGAAGTGCTCACGCCCGCCAACGGCGATCATCCGTCCGTGCAATGGGCAGCCCGCGCCCATTACTGGCAGGTGATGGAGCATGGCGTACGGATCTTCGAGCGGCCCGGCCCCTTCGACCACACCAAGCTGATGCTGGTCGATGGCGCCTGGTGCTGCCTGGGGTCGGCCAACTGGGACGCGCGCAGCCTGAGGCTCAACTTCGAGTTCAATGTCGAGGTGTACGACACCGGACTGTGTGGCCACCTCGAAGCACTCTTCGATGCCACGCGCGACGCATCAGCCCTGGTCACGCCGGCGGCAGTACATGCTCGCCCGCTTGCCGTGAAGGTGCGCGACGGCATCGCCCGCCTGTTCACACCGGTTCTTTAGCGAAACGACTTTCGGAGAACAACACTGATGGAAAAGAAAGATCAATGGAACGTCGGGTACTGGATCGTCGCCGGCCTGATGCTGCTGATGCTCCAGAACTACTGGCAAGCGGCGCAGACCGTCGAGCCGGTGCCGTACAGCGAATTCGAGAAGGCTTTGGCCGAAGGCCGCGTCGCCGAGGTGCTGGTGTCGGACCGTACCGTGACCGGGCGTCTGAAATCGCCGGAAGCCCGTGGCAAGACCACCATCGTTGCGACTCGGGTCGAGCCTGATTTGGCTGAGCGCCTGTCCAAATACGAAGTTCCCTATGCACGGGTCGTGGAAAGCACCTGGCTGCGCGATCTGCTGTCATGGATTTTGCCGGCAGTGGCGTTCTTTGGCGTCTGGTTCTTCCTCTTCCGCCGATTTGCCGAGAAACAGGGCATGGGCGGTTTCCTGAGCATTGGCAAGAGCCGCGCCAAGGTGTTCATGGAGAAAAACACGGGCGTGACCTTCGCGGATGTGGCTGGCGTGGATGAGGCCAAGGCTGAACTCGTCGAGATCGTCGATTTCCTGAAGAACCCGCAGGACTATGGCCGCCTCGGTGCGCACATCCCCAAAGGCGTGCTGCTGGTAGGCCCGCCGGGCACGGGCAAGACCTTGCTGGCCAAGGCGGTCGCCGGTGAAGCCGGGGTGCCGTTCTTTTCCATCTCCGGCTCGGAATTCGTCGAGATGTTCGTCGGTGTGGGGGCCGCGCGCGTGCGTGACCTGTTCGAGCAGGCACGCGCCAAGGCACCCGCCATCATCTTCATCGACGAACTCGACGCCCTCGGCCGTGCCCGCGGTGTGGGCGGACCGATCGGCGGCCATGACGAGCGCGAGCAGACGCTCAACCAGCTGCTTACCGAGATGGACGGCTTCGACAGCTCGGTGGGGCTGATCATCCTCGCCGCCACCAATCGTCCGGAGATCCTCGACCAGGCACTCCTGCGCGCCGGCCGCTTCGATCGCCAGGTACTGGTGGATCGGCCCGACAAGAAGGGTCGTCTCGACATCCTGAAGGTGCATGTCAGGAAGATCACGCTTGCCCGTGATGTGGACCTGGAGCAGGTGGCGGCGCTTACCACCGGCTTTTCCGGCGCTGATCTGGCCAACCTGGTGAATGAGGCGGCGCTGGCCGCGACCCGGCGTCGCGCGCAGGCGGTGGAGTTGCAGGACTTCACGGCCGCCATCGAACGCATCGTGGCCGGACTGGAAAAGAAAAATCGCGTTCTCAACCCGAAGGAGCGGGAGACCGTGGCCTATCACGAGATGGGCCATGCGCTGGTGGCACTGGCCCTGCCCGGGACCGATCCCGTGCACAAGGTGTCGATCGTTCCGCGCGGCATTGGCGCGCTCGGCTATACGCTGCAACGGCCCACGGAAGACCGTTTCCTGATGACCCGCGCCGATCTCGAGCACAAGATCGCCGTGCTGCTGGGCGGACGCGCCGCCGAGAAACTGGTGTTCGGCGAGCTGTCCACCGGCGCCGCGGACGATCTGGCGCGCGCCACCGACATTGCCCGCGACATGATCACCCGCTTCGGCATGGATGAGGGCTTGGGGTACGTTGCTTTTGAGGCACAGAGGCCGCGTTTTCTTGATGCGCCTGAACTGGCACAGGGTGGCTGCCGAGTAGCCGAATCGACTCAGGCACGCATCGACCAAGCCATCCGTGACATCGTGATGGGTGTGTTTGATCGTGCATACCGAATTCTCGAAATTAACCGAGATGTGCTGGAGCGATGCGCGCGCGAACTGCTCGCACGGGAAACGCTGGATGAATACAGCATCCGGCAACTGACGCAAGGGCTACAGCTCGAATCCCCATGTCACAGTGGTCCAACTGCCGGAGCCATTGCTTCCTCTGTGTCCCAGGGAGCCCCTCATGAGTGACAGCCTTCATATCGTCTGCCCACACTGCCAATCCATCAATCGCGTTCCAGCCAACAAGTTGGCGGAGAAGCCCAATTGCGGGCGGTGCCAGCACCCACTGTTCACCGGAGAACCCATCGAGCTGACCACAGCGACGGTAGAGGCCATCACCGATCTCAACAGGGTCGAGCAGGCGCTGAACTCTATGCGCCTACAGCGAGAAGAGTTGGCCAGCCACGTTCCCGGTATGCTTTACCAATACCGTCTTCGTCCGGACGGCAGCTCGCACTTCCCTTATGCCAGCGCGAGGATACGGGAAATATACGGGGTTGCACCGGAGGATGTTGTTGAAGATGCCACTCCTGCGTTCGATGCGCTCCATCCTGAAGACCGCGACCGTGTGCATGAAACCATACAGGCGTCGGGGAGGTCACTCGCGCTTTGGCATGACGAGTACCGGGTGCAGTTTCCAGACGGTCGGGTGATCTGGGTCGAAGGCGAGGCGTCGCCTGAAGCCATGCCTGATGGGAGCATCCTCTGGCACGGTTATATCCATGATGTCACCTTACGCAGAAGGTCCGCGGAAGAGCTTCGCCTTGCGGCTAAAGTTTTTGCGCACGCAGGAGAGGGCATCCTCGTTACCGACGCTCAGGCCCACATTGTCAACGTCAATCGGGCGTTTTCCGTGATCACTGGTTATGCGCGGGAGGAAGTAATGGGTCAGACACCTCGTCTGCTCGAGTCCGATCGCTATGACGATGAGTTCTATCAGACCGTTTGGCAGGCTCTGCGTGAGCACGACTATTGGCACGGAGAGCTCTGGTGCCGACGCAAGAACGGCAGTCAGTTTGCCGCGCTGCTGACGATCAGTGCAGTCCCGGATATGCGGGGCAATATCGAGCATTACGCAGCCATGTTTTCCGACATCACACCGCTGAAGGAGAACCAGCAACAGCTTGAACGCGTTGCTCATTACGACCTGCTCACCGGCTTGCCCAATCGACTATTGCTTGGAGACCGCCTTAAGCAGGCCATTCGTCAGACACGTCGGCGTGGCATGCACCTGGCGGTTGTCTTCATCGATCTGGATGGATTCAAGAAGGTCAACGACCAGCACGGCCACGCAGTCGGCGACAAGTTGCTGTCCGTCCTGTCCAGGCGTATGACGCAGGTGTTGCGCGAAGACGATACCTTGGCCCGTCTTGGTGGTGATGAGTTTGTCGCTATTCTGCTCGACCTGCCGGATATTTCCGTCAGCGTACCGATTCTCGATCGCCTGATCGAGGTGGCTGCACAGCCCGTACCGATTGGTGACGCACTGTGCGAGGTGAGCGCGAGTATCGGTGTGAGCTACTACCCGCAAGGCGAAGATATCGACGCCGACCAACTGCTGCGGCAGGCAGATCAGGCTATGTATCGTGCCAAGCAAGCCGGCAAGAATCGATATCACGTTTTCGATACGGAGAAGGATCGTACGCTGCGCACCCGTCACGAAGGATTGGACAGCATAGAGAATGCACTTGCCAATGGGCAGTTTCTGCTTTATTTCCAACCTAAGGTCAACATGCGCACCGGTGAGGTGCTGGGCGCCGAAGCCTTGATCCGCTGGCAACATCCGACGCGTGGCTTGTTATCTCCTGCCTCCTTCATACCCCTCATTGAGAATCATCCGCTCGGGATTGACGTGGGGAAATGGACCATCGAGGCTGCGCTGACCCAGATCGAAGTTTGGCGCAAGGCCGGCCTTTATGTCCCGATCAGCGTGAATATCGGTGCGCGGCACTTGCTGCAACCGGACTTCATCATGCATCTACGGGGTATGTTGTCACGACATCCCGGCGCCCAGCCGCAAGACCTTGAACTGGAAATCCTCGAAACCAGCGCCGTGGAGGACTTCGTTCAAGTGTCTCAGTTGATGGCGCTGTGCGAGAGGATGGGATTGCGTTTTGCCCTCGACGATTTCGGCAGCGGCTATTCATCGCTGACCTATCTGAAGCGCCTGCCCGCGCACCTGCTCAAGATCGACCAAGGTTTTATACGCGACATGCTCGAGGATCCGGACGATATCGCCATCCTGGATGCGCTACTGGCACTGGCAAGGTCGTTTGGCAGGAACTGCATCGCGGAGGGAGTCGAATCCATTAAGCATGGTGAAATGCTGCTGCGTATGGGATGCGAGTGGGGCCAGGGTTATGCCATCGGGCATCCGATGCCGGCGCATGAATTCGAGCAATGGCTACACACCTGGCAGGTACCCTTATCCTGGAAGGGATTCAAACCTGACAGTCGCTCCGCGCTGCCCGTGCCGTTCACATACGCCGACCACCGGGTCTGGATTTCCCAGATGATCGACTATCTGTCAGGTAAGACCCAAGTGCCGCCTCAACCCGAAGCACTCCAATACTGGCGGGATCAAAGTGGTCGCCCTACGTTCTTCGGCAAGGATCCCAATGATCAGGTCGATGTCCTGCATCAGAGCATCCAGCAGTTAGCTCACACCCTGAGTGAAATGAAAAATGCCGGCCGTGTCGAGGCATTGAGGGCTGGCATCGACAAGTTGCAACATTTGCAGGCGGATCTGCTGGGATTGCTGCCGCCGGACCAGAAGCCGGATTGATGCCATGCATGGGACGAAGGGTTGACGTGCAGGAGGCTGATCCACCCATCGGCGGCGCCACGGGCGCGCAGGACATTATGCGCTGGGTGGCTTCGCAATTGCCTCGGCAATCCAGGTGTAATCGAGTCGCCTTTTCGGACTCGCCGTTCCATTAAGGTTTCATCGAAAGAGAGAGCAACGCTTATGCATAAAGAATCTGGCCACACGACCTTTGACAAGATGCGTTCCCAGTGGCGGTTGATGACGGTTTACGAGCGCTTCGAGCAAGTCGTGGCGCTGGTTCTGTCGGCGGTGATCGCCGTGATTATCGTGGTCTCGCTGATCCAGCTGATCTCCATCGTCTTCTTCCTGCTCATCATCGAGGCGTTCAATCCGCTCGACCACAAGGTGTTCCAGAGCGTGTTCGGCATGATCATGACGCTGTTGATCGCGATGGAGTTCAAGCACTCGATCGTGCGCGTGGCATTGCGCCGTGACAGCATCATCCAGGTCAAGACGGTGATCCTGATCGCGCTGATCGCGCTGGCGCGCAAATTCGTGATTCTCGACCCTGATGTCAGCCCGGGCAAAGTGGCCGCCTTGGCGGGGGCGACCCTGGCCCTGGGGGCTACTTACTGGCTGCTGCGCGAGCGCGATGACAGAGTGACCGAGGAAGCCCCGCGTGAACCGTCATGAATTTGGCGACACCGGAGAGGCCTGGTCGCGGCATCACTGGCTCAACCGCTTGCAAACAGCGCTACTCGTGGTGACCCTTCTCGGCATCGCCGCCATGGCCGGCAGCCTGCTTTTCGGCGATATGGGGCTATGGCTGGCACTGGCAGCAGGGGGCCTTGCGCTGCTGGTCGAGCCTACCGCTGGGTCGAGTCTGACCCTGCGACTCTATCGTGCGCGTGCCTTGCACCCGAGCGAAGCGCCCGATCTGTGGGCCTTGGTGCGCGAGCTGGCGGCACGGGCCGGTTTGCCTGCCGTGCCGGTGCCGCACTACGCCCCCAGTGCCATGGTCAATGCGTTCGCCACCGGTTCGGCCCATCGCTCCGCCATCGTGCTCACCGATGGACTACTGCGTAGCCTCACGCCGCGCGAGCTCACCGGCGTCGTTGCCCATGAGGTGGCTCACATCGCCAACGAGGACCTGCGCGTGATGGGGCTGGCGGACTCCATCAGCCGGCTGACATATTTCATGGCTGTGCTCGGACAAGTTGCCATCCTGTTCAGTTTGCCGGCGTTGCTGTTGGGCGCGGTGGATGTCAATTGGCCCGCGTTACTGTTGCTGGCGATCGCGCCGCAACTGGCGCTGCTGGCCCAGCTCGGCTTATCGCGGGTGCGCGAGTTCGACGCCGATCGGCTGGCGGCCGAGCTGACGGGCGATCCGCAGGGGCTCGCCCTTGCGTTGGCGAGAATCGAGCGGGTCAGCCGATCCTGGCGTGCCTGGCTGCTGCCGGGCTGGGGCAATCCTGAGCCTTCTTGGCTGCGAACACACCCTGCAACCGCTGCGCGAATCGAACGTTTGCGGGAGCTGTCGGCGCCGGTTGATCCAACGCCGATTCATTCGCCTCACTTCTTGCCAAACTCCACTGTTTCGCCGCGCTCGCCGCGTTGGCGGCCGGGTGGTCTGTGGCGCTGATTTTCAACCGGAGATATTCATGGCCTACATCGACCCCTACAACCGCGCAGCACCAGACCATTTTGTCCGACGCTGGCTGGTCATCACTGCCTGCATCGCGGCGCTCATGCTGTTGTGGCAGTTTCTCCCCGCCATCGAAGCGTGGTTCACCCCTGACCAGGCAGCCGAACGCACTGTCACGCCTCGCGGTGACCTGGCGCAGGACGAAAAAGCCACGATCGAGCTGTTCGAGAAGTCGCGTGCATCGGTCGTCTACATCACAACGGCGCAGTTGGTGCGTGATGTCTGGTCGCGCAATGTTTTTTCGGTTCCACGCGGAACGGGGTCAGGCTTCATCTGGGACGAAGCGGGTCATGTCGTGACCAATTTCCATGTCATCCAGGGCGCATCTTCTGCTACGGTCAAACTGGCCGACGGACGCGACTACCAGGCCGCACTCGTCGGCGCCAGCCCGGCGCACGACATTGCGGTGCTCAAGATCGGTGTCGGCTTCAAACGCCCACCTGCGGTGCCGGTGGGCACCAGCGCTGACCTCAAGGTGGGGCAGAAGGTGTTCGCCATCGGCAATCCGTTCGGGCTCGACTGGACGCTGACCACCGGCATCGTGTCCGCGCTCGACCGGAGCCTCGCGGGAGAAGCGGGAGGCCCAGCCATCGAGCACCTGATCCAGACTGACGCCGCCATCAACCCGGGCAACTCCGGTGGTCCGCTGCTCGATTCTGCCGGACGACTCATCGGCATCAACACCGCCATCTACAGCCCATCCGGCGCATCGGCCGGCATCGGCTTTTCCGTGCCGGTCGATACCGTCATGCGGGTGGTGCCGCAGCTCATCAAAAACGGCAAGTACATCCGCCCGGCGCTGGGCATCGAGGTGGACGAGCAGCTCAACGCGCGCCTGCAGGGCATGATCGGTAGCCGAGGCGTGTTCGTGTTGCGGGTCACCCCAGGCTCCGCCGCACAGAAGGCGGGGCTTGTCGGGATCGAGGTCTCACCGCAAGGCATCGTACCGGGTGATCGTATCGTCAACATCGATGGCGCGGCCATAGACGATGTGGCCGAGTTGTTGGCCCGGCTCGATGACAAGCAGGTTGGCGATGTGGTGGTTTTATTGGTGGAGCGGGATGGCAAGTCGCGCGAGGTGCGTGTGGAGCTGCAGCCCGGCGTTTGATCCAGCGACGGACTGTTGGGGCAGCGATGAAAAGGGGGCGTCGCTCAAAGGCCGAAGCACCCTCCAGCGCCCCATCAAGCGGTACAACACAGCCAGGCAACCTCAGCTTCTCGTCTGGTGACAAGCCCTGGCAGTACCTTTCCGCCGCCATAAACCCATCGGCGCAGCTCTGACGCGGCAGCGGCCCAGTCCCGCTGGTTGATCCGTCGCCTCAGGGTCGATGTCTGCAACCGCCCGGCGCCGAGGTTGAAGGTGAAGTCAACGATGGCTGCGATTCGTCCCTCTGGCTCAGCGGCCAACACCGGGCAGTAGCGCAGCGTCGCCGCCAGTGCCGTCTGTAGATCGCGCGCCAGATAGACCCCGGCGTCGGCCTCCGTGATCGGTGGGTGTTTGGGATCGCAGAGATGGCCGTAACCAATCGTCCAGAAACCTGCGGGACAAAGGTAGGGGACTGCGTTGATCTCGACGCCACGTCTGACCTTGCGTTCAAACCCTTCGAAGCGCTTGGCCAGTTTGATGGCCGCTTTGGGTACCTCGATCACGGCCGCACCCGGTCGAATACGCGTCCGATGAACCAGAAGTTCAGCACGCCGGCCCACAGGGCTTGGTCGGCTTCAGTCCATGCATGGAGAATGGCGACGCCCCAGTCGGCACCGCCTTCGATGGCGGCCACGAAGGCGGCCGTCTTGGCAGCGCAGTACAGCGCCATGAACCAGTAGGTGATGACCGGGCGCACGCTGCTCGACAAGGCATCGGCCCAGCGGACGCCGGTCTTCTCGCCCTGGGTGCGAACGGCTTCGCGCAGCGTTTCGATGGCTCCGACGTTCCACGCGGCATCGGCACCGGCGCCGATTTCGTGCATGCGCTGCGCGCCGCGTAGCTTCTCGAATTCGAGCGCCTTGTCCTGCATCGCCAGTTCGTGGCCACGTTCGCCCTTGCGGTCGAGCCACTTGAGGAGTTCGGGTGCCAGGCGGAAGGCGCCGCCTAGCAGGCCGCCGAGAAGGGTCTCGATCATTGGCCACCTCCGAACACCTTGAACTTGATGAAGGCGCCAGCCACCAGCGCGAGCAGAAAGCCGGTGGTGACCATCTTGATGACGGTCTGCCAGGCGGTATGCTTGGCCGAGTTAAAGGCATCGAGCAGGCCGCGCAGTTCGCGGATGTCGTGGGCGGCGTCGTCACCGTCCAAGCCAACATCGGCCAGTGCACGTCTGGCGCCGCGCTCGGCAGCGCGGTCCAGAAGTTCAAAGTCCTCCTTGCGCAGGAGGAGCATGTTGTCGACCAGTGCGGGTTTTTGTGGGTCAGTCATAAGGCAGGCTCCAAAAATGCGAAACCCGCCACGAGGGCGGGTTTCTGGTGTTCGGTGGAAAGGGATCAGATGGCGATACCGGGACTCCAGCCGGTGGTCTTGTAGGCCGAGAGCACTGCCTCGTCCTCAATGAAGCACAGCCAGCCGACTTTAGGGATGTGGTATTCCCAGACGCCCGCGATGCGCGCCGCGATCTGATCGGTCTTGCCGCTCCAGACGCCGGTGGCACCAGCGGGAATCAGGTAACGGTCGCCGTTAACCGGGCTGGCAGGTGGTGTGGCCAGATCTCGGTCTTTGACCGACAGGCTGACGACGGCGCCCAGCCGCTTCAGGTTGGCGTCCATACCGGCGCCCCAGCCGCTTTCGCCGAGCGTCCAGCCGTAGTTGAGCCCCAGATTCGGGTCAGTGATTGCGGGCATCAGATGCCTCCGTAGTATTTGTCGTAGGAAAGTCCGTAGCCGGCGCGCTCGAAGGCGATCGAGTGCTTTTGCAGGCTGATCACGCCGGAGCGGTTGGATTCGAGCTCGATTCGCAGCGCAGCATTGGGTCGGCCAAGACCGGAATCGGCGGTGTCGTCCGCCAAGGTGTAGGTCTGGCTGGTGCCGGTCAGGCCGCTGTAGGTACGCCGCAGGCTGCCCGCTTCCCCGTAGATGCGCAGCGTGTAGGTCACGCCAGCCTCCGGGCCGATGTTGCCGTTGGTCTGGGACACCAGGCTGACCGTTTGGCTGAGGCGGTCCCGGTGGGCCCAGGAGATGACCAAGTTACCCTTGGCGACCGCCGGGTAGGCCACGTTGTTGATCTTGACGTTGCCTGGCGGGTAAGGGCGATTCTGGCGGCGGTTCATGGCCAGGGAGTCGGTGGGAGCCGATGCCAGCGCCAGCGTGCCTTTGCCGGTCACCGTGAGCAGGCGAGCATTGACCGTTTCGCCAGCGGCGTATTCGGTCGGGTCGACACCCTGCGCACCATCGGCAAACCAGATCCGACTCCCCGCCGCGTGGGTGACCGGTACGGTATCCATGACCCCGCGGGTCAGTGTCAGACTTTGGGTGGTCGTGTTGATCGCAGTGACCAGGACGACTTCGTCATTGATGTAGGCATAGGTCCCGGTGGCAACCAGGTCGATGTCGAGTTCGCCGCTGTAGGTGGCCGTGCTGGTCACCGCTTGTGCGAGGCTGGAAGCCAATACTGCCGTGGGGCAGAACTCACCTTGGCCGCGCTGGTTGTAGGTCGATGCCGAACTCGTCTTGCTATACAAGTCGTAGTTCATGGCACCCGGTACTGGGCGCCCGCCCAGGGTCTGCAGGAAGCAGTCGGTGGCATCGAGGTAGGCCAGCTCCGCTGCGGACAGTGCACGGGCAACGTCCCAGTATGGGGCCTCGACCAGTCGCCGAGGCGTGGTCGCTGTGGGCGCGGGAACCGGATCGGTCCATCCCGTGGGCTGCGAGGCGGTGTAGGCCGCCGAGGGCAGTCCGAACACATCCTCGACTGCGTCGATGCTGATGGCGCCGTTGGTGAGTGAGCCGCCATCGACACCTGCAATCCGCATCACCAAACCGGCGATCCCAAGTGCCGGCCACTCCAGCTTGAACACATCGCCCGGGTAGAGATTCCAAGCTGCGCGATTCACCTTCAAGCGGACTTTTGCAAGCGGCGTGGAGACGACGGCCAGATCGCGCATGGCGACCCGCGCGGCGAGGTTGTCCGAGGTGATGCCGGGGTAGCGCCGAGTCTGGGACACCACGGCGCCCTGCGCTTGGATGTTGGCCAGATCCTGGACCGCGACGCTGGTCTCCTTGAAGGTGTCGGGTTTGGTGTAGATGAGCACGATCTCGTTGGTCGTCTCGCCCCAAGCGGCACGCTGAAAGCTCTCCAGTTCGATGACATTGTCCGGGTTCAGGATTGGCAGCGTCGAGACGTTGTAGTCGGCGCGCACCAGCTTCAGGACAAAGCGCCCGGTGGACGGCGAGGTCGTGAGTACGCCGCCGATGTGATCCATGATCTCCTTGATGAACTGCTCGATCTTGCTCTGCTGCAGCCAGATCATGTTCAGGCCGAACCCTTCGGTGTAGAGCACATCAGCCGCCGCGCGAAACGCGGCGTCATCGATACTGGCCGTTGGATAGCCCATTCCCCAGGCGGCATTCGTCAGGCACTCATAGACGATGTGCGCCGGGTTGGCGGCGCCGTTGATCTCCGCCTTCGCTGAGTACCAGTCGCGAAAGCAGCGCTTGACGCGCACCGCCCATGGCTTCATGTAGGGGTTGTTCGCGGCGATGTACACCTGCCGCAGAATCAGGCTCAGAATCCCGCGATAGGCAGGCTGTGGCGAGCCGATCTTCGAGACGAGGTAGTCATTCGGTGTCTGCGCCGCCTGGCCAAACGCGGCATCGATGGCACCGGAGACACCGCCTTCGCGCTTCTCGCCACCGAACAGCTCCGGCATGTTGACCGTGATCCGACCGCTGGCCGTGAGATTGCCGCTCCAGGCCTGGCGCTCGCCGACCTGGATCTCGGTGATGGCATCGACCGGCCCGTGGCAGATGGCGAGGTGCATCCCCAGGTAGTAGCGGTAGCCGACCGTCTGCGATTTGCTGCTACCTCCCATCGTTCACCTCGGCTGCGACGCGTTCTCGGGCGGCGGCAACCACGTCCTCGGCCATGCTGTCCCCGGTTGCCAGCAACACGGGCGCGGGCAGTCCCCGATCAATGAATTGGCTCCAGTCGAGCTGGTGGCGCGCGAACCACTCCCGCGCGCCACGATTGCAATAGCCCAGATGACGCATGTCGCCATGGGTCACCAGAATGTCGGTCATTTCTTTCCACCTTTGGATTTGATCGGTGTGGTGCGCAAATCGCCGTACCACACCACGTTGGCGCTCTTCACCAGCACGGTGCCGAACACGACCGGCACAGGGCGGCCCTCATCGGCGGTGGGCGCATCGAAGTCCTTGAGTTCAGCCGCTTGTGGCTGTGGTGTCTTGGGTTGCAACGCGTACTGAATCAGTACGCTGACGATCAGAACGGCAATGGCGGCCCACATAGGAATCCCTCGGCTACTTGGTCTCAGTAAATCGGGCTGCCGCCGAAGGGGTTCTTCGTCGGGATGAATGGGAAGCCACCGAAGTTGGCGCTGTTGCCGAACTTCGCGTGGCAGGTATTCAAGGTGCGATCGCAGCCGGGGTACAGATAGATGGCATCGCCAATGGCGAGTCCCGGCGGCACGGCCGACAAAGTGATGGCATCGCCGTTGTGGCCGACGATCATGCGTTTTTCGGTGAGGCCGTTGGCCGCCCAGGTCGCGTAGCCGCCCGCGAAGTGCCCGACGGCATACCCTGCAGCGGCCGGAACACTCAGTAATGTGCCGGCAATCGAGGTGACAGTCCCAGCGACCCGGAACACGACCGCGCTCGCCCCGCACGCCGTTCCGTAGAGCACATGTGGGCAGTTGCGTTGATACAGCCGACGCAGGCCGATGCGCTGCAAGCTGGTGTAAACCGGTTCGCAGTTGAGCTCGACGACCGATTCACGCCATTCTGCGTTGAGCACACGACCCATCCACACCGCGACGGTTTCGCCATCACCGCGATGTTGCCGGTACAGCGTGAGCAAGGTGACTTCGGAAGGCGGTGTCGAAATGAAGCCCTGGGCAACCTCGACATCGCGCGCAAAGGTGATGCGCAGTCCCGCTTTACCGATCTCCGTGGTCTGTTCGATGCTGCCGCGACTGATTGGCACAGCGCTGTAGGTGTAGGTCGCATAGGTGGCATCCTGCGCGGCGCTGGTGTAGCGCCAGGTTTCACCGCCTCGCCGAAACTCGTACAACTCCACTGGACTGCTGGCGTCAGTGGATGCTTCCCGGCTGGCGTAGGTCATGTGTCATCCCGAATGCTTCTGACGGAGATGGACACCTCCGCCATATCGTCAGTGTGGTGAGCCAGTTCGATGGCATCGCTGTCCAGGCGCACCAGCTTCATGAACGACACATGGCGGATCTGCTCTGGCAGCAGTGCCACGCCCACCACGCTGTCGATGGCGATGCTTTCAGTGGTGGGTGTAAGAGCTGTGGCGCCCGTGATGCGCCGGTAGTAGCGGCTGCCGGACGTTGTTGCAATCATGATGTCGCGTCGCCCAACGGCGGCCGGCACGTTGGCGGCGTAGGTGCGGTTCTCCACGGTGATGGCCGAGTCGAAGGCGCCGATGGGGCTTACTACCTTCAGGTCCGACTGAAAACTGGGCATCCAGAACGCCGTCAGTCTGCCCGCGCGAGCGGCCAACCAGGACCGGAAAGCCGCGATCGCGGCGCGGCCGCTGATCAGCCAGCGATGGGTCCGGCGCACGGTGCCAATCCCTGACAGGTCATCGGTTGCACGTCGGCCTGTCAGGAAGTCCAGTTCGTTGAGTTTGCGTGCGTAGTCGGTGTCGACATCCTCGGTCCAATTGGTGGCGGTGAGCAGGACTGGGTAGCCCCGGTAATCCAACGTCTCGGTGGCAGCGGGCAGCAACCACTCGTCCTCGAGTTGGAAGCGGACTGTGGCCCGGCCGATGGCATCGCTCAAGTAGGTCAGGCCGAGTTCGTTCTGCACCCGTGCAGGTTGGACAGGCAGGATCTTGGTGCCAACCGGCCAGGTCGAATCCAGCGGGCTCTTGATGGTCAGCGACGTGGGCAGGACCGCTGTGATCTCAGCGAACTCGGATTCCGTTCCCAGAACCAGTCCCACCAAGCCGCCGACGGCAAAGTCTCGATTCGCAGTCGTCACGGAAATGGACGTCGCGCCGGCAGGAATGCGGTTTGCTGCAAGCGCGACATCAGTCCAAAGCGGCAAGCCGAACACCCGGGCCTGCCAGGACAGCAACAGGTTCTCCATCTTCACGCGCTCGGTGTCTGAGCCGACCAGAGCGCTGTACTCGAAGCTGCGCCTGGCCCCGGCGCGCAAACGCACGCGCTGCTCAAAACCAGCATGAGACTCCATCACATCGGTGAGCCATTCCAGCCGTTCGACAACTGGCTGTACCCAGTTCGGCGCAATGATCCAACCGACGATGCGACGCCCGGTCGCCTGCAAGGTGGAACTGTCGAGGGCAAACGCGAAAACGAACGTCGCGTTCACCGTAGGCGGACCATTCGGCGTGACCGCGAGTGTGTAGAGCCGCGATTCATTGGCGGCAAACACGGTCGGTGCCGGCGCTGGACCGGTCAGCGTCATGCCTTCCGCCCCGGTGGCGGTGATCGAGGCCAGGTTGTTCGGTGTCAGCCTCGCATTCCAGACCTCGATCGTGCGGCTTTGCTCCGAGGCGAGGCTGCCAAGATTGATGCGCCCGGGCAGCAGGTGCACACGGAAGTAGTAGTCCTCGAAGTAGCTCGGCACCTGCATGCCGGTCAGCGCCCGCTGCGCAGGAACCGTGATGTCGGTTGCGTAGCTTCGCGCTCCATTCTCCGCCCGTGGCGAATCGCTGGCGGTGTACGGATAGATCGCGGCAACCTGATACCCGTCGATGCTCAGGAGCGGGTTCAGTGAGCCAGCCTGGGCGCGATCGAGCACCATGCCTGTCAGGACGGGCATGTCAAAGCTCTCGGTTGAGGTAAATGTGGAGGATCAGGGGCCGTCGTAGCGGACGGCCATCGCGATCGTTCCCGAGTGGGTCGCGCCGTTGTAGGGCGACGCGGCTCGGCTCGCGGTGTTTTTTCGATACACCGGCGCGATGAACCAGCGCTCCGAGCCGAGCGTCAGGATCTGGCCGTCATCGATGTTGTCGTTGCGCGTCATCCGCAGATGCGGAAGCTCCGCGACATGCGACCAGAAGCTGGAGGGCTGCGCCGCCATGATGTGGATGCGCGTCAGCACGGCCTCTCCGTTCCAGTTGTTCGGCTGGGTCAGCAGCAGCGTGGGAACCGCGATGGTGGCGCGGGCATTATTCGGATTCGCCGTGGAGACGCCCACGGGGTTGTTCCACCAGCCGTGACCGTTGAAGTTCAGGTAGATCGAGCTGTTCTGGACACCAGTGGTGTCGTTGGATTGCCAGAACGGTGCGCCCGAGGTGTTGCCGCCACCGCTGCCGGTGCTGCCATTCGAGTCGATCGCCACGCCAGCGCTGGTGCTGATGTCGGAGGTCGCGGTGCCCCAATGCCAGATGGCATTGCCGAGCACGCCAAAGCCGCGGGCCTGGCCGATCGCCAGCCATTGCCACCACATCACCTGGTAGTTGACGGCCACAATGATGTCGTCCGGGGCCGTGTGCACGAAGATGTGGTAGGTCACGGGGTAGCTCAGCAGCGTGTTGCCCGCCTGCCCCAGCCGGTTGGTGATGCCGACCAGTTTGGCGGCTGGCGTGTTCAGCGTGGCGCCGGAGTAGCCAAGGGCGGCCTGCACCAGGAGGTTCAAGCCGCTGACCGTCAGGCGACCGTAGATGTCGCCCTTGTAGAGCATGCTGTTGCCGGCGTCCCAGGACCAACCGTTGTCGGTTCCGGCAGTGACCACGGCATTGAGCAGATCGCTGGCGCTGTTGGCCAGCCCGGTGACGTAAGGCATCAGGAGAGCTCCAGCGCGATGTAGTCGCCAAACGACGTGCGGCCGACGTCCTGGATGACGACGTAGTTCTTGCCGTCGATGACGAGGGTGTTCTCGACGACGTTGTCGAAGCCGGTGATGTGATAGATCCCGTCCAGTGCGCCGTAGATGTTTCCGGAGTCATAGAGCATCACTGGGTAGAGTGCGTAAGTGGTCTCCGCCGGTCGGCACGCATTGGCCATCGTCGATTGGCCCCATGGCGTGGCGAGCGGCGCCTTCCAGGTGCCGTCGTTGAAATGCATGCGCAGGTTGTTGCGATTGCCTTTCCACGGCATGGTGTGGGTCGTCTCGGAGTAGCGCGTGGCCGATGCGCTGGTCAGCATGCCGGCCGCGAATAATGGCTGGGGATACTGGCCAGGTGACGCGTAGGGGAAGAATTTGCCGATCCCGAAGGATTCGTAGACCGGCGTACCGACCTTCATCGCCACATTCAGCCGCTGCCCATTCACCGAGAGCCAATAGTCGATGCGTTGGTTGTGGGCGGGCACACCGAGCACCGGCGAGATGCCCGGCTGGGTCAGGAACGAGTTGGCGGCGACATAGCCCTTCATGGTCGCCACCGCCAGGTTGTAGTAGTCCGCGTTGCTGTCCTGGTAGCAGTAGACGCCGCAGAAGATCTGCTCGGTGCCCGATAGGCCGGGTGCCATCATGAGCAGTTCACGGTTCGTGATGGCCGTGTCGTACCGGAGGATGGTCCAACCCTCGGCCAGACAGACATCCCGAATCGTTTCGAGCATCTTGTGGTGGGCGAGCATCGTCGAGTTGTCGACGAAGCCGACGTAGGCCGTCATGTGTGTGGTCCTTGCTGGATACGGTATTTCGGTCAGCTCAGCACCTGCCGCACCGCGCCCGCGTTGCGTTGCAGAATGTTGAGAATGGTTTTCTCGCCCGAGGACGAGTTGAGATAATCGGCGGCCATCGCCGGGTCGATGACGTTGACGATGCGCACCGCTTGCCCTTGTGCCTGCTGGGACGGTGCTTCCGGCACCAGACCACCGGCGGCAAAGGCCAGGGTGTGGCCGGAAACTCTCGGCCCGGACGACAGGCCGTTGATGGAGTGCAGGAAATCCACGCCGACACGTTTCACCGCAGCGGCATTCATGACGAATTCACCGGCGGACAGACGCGCCGGGATCGAATCGGAGGTCGAAGTACCAGGACCCGTTACCAGTCCACCCGAGGCGAATTTCTTCGTGTTGCCGAGCAGCCCCATCACCGCCGCGACCATGGCCACCATCGCCGCTACCGCAAGCGCCGGCCCCACATAGGGGATGGAGGCTTGTGAAGCCGCCGCACCGGCGCCCGCCTTGGCCGCGTCCATCGAGACCACGGCGGTGGTTTCCGCCGATTTCTGTGCGACGGTCGTGGCGCTGGCCGCCGCGTCCACAGCCTGTTCCTGCTGCACGAAGCCCAGCTTGATCGCCAGCATCCGCGCCTGCATGGCGATCCACTGCTGGAAAGGCTGTATGACGATCTGCTGCAAGAAGGCATCGGCCACCTGCTGGAAGATAGTGGCGAGAGCGCTGCGCCAGGTTTGCGCACTGGTGATCATCCCGTTGAGCGCGCCGCCAAAGCTCTCGCCGATGCGGTTCCACAGCGGCGCCATTTCATCGACGACCAGCTTGGTGCGTTCCAGCTCGTTGCGCCATGCCTGTACCCGAACGGCCGCATCGGGACCGATGGCTTGTGCTGTTTGCTGCATGGTCGGCAGCAGACGTTCCATCTCGATGGCCGATTGCTGCTGCAGGGCGACGATCTGCTGACGGGCCTGGGCTTCAGTCAGCAATCCCGCCTGCTGCTGGGTTTGAATGGCTTCTTGCGCATTGCGCAATCGTTCGGTCACCAGCCGCCACTCGACTTCCAGTGCCGCCAGGTTGGCTTGCGCCGCTTTTACGTCGATCAGCCGATCGATCAGCGACACGCCGTCGGCATCGTTCTCGGCCAGCAGTCGGGCCTTGAGATCCCGGTAACCGCGCTCGATCGCGGCTTGACGATCGGCGGCACTGGCTTGTCCTGTGATTTGTGCCAGTTCCTCGCGGGCCTGGGTCAGCGCGTCGGCCAGCTCTCGTTCGGCATCGGCCGCCTTGCGCGCGTTGGCGACCTCGACATCGGCCCGTTTGTTGTTGAGCACGATGAGATCGGCCTCGATCTTGGCTACCTCGGCTCGGGCTTTTAGCCGCGCACCCTCGTCAGATCCTGCTGCAGCGATACGCTGCTGCTCGGTCAGCAAGGTCTGCGTGCGGGTGATCTCCGCATCGATCTCGCGGGTTTCCAATGCGCTCTTGGCGGCGTAGTAGTCCGCCAACGAGATCAAGCGCCCATCGAGCGCCTCGTCGAGGTCGCGTGATTGCCGATCCAGCGCATCTTTGAGCAGCTTCAGCTCGGCATCGGCCAGTGCCTTGGCCAACGCCAACCGGGCAGCCCCATTGTCTCCGGAGGCCCTTCCTGGAGTGCGCAGACGATCGATCAGAGTAGGATCGGCAACGATTGCCGGCGCACGCACTTCAATCGGCTTCGGGTCGAACAGGCTGTCGCGGAAGCTCGCCAATTCGTCCAGGCGCTGAACCAGGCTGCCCTTGAGTTCCGTGATGATGGCTTTCGCGCCGGACACGTTGCCCGACAGCGCCTCGACGGCGGCCGCCATGCCGGCCCCAATGGCTTCGCCCAGCGCCACGAAGGACTTGCCGACGGTGGCGGCACCCAGCGCCAGGGTTTTCAGGACCAGGACCACGCCGTCCAGGATGGCGCGCAGCGAACCGCCTTGTTTTGCAGACTCCACCATCCCATTGGCCATCTCGTTCATGGCCGGCAGGAAGGCTTCGATGACCCGGTTACCGATGCTGGAGATCGCCAGCCGCACCTTGGCGAGCGAGTCGTTGAACACCTCGGCCTGCACGGCGGTGTCGCCGCCAATCTGCACGCCCAGCGCCTGCAGTTCGGCAGTCAACGCTTCGACGCCATCTCGCCCCTGATTGAGGAAGGGAATGAGGTCGGCGCCCGACTTCCCGAACAGATCCACCGCAAGCGCCGTCTTTTCGGCACCGTCGGGCATCGCCTTGAAGCGGTCGGTCAGGTCGAGCAGGACCTGATCCGTCGCGCGCAGCGTCCCATCCTGGTTCTGGATGGCGATGCCAATCGCAGCGAAACTACGCGCAGCCTCGTCCGATCCGGTCGCGGCATCCAGCATGCGGGTGGCGAGCTTGCGCAGACCACCTTCGAACTTCTCTCCCGAGACGCCGGCGAGATCCGCGACAGGGATCAGGGTCGACAGCGATTCGACGGTAATCCCAACCCGCTGCGACAGCTTGGACAGCGAGTCGGCCGAATCCAGTGAAGCCTTGACCATCGCGCCGAGGCCGGCTGCTGATACAGCCAGACCCAGCGTGCCCAGCAGTCCGTTGATGGATCGCGCTGCGTTACCCAGGTCACCCAGATTGCGCTTGATGGAATCGAAGGCGCCACGGGTCTGGTCGACGGCAGTGATCAGGAGTTGGGCGCGGTTGTTGGCCATCAGGATTTCGTCAGTTCTTTTTGGATTGCGCTTGCCAAGCGCGGTAGGGAACGCTGCACGGCACCGGTCAGGTCCAGTCGCCGCTTGAGCGAAACGGACTTGACCAGCACGGCGATCGGGATCTCCTGGCCACGTTTGATCTGTTTGGCTCCGGTGCGCGCACGCTCGGCCCGCTTGAAGCGGTTGAGTTGGGATGCGTTCTCGCGGATGTTCTCGGCCATCAAGAAGACCTTGCCGTTCTTCTCGACGAAAAAGGCATTTCCTGATCGCAGCAGACCATCGATGACGGACTTGAAGCGCTTCGGTCCGATTCGCCCCGGAAGTAACGGGATCAGCAGATTGCCCGAGACAGTTCCGCCTTTTTCGTGCAGACCCAGCCAGGGAATCTTGCTGCCGATCAGCAAGGCCGGCAGCCGATCGGTCTTCTTGTCCAGCACCTTGGCCTGCATCGAGGAGATGAAGCTGTTGCGCTTGACGTTGAAGGCACCGCGCATCTGTATGCGCGCGGCGTCGCGTACTTCGCGCCCACCCGATTGCATGCCGCGCTTCAGCGCCGCGCGAATGGCATCACGGCGCTGGGTGGACCAGGCATTGAATTGCCGGGCATCGAACAGCCCGGCAGTCGTCAGATCAATCCGCACGGTCCAACTCCCGCTGCAATCGCTCGATGGATCGCTTGTCGCCCTGGCAGGCCACAGCGGTCAGGCCAAGTAGCAGGCCCGCGTGCTCGCGATCTCGTTGTGTTTCCGCATCGAGAAAGGCAGTCAGCTGGGCCAGCGTGTAGTCCAGGACATCCGGCAGTCGGTGTCCGGCATGAATCAAACGGTGGATGGCGTGAGCCCAGCCAAGGGGCCGCTCATTTGCGCGTTGATCCGGGCGGCGGCGTGCTGAATCGTCGGCACCACCCGCTGCACGAAAAAATCCGCATTCACCTCGAACAAGGTGGTGGCCAGGCGTATGGCATCGTCCATCGTCAATGCCGCCACCCAGTCCTGGGGCTGGCGCGAGGCCACGGCGATTGCTTTGATCAGCGCTTCGCCGTGGTCGGCCAGCAGTTCGAGCCAATCCGGCTCGCCGTCGACCAACCGGTGCGCGAAGGGTCGAACCGCAGCAAGGAGCGCCGGGATTTCGCCGACACGAATCGGTGTGATCTCCAGCGCGATACCCGCGATTGCCAGGGATTGCGGAGCGGGAGGAAATGCATCGAAGTCGCTCATCATTCACCTCACAGCAGCACGATGCGGCCGAACTGGCCCAGGTCGCCGGTCGCGGGTTTCAGCGTGTCGGCCAGTACCTGGCCCGACAGCTCGAACTTGAGCAGTTCGTCGGTGATGACCGAGAGCTCCTTGGCCGGATTGATCGCCACGCGGTAGAGATCGATCACGACCTCGCGGTTGCCATCCGCCGTGTTCAGACCTTCGAAGCGCACCCAGCGCTCGGGCAGCGGCTGGGTGAACATCGCCGTGCTCTGGGCGGCGCCGTAGGCATAGTCCACCTTGAACGGCTCCACGTAGGGGCCGCCGGTGGTCTTGTCGTTGATCGCCAGCGAACCATGCTTGGCGTTGAGGGTGTACTGGCCTGCCGGCAGCGTCTTGGGGGTGGCGGTGGAATCCTTGACCACCACTGTCGAGACGTTCTGCTTGGCCAGCAGGTAGAGACTTCCCAGGGTGACGGGGTTAGGCAGCACCTCGGCGGTCACCGTGCCGCTGACCTGGTCAGTGGTCGTGCCGTACAACGCCAAGCCCAGGTTGACCGCGATCAGCTCTTCCAGCGTGCAGGCGAACTCGCCCTTCTTGGTCTTGATCAGCTGCAGGTCGGTCAGACGCTGGCCGCTGGTCGACTCCTGGTGCTCCAGGGTCTCCACCGAGAGAGAGACTTTGAGCTCGGGCACATTGCCCACGTAGTTCAAGCCCTGGGGCTTGCCGGTGATGTCGCGGGCGCCGATGTAGACGCGCCCCTGTCCAGAAAAGTAAGGCATGGTTAGTCTCCCTTGCGTGTGGTGGGTTGCGATTTGCCGGTCGACTCTTGGAGTCCGTCAGTGGCTTTGGCGACGCCAGCGTCGATCAGCCAACGTGCCGTGGCTTCGTCGACGTCCAGCACATCACCAGGCGCCAAGCTGTTGCCGGCATGGGTATGAGGTTTCAGTAGTTCGATATTCATCGTTGGGTTATCCAGTTCGGGTCAGGTCAAGTGCGTGGGTGCGGTAGCGGATCTCGTAACGGGCCGGCAGCGCCACGGCTCCGGCGTCGGCGTCTTCCGGGTCCCACTCGCAATCGACTTCGCGCACGGCCAAAGCAAGGCCACCGAGGTTGGTGTCGCTCATCAGCGCCGTGTGGGCAGCGACCACCGCCAGATCAGCTTGGTCGAAGGCATCGTCCCCACGGGCTACGGCTACCAAACGGACCATCAGTAATCGGTCGACGAGGTTGTTGGCATGCGCCGTGATGCTGTCGCCTTCGGCAAATACCAGCAGTGCGGGGCTGGCCTCTCGCGTCACCGGCACGGTCGGAAACCGTAGAACCGGGACAGGCGCCACCGCAGAAATCAGACGTGCGACGACCTCCCGCAAGATGCGCTCGCGGATGGAGTACATGAACAGGAGTCCTCAGAGTCGAGAAAGTGAAGCGCGCTTTTCGCTGCCGTCGCCGATGCTGCGGATATCGCAGACGCGGTAATCGCTGCCACCGATGGCGACGGTGTCGCCTGCTGCCAGACTCGGCAACGCCGAGGCTGGAAAACGCATCGAGTAGTCGGTGGACAGGGCCAGCCCATCCAGGATGGTTTCGTCCGGAGCGCGGAAATCGACAGCGATCGTTATGCCATCGATTTCCGCATCCACCAGCAAGCCAGACCGCCTAGCGGCCTCGTAGAAGTCCTCGATGCGCACCATCACACCGTCAGCTTCACGAGCACACCCGGGCGGTGGCACATGGGCAGCGGATTCGACTGGGTATGCAGGTCGGTGCCCCGATCGAACTTGCGCGGCTCCTGCTTGGCATAGAGCGTCTGCCCGATGGTGTTGACCGTCTCGTTGAAGTCCGCCGGCGCGAAGTAGGTGCCAAAGGTATCCACCGTGCCCAGAGGGAAGGCATGCGCCTCGCCAGCCGCGATGAAGCGACGGGTGGTGCCAGACGGATCGGTCGCCTGTCCGCGATACTCCTCGAAGGTGATGCCGGCGTAGGTGAAGCCACGGCGCACGTCGTTGATCAGGATCGCGCCTTGCTGCCAGTTTTCGAAGGCCTTCTCGACCTTGGCATGACCGGTCAGGGCAGCGAAGAACTCTGGCGAGCACAGGCAGTGCACACCGGTCATGAATTCGCCCTTGAGGTTGTCCTCGATTGCGGCCAGGGTCGCGAGGCATTTCGACTTCACATTGGTGCCGGCGTTGCCAAGATCGAAGGCGATGGTCTGCGGCGTGATGTCGAACTCGTCGAAAAGGTCGTACAGCACGGAGCCATCGGCGTCCAGGATGACGCCCTTGAGCGCGCCCATGCGCAGGTGCTCCAGCGTGATCGCGTGCTTGTTGCGCATCGTCTCCAGATGGCGCGCGATGACGCCCGCGACGGCTTCTGTTTCAGTCTCCGAACCAAAGGCGCGGATGCCCTGAACCTCTTCCGGCAGGACGACGTCGTCGTGCGGGATATGGGGGATCACGAACGAACGCAAGGTGCGCTTGCCGCGCACACCGACCGTGCCCGGGGCGCCCGGCGGCAAGGTCGGCAGCAGGTTCAGTACGCCGTTCATCTCCTCGACGATGACCTGTCGCTGGCGCACCGGCTTGGCCGGCATCAGTCCGAGATCCTCGATGCGGCCATAGCGGTTGGGGAGAATGTTGATGGCCGCCGTGAGCGCCGCCATCGAGAACGCGGGATTGGTAAAAGGGTTCTGCATGGTTGTCTCCTAGATCAGGCGGCGGTTCGGACGAGGACGCCACGCGCTTCGAGCTGAGCGATCGCGGTGGCCTTCTCGGTGGGGGTAATGGCGACCGGCCACACCAGGGCATGGCTGGCGACGATGGCGTGGCGGGAGATCAGCAGCGCGTCTTCCCGGTCGATCAGGGTCGCGTCCACGTCTGCGGCGAGCACGCCGACCGCGGTTTCAGTGCCATCGGTGGCGGCCGGGTCGAGCGCTTTCAGCTTGCCGGTCGTGCTGTCGCGGCCGACGATGGCGCCGAGCGGCAGGTTTTGCCCGGCAGCGACAGTGGCCAGGTCACGTGAATAGAGATTCGGGGCCTCGTACTTGAGGAGATCACCGAGGTTGTTGGTTTCCTGAATGGCAGACATGGCTTACTCCTTAGTGGCGAGTTTCTTGACGGCGGCAACGACCGGGCTGCTTTCCGGCCGCACGGTGGTTCCCGCATCGGCGGTGATGCGCGAGGCAATTTCCGGCTGTTCTGCACGAGCCTCGAGCAGCGCGCGGCGAACCTGAGCCTCGGTCATCCCGGAAGCAAGGAATTCCGCCGTGCGCTGCGGTGTACCGGCGATCAGGCAGATCTCGGCAATGGCTTGTGCCTCGATGCGGCCGTTGGTGTGCGCACCGGTGATCGACGCGGCAACGGGCGGTGCTGCGGGTGCTTGCGCTGGTGTCTCCGGCGGCTCTGGCGTGAGCTCCGGATCGGGGTCGTCCATCGGGGACTGCTGTTCTTGGTCGGTCATGGTTTGCTCCAAATGAGAGGGTTGATGGCTGGAAATCTGATGGCTCGCGTTCAGTGCCACGGGTGAGGCGCGAGCTTGTGGGCGGCGCTTCGCAGCATTTGCACTGGGTGTCGCCAGTCGGCGTTGCGCATCCAGCGCGTTGGTGAACTCGACCAGAACCTGGTCGAAACTCATCACGGCGTCGGCCAGTCCTGTTGCGACCGACGCATCCCCGAAGATCAAGCCGGCTTCGGTCGCTCGCACGGCATCGCTGTCCAACCCGCGCATCCGCGCGACTTGGTTGACGAAGATCCCGTACAGCCGATCGACCTCCGACTGCAGGGTGGAGGCCGCTTGTGGCGACAGCGGTGCATGGGGAGAAAAGTCGTTCTTGTGGTGACCGGCATAGATCGCCGTGTAGGCAACCCCGTCCTTGGCATCCTTGACGGACTGGTCGACGTGCAGGGCAATGACGCCGATGGAGCCCACCCCAGCGGTTTGGGACAGGGTCAGGCGCGATGCAGCGGCCGCGATGGCGTAAGCCGCCGAGTACGCCGAGTCGTTGGCATGTGCCCAGACCGGCTTGATGTCGTTGGCGGCGCGAATCCGTTCGGCCAGCTCGAATACGCCACCCGCCTCACCGCCGGGGGAGTCGAGGTCGAGCAGGATGCCGTTGACCTGTGGGTCCGAGAGTGCCGCGTCCAGGCGTGCAGCGATCTCGCCATAGGAGGTCAGGCCGGATGCGGCCTCCAGTCCCATTGCCCGTCGCACCAGCGTGCCGTGCACCGGGATGATCGCGATGCCGAGCTGCCCAGCCGAGGCGCTGGCCTTTGGGCCGGGAAGCGGGACGGCGGCATCGATGTCCGGCAGTCCGATGCGTGGACCGAGGACGGACAGGATCACGTCCAGTTTCGAGCGCGCAATGAGGAGCGGCGTCCCGTAGAGACGGGACGCCAGGTGTACAAGCTGCATATCAGTTGTCCTGGGGTTCTTGCGCCGCAGCCGGGGTGGCCGTTGCGATGGGCGCTTTGTCGTGGCGCGGGTCGGAATCGAAAACCAAGCCGAGCTCATCGGCTCGTTGGTTGTCTGCCGCGATCTCGCGGTCGATGTCTTCGGCGTCGTAGCCGAAGGCCGAAATGGCTTCGGAGCGTGAAAGCAATCCAGCGCGGATTGCGGTGAGCATCGCGTCGAACTCCTTCTTCGGATCGACCCACTGCCAGCCTTGCGGAATCCATTTGGCGGCGAGGTACTGCCGCTTGCGGTTGCTGAAACCGGGAAGATCGAGTGCGCCTTCGAGCGCAGCCTGTTCCATCCATGCCCGCCAGATCGGGCGGCAGAGCTGGTGGACGATCACGCCATGCTGGATCGCCTCACAACGACGGCGAAACTCCAGCAGGCCGGCACGGATCGACGAGTAGTTCACCTGCGTGAGGTCCCCGGTGAGCATCTCGTAGGTGATGCCCATCGCGGCGGCGACGGCCCGGAACTGCATGCGCAGGAACTCGGCGTAACTGGCGCCGACGTCTGCCGGTTGGCTGAACTTGACGTCCTCGCCAGGCTCCAGGAGCTGCATGGTCCCGGGTTCCAGTCCTGCGAGGGACACGCCGTTGGCGTCCGCCAGCCCTTCACCCATGAGGTTGTCCTCGGGCGCCAGGCGGGTGATGAAGCCCGCGAACATCGCCGCCGTCTTTTTTCGCACCAGTTCGGCGTCGTCGTACTGGTCCAGCTCATTGAGCTTGACCAGTGCCCGCGCCAACCACGGCTCGCCCCGGATCTGGCCAGGGCGAAGCGGACGGAACAGGTGGATGATCTCGGAAGCTGGCACGCGCACGGTATCCATGCCGCCGGTGCCCGACATCGGCGCCAGCGTTCCGTCGCCGGGATGCGAGCGATACAGGTGGTAGGCCATACGCCGCCCGAGACGATCGAACTCGATGCCAGCCCGCACCACATTTCCGGACGGAAGCTCAAGATTCATCGTCGTGGGCAGATGCTCGGGTTCCAACACCTGAAGTTGCAGGCCGACTGCCAGACCATCTTCGGGTCGGCGATAGCGCAGCCGCACCAGGACTTCTCCGCCTTCCAGCATGGCCCGGCAGGCAAGAGCCTGCAGACCGTAGAAGTCGGTCACGCCAGTCGCGTCCGCATCACTGCACCAATCCCACCAGAGTGCGTGAATGGATTCCCGCAGCGCGTTGTCCGCGAGCATCGACTGCGGCTTGATGCCCGTGCCGATCGCGTTGGCGACGAAGGCCTCCACGCCGGCGGCAGCCCAGGCATTGCGTCGTACCAGATCACGGCTCTTGGCTCGGAGTTCATTCTGAGTGAAGGCCAGAGCGGCGACCGCGCCAGGGTTGCCGACCTGCCACGCGATTGCACGTCGACCGCCACCAATACCGTCATAAGTCGGCGACGGTCCGCCAAACATGCCGCGTCGAAGTTTTCCGAACCAGCTCATCAGGTGGCCTTCCGGGTCGTGACGCGGATCTGGCGCGGAGCGCCTGGCCACAGACCGGTGGCGACGGCGTCATCGAACAGACCGCGTTTGACCTCGCGAATGGCGGCAGCTAGCTCATCGACAGTGCGGTACTCGACGGTCTTGTCACCGAAGCTGACGCGGCGCTCGCCTTTGGCCAGCGCGGCTTCGAGCGCATCGAGTTGGGACTGGGTGTAGGCCATCAGCGATACACCACCAGGTTGATCTCGGTGGAGTCGGCAAACGACGTCGCCATCGTGGCGCAAGCGACATCAACGTACTCGGCGGTCTTCTGGTCGGCGCTGGCACGCGCGATGGCGATGCGCTGCGTGCCGTTGTCGGTGCTGCCGCGGGCCAGTGCAACCCAGCAGTAGTTGGCGTCCGGCATCGGCTGCGTGAAGTGGACGCGATAGCGACCAGTCGCCAGGCGTTCCACGCTCACGACGTTGCGAGCGCTGTGCATCACCATCTGGCCGTTGACGTAGCCGAAGCTCACCCACGCGCGGGCAAGTCCTGGATGAGATGCGTCGATCTTGGTCTTCACTTCGATGCCGATGCGCGCGGCGAGAGATGCGATGCGGTCGGAAAGCGACATCAGACCAGTGCTCCCTCGAATACGGCGACGAAGTCGGTGTCGGCATCGCCGATGGCCGTCAATGCAACGGCGCCGATGTTCGATCGGGCCTGCTGCTGCTCGATGACAGTCAGCGTCTGCGCGGCATCGAAGCGCACGCGGTTGGTGACGGCGGCAAGCAGCGCATCGAGGCCGCTGGTACCGTCCTGTAGCAACTGCTGGATCTCGACCAGCGTGTCGTAGGCAGCATCGGCACCACCGAGGATCTCGGCCTTGAGCGTGTCGAGCAGCGTGACGATCTTGGTCGACGAGTAGGTGGTGGTCAGCGCCACGTTGGCGTCGTCGATACCAGTTCCGCTGAGCACGGCCGACTGAAGCTCGTTGATGGCAGCCACCAGACTCGACTTGTCGGTGGTAGTCAGGCTCGCCAGCGTGCCGGTCTTGCCGTTGAGCGTGTTGAACTCCTGGGCGATGCGAATCACCAGGCTCTCGATACGGGTCTGCAAACTCATGGGATGTCCTTTGTCGATCAAGAGAGCCAGCGGCTGCGCACCAACTGGCGTGCGCGGCGACCTGGCCCAGAAACGGCGAGGCCACCGCGTTGGGTGGCCTCGTCAGTCGTCGTGGTGGTCACGGGGTCAGGCGGGTCTGCCATCCCCAGTTGTCGCTCCAGCTCGCGCCAATGGCGCTCATCGAAGCGATCCAGTCCTGCCGCTGAAGCGGCTGCGCGGGCGTAGACGTAGCAGTCCAGCGCCTCGTTACGCTCGCGCATCTTTTGCCACTCCCGGATGGGAAAGCCATTCCGGTCGCGGCGGGTGATGAGTTGTTCCGCGCAGAGCTGCTGGATGAACTCCGCGTCCACTTGCGGCAGATGGATGAATCCGGCCGGATAGATCGCGGTGATACCGTCCTCGGCCACATCCGCCGATTTGCGCAGGTTGTTGTAGAGCTCGAGCTTGGCAATGCCGACCGCGACCGAGAACACCTTGATGCCTCGGCGCAGCTTCTTGCCGCCCTTGGAAATATCCACTGCGGTGGGGGTCCCGATCAGTGCCGCGCCGCGCGCGACACCTTTGATGGCCATGACGCGCGGGTCGCGACTGGCCCGCACGAAGGTATAGGCCTCTTGGGTGGCAAACCCAGTGTCTAAGGCGAACCGTGCCAGCGGCATCGCCGCGCCGGACGCGTGCGTCCAGTTTTCCGCGAGCAGATCCGCCAGTTGTTTCCAAACCGCATCCCGCGCGGTGTCGCCCATCAAGACGCGATGCTCGACCAGCCATGATTCCTTGCCGCGCCCGAAGGCCCAGATCGAGGCTTCGATGCGATCCTTCTGGACATCCGCGCCGCCCACCAGCAGGAGTCCGCCGGGAGGAATCGATCCGACCGGGTAGTCCTCGCGCCGCTCGACGAGGCGTTGCCAATCCGGTGCTTCGCCTTCCTCGACCCAGGTCTCCCCCAGTTCGGTGTTCTTGAACGTCTTGATGGCCGCCGCAGAACCCGACTCCTTGCTCACAGCCAGTTCCCAGGCGACGGCGATCTCGCGCCAACTGCGCCAGCCCACTGGGCTGTAAAGTGACGACAAGTGGAAGCCGGCGGTCTTGGCACCGTTCTCTGGCACAAGTGCGCGCCACTCGCCGTGTTCCAGCATCCAGGTCTTGTGGTGTTCTGAAATCGGCGCGTCGCAGGACTCGCAGACATAGGCGGCGCTGTCCGGCTGGCCTTTCTCCCATCGCAATTGTTCGAAGCGCAGCCACTGCCGATGCGAGCAATGCGGGCATGGCACAAAGTAGCGGCGCTGATCGGATGACTCATATTCGCGTTCGATGGCGCTCGCCCCAGAGATCGTCGGCGTCGAGACGATGAAGATCTTGCGCCGGGCGAAGGTCCGGGTGCGCGCCTCAGCCAGTGAAATCGCATCGCCTTCGCCCTCGACGTCCAGCGGATAGCCGTCCACCTCATCGAGGAACAGGTATCGGACAGGCATCGACCGCAGTCCGACCGCGCTGTTGGCACCGGTCATGACCAGGACGCCACCTCGGAACTCCTTCGCGAGAATGGTGTTGCCCGAGTCCCGGCTCCTGGCCGGGGCTATCAACTCGGCCAGAACACCCGACTCCTCGATCAGCGGGTCGATTCGCTGCTTGGAGTTGCGCTTGGCCATTTCCACTGTCGGCCAGACCGCCATCATTGGGCCTGGCGCGTGGTGGATCACGTAGCCGATCCAGTTCGACCCCATCTCGGTCGCACCGAGCTGGGCAGCCTTCATGAACACAACGCGCTCGACCGGCGAGGTCGGCGACAGGCAGTCCATGATCGCCTTCAGGTACGGCGTGCGGCTGGTTCGCCAGCGGCCCGGTTCGGCGGACGCTTTGCTGGAAAGCATCCGGTGCCGATCCGACCATTCGGATACGGTCAGCAGTGGGTCCGGCATCAGCCCTTCACGCCAGGCGCGCTCAATCTCCGTCGCGCCTTCGTAGTCCACGTCCTGCATCAGTCCACCCGAGGGCGCAGTTCGCCCAGCTCTTGCAGGTGCTCACGCACGGCGGCCTCCAGCGCCACGTGCATGGCATGCGGATCGACATCGAGCCTGGCAGCCATCTGCGCCGAAATGCGCGCGGGCCAGTTCAGCCACGCATCGCGTTCGGAGCGCGCCAGCTTGAACACATGCGCGATGGCCTGTGGGCGATCGACCAGCTCACCCTTCAGACGGGCCAATCGCACCTTGTTGGTTTGCGCCTTGACCACCTCGTTGACCGTGCGTGCCTGGAGCAACGACGTGCCACCAGTGGGCAAGGCAGCGGGCCCATCGTTCGACGGTGTACCGGTGTCGGGTACGACCACCTTGGTCGCCTTGGCGCGGGTACCTGCCTTGGGCGTATCGGAGTTGCGAGCCCATTCGCGATCCGCTCGGTCGGCATCGATGGTTCCGTCAGCTTCCGGCGTGATGCGCCCGGCGCGAATCGCCTTGTGAACAGCGGTGTCCGTCACGCCACGGTGACGGGCATAAGCGCGTATCGAAATGCCCATGGTGAGAACCGGCGGCTCCTTCAATCATTCGATCGTTATTCCTCTGGATTGAGCTTGGCTTCCATCTGGAACAGCGCGTTCATGCCATCACCATCCACGACGTCACAAGGAGACGCACATGACCAAACCAGCCGACAAAGCCATGGAAAACCTGCTGCAGCAAATCGCGCTGGACCACCTGTTCATCGAAACCCTTGAGACCCGCAACAGCGATCGCCTGGACTTCCACGAGGTCAGCGTCTGGGGCGTCAAGAGCGCCCTGATGGCCGCTTACGAAGCGGGCCAGCAAGCGGCCAAACAGGACTGAGAAAGAAGCAGAGAGCGCTTGGCTTCACTCCCAAACAGCGCGTTTATCAGGTCACGCCATCAACCACTCCAAAGGAGCAGCACATGAACACCACCCAACTGACCCCGGCCCAGCACGCGATCCTGGCCTACGCTCTCGAACACACCGGCGGCAAGATCGACTGGTTCCCCGACAACATCAAAGGCGGCGCACGCAAGAAGGTGCTCGACGGCCTGTTCAACCGCGCCTTGATCACCACCGACGGCTCCGACTGGTTCGTCGCTGCCGAGGGCTACGATGCGATGGGTCGCGCCCGTCCCGCACAGGCTGTCCTGGATGCCGATCCCGAGATCGAGGTCGCCGTGACCGCAGCCGAGGCCGCGTGGGCCAAGGACGCGAGCATTGAGCAGGCCAAGCCGCGCACCCGCGAGAACAGCAAGCAGGCGGAAGTCATCCGGATGCTGCAACGCCCCGAGGGCGCGACGATTGCCCAGATCTGCATGGTTACCGGCTGGCAGGCGCACACGGTGCGCGGGACCTTTGCCGGGGCCTTCAAGAAGAAGCTCGGCCTGACCATCGTCTCGGACAAGGCCCCGGGCGGCGAGCGGGTCTACCGAATCGCCTGATCAGAAAGAGCGAGAAAGAGACCAAGACCCGCTTGGCTTCTCAATCGAACAGCGCGTTACTACGGGTGTCGCAACGATCAGACCCCAAGGAGCCAACGATGACCATCGCCAGCCAGATTCCCGCCACCCAGAACGATGCCTGGGGCTTTTGGGGCACGATGAACGAGCACGCCAGCGCCGCGTGGCCCTTGGCGATGACCGCCGTCTCTGACGCCACGAGCCAGCCCCTCGAATCGGTGCGGATCTTCCTCGACAGCCGCCACGGTCGCCACTTTGCCGACGACGTCCAGAACGGGCTTTACGAGGGCAAGGCCCTGGCGGACGCGATCAACGCCGCCACCCAACGCTGGATGGGCTGGACGATTGGCCGCCAGACCAGCAAGCAGTACGGCATCCCGCGCGGCCTGCCTTACCTGACAGGCTTTGTGATTCACTGCGAGATCACGGACGAATCGTTCGCCGCCTGATCATCAAACAACGCGCCATCCGACTCGCGGGTGGCCTGTTTGCCCGTCCAGGACTGCCACCGGCGCACGATCACGTCGACGTACTTCGGATCGAGTTCGATCAGCCGCGCCAACCGTCCAGACTTCTCTGCGGCGATCAATGTCGTACCGGAACCACCGAACGGGTCGAGCACCGCATTGCCGGGTCGGCTCGAATTGCGAATCGCGCGCTCGACCAGCTCCACCGGCTTCATGGTCGGGTGCAGGTCGTTCTTCTGCGGCTTCTTGATATTCCAGACGTCTCCCTGGTCGCGGTCACCACACCAGTGGCGCTGTGCGCCCTCGGGCCATCCGTAAAGGATCGGCTCGTACTGGCGCTGGTAGTCGGCGCGCCCCAGGGTGAAGGTGTTCTTGGCCCAGATGATGAACGTCGACCATTTACCACCAGCGGCGCGGAAGGCGGCCTGCAGCACGTCGAGTTCGCTGGAGGACATCGCCACGTAGATCCCGCCCCGGCAGTGCGCCACGGTGAGCGTCAGCGCCGCCAGCAGGAAATCGTAGAAACCATCGCCCAAGTTGTCGTTCAGGATCGCGCGATCCTTGCCGCGCATCTTGTCCTTGGCGCTGTTGGCGTAGTTCACGTTGTACGGCGGATCGGTGAACACCATGTCCACCGGCTCGCCATCGAGAACTCGGTCGTAGCTTTCGGCCACGGTGGAGTCACCGCACAGCAGGCGGTGGCCACCGAGCAGCCAAACATCACCCGGGCGTGAGATTGGCGTCTCACTGACCTCGGGCACAGCATCATCGTCAGCTTCGCCCTCGACATCCGGCTCGTCGCCCGCCATCAAATCGGCCAGTGCATCGGCATCGAAGCCGGTGAGCGACAGGTCAAAGTCATCGTCCTGTAGGGCAGCGATCTCGATGCGCAGCATCGCGTCGTCCCAGCCGGCGTTCTCGGCGATGCGGTTGTCGGCGATCACCAGGGCCCGGCGCTGGGTCGGCGTCAGGTGATCGAGCACGACCACCGGCACCAGTTCCAGCCCAAGTTTCTGGGCAGCGGCGAGCCGCCCGTGCCCGGCGACGATCACGCCATCGCTGCCCGCCAGGATCGGGTTGGTGAATCCGAATTCGGCAATCGACGCGGCGATCTGCGCCACCTGATCGTCTGAGTGGGTGCGCGCGTTGCGGGCATAGGGCAGCAGCTTGGCTGTCGACCATTGCTCGATCTTGTCGGCAAACCAGGAGGCAGTCATTGCGCGGCCCCCATGGTGGCCAGGCGTTCACTGACGACCTCGTCGAAGGACTGGCCAGTGGCCAACAGCGTGACGGGTACGCCGGGGTGGTTCTGCTGGAAGCGCTTGACTGCGACGTCCACGTACTCCGGCGCGACCTCGACGCTGCGACACACACGACCGGTGCGCTGTGCGGCCAGCATCGTGGTCCCGCTGCCGCCGAAGGGTTCGAACACGATGTCACCGGTCTCGGTGTAGGCATTGATCACGAACTCTGGCAGCGCCATCGGGAACACGGCTGGGTGATCGATGTCCTGCCCGATCTTGCCCTTGTGGCGCATCACGCGGATCACCGAGTCAGGAATCCGGGTGTCCTGTGTCGGTTGGCCCTTGTGCGTCCAGCCGCCGACCTCGCCATCTTTGCCGCGCATTGCGGTGGACGAGCCATCGGCACGCAGATGTGATTCCTGGCCGGCGTGCTTGCAGGGCACGATCTTGTTCGGCTTGCGGCTCTGGCGGTTGAAGTGGAAAACGAACTCGAAGCTCGGCGCGAAGCGGCCCGCCCAGTCGCCGGGCATCCCCGGCCCCTGATCCCAGACGTACCACGCGAAGCGCCGCCAGCCTTGTGTACGCATCCAGCCGAGCCACGCGTCCCAGTACGGGATGACTTCGTTGTCACGGTGGATCAGCCCGAGGTTGACTAGCACCTGGCCGTCGTCCGCCATTGGCAACTTGGCGAACACGCCACGCATCAGGCCATCCCAATCCACGATGCCGCCGCTGGTGTAGTCGCGCTGATTGCCATAGGGCGGCGAGGTGAAGCACAGGCGCGCCGCGTCGCCTTGCATCAGCGTGGCGACCACGGTCGGGTCGGTGGCGTCGCCACAGATCAGGCGATGCGGCCCGATGGCCCAGACATCGCCGGTGCGGGACACCGGCACCACAGGCGCATCCGGCACGTCGTCTGCGGCGTCCGGTTCATCGGCGTCTTGTTCTCGGGCGACTTCTTCGGCTCTCGCATCGTCTGCGAGCAGTGCTGCGATCTCCGCATCCTCAAAACCGGTCAGCGTGAGGTCGTACCCGGCGTCGGACAGCTCAGCCAACTCCAGCGCAAGCAGTTCCTCGTTCCAGCCCGCATCGAGCGCCAGCCGGTTGTCGGAGATGACGTAGGCGCGCTTCTGTGATGGCGACAGGTGAGCGAGTTCGATCACCGGCACTTCATCGAGTCCGAGCTTGCGCGCGGCAGCCATACGACCGTGGCCGGCGATGATGCCGTTATCGCCATCCACCAGGACCGGGTTCGTCCAGCCGTACTCGACGATGCTGGCGGCGATCCTGGCTACCTGCTCGTCGGTGTGCGTGCGCGGATTGCGGGCATAGGGGATCAGCGCCTCGACCTTGCGGTACTCGACGTTGAGCGTGTTCAGAATCGGTTCCTCGAAAATGGAAAACCCGCCGACGGGAAACCGTGGGCGGGTTCGTGATGTGTGCTGGATGGGGCGGGTGCAAACTGCAAACCCCGCAAACCTAGGTTTGCAGCCTGACGCTAAAAAAGCGCCGCGCTCGCGCCCCCCGCATTGCTTTCTGGCCAGGAAGGACCCGTGGCAACGGGGCGTGGCCATCGCGGGCCGGAAACGACGAAGGCCACAGATCGCTCCGTGGCCTTCACACACCCAATGCTCGCAAGATTAGCCGTAATACTAGCGAAAAAACCTCAGGATGTTGCACGCCGAAAAGTCGTCAAAACCCGTAGTGTTCCGCAGGATTCCGAGTGGCTTTGCAACGGCTCGCAACTACACGCAACGTCAGTGCGAATTGGCTTTCGCTCCATGTCTCTTCGCCGCTTGCAGCTGCTCAACGACGATCGCCAGTGCCCCCTGCCAACGACGCCAGGCAGTGGTCCGGTCACAGGCAAAACGGCAACAGATATCTTTCCATGGGTAACGTTGCGCCCGCATCCATACGAGGTGCCGTTGTTCCTCCTCAAGCCACTGGACCCACCGCATGGTCTCCAGCATCCGGTCGATGGCGGCAGGATCGGGAGGAAAGCGGTAGACCCGTGGCTCAGCTCCCAGGTTTTCCCATGGCATGCGTTTGATCGCCGGCCAGCAGTTGAAGTAGCCCTGCACGCGAACCGGAGGAAGGCGATGGGCGGTTCGTGCGGCCTCGATGAACCGATCGGCCACGGTCTCGATCGTCCACTCAGCCATGTCGACGCTCCTTCGGCCCGTACAGCCGATCGCCGATTCGGCGCAGCAGTTCGCGTTCGACCCAGTCGAGTCGCGCGTCGTCGGGCGAGATCACCAGGATCTGTTGGTCGCGCCAGCCCTCGCGCTTGATCTGCTCCGGATCGGGTCGCGGATCGGGCTGCAGTCGAGCCAGGGCACAGCGGTATGCGGGAGTCGGAACCTTCATCTCACACCTCCTGCGTCTCGATCGCCCAGTGCAGGAGGGCAATGGCATCGGCTTCGTTGTCGTCGGCCGGCGTGTGGCCACGCAGCTGAACGGCGCCCATCATCTGGTCCTTGCTCGCATTGCCTTTGCCGGTGGCGTGCTTCTTGATCGTGCCCACCGGAACGCCTTGGTACGGGATCTGGTGATGCTCGCACCATGCGGTGAGGTGAGCCATGAACCCACCATAGGCGTGTGCCGCATCGACGCCGGCGTGGCGGCGGACTTCCTCGAAGTACACCGCTTCGATGCCATCGCAGGACTGCTTGATCTCGGTGAGCCAGCGCTTGAAACGCAGGTAGCGCATGCCGCCACCCTCAAATCGCTGCGGCTTGAAGGACTCCGTTCCGCTGGTCACTGCGCCATCGCGGTCGCGCAGTGCCCAGCCTGTCTGGGTGCCGAGATCCAGTGCCAGGATCGAGAGCATGGATGGCCGCCAATGATCTGATCCCGGGTGGCCGGCAAGCCCCCTACGTAGGGTGGAGGGACCCTCTGGTCCCTCTCCTACGTAGTAGGAGGGGGAGTTTTCGCCAACTGGAGAAAGGGAGAAAGTCCAGTAACCACGCGGGTTTGCGCCAGTTGGCAAGTTGGCAGCATTGCCAACTGCCAACTGCGGAGCAATCCCGGCAGCGCCTTGATTTACCAAGGATTCCAGTTGGCAGGAGTTTGCCAACTGCAGGTAGTTGGCAAGGAAGTCGGTGCAGTTGGCAACGGCGCTGCCAACTGCCGATTGGGCAATGTTCATGAGGCCTCCGGGTCGTTCAATTCGTCGTGGTAGACCCACACGTCGGGGTTCTCGACGGGCATCGAGGCGCCGGAATGCGGGCATTTGTAGTGGGTGGGGAGCACCGTGTGCTCGCGCATCGGCAGCTCGCCGGTAGCCGTGTCGACTTCGCCCGCTGGCATGCGCAGCACCATGCCTTCGACGCAGAGATAGCCGAACTTGGTGCGGCCGCTGGACGGCAGGCCGTAGTCCGCAGCGTTGCGGAAGTACTTGATGTAGCCCTGCGTCGAGAGCGCGGAGACGCGTTCGCGGATGGTGCGCTCGCCGCCCAGACCGGCTTTGCCCTCGAAGGACTCCGCGAACTGGTTGGCGGTGTAGCAGCGTCCGTTGCCGGCCTCCTCGAACAAGATCTGAAGGATCGCGTCGCGTTTGCGGCGGCGCTCGGCATCCAAGCGCTCCCCGTAGTCCTTCATCACCAACCGCTCGTTGGCATCGACCTCGCGCCACTCGCCGTTGATCTTGTCGACATGCCGTTGCGGGATACCCGCGCCGTTGCGCAGCTCAAAGATCAGCTGGCGGGTCGTTCTGGTCTCGTCTGGCCTGAACAACAACATCCCGGTCGAGTAGTAGCCCCGCAGACTTCCTGCTCCGGCCAGGGCCTGGAACGGGTCCTCCTCGAACTGCTTCTTGCCGAGCTTCTTGGTGTGGTGGGCGAGGATGACGCCGGCATCCGGATTCACTGCCTGGCGAATGCGCTCCACCCGCTGGGACAGGAAGAACAGCATGGCGCCGTTGTCGTTCTCGCCACCGGCGTCGCCGCCATCGAACACGTTGCGGATCGGATCGATGGCGATGATGTCGGGAGGCTCGCCGCCAAAAGCCTTCGCGATCGCTGGGATCACCTGCGCCAGACCGGCGTCATCGAGCACCAGCCGCAACTGCGGCGTGGCCACGAAGTTGGCGCGGGCGTCCAGAAGCCGATGGGACG
>JAJZPG010000043.1 GCA_021811235.1 Pseudomonadota bacterium | reverse complement strand
GGCAAGACCGGGTCGCGCCTGATCGAATCGGGCTCGGAGGACGAGTTCCTCACCCGCGCCCTGCGCCGCGCGATCAACCAGGACACCGCGCGACTGGAATACGGCCACACCATGCTCGCTTCCATTGCGTCCACCGCCCCCTTCGTCGGCCTGTTCGGCACGGTGTGGGGCATCTACCACGCGCTGCTCAACATCGGCAGGTCGGGCACCGGCAGCCTCGACCAGATCGCCGGCCCCGTGGGCGAAGCGCTGATCATGACCGCGCTGGGTCTGGCCGTCGCCATTCCTGCGGTGCTCGCCTACAACTTCTTCAATCGCGCCAAGCGCCGGATTCTGACCGAGGTCGACGGCTTCGCGCACGACCTGTTCGCCTTCATGTCGACCGGCGTGCGCAACAACACCCTCGTCAACAAAGACGAAGTGCACGTCTACGCCGCGCCGTCGGCAAGGAGTGCATGATGGCCTTCGGCGCACGCCTGAACGATGCCGGCGACGGCGACAACGCGGAAATCAACATGATCCCGCTGATCGACGTGATGCTGGTGCTGCTGGTCATTTTCATCATCACTGCACCGCTGATGACGCACGCGGTCAAGGTCGACCTGCCGCAGGCTTCGAGCACGCCCCACCCGGCCAAGCCGGAGACCGTCGCACTCGCGATCCAGGCTGACGGCACGGTGTACTGGAACGGCGAACCCGTCGACGCCGCCGCCTGGCAGGCGAAGATGGAACGGAGCGCGGCACAGACCCCGCAGCCGGAAATCCACATCCGCGCCGACGCCGATCTCGCCTATCGCAACGTCGCCCAGCTCATGGCCGACGCCGCGCGCGCGGGGCTCACCAGGCTCGCCTTCGTGACCGAACCGCGCATCGCACACTGACCCCTTATCCACCCCCAGCCAGCCAATCCCAGTGGAACCGCCAGCCAGACCTTCAACCTTCCTACAGGGATCCACCATGAAAATCCGTATTGTCCTTCTCGCTTCGCTCCCCTTCGCCATCGCGCTCGCACCCTATGCTTCCCATGCCGATGAGAATCTGCTCGGTTACGTCAGCGGGGCGGAAACGCTGCCGCAGGGCGCGAGCGAGGCCTACCTGTTCGTGACGCGCCGCTGGGACAAGGGGCGCGGCGAATACACCGCACACGACTACTCGCTGGAATACGAGCGTGGCCTGACCCACCGCCTGACCGGTGGCATCGAACTCAAGGGACAGTCGATCGACGCCAGCGGCCTGGTCATCGACGGCTACATGCCCGGCTCCGAGCAATACGGCATCCAGGCGTCCGGCGTCGAAGCCAAGCTCAAATACAACTTCCTCTCGCCCGCCAAGGACGATCTCGGCCTGTCGGCCACGTTCGCGCTCCAGCAAACTGGCTCGACCCGCATTCGGGCAAGGACAAGGACACCACCAAGTTCGAACTGGGCCTGCAACTGCAGAAGCTGCTGCTCGACGACCAGCTCTCGCTCATGCTGAACACCGGCCTGGAAGGCACCTATGCCAAGCGCGACCCGCTCGACGCCTCCACCCAGGCCGCCGCCGACGCCGCCATGCAGGCGCTCACCGGCGATCCCGGCGCGACCTTCGAATGGCCGACCGAGCCGGAGATGGAAATCGAGTTCAAGCTCGGCGGCGGCCTGGCATACCGCTTTGCGCCCAACTGGTATGTCGGCGCCGAAACCCTGTACGAAACCGAATTCGAAACCGAGGTCGGGCAGGAGCGCTGGTCGTGGTTCGCCGGCCCCTCGATCCACTACGGCGGCAAGCAATGGTGGGCAACGCTGACCTATTTCAACCAGCTCGCGGGCGGCAAGGAGCAATACATCGACCAAGCCGAGTCCGACCTGCATCTGATCGAAAAAACCCGGCACGAGCTGCGCTTCAAGCTCGGCTACAACTTCTGAGGCCCACCATGTCCAACACACCCGACTGGCTGATCCTTCCTGTCGCCTGCGTCCCGCTGTTCGCGGCGGCCCCCGCCTTCGCCGTGCAGTACATGACGGCGGAGACTGCGCAGAAACTGATGTTCCCCGAAGCGACCGCTTTCGCCGCCCATCCGGTCAGGCTCGACGACGCGCAGAAGCGCGTCGTCGAGAAGGCCGCGCGGGTGCGCATGCGCCACCCCGAGCAGCCCGTGTGGCAGGCCGTGGCCAACGGCAAGCCGGTAGGCTGGTTCGTGCTCGACGAGGTCTACGGCAAGCACGAATTCATCACCTACGCCGTCGCGCTCGACCTGTCGGGCAGCGTGCGCGGCGTCGAAATTCTCGACTACCGCGAGACCCACGGCGGCGAAGTGCGCAACCCAAAATGGCGCGCGCAGTTCGAAGGCAAGCGCCACGGCGCTCCACTCAGGCTCGACGAGGACATCCGGAACATCAGCGGCGCGACGCTCTCGTGCAAGCACATCAGCGAAGGCGTGCGGCGGGTGCTGGCGATCCACGAAGTGGCGCTCAAATGATCTCGCGGCGCGCCCAGCCCTGGCTCGGCACCCTGGTCGACATCGTCGCCGAAGGGGCGGACGCCGCGGCCCTGATCGCGGCCTCCGATCGCGCCTTCGCACGCGTCGCCGCCGTCCACGCGGAAATGAGCTTCCAGGCAGCGGACTCCCTGCTGTCGCGCGTCAATCGCGAAGCGCGGCACGACTGGATCGAGCTGTCGCCCGACCTGTCCGCCGTGTTCGCCGCCGCCCTCCGATTCGCACACGCCAGCGATGGCCTGTTCGACCCGAGCGTGGCGGCCATGCTGGTCGATTCGGGCCACCTGCCCCGGCACGCCGGATTCCCCCTTGCCGCCGAATCGGACTGGCGCGCCATCGAGCTCGACGGCGACCGCGTGCGCTATGCGTCTCCCCTGCTCGTCGATCTGTCCGGCATCGCCAAGGGCTACGCCGTCGACGCCGCGCTCGCGAGCTTGCGCGAAGCGGGCCTGTCGGCCGCCACGGTCAATGCCGGCGGCGATCTGGCCCGCTTCGGCGACAGCGCCACGCCGGTACACGTGCGCCTGCCGCACCTGCCGAGCCACAGCCTGCGGCTGGCCGAACTGAAGAACGGCGCGGCGGCCACCTCGGCCGGCTATTTCCAGCCGGACGCGCTGCGCCATCCCCGTACCGGCGAAACGCTGTGCGCCCACACCAGCGTCACCGTACTGGCTGGCGACTGCATGACCGCCGATGCCCTGACGAAGGTGGTCGCCGCCGACCCGCCACATGCCCCCGACGTGCTCGCGCGCTGGAACGCGCAGGCGATCGTGATCGACGGCGAACGGGTGATGCGCAGCGGCGCCGACGGCTGGCACGACCTGCCGCAGGAGGAGACGTGAGCGCGCCGGTCATTCGCCTGGGTTCGCGCCACAAACGCCTCGTCTATGCCGCGTTTGCGCTGCTGTGGGCGAGCGGCGCACTATGGTTGCTGTTCCATTACTTTTTCCGCGTCGATGGCGATTTCGGTCCCGCGGCGCACCCGCTCGAAGCCTGGTGGCTGCGCCTGCACGGCCTGCTGGCGATGCTCGCGCTCGTCGCGCTCGGCTCGCTTGCGACCCACCACATGCGGCTCGCCTGGACTCGCAGCAAGAATCTGCGCACCGGCCTGCCCATGCTTGCGCTGACCGCGTGGCTCGCCGTCACCGGCTATGCGCTGTACTATTTTTCCAGCGACGACAACGCCACGTGGCTGCCGCTTGTGCACTGGATCGCCGGTCTTGCGCTGCCCGCATGGCTGTCCATCCACGTGCTCGCCGGCCGCCAGCGCACGCCGCGCGCCACGATCCGGACCCGCCCCACGCCAGCCTTGCGCGCGGTCGACGCCGCCCCCGTTCACACTCGAGCCAGCAGGAAAGCCAGCCCATGAGTACCGCCTCAATCGCCCTTGTCGGCAATCCCAATGTCGGAAAATCCGTGCTGTTCCACCGGCTGACCGGGGCCTACGTCAACGTCTCCAACTACCCGGGCACCACGGTCGAGGTCGCGCGCGCCGCCGCGCGCTTCGATACGGGCGTCGACCTGATCGACACCCCCGGGGTATTGACGCTGCCGGCGCGCAGCGACGACGAGCGCGCGACCATGCATGCGCTGTTCGACGAACCGCTGCGTGCGCTGGTTCAGGTCGGCGACGCCAAGAACCTGAGACGCACGCTGACCCTGACGGCGTTGATCGCCGAGCTCGGCGTGCCGATGGTGCTGGCGCTCAACATGGCCGACGAGGCCAAGGCGCGCGGTCTGGAAATCGACAGCGGCGAGCTCGCCGCCACCCTGGCGTGCCCCGTCGCCGCCACCGTCGCCACCGGCGGCGAAGGCGTGACCGCGCTCACCCGCGACTTGACGCGCGCGCAGGCTCCGCACCCGCTGCTGCATTACGACCCGGCGACCGAAGCCGCGATCGCCAGGCTGGCCGCCCTGATCGACGCGCACGCCCCGCATCCCCGCCTTGCCGCGCGCGGTCTGGCGATTCTCTTCCTGGGCGAGGACAGCGTCACCGAAAGCTGGCTGCACGCCGCCGCCGGCACGCAGGCCGACGCCCTGAAGACGGCACGCGCCGACGCCCGCGCGGCGGGGGTGACGCCCGCCGCACTGGCGCACGAGCGCGGCGAAGCAGCCAGCCTGATCGCGGCGCGCGTCACCCGCCGGCGTGCCGACGCCACGCCCCGGCTGGCGCAGAAAGTCGCGCGCTGGGTGATCCATCCGCTGGGGGCCTGGCCGATCCTGCTCGGCGTGCTGTTCGCGGTGTATGAATTCGTCGGCGTCTTCGGCGCCGGCACCCTGGTCGGCCTGCTGGAGGAGAACCTCTTCGGCGCCTACCTGAATCCCGCCGTCACCGGCTTCGTGCAGCAGCACATTTCCGTCGTCTGGCTGGCCGACCTCCTGGTCGGCCCCTACGGACTGTGGACGATGGGCATGACCTACGCACTGGCGCTGATCCTTCCCATCGTCACCACCTTCTTCATTGCCTTCGGCATGCTCGAGGATTCCGGTTATTTCGCCCGCCTCTCGGTGCTGTCCAACCGCATCTTCAAACTGTTCGGCCTCAACGGGCGGGCCGTGCTGCCGATGGTGCTGGGCCTCGGCTGCGTGACCATGGCGACGCTCACCACGCGCATCCTGTCGTCGCCGCGCGAGCGCCTGATCACCATCTTCCTGATGGCGCTGGCGATCCCGTGCTCGGCGCAGCTGGGCGTGGTGCTGGGCCTCCTGGGCGCGATTTCCTTCAGCGCCACGCTGATCTGGCTCGCCGCCATGGTGGCGGTGCTGATCCTGGCTGGCTGGCTCGCGGCCAAACTGATCCCCGGCCGGCGCATCCCGCTGGTCACCGAGATGCCGCCGATGCGCCTGCCGCTTGCCGGCAACGTGGCGAAGAAAACCGTCGGCCGTCTCAAGTGGTACCTGATCGAGGTGATCCCGCTGTTCCTGCTGGGCGCCTTCCTGATGTTCCTGCTCGACCGCGCCGGCATCCTGCCCGCGATCATCCGCGCCGGCGAGCCGCTCGTCACCGGCTGGCTGGGCCTGCCGAAGGAAGCGGCGGCGGCATTCGTGATGGGATTCCTGCGCCGCGACTTCGGCGCCACCGGCCTGTTCGCGCTGTCGGCCGAGCTGACGCCGATCCAGGCCGTGGTCGGCATGGTGACGATCACGCTGTTCGTGCCCTGCATCGCCAGCCTGATGATGATCATCAAGGAACAGGGCCTGAAGATCGCCGCCGCCATGCTCGCCTTCATCGTGCCCTTCGCCTTCCTCGTCGGCGGCCTTCTCAACCATCTGCTGCATTGGGTGTGGGCATGAAGCCGGCCGACCATCACGCCCGCGTCCCGCTCTCCGTGCTGCTGCCCGGCGTCCATGCCGTGGTGGACAGCATCGAGGGCGGCATCGACCCCGCGCAGCAGGAACAGCTCGTCGCCTACGGGCTCGCCCCCGGCCGCTCGGTGCGCGTGCAGCAGCAGCGGCCGATGACCATCGTGCTGATCGACGAGGTCGAGCTGGCGCTGGAAACCAGCGTCGCGCGCCAAGTCTGGGTGAGGAAAGCCTGATGCAATCCGGGTTTTCGTCGCCTTGGCCCCCCTGCGCTGCAACGACGCGCACCCATCCGTTTTTTTCAACCGCCAGCCAGCCCAGCGTTTGCTCCGCCAGCCAGTCCTTTCACTCTGGAGCAAACCATGTCCCACCCCCGACCGCGCCCGCCTGCGGGCCTACTCCGCCAACTGCTGGCACGCGTTCAGCCGTCCGGCTCCGCGCCGGCCGCCGCCTCGCTGGCCTTCATGATGCTGGCGCCCGCCGCGGCGCTGGCGCAAACCACGCCCGACACCACGCTTCCCACGGTAAAAGTGGAGGGCGCCGCCGACCCGATGGAGGTCAATAACGGCTACCAGGCCACGCAGACCCGCGTCGGCAAGACGCTGCAGGATCCGCACGACATCCCCCAGGCGATCACCACCGTCACCCATCAACTGATGGAAGACCAGCAGGTCGGCAGCCTGCGCGAGGCGCTGCGCAACGTCTCCGGCCTCACCTTCAACGCAGCCGAGGGCGGCCGCGCCGGCGACAACATGATGCTGCGCGGCTTCTATACCTTCGGCGACCTGTATCTGGACGGCATCCGCGACACCGCGCAGTACAACCGCGAAACCTTCAACCTGGAACAGGTCGACGTGCTGCGCGGTTCCGCCTCGATGCTGTTCGGCCGCGGCCAGGCCGGCGGCGTCATCAACCTGGTGTCGAAGACGCCCAAACGCGCCGACGCCTACTCGCTCACCGGCAGCGTCGGCACCGAGAACTACACCGAGGTGACCGCCGACCTCAACAAGCGCGTCGGCGAGAACGCCGCGCTGCGCGTCAACCTGATGAAGCGCGACGAAGGCAGCTGGCGCGAGAATCCGGCCACCGGCACCGAGCCGGAAATCCACCGCAGCGGCGCAGCGGTCAGCCTGGCGCTGGGCATGCAGACCGACGACGAGTTCGTGTTCTCGCACCAGCACACGCGCAACCGCGACATCCCGGACTTCGGCATCTCGTTCGACAGTGCCACGCATGCGCCGAATACCAATTTTCCGGCGGACTATTTCTGGGGCATCGATGCCAACTTCGACGACAGCGATGTCAGCGTCAGCACCGCGACATGGACGCACCATTTCTCGCCGAAGAGCGCATTGCGCACGACCGTACGCTACGGCGATTACGAGCGCAGCTACTGGGCGCATAAGCCCAGTCCCACCACGGCGCCCGGCACGATCGGCCTCTCCGGCCCCACGCGATCGATGGACTACGAAACGCTCACCGTACAGTCCGATTTCAATACGCAATTCCGCGCGCTGGGCATGAAGCATGAAGTGGTCGCCGGCGTCGAGTACCTGCACGAGGACAGCCACCGCAAGACCCTGCAGAACCTCGGCGGCACGCCCGCCAGTTTCGAGCCCTACGTCGAATCGACGACGGCCAACCCGGTGAACTTCACCGGCGACTCCTATGCCGCCTACGTGCAGGATACGGTCGAATTCATGCCGTTCTGGAAGGCCACGCTCGGCGTGCGGCGTGACGAACTGAAGGCCGAATATTCCAGCCTGACCTCGCCCCAGCTCGATTTCGGCGAATGGAGCCTGCGTTCCGGCCTGTCGTATCAGCCGACCGACGAAGCGCACTATTACCTGAGCTTCAGCGACTCGTTCAGCCCCACCGCCGATCTCTACCAGCTCTCCGGCGGCGCCCATCCCCCGGAGCGCAGCCAGGTAGTCGAACTGGGCGCGAAGTGGCTGTTCTTCGACGGCGACCTGGCGTTCCGCAGCGCACTCTACCGCGCCGAGAAGGAAAACGAGCGCAACACCGATCTCGAATCGACCGCAGCCATCCTCACCAAGAAGCGTCGCACCGACGGCATCGAGTTCGAACTGGCCGGCCGCATCACGCCCAATTGGGAAGTGTTCTCCGGCGTCTCGCTGATGAGGGCGAAAATCCTCGAAACCGCGGTCAACCTCGACAACGGCGATGCCGACACCGATCCCGAGGTCGCCGATCCGCGCTTTGCCGGCCAGCGCCCGCGCAACACGCCGGAATACACCTTCAACCTCTGGACGACCTACAAACTCGCCGGCGGCTGGAAGCTCGGCGGCGGCGTCGAGGTCAAGGGCGACCGCTACGGCTACAACCCGTCATCCGAATCGGCCAATGCGCAGTTCACCACCAACGGCCAGCCGAGCGGCTTCAACCCCAACACCGCGCCAGCCTATGCGCGCTGGGACGCGATGCTGGCGTACGAGCAGAAGGCCTGGGCGGTACGGCTGAACGTCAGGAACGTGTTCGACGAGGTCTATTACGACGCGATCTACGACAACGGCCCGTTCACCGTGCCCGGCACCGGCCGCCAGTTCATCCTGACCGGCGAGCTGAAGTTCTGAGCCCTTTATCCCTGCCTATTGGCAGGGATGTGACGCTGCCTGCGCGGCGTCACATCCCTGACAGGAGACCTTGACCATGCTGCTGCACATTCCCAACGTTCTCGATGCCGCCACCCTCGCCCGCTGCAACGCCATGCTCCAGCAGGCCGGCTGGGCCGACGGCCGGGTCACCGCCGGCTCGCAGGCGGCAACCGTGAAGAACAACCTGCAACTGCCGGAAGCCAGCCCGGTCGCGCAGCAGCTGCGCGCCATCGTGCTGGAAGCGTTGTCGAAGAATCCGGGATTCTTCAGCGCCGCGCTCCCCAGGCGCATCTACCCGCCGCTGTTCAACCGCTACGGCGGCGAGGCCAATTCCTTCGGCAACCACGTCGACAACGCGATCCGCACCCATCCTGCGAGCGCCCAGCACGTGCGCACCGATATGTCTTTCACGCTGTTCCTCAACGACCCGGACGACTACGACGGCGGAGAACTCATCATCGAAGACGGCATGGGCGGGCGCGCGGTCAAGCTGCCTGCCGGCCATCTGATCCTGTATCCGTCGTACAGCGTGCACCGCGTCGAGCCGGTGACGCGCGGTGCGCGGCTGGCGTGCTTCTCCTGGCTCGAAAGCATGGTGCGCGAGCCGCAGCGGCGGGAACTGCTGCACGAACTCGACCTCAGCATCGTCGCGCTGCGTGGTGAACACGGCGAAACCGACACCGCGGTGAGATTGACCAGCTGTTACCACAACCTGATGCGGATGTGGGCGGCGGTGTGACGGGCCTGGCTGAGCCAGGACCACCCGAAATAAATATTATTGACAATCATTCTCATTCATTGAATAATAAGGCCGTCCACCCTCGTCAGCACAGGAGTAACGCCATGTATGTCTGCCTTTGCCACGGCGTCACCGACACCGATATCCGTCGGCTGGTACGGTCCGAAGGCGTGTGCACCATGCGCGAATTGAGCCGCCAGCTCGGCGTCGCGACCCAGTGCGGCAAATGCGGCCAGTGCGCCCGGGAAGTGCTGCGCGAAGCGGTGCAGGACGTGCGCGACGAGGCAGTCTGCTGCCCCGGGCTTGCGGCGGCCTGATTCGGCCTCGACGCTTGCCTTGTCCCTCCCCCATCCTAAAATTTCAACTGCTCCCGCATCGCCCTTTAGCCAGGCAGCTGTCCAGCCACCGGTGCACACGCGGGCATCCCCACCCTCCAGGAGAGAGCACCCATGAAAGGCGACAAGAAAGTCATCCAGTATCTGAACAAGGCCCTGACGGTGGAGCTCACCGCCATCAACCAGTACTTCCTGCATGCCCGCATGTACAAGAACTGGGGGCTGAATGCCCTGGGCAAGCACGAATACGAGGAATCGATCGAAGAGATGCGCCATGCCGACAAGCTGATCGAGCGCATCCTGTTTCTGGATGGCCTGCCCAATCTGCAGGATCTGAACAAGCTGATGATCGGCGAGAACGTGGTCGAGTGCCTGAACTGCGACCTCAAGCTGGAACTCGCCGGCCGCGCGCTGTACGTCGAGGCAATCGCGCACTGCGAGACGGTCAAGGACTATGTCTCGCGTGAAATTCTCACCGGCATCCAGTCTGACACCGAGGAGCACATCGACTACCTCGAAACCCAGCTCGACCTGGTCGCACGCATGGGCGAGCAGAACTACATGCAGACCGCAGCCGGTCCGATCGAAAGCTGACCGCGCCACGCGTACAATGAACGCCCCCGCCGTGGGGCGTTTTTATTTCTCCCGATGCACTTCGACCTCGACTGCCGCGCCTGTCCGCGCCTCGCCACCTTTCTGGACGAGGTGCGCGCGCGCCATCCCGGCTACCACGCCCGCCCGGTGCCCGCCTTCGGCGACCCCACGCCCGATCTGCTGATCGTCGGCCTCGCGCCCGGCAT
>JAJZPG010000020.1 GCA_021811235.1 Pseudomonadota bacterium | reverse complement strand
CCCACGTCACCGCGGCGCGCGCCATCCTGGAGGCGGGCGGCGGCGACCTCGGCAGCGCCGCCACGCCCATCCTGGTGGAACTGCCGGACAGCGGCCAGCTCACCGCCCGCGCCGCCGGCGACCTGTACGTGCAGGAGCAGACCGGCGACATGACCGTGGAGAGCGTGTTCGCCAAGGGCAGCGTCAACCTCGTCGCCCCCGGCTCCATCGTCGAGGCGGTGGCCGACCGCGAGCTGGACGTGCGCGGTGACGACGTCAGCCTCAGCGCCGGCGACACCATCGGCCGCCCCGGCGGCGACAACGCCCTGGACGTGGCGGTGGATGCCCTGGGCCGCCTGGACGCCAGCGCCCCCAACGGCGTCTACCTCAACAGCACCGGCGGCTCCGGCCAGTTGGGCGACATCACCACCCACGGCGACTTCAGCCTGAGCATCGCCGACGGCAGCATGTCCGTGGTGGGGTGGGTCCAGGCCGACGCCAGCGTGCAGCTGGGCGCCGACGACGACGTGGCGTTCGCCGGCGGCAGCGTGCATTCCGGCGGCCCGGTCACGATCCGGGCTGGCCTGGACGGCAGCGGCAGCGTGCTGGGCAATGCGCAAGCCGGGCCGGACGTGGTGACTACGGGCGACGTGTTCATCAGCGCGCCGGATGCCATCGGCGGCACCGCGCCCCTGGAAGTGGACACGGACGGCGAACTGGGGCTGCAAGGCCGACTGATATCGGTGGTCATGCAGCCGGTGACGTCCGGACATCCTGCCAACCTGCGCGTCAGCGGCCTCAACGGCACGCTGGCACAAGAAGTCGATCTGGATATCCAGGGCGCCAGCGACGTGCGCCTGCACACCTTCGTGGTGGGCAACGGCCAGGTGACCACGGACAGCGCCCATCTCCGGGTCGACCTGGGCCACGTCGGCGACCACGCCAGCTTCTTTACGCCGTACTTCAGTGCCCGCATCGATCATCTGGACCGCCATCCGACTCCCGGCATGGACGTGCGCGGCTTTACCCTGGATGGGGATTTCGGTCTCGAGCTCACGCCCACCGTGGCGAATGTCGGCGCCTATGTCATCAACCAGAATCCGCGGCGCATCGTATACGGCAATCCGGCCAGCTACGCCGATCGCGAAAGCGGCGAGAGCCTGCGTAGCCTGCAGGCGCCTCCGCGCCTGTTCGTCGCGTTGGATGGATTGCCGGTCGGCGCGCCGTCGCGTGGCCGTTTGGTCACCCTGAATACGGATTGGATGGACGAGGAACACTTGCTCGAAGCGGATGCGCGCCTACTCAACCCCGCACCCTGATGGGGTGCGGGGAACAGTCCCGGATTGGAGAAGCTTTTTGATAACCAGAACCGCCCTGGCATGGGCCTGCTGTGCCTTATGCCTGTTGAGTCCCCCTGTTCTGGCGATTGACGCCGCCGATGAGCCCGGTGCCGTGCAACGCCTGGAACGCGAACAGCTGGAGCGCCTGCTTCAGGAACGGCGGCTGAAACAGCAACCGGTCAAACCGGACATCACCCTGCCGCCCGCTCCGGCGGCAGGACCCAGCTCCCGGATCAGGAACATTCCGGTCAAGGGATTCCAGCTCGACCCCTCGGCCATCCTGAGCGCCGAGGAAATCCGCGCCGTGCTGGCGCCCTACGAAGGCCGGACCCTGAGCCTGGACGACCTGTTCGATGCAGTGGCGAGCCTCAACAAGCGCTACATCGACAAGGACATGCCCACCGCCCGCGCCTTCCTGCCCCCGCAGGAAATCCGCGACGGCATCGTCAGGATACGACTGGTGGAGGCGCGTGTAGGCGAAGTCCGCACGGGACAGCTGACCCAGATCGGCCCCGAATTCATCCAGCAGCGCCTGAGCCTCGCCTCGGGCGACCTGATGTCGGTGACCCGGCTGGAATCCGACCTGATGCGTTTCAACCGCCTGCACGAGGTGCAACTGCGCGCCAGCGTGCTGCCCGGGAAAACCGCCGGCACAACCGATGTGCAACTGGAGGCGGCCGAAACCCCGCGCCACCAGTTCTCGGTGTTCGCCGACAATGCCGGCCGCTATACCGTCGGCGAGAATCGACTGGGCCTGACCGCGCGGGTGGCGGGGCTGACGGGCCGGGGCGACAGCCTGCTGTTTTCCGCGATCGCGGCGGAAGGGAGCGACAGCTATTACCTGGGCTATTCCGTGCCGCTCACCCGCGAGGACGTGAAGCTCGATGTGTCCTACAGCCAGGGGGGCATCGAGGTGGTGAAAGGCGCCTTCGTCCCGCTCGACGTCAGCGGAAAATCGAAGGATTTCACTGTGGGTCTGAGCCGCCCCCTGGTGGTGGAGGCGCAACGCATGTGGAGTGCCTATGGACGCGTTTCGAGCAAGGAAACCGTCAGCGAATTCGGCGGCGCGACCCAGCAGGATCTCGACCTGCTCGTCCTCAGCCTGGGGGCCTCGGGCGAGCATCAGAATGACGCGTCGGCATGGACGCTGGACATCAACCTGAACCAGGGCGCACGCACGCTGGGCGGCGAAGCCAGCTTTTTCGCCCTGCGCGCCAATGCAGCCTGGCTGGGGCGTTTTGGACACCGCGCCCAACTGGTGTTGCGCGGTGGCCTGCAGCTTTCGCCGACCGATCTCCTGCCGTCGTCAGAACAGTTCCAGCTCGGCGGAAGCGCCAGCGTGCGGGGATATTCGGAAGGCTTGCTGTCCGGCCGCAACGGCTATCTGGCCAGCGCCGAATTGCGTTACGCGCTGCAGGATCCGCAGGCCGGTGCGGCGCGGGATCCGAACATGCCATTGCTGACCGGCTTCCTGTTCCTCGACCATGGCGGCGCCTTCCCCTATCGCCCCTCGCCCCTCGATGAAGTGACGAAGAACGATTTCCTCACCGGCGCCGGCCTGGGCCTGGCGGTGGACTGGAAAAGACACGTCATTGCACGTCTGGCGCTGGCGTGGGCACTGCGCGACAATCCGGCCGAAGTGCAGCAACGCGAACCCCGTCTGCATGCAGCGATTGCGTATAACTGGCCCTGAGAAACACGGGCCTGCCGCAAGCGCGGGGCCCGGGCCATCGATCAATGGAAGCGTGTCCGGGCATGCAGAACGGGTCGCTACCTAGGCCGGCGGCTCCCCCATCAGCGGCCGCATCGCGGTGAGCAGGCTGTTGAAGATGCGCGGATGCTGCTTCTCCTGTTCGGCCAGCATCTGCTTCATCGCGTAACGCTGCTGCGGCTTGGCGAAGCACGCCGGGCAGTTCTCGAAGATCACCGGCAGGCCCGAGTCGTGCGCGAACGCGCGGGTCTGGCGCTCGCGCGCGTAGGCGAAGGGCCGGATGATGCGCAGGTCGCCGGTGTCGTTCAGGTAGTGGGGTGACATGGTGCGCAGCTTGCCGCCGAAGAACATCGACATCATCAGTGTCTCGGCGAGGTCGTCGAGATGCTGCGCCAGCGCGATCACGTTGCAATGCTGATCGCGTGCGACGCGGTAGAGGATGCCGCGCCGCATCCTTGAGCAATACGCGCAGTAGGAGTCGGAATCCCGGGTCAGCGTCTTCTGCGCCTCGGCGACGATGGGCTGCGATTCCAGGAAGTAGGGCACGCCGAGTCCGGCCAGGTAGGGCGTGAGCGGCGTAGGGTCGAACTGGTCAGACTGCGGATCGACCGTGCACGCCAGCAGCTCGAACTTCACCGGCGCCTTCTGCTGCAGATGATGCAGCGTGTGCAGCAGCGACAGCGAATCCTTGCCGCCCGACAGGCCGAGCAGGATGCGGTCGCCGTCGCGGATCATGCGGTAGTCGCCGATCGCGCGGCCGGCCGCGGTGACGAGCGAGCGCGAGGGCTTCACCCAGGCGGGCGATTCCGTTGCCGTCCGTGCTTCGACAGGCTCGGCACGAACGGCAACGGGGTCTGCGACGGGCCTGTCCTGAGCTTCGTCGAAGGGCCTGTCCTGGACATTGTCGAAGGACTCAGGCCGAACGGTGCTTGGGTCAGGTATTGGATTCATGCGGAAAACTGCAGCGCGTGCAGCTGCGCGTAGCGGCCCTGCTGCGCCAGCAGGTCGGCGTGGGCGCCGGTTTCGACGATGCGCCCGCCTTCCAGCACGACGATGCGGTTGGCGCGTTCGATGGTGGAGAGCCGGTGCGCGATGACGAGGGTGGTGCGGTTTTCCATCAGCGTCTCGAGCGCGGCCTGCACGTGGCGCTCGGATTCGTTGTCGAGCGCCGAGGTGGCTTCGTCGAGGATGAGGATGGGCGCGTTCTTCAGGATGGCGCGCGCGATCGCGATGCGCTGGCGCTGGCCGCCGGAGAGCCGCATGCCGTTCTCGCCGATCAGCGTCTCCAGCCCCTCGGGCATGGCCTGGATGAAATCCCATGCATGCGCGGCGACGCAGGCGGCGCGGATCTCGTCGAGGCTGGCGTCGCGCTTGCTGCCGTAGGCGATGTTGTGCGCCAGCGTGTCGTTGAACAGCACCACGTCCTGCGACACCAGCGCGATGTGGCTGCGCAGGTTCTGCAGGCGGAGTTCGCGGATGTCGATGCCGTCGAGTTCGAGCGTGCCGGCGTCGGGGTCGTAGAAGCGCGGTACCAGGTTGGCGAGCGTGGTCTTGCCGGAGCCGGAGGCGCCGACCAGCGCGACCGTCTCGCCGGGTGCGATGTCGAGGGAAATGCCGTCCAGTGCCGGGACCTGCTTGCCGGGGTAGGTCAGCGTCACGTCGCGAAACGCCAGCCGGCCTTCGACGCGCGCGGGGCTGCGGGTGCCGGTGTCGCGTTCGGCGTCCTGGTCGAGCAGCGCGAAGATGGTCTCGGAGGCAGCCAGCCCGCGCTGCATCTGGTCGTTCACCGCGGTGAGCCGTTTCAGCGGGGCGAACAGCAGCAGCATCGACATGAAGAAGGCGACGAAGCCGCCCACCGTGGTGGCGTTTTCGCTCGCCTGGTCGGCTGCGATGTAGACGATGATGGCGAGCGCGATGGCGGCGATGAGCTGGACCAGCGGCTCGTACACCGCGTTGGCGGCGACGCGCTTCATCTCGAACAGGCGCGCCAGGTTGGCGGCGTGGCGGAAGCGGCCCTGCTCGTATTCCTCGCCGCCGTAGAGCTTGACCACGCGGTGCCCGTCCACCGCCTCGTCGACCACCTGGGTCAGTTCGCCGATGTTCTGCTGCGCCTTGCGCGACAGCCCGCGCAGCCGCTTGCTGGCCACCCGCACCACCCACAGCGTGAGCGGCGCCATGCCGAACACCACCAGCGTGAGCTGCCAGTTCAGCCACAACAGGTAGGCGAGCAGACCCGCCACCGTCAGCGAATCGCGCACCAGCGTGGTGACCGAGGTCGTCGCCGACTGCGTGACCTGGGTGACGTTGAACGCCAGCTGCGCGATCAGCTGGCCGCTCGGGTTCTGGTCGAAGTAGCGCGTCGGCAGCGTCATCAGCTTGTCGAACATCGCCGCGCGCAGGTCCATCACCAGCCGGCTGCCCACCCACGCCATGCAGTAGGTGCTGACGAAGCTGGTGAAGCCGCGCACCAGGAACAGTGCCAGCAGCAGGACCGGGACCCAGCGGATGAAGTCCTCGTTCTTGGCGACGAATCCCTCGTCGAGCAGCGGCTTGAACAGCGCCGGCAGGGCCGGCTCGGTCGCGGCGGTGAGGACCAGCCCGACGACGGACAGCGCGAACATGCGCCAGTACGGTTTCACGTAGCCGAGCAGGCGGCCGTACAGGTGGCGGCTGTGCGTCATGTCGGAGCGGGCGTCATGCTTCAGCATCCCTGTTTACCGTTCGGACAGAGCCTGTCTAAGCCTGCCCTGAGCAAGGTCGAAGGGCCCGTCCTGAGCAAAGTCGGAGGGCCTACCTGAGCTTCTCGAAGCGCTCATGGTCCGTTCGCCCTGAACTTGTCGAAGGGCATGTCCGAGTGGGTACAGAGCTTCGACAGGCTCAGCCCGAACGGCGCTTGAAAACGAAACTGCGATCAGACTATCGCTCATAACAGCAGCAGGGTGGCGAGCCCGAGGAAGATGAAGAAGCCCATGCTGTCGGTGACGAAGGTGAGCAGCACCGACGAGCCGATCGCCGGGTCGCGCTTGATGCGCTCCAGCGTCATCGGAATGAAAATGCCGGCGAGCGCGGCGACCAGGAGATTCAGCAGCATCGCCAGCGCCATCACCCCGCCGAGCGCCGGGTTGTCGTACAAGAGCCAGGCGAAGACACCGACCGCCGAGCCCCACACCAGGCCGTTCAGCGTGGCGACGCCTATTTCCTTCAGCACCAGGCGGCGCGCGTTCACCGGCGTGATGTGGCCGAGCGCGAGGCCGCGGATGATCAGCGTGATGGTCTGGTTGCCCGAGTTGCCGCCGATGCCTGCGATGATCGGCATCAGCGCCGCCAGCGCGGCGAGCTTTTCGATGCTGCCCTCGAATGCGCCGATCACGCGCGAGGCGACGAAGGCCGTGCACAGGTTGATCGCCAGCCACATCCAGCGGTTCTTCGCCGCGCGCCATACCGTCGCGAACAGGTCTTCCTCTTCCTTCAGGCCGGCCATCGACAGCATGTCGGAATCCGCCGATTCGCGGATGTAGTCGACCACCGCGTCGATGGTGAGACGGCCGATCAGGCGTCCCGCCATGTCGACCACCGGCGCCATCACCAGGTCGTAGCGCTCGAACGCCTGCGCCGCTTCGTGCGCCTCGTCCTCGGGGTGAAACTTCACCACGTCCTCGACCATCACCGCTGCCACCGAGGCCTCGGGGTCGCTGGTCAACAGGCGTTTCAGCGGCAGCACGCCGATCAGCACGTCCTCGTCGACCACGAACAGCTTGTCGAGCTGGTCGGGCAGCTCGCCCAGCCGGCGCAGATAGCGCAGCGCGACTTCCAGCGTCACGTCGGCGCGGATCGTCACCATCTCGTAGTCCATCAACGCGCCCACGGTGTCCTCCGGATAGGACAGCGTCGACTGCAGCCGCGCGCGCTTCTGCGAATCCAGCGTGGTCAGCAGCTCCTGGATCACGTCGTGCGGCAGGTCGGCCGCGATGTCGGCGATCTCGTCGGTGTCGAGCGATTCGGCGGCCGCCAACAGCTCCGCCTTGTCCATCGTCTGGATCAGCGATTCGCGAACCGAATCGGAGACCTCCAGCAGGATCTCGCCGTCGCGCTCCGCCTTGACCAGATCCCACACCAGCAGACGCTCGTTGAGCGGCAGCGCTTCCAGGATGTAGGCCACGTCCGCCGGGTGCAGGTCCTCCAGCTTGCGCTGCAGCTCGGCCAGGTTCTGCTTGTGCACCAGGTTTTCCACCAGATCCTGGCGCGGCCCCCCCTGTCGATGGACGAGTTCCTCCACCAGCCGCATCTTGGCGAGCAGGTTCTGCACCTGCGTGAGGTGCGTTTCGAGGTCGTCCTGCGACTGGTTTTCGAGGTTGTCGGTCATGGGGCGGGGCGGTTAAAAGCCACGCGATTGTAACGTGGGATGGGGGGCAGGCGTGTGGCTCGCCGTTCATTTGACCGGACCTGGGGATGAGGTGCACGGGCGGTTCAGACCGATGCGGGCAAAAACTGGTCCAAAGCGGTTGTTCAGGCGAGCCAAGCCAAGCGTCTGGTTCTCGGCCATTGCGGCCTGTCGGGCTAACAGTTCAATATGTCCGGTGTTCGGCGTTTACCCGACAACGCGCTAGCATCCGAGTTCGGCTGTTAGTTTGCATTTAATTCGACCCTGAGAATCATCTAGCCGGCCTCCCACCGCTGTGAGGCGGAGGAGTAAAAAGCGAAGTGCGAACTTTGTTTGTTTACTCAAAGGAGGCCGAGATGAGATTCTGTGGCATAGACCTACATTCGAACAATAGTGTTGTCGTGGTGACGGATGAAACCGACAAGGTGCTTGTCAGCCGGCGCTGCCCCAACGATCTTTCAAAGATACTCGCGCTGCTGGCACCGCACCGCGACGAACTCTCCGGCGTGGTCGTCGAATCCACCTACAACTGGTACTGGCTGGTCGATGGTTTGATGTCCGAAGGCTACGCCGTCAAGCTTGCCAACACCGTCGCCATGAAACGCTACGACGGGCTCAAGCACAGCGACAACGAGGCCGACGCCGCCCATCTGGCGCACCTGTTGCGGCTGGGCATTCTGCCCACCGGCTACATCCATCCACCCGCGGAACGCGCATTGCGCGATCTGGCCCGCAAGCGTATCCAGCTGGTGCGTGACCGCACCCGGCATGTGCTGGCGGTGCAGAACATCCTCGCCCGCCAGACCGGCGGTTGCGTCTCCAGCAACGTCATCAAACGTCATCAAGCGCTGGACTGCCGGGGACGTGGACGCTCTGGGGCTGGCAACGGATGTCTGCCTGGCCGTGCAATCGAACGTTGCCGTCATTGCTGCGCTGAATCAGGAAATCGGGCGGATCGAGGCACGTCTGCTCGAAGGCGCGAAGCTGCGCCCGGACTATGCGCGACTCAAAAGTGAATCAAAGGGGCCAGGGTCGAATTAAATGCAAACTAACAGCCGAACTCGGATGCTAGCGCGTTGTCGGGTAAACGCCGAACACCGGACATATTGAACTGTTAGCCCGACAGGCCGCAATGGCCGAACATCAGACGATGGGTCTAACCATTCCAAGCATCCACTCTATGTTCGGAAAATGGAGAACCTGAATAGGCTTGCCGATTCAGCTCAGCGCGGCACCCGCGCACTCCCCATATACCGCTTGATCACCGCCACGCGCTTTTGATACGCCCGCGAACTGCGGTGGTTCTCGTACCAGCGCGGATTGGGCACCATGGCCGCCATGCGTGCGGCCTGGTCGCGGCTGAGGTTGGCGGCGGATTTCTTGTAGTAGCGGCGGGCGGCGGCTTCGGCGCCGTAGATGCCGTTGCCCCATTCGATGACGTTGAGGTAGACCTCGAGGATGCGGCGTTTGCTCCAGGTGTTTTCGATCATCAGGGTGATGACCGCTTCCTGGCCTTTGCGGATGAAGCTGCGCTCGCCTGACAGAAATAAATTCTTGGCGAGCTGCTGGCTGATGGTGGAGCCGCCGGCGACGAGCTTTCCTTTTTTCAGATTCTTTTCGACGGCTTTCTGGATACCGGCGACGTCGAAGCCTTCGTGCTCGATGAATTTCGCGTCTTCGGCGGCGACGATGGCGCGCTTGAGGTGGATGGAGATGCGGTCGTAGGGCACCCACTTGTGGCGCAGTTCGGCGTCGGGGTTCTTCTCCTGCTGGCGCGCGAGCCCGGCTTCCATGTAGGCGGTGGAGCCGGGGTTGTGGTCGATCCACCACAGGACGTGCGCGAAGATCCACAGCTGATACAGCAGCACCAGGGCGATGGCTGCGGCAATGCCCTTGCCGATCCAGCCGAACAGTTTTCTCATCATGCTGCGCGCAGGCTTGCGATGACGGCTGCGGTGTCGGGCCGCACGCCGCGCCAGACGTAGAAGGCTTCGGCGGCCTGTTCGACCAGCATGCCGAGGCCGTCGGCGGTGGCGGCGCCGTGGCCGCGCGCGAAGGCGAGAAAGGGGGTGTCGCGACCGTACATCATGTCGTAGGCGAGGGTGTCGGTGGTGAAGATCGCGGGTGACAGTGGCGGCAGTTCGCCGGCGAGGCTGGCGGCGGTGGCGTTGATGACGACGTCGAAGGGACCGCCGGTCTCGTCGAAGCCGCTCGCTGTGACGCCGCGGCCGAACAGGTCGGCGAGTTCGTGCGCGCGGCTGACGGTGCGGTTGGCGATGACGAGCGCGGCGGGTTGCTGGTCGAGCAACGGCTCGACGACGCCGCGCGCGGCGCCACCGGCGCCGAGCAGTAGGACGCGTCTGCCGGCCAGCGAGCAATTCAGGTTGCGGGTGAGGTCGGCGACCAGGCCGGCGCCGTCGGTGTTGTCGCCGAGAATGCCGCCGTCGAAGACCAGGGTGTTGACCGCGCCGGCACGTTCGGCGCGCGGGGCGAGGCGCGTGGCCAGCCTGAAGGCCTCTTCCTTGAACGGCACGGTGACGTTGGCGCCGCGGCCTCCTGCCGCGACGAAGGCGGCGACGCTCGTCGCGAAGCCGTCCTTCGGCGCGAGGATGGCTTCGTACGTCATGTCCTGCCCGGTCTGACGGGCGAAGGCGGCGTGGATCAGCGGGGATTTGGAATGGGCGATCGGGTGCCCGAATACGGCGTAACGGTCGGTCATGGCGGCGTCATTCTAGCCGCTGACCGGACCGGATGGCGTTTTGTTTTTGCGCGACTCAGCTCTGCGTCCAGGGCAGGCCGCGCTGCTTCCAGCCGTTGAGTTCGTTGCGGTGACCGGTGGCCTTGTTGAGGTCGCCCTCGAAGCCTTCGAGCACGTTGTAGCAGTTGCCGCGCCCGGCTTCGGCGCACGCCTGGGCGGCGCGGTGCGAGCGAGGGCCGCTGCGGCAGATGAAGACCAGCAGGGATTCCGGGTCGGTGGCCTGCGCCAGCTGGGTGAGGAAATGGGGATTCATCACCCACCCCGGCCAGGACAGCAGCTCGACGTGCACCGCGTCGGGGATCGAGCCGTTGAGTTCGAGTTCGGCGCGCGAACGCACGTCGACCAGACGGGCGCCGGGCGTGATCTGCAGCAATTCGTGCGCTTCGTGCGGCAACAGGGCGCCGGCATAAGGCCAGGAATTCGCCTGGCTGCGGCTGTGGGCGGTGTCGAGCAACTCGGTGATGCGTCCCATAAAAATATGTCCTTTTTGTTTAAATTCAGTATATGTAAGCTGGTGCTCGATGCAATGCGCACCAAATAAGTGCGTCAATTGGCGGTTGTGCTTGTTTGTGGTGCGCAGGGGTGGGTGGGGGCTGCACTATCCTGTCGCATCGGCCTTGTGGCACAATGTCCAAAGCCGGATTTCATACATGGCACGGTTGCTGCTAAGTTGAATTTATCTGTGGCGCTACCTTTCCGTTTCGTCATTCCGTTTATTTAGTTTGAGGAGATTCAGCATGGCCGTGGCCGATGTAATCAAGAAAATCAAGGACGATGAAATCAAGTTCGTCGACCTGCGCTTTACCGATACCCGTGGCAAGGAACAGCACGTTTCCATCCCCGCGCGTATCGTCACCGAAAACTGGTTCGAAGACGGCCACCCCTTCGACGGTTCCTCGATCGCCGGCTGGAAAGGCATCCAGGCCTCCGACATGCTGCTGAAAGCCGATCCCGATTCGGCCTACATGGATCCCTTCTTCGACGAGCCCACGCTGATCCTGACCTGCGACGTGATCGAGCCGTCCGACGGCAAGGGTTACGAGCGCGATCCGCGTTCGGTGGCCAAGCGCGCCGAAGCCTACCTGAAATCGACCGGCATCGCCGACACCGCCTACTTCGGCCCCGAGCCCGAGTTCTTCATTTTCGATTCGATCACCTGGCACGACAACATGTCGGGCTGCGGCGTGAAGATCAATTCCGAGGAAGCTGCCTGGTCGTCGGCCGAGAAGTTCGAGAACGGCAACACCGGCCACCGTCCTGGCGTCAAGGGCGGCTATTTCCCGGTTCCGCCGGTCGACAGCCTGCAGGACATCCGTGCCGCCATGGTGCTGGCGCTGGAAGAAGCCGGCATTCCGGTTGAAGTGTTCCACCATGAAGTGGCGACCGCCGGCCAGTGCGAAATCGGCACCGTGTTCAGCACGCTGACCAAGCGCGCCGACTGGACCCAGACCCTGAAATACATCGTGCAGAACGTCGCCCACGCCTACGGCAAGACCGCGACCTTCATGCCCAAGCCCATCGTCGGCGACAACGGTTCCGGCATGCACGTGCACCAGTCGCTGTGGAAAGACGGCAAGAACCTGTTCGCGGGCAACGGCTACGCCGGCCTGTCCGAGCTGTGCCTGTACTACATCGGCGGCATCATCAAGCACGCCAAGGCGCTGAACGCGATCACCAACCCGTCGACCAACTCGTACAAGCGTCTGGTGCCTGGCTTCGAAGCGCCGGTGATGCTGGCCTACTCGGCCCGTAACCGTTCGGCTTCGATCCGTATTCCGATCGCCGCCAGCGAGAAGGCCCGCCGCATCGAGACCCGCTTCCCGGATCCGATGGCCAACCCCTATCTGTGCTTTGCCGCGCTGATGATGGCCGGCCTGGACGGCATCCAGAACAAGATCCACCCCGGCGATCCGTCGGACAAGGATCTGTACGACCTGCCGCCGGAAGAGGACGCAAAGATCCCGAAGGTCTGCCACAGCCTGGAAATGGCGCTGGAAGAACTCGACAAGGACCGCGAGTTCCTGACCCGCGGCGGCGTGTTCACCAACGACATGATCGACGCCTACATCGAACTGAAGATGCAGGAAGTCACCAAGTTCCGCATGACCACGCACCCGGTCGAATTCGCGATGTACTACTCGCTGTAATCGCGACGCGTGCAGAAAAAGGGCGGCTGCGGCCGCCCTTTTTTATTTTCCCCTGGGGCGGCTGCAGTGGGCGGCTTCAAGATCGCCGGTCCTTGGCCGTTAACCAACGGGTACGCTACATTTGACACCTATGAGCATTGCCCGTTTTCCCTTCCTGCTGTGCCTGATTCTGGCTGCGCCCGCGCAGGCCGAGATCTACAAGTACGTCGACGAGAACGGTCAGGTGACGTTTACCGACGTCTACCGCAAGGGTGCCAAGCGCATCGACCTGCCGGGCGCGCCTACGCCGCTGTCGAGCGGCGGCAAGGCGTCCCGGCGGGCGTCCTACAACCCCAGCCCGGCGGATTTTCCGCGTATCGATGCCGGCACGCAGAAACGCCGCGACGACATTCGCCGCCAGGTGTTGCAGGACGAGATCGCCGGCGAACGCCGCAACGCCGACGAGGCGCGCCGACAGCTGGCGCTGGGCGAGCGCCTGCAGCCCGGCGAGCGCGCGACTGACGCGACCTATCTCAACCGCGTGAAGAAATTGCGCGCCACCGTGCAGCAGCACGAACAGAACGTCTCCTCCATCCAGCGCGAACTGGCCAACCTCAGGTAGGCCGGGTGCGAAGTCCGCGCCGTGCGGACCAGCAAAAATATCTACGCTGTTCTCCCCTGCAACGAGGGCCGTCGCGCTGAGGCCCGACAGGACTCCGATCCGCCGCGCGCCTAAGCCGTGTGGAGCCGTATGCGTCAACAACCACGCGCCACCCGCGAGGGGTAGGCCACAGTTGTAAACCGCTGAAGCGGTAACAACCGCGCTCCACTCGCAAGGATTAGGCCGTGGTTCTAAAGACGCTAAAGCCCTAAAGGACTCCGATCCACTACGCACTGAAGCGCGTGTGGAGTCGTATGCGTCAAGAACCACGCTCTGGCACAATCAGTGCTTCAATTGGGTGCATGAGCATGACGCCGTCTTCTCCTACCGGGTTCTCCGGGCTTGACTGTCTCTCCACCGGCGCGCTCGTGCTGGATGCGGAGGACCGTATCGCGTACGTCAATCCGGCTGCCGAGACGCTGCTGGGCGTGTCCGGCGCGCTGCTGCTGGGAGACCGGGCTGGGGCGGCATTCGATCGCAGCCCCGAGTTCCTGGATGCGATCCTGGCAGCGCGGACCACTCAGGAAACCGTCATCGAATACGAGCTCGACGTGTCGGTGAGCGGACACCCGCCGATCCGGCTCGGCTGCAGCGTGTCGCCGCTGGACGCGTGGCCGGGCAGCGTGCTGATCGAGATGCGCGCGGTCGACCCGCACCTGCGCATCGCGCGGCTGGAGCAGGCCCGCCTGCAGCAAGAGGCCAACCGCGAGCTGCTGCGCAACCTCGCGCACGAAATCAAGAATCCGCTCGGCGGCATCCGCGGCGCGGCGCAGTTGCTGGAACACGAACTGCCGCGCGAGAGCCTGCGCGAATACACCCAGGTCATCATCAAGGAATCCGACCGCCTGCAGTCGCTGATGGAGCGGTTGCTGACGCCGCACCGCATGCCCCGTTTTGGTGCGGTGAATATTCACGAAGTCCTTGAGCGCGTCCGCAGCCTGATACTGGCCGAGACACCCAGCGTGACGCTGCGTCGCGACTACGACATCAGCCTGCCGGAAATCCGCGCCGACGCCGAACAGCTGATCCAGGCCACGCTCAATATCGCGCGCAACGCCGTGCAGGCAATGCACGGCGACGGGCACGGGCACGGGCGCGGCCAGGGCGAGATCATTTTCCGCACGCGCGTGGCACGGCAGATCACGCTGGAGAGCCGGCGCTACCAGCTGGGCATGCGCGTCGAAATCATCGACAACGGCCCCGGCATTCCCGACGAAATCCGCGAGCAGATCTTCTATCCGCTGGTGTCGGGGCGCGAGGGCGGCAGCGGGCTCGGGCTCGCCGTCGCGCAGACGCTGGTCGCGCAGAACCACGGCACCATCGACTGCGAAAGCCGCCCCGGCCACACCGTCTTTTCTATTTTCCTCCCCTTGCCTGGCTGAACATCATGTCGAAACCAAGTTGCGTCTGGATCATTGACGACGACCGCTCCATCCGTTGGGTGCTCGAAAAGGCCCTGCTGCGCGAGGATATTCCCTGCATGACCTTCAGCGCGGCGAGCGATGCGCTGCGCGAACTGGAGCGCAGCACGCCCGCGGCCGTGTTGTCCGACATCCGCATGCCGGGCGTGTCGGGGCTGGAATTGCTGCAGGCGCTGAAGGAGCGTCTGCCCAAGGTTCCGGTCATCATCATGACCGCGTATTCCGACCTCGACAGCGCGGTGGCAGCATTCCAGGGCGGCGCGTTCGAATATCTGCCCAAGCCCTTCGACGTCGACCAGGCACTCGAACTGGTACGCCGCGCGCTGGCGGAAAACGCCAGCCGCGACGTCCCCGCCAGCAGCGATGCGCCGGTACCGGAAATCCTCGGTCAGGCGCCCGCGATGCAGGAAGTATTCCGTGCCATCGGCCGCCTGAGCCAGTCGCACGCCACGGTGCTGATCACCGGCGAATCGGGCAGCGGCAAGGAACTCGTCGCGCGTGCGCTGCACCGCCACAGCCCGCGCGCCAACGGCCCCTTCATCGCGCTGAATACCGCGGCGATCCCCAAGGATTTGCTGGAATCCGAACTGTTCGGCCACGAGCGCGGCGCCTTCACCGGCGCTGCGGCGCAACGGCGCGGCCGCTTCGAGCAGGCCGACGGCGGCACCCTGTTCCTCGACGAGATCGGCGACATGCCGGCCGAGTTGCAGACCCGTCTGCTGCGCGTGCTGGCCGACGGCCAGTTCTATCGCGTCGGCGGGCATACGCCGATCAAGGTCAACGTGCGGGTGATCGCGGCCACCCACCAGGACCTGGAAGAGCGCGTGCGCGAAGGCCTGTTCCGCGAGGATTTGTTCCACCGTCTCAACGTGATCCGCCTGCGGCTGCCGGCGCTGCGCGAGCGGCGCGAGGACATCCCGCTGCTGGTGCGGCATTTCATGCAGAAGAGCGCGCGCGAGTTGGGCATGGAGGCCAAGGGCGTGTCGGAGGCGGCGATGAAGACGCTGATCAACCTGCCGTGGAGCGGCAACGTGCGCCAACTCGAAAACGTCAGCCATTACCTGACGGTGATGGCGCCCGGACAGGTGGTCGAAGCGGGCGACCTGCCGGCCGACCTGATGCAGGGTTCGGCCGCGCCGTCGGGCGGCGACTGGCTGCAGGGGCTCGCCGCCGAAGCGAGCGCGCGGCTGGCGCGTGGCGAGGCGGCGATTCTCGACGAGCTGACCCAGGCCTATGAAAAGACGCTGATCGAGGTGGCGCTGCGCCATACCGGGGGACGCCGCATCGAGGCCGCACACCTGCTCGGCTGGGGACGCAACACGCTGACGCGGAAGATCCACGAGCTGGGCATGGACGCGCAGGACGAGGCGGACGAAGCCAAGTGACTGCAACCGGCACAGGCAACAAAAAAGCCGACCCTGGGTCAGCTTTTTTGCGCGCGTGCGATTCGGATCAGGCGGCTTGTGCTTCTTCCAGCAGTTTCTGGATCTCGCCCTTCTGGTACATCTCGATCATGATGTCGGAGCCGCCGATCAGCTCGCCCTTGACGTAGAGCTGGGGGAAGGTCGGCCAGTTGGCGTAGTACTTCAGGTTCTCGAAGATTTCCGGATCCATCAGCACGTTCACCGCCAGGAAGTCCTTCACGCCGCAGGCCTGCAGCACCTGGGCCGCACGCGCGGAGAAGCCGCACTGCGGAAACTGGGGCGTGCCTTTCATGTACAGCACGACGGTGTTGTTGGTCACTTGCTCGCGGATGCGATCGAGAGGGGTCATCATGGGCTCCTGACAATACCTGAGTGGAATAGTCGGGAATTATACGCGCGACGCGATTTGCGTCAAGCGGGCTTTGGGCTGCGCTGCCAGGGGCTGACGAAGGCCTTGTGGAACAGGTGCGGGATCAGTAGATGGACGGGCATGCGCAGCCAGTGGGCGCGTACGAAGGCGGCCAGGCGGGCGAGCGGGGTGAAGACGTCTTCGCAGCTGGCATGTGCGGGAGCGAGCACGCGGGTAAAGACGGCGTCCATCAACCCGCGCGTGAAGCGGCCCGGGGCCACCCCCTCCAGGGCATCGAGCGCGCGGGCGGGCACCGGGGTATCGAGGAAATGCTGCACATAGCGCAATGCATAGAAGAGCGAGCGGCCCAGTTCAAGTTCGACGGCGCGTGCGGTCAGACGGGGCCAGAAGCCCTCATCCTGCGCGGCGTGACGCAGCAGCAGGTCGAGGTCGGTGAGGTCGCGCAGCCCGTGCGCCAGTTCGCCGTCATGGAACAGGTGCGCGGCCGAATGCAGGATGCGATCCTCCGTCGACAGGACATAAATGCCGGGAAGGCCTTCCACGGCGACGGCACGGCTGCGTAGTCGGCCCGAATCCGGGTGGTAACGCGCGGTGTCGGGCAGGATCGCATGATGCACGTCGATCACGGTATCGCGCTGGATGTGCTGCATCGGCGGAATTTCGTGCATCCAGCGGCGGTAGTAGCGCTTGTCGTATTCGGTCAGGCCGGTGGCGTGCCAGCCCGCCAGCATGAGCGAGGATTCGGCGCGCGGCAGGGTGTCGCGCGGCACCAGGATGTCGATGTCGTTGAACAGCCGTCCCTCGGCGGCGGGCAGGTTGGCGGCGACATAGGCTGCGCCCTTGAGCACGATGAGAGGGCCGTCGAGGTCGCGCAACGCCGCGCGGATCTGCTGCAGTTCCCAGCGCACTGCAATCCGCTGCTTGTCGGCGAGCGTCTCGGCGGCGTCGAAGTGCCAGCGCACGGTTTCCGGCAGGGTCGCGAGGATGCCGTGCCGACGGAGGCGGCATGCCAGCCGTGCCAGCAGGCCGGCGGCCCGTGCCTGCCGCACCAGCAGGTCCAGTTCGCCCATCGAGAAACGGTTGAGCGCTTCGGGCGTACGCAGGGTGAGGACGAGCAGATCGCGAGACGTGGACTTCATGAATTCAGACAGTGCGGCGTTCCGCCAGGTGGTCGAATGCGGCGATGGCCTCGTGCAGGTCGCTGTAATGGAAATCGTAACAGCTCGTCTGGTCGATCAGCGCGGTGCCGACGCGAAAACCGTCGGCGCCGAGGTGGCTGTAGTTGAATGCGTTCTGCGCCAGGAACATGAAGGTCTGGGCCTGCGAGCGCGGCGTCAGGGTGGTGGGGGCACCGGCCTCCCATTTGGGGAAGATCACCCAGCCGGGGCGTGCAGTCTCGTGTTGGCGCTGCACGCTATCGCGCGGCGGGCGCATGTGTGCCACCGTACCTTTGACCGTGTCGTGCGAGGCACGGTTGATGTACACGTCGGGATCGAATTGCCGAATGATGTCGATCGACTGGTTTTTCAGGCTGACCGGGCGCGGCAAGGGATGGATGAGTCCCGACTTGCGATGGATGAGGGTGAGCTCGTCGGACAGCAGGCGCCAGCCCGACAGCACCAGCCCGGCCGTCAGCGTGCTTTTCCCGGAACCCGGCGGCGCCGGCAGGATCGCCGCCAGGCCATTCTTTTCGACCACGGCGGCGTGGATGATGAGGTAGTGGTGCGCCTGCGTCGACACGCACCAGTTGAGCCCCCATTCCAGCATCGGAAACGCCTGGTCGCGTGGCAACGGCTTGAACGGGCGCAGGCCGTCGAATGAAAAGCTGACCTGGGGGCGTAGCCAGCGGCGCAGGGTGGGAGGGGGATTGACCGAGACGTGGAAGTCGGCGAAGGCCTCGTGCACGCTACGTACTTCGAACTGGCCATAGAGTTCGGCCAGGCCCTCTGCCACGGAAGGGATGCGCGACTGCAGCTTGAGCGAGAAGGGTCCGGTGCGCATCCAGACGCCGGTGCCGGCCAGCTGCCGGCGCAATTCGGCGGGAGGCAGTTGCAGCAGTTTCATGCGGGTTTCAGCAGGCCGGTCTGGCGCAGGCTGGCGAGCGCATCCTCGGTCAGCGCCTGCAGTTGCGGACCCGCCGCGACATCGAGCCGGGCCGCCAGTGCGGCCGCCAGTTCGGCCGGCGTGAGGCCGGGCTGGTCGAGGCAGATCTGGTAGAGCGCCAGGGTCGGTGGCTTGAGGTAGTGCGTGTCGCCGGACGCCGTATCGTAGACGACCGCTTCGTCTCCCCAGCTTTTCAACAGGCGTGACGGGGGCGGCGTAACGGCGGACATCGCATCAGTTCAACGGGCAGCCGCGCTCGTTCAGCATGGCAAGCGAATCCTTCAATTCGGCAGCGCGATGCAGGTTGTTGCGGAACAGCGCAGTCAGTTCGCCCGGGGTATAGCCGAAGTTGACGTCGGGATGGGCCGCATTCAGGAGGGCGGCCACGGCGTGGAAACCCAGATTGACCGAGACGGGATCGCAGCCCATGTTGCCGATCGCATTGCCATGGGGTTTCAGGTTGCAGTTGGGCTGTTCGGCGTCCGGGGTGCAGTTGCCGCTGCCCTGCAGGCCCATGACCTGGAGCAGGGTGTACGGCTGGTTGGTTTTCGGGTTGATGTACTGCGTCACGCCGAAGACCGCATTGAACGAATCGTTGGGGCTGTAGCCGGTCGCGGCCCAGGAATCGAGGTGCTGGCATTGCATCCAGTAGCCAGGGGTGCAGCCGTGGCAGGTGACTTTGGGGGCGGACAGGTTGCCCGATGCCATGCCGGAAATGCTGCACTGGTTGGCCCACACCGGGCGGCTTGCCAGCGTGAAGACGGCTGCTGCGCCGAGTGCTGCGCCGGCACCGGTCAGTTTGCGGCGGGCCTGGTCGATGCTGTCGTTTTGTGTAGTCTCGGGCAGAGTGTCCTGGTTGTCGGATATGCGGTCAGACATGGCAAGCCTCGATAATTATTGGGTTCGCTGCTAACTCAGCAAGAATCACACCAATATACCCGGGATGGCCTGAAATGCCCATCGGGAGGCGGATGCGGCGGCGCCTGCCGAGGGGGGGGCGGGGGGGGAGTGTAAATTATTCCGACAGATCGCCGCCGCTGACTCGCTCGTGGCCGGCCAAGTCGCGCCAGCTTTGCGGGTGGAAGAAGCCGCTGCGTCGCAGCAGGTCGCGCACGGCGCCGGCCTGATCGTAGCCGTGCTCCAGCAGCAGGGTGCCGCCAGGCTTTAGGTGGGCGCCTGCTGCGGCGATCAGCCGGCGCAGATCGTCGAGGCCGTCCATGCCGGCGACCAGGGCGGTCTGCGGTTCGAAGCGGACGTCGCCGCGTGACAGGTGGGGGTCGGCTGCGGGGATGTAGGGCGGGTTGCTGACGATGAGATCGAAACGGCGCCCGCCAAGGCCATCGAACCAGTCGCTGTTCAAAAACTCGACATGGGCGTCGAGGATGCTGGCATTGCGCTGGGCGACGGCGAGCGCGGCGGCGGAGCGGTCCGTCGCAGTGACGTGGGCGAGCGGGCGTTCGAGCGCCAGGGTGAGGGCAATGCAGCCGCTACCGGTGCCGAGATCGAGCACGTCCACGGTCTGGTCGGGCGGTATGCGCGCCAGTGCCCGCTCGACCAGCAGTTCGGTGTCGGGGCGCGGGATCAGCACGTCCGGCGAAACCTGGAAGGTGCGCCCGAAAAATTCACGCGTACCGGTGAGGTGGGCGACGGGTTCGCCTGCCAGTCTGCGGGCAAGCAGGGTCTCGAATTGTGTGGTTTGCGCCTCGCTGGGCAGGTCGGTGTCGTGGGCGATCAGCCAGGCCGGCGCCACGTTCCAGGCAAACGCGGCGAGCACGCGCGCCTCCAGGCGCGCCTCGCGTTTCTTCAGCCCGAGGGCCGATGCGATGCGCGCCGTGGCCTCGTCGAGACGGCTGGCGACGGTGGCTGCCTCGCGCGTCATGCCTCAGCCTTCGCCGGCAAGCGTCGCCAGCAGCTCGGCCTGATGCTCGGCCGCCAGCGCGTCGAGCAGTTCGGTCAGATCGCCGTCCATCATCGCGTCGATCTTGTACAGCGTGAGATTGATGCGGTGGTCGGTGATGCGGCCCTGTGGGAAGTTGTAGGTGCGGATGCGGTCGGAGCGGTCGCCGGTGCCGATCAGGCTCTTGCGGGTGCTGGCCTCGGCAGCGTGCTGCGCCTGGATTTCGCGGTCCTTCAGGCGTGCCGCCAGCACGCTCATCGCCTGCGCCTTGTTCTTGTGCTGCGAGCGGTCGTCCTGGCATTCGACCACCAGGCCGGTGGGCAGGTGGGTGATGCGCACCGCCGAGTCGGTCTTGTTGATGTGCTGGCCGCCGGCGCCCGATGCGCGGAAGGTGTCGATCCTGAGGTCGGCCGGGTTGATGTCGATTTCGCCGACCTCGTCGGCCTCAGGCATCACCGCGACCGTGCACGCCGAGGTGTGGATGCGGCCCTGCGATTCGGTCTCCGGCACGCGCTGCACGCGGTGGCCGCCGGATTCGAACTTCAGGCGCGAGTAGGCGCCGTGACCGACGATGCGCACGATGGCTTCCTTGTAGCCGCCGACCTCGCCCGGGTTCTCCGACACGATCTCGACCTTCCAGCCCTGGCGCTCGGCGTAGCGTGTGTACATGCGCAGCAGGTTGCCGGCGAACAGCGCGGATTCGTCGCCGCCGGTGCCGGCGCGGATTTCGAGGAAGATGTTGCGTTCGTCGTTGGGGTCTTTGGGCAGAAGCGCCGTCTGCAGGTCGGTTTCCAGTTGTGCGATTTTCGCTTCACCCTCGGCCAGTTCCGCTTCGGCCAGTTCACGCATGTCCGGGTCGGCGAGCATGTCGCGGGCGGTTTTCTGGTCGGCTTCGACCTGCTTGTAGCGACGATACAGCGCCACCACCGGAGCGAGGTCGGCGTGCTCGCGGGTGAGCTTGCGGTAGCTGTCCATGTTGCCCGCGATTTCGGGCTGCGACAGCAGGGCGTCGAGTTCCTCCAGCCGCTCGTCGGCGCGAGCGAGCTTGTCGGCCAGCGAAGCTTTCATTCGTGATGCAGCCCGTACAGCTGGCTGATAAGGCTGACGAACTGTTCGCGCTCGTCGCGCGTGGCGTGGTTGAGTGCGTGGGTGGGGGCGTGCAGCAGCTTGTTGGACAGCGCATGGCTCATCGCATCGAGCACCGCCCGCGGATCGTCGCCGCGCGCCAGTGCTTTTTCCGCCTTCTCGATCTCGTGGCGGCGATGGCGTTCGGCGCTGTCACGGAGCGCGCGGATCATCGGCACCAGTTCGCGTCCTTCCATCCAGTGCACGAAACTTTCCACGCTGGTCTCGATGATCGCCTCGGCCTGCGCCACCTGCGCGACGCGGTTGTCCATGCCTTCGCGCACCACCTGGCCGAGGTCGTCGACGCTGTAGAGGAAGACGTCGTCCATGTCGGCGACTTCGGCCTCGACGTCGCGCGGCACGGCGAGGTCGACGATGAAGATCGGGCGGTGGCGGCGCTGCTTGATCGCGCGCTCGAGCATGCCCTTGCCGAGGATGGGCAGCGGGCTTGCGGTCGAAGTGATGATGATGTCGTAGGACGCGACTTCCTCCGGCAGCGCGGTCAGCGGAATCACCCCGGCGCCGAAGCGCTCGGCCAGCGGGCGCGCGCGCTCGGCGGTGCGGTTGGCCACGGTCATCTTGCGCGGGTGCTGCGCGGCAAAGTGTGTGATGCACAGCTCGATCATCTCGCCGGCGCCGATGAACAGGCAGGCTTGGTCCTTGACGCTGGGGAAGATGCGCTCGGCGAGCCGTACCGCGGCGGCGGCCATCGATACCGAGTTGGCGCCGATCTCGGTGCTGGTGCGCACTTCCTTGGCGACCGAGAAGGTGCGCTGGAACAGCTTGTGCAGCAGGAGGCCGAGGGTGCCGGCTTCTTCGGCGGCCTGGACCGCCTGCTTCATCTGGCCGAGGATCTGGGTTTCGCCGAGCACCATCGAATCGAGGCCGGCGGCGACGCGGAAGGCATGCTGCGCCGCCTGTTCACGCGGCAGGGTGTAGAGGTAGGGCGCGAGTTCGCGCCGCTCGATGTGGTGGAAGTCGGCCAGCCATTGCGCCACGGCCTCGGGGGACGGCGTGTTGACGTACAGCTCGGTGCGGTTGCAGGTCGACAGGATGGCGACCTCGGAGGCGCGCTGGCTCTGCGTCAGTTCGTGCAGCGCCTGCACCAGCTTGTCGGGGCCGAACGCCACCTGCTCGCGGATCGCGAGTGGCGCTGTGTGATGGTTGACCCCGAGGGTGAGAAGCTGCATGACGGCAGATGGCCGAGTAACGAAGACCGCTATTTTACTTTACCCGCCGCCTAAGCTGCGCGCGCGGGGAAGCTCAGGCGGTCGTAGTAGCGCCCGCGATAGAGCAGGCGGCGGTGGTCGGGCGAATCGGAAAAGCCGCTGCGGGTGTGCAGCACGTTGTTGCAGACGAGGCCCATGCCGGGGGCAAGGCGGGCGGTGAGGAGGTATTCCGAGCTGGCCAGGATGTCGGCCAGGGTCCTGACTGCGGCCTGGGTGAGGGAGTCTGCCTTCCACACGATCGAGCGGGTGCGCGCGGTGTAGCGCATGTAAAGAAAGCCCCCCGCCGGGTCGACCGCGAACACCGGACCGCTCTGCTCGGGGCGGGCGACGTTGTCCTCGTCCATGCGTGCCGGAATGGTCATCGCATCGGGCTGCATCAGCGCGGCGACGTAGTCGGGGTTGACGTCGCGCAGCTGGATATAGGCGATCTCGTGGTCGAGCAGCGCGTTCTCGCCGCCGGATTCCGCGTCCTGTGCGCAGTGCAGCGTCATGCCGAGGATGCGGCGGTCGAGCGGGTTGTAGTAGCCGTCGGTGTGCCAGTTGATCGGCTTGTGCGTGTAGGGAATGAAGTCGCCGCGCACGCCGCCGCCGTCGTCCTCCGCCGGTGTGATGGAGGACAGGCCGTCCTCGTCGGCGAGGTAGTTGCCTTCCAGGCGGACGAGGCCGAGCTGCTGGCCCAGTTGTTTGGGAATCGACTTGTCGGCGGCTGGGAGATGCGGCGCGCTGTAGATCGCCATGTTGGCGCGCGTGCAGCGGTCCTCGAGCGCGGCGAAGTCGGCCGCGCTCAGGTGCCGCGGATCATCCAGCGGCACGACCAGTTCGTCGACGCTGCGCGGGTAGGCGGCGAGCTTGGCGTCGCGCCAAGCGCGGTAGCCGTTCTCATTTTCCAGGTCGAAGGGGTTGCTCATAGGGTTGCTTGATTCCGTTCATGAATCGGACAGGGCGCGAAGCCGAGCCGAAGACAGTACTCATGTACGGCGAGGCGAAGGCGATAAAGCCATGCCCGATTCAGGGGCGGAATCACTCCGGCGGCAGCATGTCGGGCGAGCCAAAGCCGCGCTTGACCGGGGTGTCGGACAGGAGGCCCTTGAAGCTCTTCCGCACCGTGCCCATCATTTCGGGCATCTCGATGTCCATGATCTGGTCCATGATCCAGGTCTTGTCGCTGTCGCCCATCTCCTCGCGGATCTGCAGCCCGAGGAAGCGCAACGCCGGGAAGCTGGCCTTCTCGTCGTCGGGGAACTCGAATTCCGCGTAGTCGTTGAAACGGCGGTTGAGGAAGTCGATGAACTCGGCCTTGAAGTTGCGGCTCGGGTCCGGTCCCACCACGCTGATGATGTTCTCTTCCATCACTTCGCCCAGCCGGTTGCTGATCGCCTGCAGCACCGCGACGCGGCGCTCGGGTGAGAGCGACGCATACGCCATGCGGTCGCAGTAGTGCGCCAGGAAGGCGATGAACTCGGCGATCAGCTTGAAGCCGCGCGCCGGGGTGATGATGTCGTAGTTCTCGCGGCCGAGGTTGTCGACTGCTTTGTCGGCGACGCGCCAGACGGTGGAGGCGACCGCCCCGGCGATTTCCTCGGGGCTGCGTTCGCCGTCCTTCTTGAACCAGACGGTGCGGACACGTACGGGTTTGACCATGCTTATTCTCCTGTGGCGACGGGGCGGGACGGATCGGTGATCCACTCGCTCCACGAACCGGGGTAAAGCCGTGAACCGGGAAGCCCGGCGATTTCCATCGCCAGGATGTTGTGGCAGGCGGTGACGCCGGAGCCGCACATGTGCAGCACCTGCCAGGGCGCTCGGCCCTTCAACAGCGCCTGGTATTCCTCGCGCAGCGCCTCGGGCGGCTGGAAGGTGCCGTCGAGGTCGAGGTTGTCCTCGAACGGCCGGTTGAGCGCGCCGGGCACGTGGCCGGCGACCGGGTCGAGCGGCTCGAACTCGCCGCTGAAGCGGCGGTCGGGGCGGGCGTCGAGGATCAGCTGCTCGCCGGTCTGCGAGGCGCGCAGGATCTCGTCGGCGGTGACGATCTGGCTGGGTTCGGGCAGGCAGGCGCAGGCGGCCTTGTGCGGCGGCGGGATGTCGGCGTTGACCGGGCGCTTCTCGCGCGTCCACTTGGGATAGCCGCCGTCGAGCAGCGCGACGCCGGGGTGGCCGAGCCAGCGCATCAGCCACCACAGCCGCACCGCCATCGCGCCGAAGCTGTCGTCGTATACGACGACCTGCTTGTTGACCCCGACGCCCCACTGGCAGAGTTTTTCGTTCAGCGCCTGCGGGTCGGGCAGGGGGTGGCGGCCGGTCTTGTCGCTGATCGGCGCGGAGAGATCTTCGTCCAGATGCACGTAGCGTGCACCCGGGATGTGTGCCTTCTCGTAGGCCTGACGACCCGCCTCGGTGTCGGTGAGGGTGAAACGGCAATCGAGGATCACCCAGTTGGGGTCGTCCAGATGTGCGGCGAGGTCTTCAGTGGTTACGAGGGTGTTGGAAAACATGATTGAAGCCGTGTGTTGGAACTGAGAGACGAAAAACGGGCAGCGCGTTCCCCGCTGCCCGTTCAAACCCTGTGTACGACGGGGCTTAGTAGCCGCCCTTGCCGTAAGGCTTGGTCAGGCCGGCAACGCGGCAGCCCTGGCGGGCGGGCTGGTTGGGGAAGAGCTCATACAGCTTCTTCTTCCAGTCCACGCCTTCATGCAGTTCTTCCAGTTCGGCGACCATGTTGCGGAAGTTGGGGGTGTGGCCGTCTTCCTTGTACTTGTCGCGCAGGTAGTTGATGACCTGCCAGTGCTCGTCCGTCAGCGTGATCTTTTCATTGGCGGCGATAACCGGAGGAACGTCGTCGCTGAAATTGGCTTCCAGCAGGAAGTCCTCTTCGCCGGTTTCCAGTTCTTCGCCGTTCACAACATAAGACATGATTGCTCCTTTCGGGTTGAGGTTGATTTAAAGAATCGCCAGCATGACCGGCGTTGGGTTTAAAGGATCGCCGGGACCACCGGCGCGATGGATTTGTGCGGGATGAAGATCCCGCAGCCTAACAAGCGGTTGCGTCCCATGCCTTCGTCCTGCAGTTGCAGGGACTTGTGCGGCGGCACGTCGTGCAGCATCAGGCTGTAGCCATACAGCATGCCGGACGCACTCTGCAGGCTTTGCTGCTTGCCGCAGATGAAGCCGCAACGCAACTGGAAGTGGCTGTCGAGTTCGCGCATCACGTCCTGCACGAATTGTTCTTCACCGGTGCTGCCGGTGTCAACGAAATGCGCGTAGATATTGGCGAACGGGCTGAACTCGCGGGTCTTGAAACTGCCGATCTGCAACGCGTGGCCGGCGAGGTCGAGGGTTCGGCCGACGATCTGCTGCATGTCGTCCACCCGTGCCTTCGGCACGCGGAGGAACAGCTTGGTGCGGCGGTTGATGTTCAGCGAAGCGTCGCCGCTGTTGGTCTCGGCCCCTTTGAGGTGCTGGATGCCGGTACCACTGTCGTCGCCCAGCCAGGGCAGCAGAGCTTGCAGCGCGTCCGACAGCAGTTGCGCGTTTTCGGCCGGGATGGTGGTGCCGGTCAGATCGAACTGCAGGTCGATCATGCGCGGCGTATATTCCTCCGGCTTGTTCTCGGGGAAACCCCAGCTCACGGCGCGTCTCCGGCGTGTTCCTTGGACCAGGCCTGCATCAACTCAGCCCACTTCCGCGCACTGACGGGATCGACGTCGAAGATGGTGAAGCGCTTGTTCTCGCGGATCCGGATGCGCAGGAAGGGCACCCCACCCGCTTCGTGGGTCAGGTGCTGGAACTCGACTTCCTGGCCACCAAATGGCAGGCGCATCTTGTCTAGGGGCGTAATCTCGGGCATGGGCTTTTGAACCGTGTCGCTTCAGCGTCAAATGATGTGTATGCGTTGCCTGGGCAAAGCAATGAAAACTTAAAGTGGCGAATCAATGGGGGCGCGAAGCGGCATTTCAACCCTGCTCCGGCCAGGGGCTTGCGTTCGCAACAATATTTTAATACTCTTATCGATTCCTGTGGCGGACATGTAATGTCTCACCCTTTGCCTGGCTGAGGCATTACCGCGTTGGGGAAATTGATCTACTCCTTTTGGGTAGGTTGAAACCTACCGGGATGGGGTAGTCGTTTTACCCATGAGAATGATGGTGATGCCGTCATCAACCCAATACGATGGTGGGATACCGCTGGGCTGTCGGCTGGGCGGGCATTTCGAAATGTTCTAGGAGAGAAAATTATGGCAAAGAAGATGATTGATACGCCCAATCTGGACGAGCTCGAGAAAGGCCCGTGGCCCAGCTTCGTGACCGGCTTGAAGCGTCTGGCTAAGGATAACGACATGATGGTTGACCTGATGGGTCAGCTGGAAACGTCGTACAAGACCAAGTTCGGTTACTGGAAGGGTGGTACGGTCGGCGTGTTCGGCTACGGCGGCGGCGTGATCCCCCGCTTCACCGAACTGAAGGACGAGAACCACAACCCGCTGTTCCCCGAAGCGGCTGAATTCCACACCCTGCGCATCCAGCCGCCCGCTGGCATGCACTACACCTCTGACCTGCTGCGCAAGATGTGCGACGTCTGGTCGGCTACCGGTGGTTCGGGTCTGATCGCCTTCCATGGCCAGTCCGGCGACATCATGTTCCAGGGCATCAAGACCGAAAACGTCCAGAAGGCCTTCGACGAATTCAACGAAATGGGCTTCGACCTCGGTGGTGCCGGTCCCGCTCTGCGTACCTCCATGTCCTGCGTCGGTTCCGCCCGCTGCGAAATGTCCTGCTATGACGAAGCCAAAGCGCTGCGCACCGTCATCAACAACAACCTGGACGACATGCACCGTCCGTCCCTGCCCTACAAGTTCAAGTTCAAGTTCTCCGGCTGCCCGAACGACTGCGTCAACGCCATCCAGCGTTCGGACATGGCGACCATCGGCACCTGGCGCGACAACATCCGCGTGAACGAAGCGCAGGTTCAGGCCTACTTCAAGGCCCACGGCATGAACGATCTGGTCAACGACGTGATCAGCAAGTGCCCGACCAAGGCCATCACCCTGGTGTCCAGCGACAAGTTCAAGGCCAGCGAAAACGTGTCCGCCGCCAATCTGGGCGACGGCAACACCCTGTGCATCGACAACAAGAACTGCGTGCGCTGCATGCACTGCCTGAACGTCATCCCCGGCGGCCTGCTGCCCGGTAACGACAAGGGCGTGTCGATCCTGGTGGGCGGCAAGGGCGTGCTGAAGATCGGCGCCACCATGGGTACCGTCGTCATCCCGTTCATGAAGCTCGAGTCCGACGAGGACTTCGAAAAGCTGAACGAGCTGGCCCGTAACATCCTCGACTTCTTCGCGGAAAACGCGCTGGAGCACGAGCGTACCGGCGAAATGATCGAGCGTATCGGCCTGACCAACTTCCTCGAAGGTCTGGACATCCCGGTCGATCCCAACATGATCAAAGAGCCGCGTTCCAACCCCTACTTCCGTTCCGACGACTGGGACGAGCAAGTCGAGAAGTGGAACGAGTACAAGCAGTCCGCCGCTTAAGTTTCGCGCTGTACCAGTTTCGCATAGGGCGGGCCCCGGTTCCGGCTGGGGTCCGTGCATTAAATCAGTTGGAGATAAAACATGGCAGAACTACGTCCGCCTATCGAATCCGGCGCACCGGATCCGATGCCCTACATGCACCCCGTGATGGTGAAGAACTATGGCAAGTGGGTTTTCCACAGCCATCCGAAGCCGGGTGTCCTGTATCACCGCGCTGAGTCCGGCGACGAAATCTGGACCGTCAAGGCGGGTACCCAGCGTCAGATGGACCACTACACCATCCGCGAGTTGGCTGACATCGCCGACCAGTATGGCGACGGTTTTGTGCGCTTCACCGCGCGTTCCAACATCGAATACATGGTGGCCGACGGTTCCAAGGTCGAGCCGCTGATCAAGGCGCTGAACGACAAGGGCTACCCCATCGGTGGTACCGCCAACTCGGTGTCCATGATCGCCCACACCCAGGGCTGGCTGCACTGCGACATTCCCGGCACCGACGCTTCCGGCGTGGTGAAGGCGCTGATGGACGAGCTGTACGACGACTTCGTCAAGTGCGAGATGCCCAACCGCGTCAAGCTGTCCACCTCCTGCTGCGAAATCAACTGCGGCGGCCAGGCCGACATCGCCATCATCGTTCAGCACACCAAGCCGCCCAAGATCAACCACGATCTGGTGGCCAACGTGTGTGAGCGTCCCTCCGTCGTCGCCCGTTGCCCGGTGGCTGCGATCCGTCCCGCTCTGGTGAACGGCAAGCCCTCGCTGGAAGTCGACGAGAAGAAGTGCATCTGCTGCGGCGCCTGCTTCCCGCCCTGCCCCCCGATGCAGATCAACGATCCCGAGCATTCCAAGATCGCGATCTGGGTGGGCGGCAAGAACTCCAACGCCCGTTCGCGTCCGACCTTCCACAAGCTGGTCGCTGCCGGCCTGCCGAACAACGCGCCGCGCTGGCCGGAAGTCGCCGAGGTGGTCAAGAAGATCCTCGCCACCTACAAGGCGGACGGCAAGCCCTGGGAGCGCATGATCGACTGGATCGACCGTATCGGCTGGCCCGCGTTCTTCGAGAAGACCGGTCTGCCCTTCACCAAGTATCACATCGATAACTGGCGTGGCGGTCGTGCCAACCTGAACGCTTCTGCTCACATCCGTTTCTAAGATGTGTGCGCCCGTCGCGGGTTGGCCGCGACGGGAAGAAGTGCGAAAACAATGACTGGATTTTTCGGAGTTTGACCTAGCCATGCAATTCGGCATTCTTGTAAACGAAGGGCCTTACACCCATCAGGCCAGTGACACCGCGTATCTCTTCGCCCGCACGGCGATCGAGAAGGGTCACAAGGTTCCGCGTGTTTTTTTCTACCATGACGGCGTGAACAACTCGACGCGTCTGGCAACGCCCCCGCAGGACGATCGCAACGTCTCCGCGCGCTGGTCCAATCTGGCCGAAGAGCACGGTATCGACCTGGTCGTGTGCGTCGCCGCTGCACAGCGTCGCGGCATCAACGACGATGTCCTGGCACCCGGTTTCCGCATTTCCGGTCTGGGTCAGCTGGTGGAAATGGGTATTCAGTACGATCGTCTCGTGACGTTCGGTGATTGAGGAATAGCGAGATGAGCGATATGGACGAAATGGATGACGGCTCCGGCGTCGTCAAGAAATTCATGTTCCTGAACCGCAAGGCGCCGCACGGTACCGTGTACGCGCTGGAAGGTCTGGAAGTGGTGCTGATTACGGCTGCTTTCGATCAGGATGTGAGCATGGTCTTCACCGATGACGGTGTCTTCCAGCTGATGAAGGGTATCGACACCAAGGGCATCGAGGTCAAGGACTTCTCCAAGACCTACCGTGCGCTGGAAGGCTACGACATCGAGAAGCTGTACGTCGATCAGGCGTCGATGGATGCACGCGGTCTGACCGAAGATGACCTGATTGTGGATGTGACGGTGCTCTCCGTCGATGAGATGGCGAATCTCATGGCCGAGCAAGACGTCGTGATCAGCTTCTAAGGGGATAGACATGCTGCATATCGTGAACAAATCGGCCGCTGAGCGCAGTTCGCTGGAAAGCTGCCTGCGCATGGCCACCAAAGGTTCTGCTGTATTGCTGATCGAAGACGCGGTCTACGCGGCGACGAACGGCAACGCGGCAGCGGCGAAAATCCAGGCAGCGGCGGCTGACCTCAAGATTTACGCACTCGGTCCTGATCTGGCGGCGCGCGGCATGGCCGGGCGCGTGCTGGACGGAGTCAATGTCGTGGATTACGGCGGTTTTGTGGATCTGGTCGCAGAGCACAGCAACTGTCAGTCTTGGCTGTAACTTTTAACAGAAGGAGTATTGCTATGCCTATGGTGAATATCGCCGGTAAGGAAGTCGAAGTCGACGAGGAAGGCTATCTGGTCGATCTGTCGCAGTGGAACGAAGACATCGCCAAGTACATGGCTGTCGAAGAAAAGGTCGACCTGACCGAAAGCCACTGGGAAGTCGTCAACTTCCTGCGTGAGTACTACGCCGAGTATCAGATCGCTCCCGCTGTCCGCGTTCTGACCAAGGCCATCGGCAAGAAGCTCGGCCCGGAAAAGGGCAACAACAAGTACCTGTACGAGTTGTTCCCCTACGGCCCCGCCAAGCAGGCTTGTAAGATCGCTGGCCTGCCCAAGCCGACCGGCTGTATCTAAGCTGTAACGCCTTCGGGTCGCCCCGGAGAGGTTTTCCGGGGCGACTTCGATTCCAGCGGTTTATTTTCAAATCGTATGTGCGGCTGCGTGCCGTGGCATGTGCGTGCGATCTGAAAACAGACACGTTGTTGTTGGGGGATAAGAGTTGTCTACTTTGACGATGATTTACGCCGGGATGTTCTACATCGCCACCCTGTTGCTGGTGGTCGGCCTGGTATACAAGATTTTTGACTACAGCCGCACGCCTGCGCCGCTGAAAATCCCCACTACGCCCGCGCCGACGACGAAAAAGGGCGTGGTGTACCGGATGGCGAAGGAAGTGGTGCTGTTCGAATCCCTCTTCAAGTCCAACAAATGGATCTGGGTGTTTGGCTGGCTGTTCCATTTCGGCCTGTTTCTGGTGCTGGCGCGCCATCTGCGTTACTTCACCGAACCGGTGTGGTTCTGGGTCGGCATCGTCCAGCCGTTCGGCAAGTACGCCAGCATCATGATGGTCGTGGGCCTGGCGGGTCTGCTGGCGCGCCGCTTCCTGGTCGACCGCGTGCGCTACATCTCGACCCCGTCCGACTATCTCATGCTGGTGCTGCTGATCGCGATCGGCCTGTCCGGCATGCTGATGACCTTCGTCGCGCACACCGACATCGTCGCGCTGAAGACCTTCTTCATGGGGCTGATGTACTTCGACGTGCAGCCGGTTCCGCAGGATCCCATCCTGCTGGCCCACCTGGCGCTGGTCGCGCTGCTGATGGTGATCTTCCCGATCAGCAAGCTGCTGCATGCGCCGGGCGTGTTCTTCAGCCCCACCCGCAACCAGGCGGACGATCCGCGTGAGCATCGTCACGTGGCGGCCTGGGCTGCACGGCTCGATCAGAACAACTGATTCGTCGACACGGATCGACGGACAACCCAAGTACGGACAGAGGACTCGCAAGTGGCTGCTGCTGAATTTGACATTCCTGAACTCAAGGACGACATCGAGATTCCCAAGCTGCGCGAAGGCGTCATGGCGCATGCCAAGTCGTTCCTCGCGCCGAAGCCGGTTCAGGACTTCATGGGCTATCCCCACGAACTGGGCGAGGACTGGAAAGAGCGCGCCATCGACAAGATGGGCGACCTGCTCGGCAAGTACCGCTCGCTGAAGGTGTTCCTGGACGCCTGCGTGCACTGCGGCGCCTGTACCGACAAGTGCCACTATTATCTCGGCACCTCCGACCCCAAGAACATGCCGGTGGCGCGCCAGGACCTGATGCGCCAGGTCTACCGCCGCTATTTCACCACCGCGGGCAAGCTGTTCCCCAAGCTGGTCGGCGCCAAGGACCTGACCAAGGACGTGCTGGACGACTGGTACAGCTACTACCACCAGTGCTCGGAATGCCGCCGCTGCTCGGTGTTCTGTCCTTACGGCATCGACACCGCGGAAATCACCATGGCCGGCCGCGAGATTCTCAACCACGTCGGCATGGGCCAGAAATATTCCAACGAGATTCTGGGCAAGGTCCAGAAGATCGGTAACAACCTCGGCCTGCCCGGTCCCGCGCTGGAAGACACGCTGGCCGGCCTGGAAGAGGACATCGAGGCCGACACCGGCGTGCCGGTCAAGATGCCGATGGACGTGAAAGGCGCCGAGGTGCTGCTGGTCACGCCGTCCGCCGACTTCTTCTCCGAGCCGCACGTCGAATCGCTGATCGGTTACGCCAAGGTGTTCCACGCCGCCGGCATCAACTGGACGCTGTCCTCGCACGCGTCGGAAGCCGGCAACTTCGGCCTCTTCAACGGCAACTACGAGACCATGCGCAAGGTCGCCATGCGCATCCGCGACGCCGCGCTCGAACTCGGCGTCAAGCGCATCGTGGTCGGCGAGTGCGGGCACGCCTGGCGCGTCGCCTACAGCTTCTGGAACACCCTGACCGGCATCGGCTACGGCGGCAACGATCCGTTCTCGATCGAACTGCAGAAGCAGCTCGACCCGACCTATCCGCAGCCGCAGCATATCTGCGAACTGACCAACGACCTCATCAAGTCCGGCAAGATCAAGGTCGACCCGTCGGCGAACGACGACCTGGTCGTCACCTATCACGACTCGTGCAACGTGGCGCGTGCCTCGCGCATGGGCACCGAGCCGGGCGGTCAGTTCATGATCCCGCGCGAACTGATCAAGTCGGTGGCCAACAACTTCCACAACATGGCGGACGACACGATCTACGAATCGACGTTCTGCTGCGGCGGTGGCGGCGGCCTCCTGACTGACGACCTGATGGAAGTCCGCGTCAAGGGTGCATTGCCGCGCATGACTGCGCTGAACAATGTGGTCAAGGAACACCAGGTCAACTTCATGGCCACCATCTGCGCCATCTGCAAGGCGCAGTTCACCAAGGTTTTGCCCAAATATGGCTTCGACATGAGCATGGTGGGCGGTGTGCATCAACTGGTCAGCAAGGCGATCAAGCTCGATTGATCGCTGTTTGTAAAACTTGATAAATCAACTTATTTCGTAGGCGTTAGGAGAATCAACATGGCTGTCACGACGAACAAAGCGGCAAAAACCGAAGGCATGACATGGCGTCGCTATAAGGATGGCGAGTCCGACCAGAACTATCGTTCTTCGCAGGATCGCATCTTCCAGTCGAGCTGGACGCACAAGTGCCCCGAGTACATGCTCTCCACGCCGCCCTGCCAGGGTTCCTGCCCGGCCGGCGAAGACATCCGCGGCTACCTGAACATCGTGCGCGGCATCGAGAAGCCGCCCGCAGGCGTGACCTGGCAGGAATACGCCTTCCGCCGCATCACCGAAGCCAACCCCTTCCCGGGCGTGATGGGCCGCGTCTGCCCCGCGCCGTGCGAATCCGGCTGTAACCGCAACATGGTCGAAGACCATGTCGGCATCAACTCGGTCGAGCACTTCGTGGGCGACTGGGGCATCGAAAACAACATGACCTACACGTCGACCGCTGCCGAAACCGGCAAGAAGGTCGCCGTGATCGGTGCCGGTCCTGCCGGTCTGGCCGCCGCCTACCAGCTGCGCCTGCGCGGCCATGGCGTGACCATTTTCGACGAGCACGAAGAGCTCGGCGGCATGATGCGCTACGGCATTCCGGGCTTCCGTACCCCGCGCGAGATGCTGGATGCGGAAATCAAGCGCATCATCGATCTCGGCGTGGAAACCCGCCTGAAGACCCGTGTCGGCTCCGACATCAGCTTCGAAGAGCTGGACAAGAACTACGACGCCATTTTCATGGCGATGGGCGCCCAGGCTGGCCGTCCGCTGCCGGTTCCCGGTGCCGAGGCCCCCAACTGCGTGACCGCCGTCGCCTTCCTGCGCGCCTTCAACGAAGGCCGCCTGCAGCACGTCGGCAACCGCGTCGTGGTCATCGGCGGTGGCGACACCTCGATCGACGTGGCGACCGTCGCCCGCCGTCTGGGCAACGTCACCAAGTCCGGTACCCATGACGACCGTCCCGAGAACGTCATCGCAGGCCACATGGCGTCCGACGTCGCCTCGATCTCCGCCCGCGAAGGCGCCGAAGTGGTGCTGGTGTCGCGTGCCACCATCGACAAGATGGCCGCCAACAAGCACGAAGTCGAGCATGCCCAGCAGGAAGGCATCGAGATCATCGGCGGCGTGACCCCGGTTTCGGTCGTCGTCGACGCCAACGGTCGCGCCACCGCACTGCGCGTGGCCGACTTCGTGATGGAAGGCAACACCACCAAGATCATCGAAGGCACCGAGCGCGATCTGCCGGGCGACCTGATCGTCTCCGCGATCGGCCAGGGTGTCGATTTCACCGGCCTCGAGCAGTTCAACAACAACAACGGTCTGATCAAGGCCGACAAGAACTATCGCTTCCCCGGCAGCGAAAAGATCTTCGTCGGCGGCGACGTGATCCGTCCGCACCTGCTGACCACCGCGATCGGCCATGCCTCGATCGCCGTCGACGGCATCGACGCCTTCCTCGCCGGCAAGGAACTCGACAAGCGTCCGAAGGTTGACGTCCACCACTTCGACGAGATCCGCAAGTGGCTCGAATCCGGCCACGAGTACAGCGAAGTCAAGGGCCAGATCTGGGGCACCTCGGAGCGCAAGGACATCCTGCACAACTTCGAAGACCGTTCGCAGCGCCACATCATCCCGCACAACGAACTGTTCCTCGGCCACTTCCCCAACGTGCCGCGCAACATCCGCGAAGTGACCGTGCTCGACAAGGAAGGCGCGCTGGGCAACTTCGAGGAGCGTCTGCATGCGCTGTCCGAGAAAGCCGTCGTCGACGAGGCCAAGCGCTGCATGTCCTGCGGCCAGTGCTTCGAGTGCGACAACTGCGTGGTGTACTGCCCGCAGACCGCCGTGTTCAAGGTGAAGAAGAAGGACAACCCCACCGTGGGTCGTTACGTCGACACCGACTACGCCAAGTGCATCGGCTGCCACATCTGTGCCGACGTCTGCCCGACCGGCTACATCGTCATGGGCATGGGTGACTGAGCGTGGCCAGCAAGATCAAACGTCTGCTGGCGCTGGGTGCGGTCGTCCTGACGACCGCCGCCCTGGCCTGGGCCGGGGCTGACGACCAGCCCAAGGCCAGCGGTGCACCCAAGCCGGTGATCACCAAGGCGGTCAAGGGTGAGCAGTGTGTGGAGCCTACCGACTACATGCGGCGCAACCACATGAAGGTCTTGAACCATCACCGCGACGAAGCGGTGATCGAAGGCGTCCGAACCAAGAAGCACAGCCTCAAGGAATGCATCAACTGCCACGCCAGTGAAACAACGGGCAGCGTTGCCGCTTCCAAGGACGACTTCTGCGTGAGCTGCCACAGCTATGCGGCGGTTAAGATCGATTGCTTCGATTGCCACTCGACCAAGCCGCAGGCCTCGTCGGCGATGCATCCGCTGAATGCTGAAACCGCGCACTACAAGCACAAGCTCGCCGCCCAGGCGAATGCCAAGGTCAGTGCGGAAGAGATGGCTGGAATTGCCCAATGAGCGAACTGAAACCGATGTCTGAACAGGCGCCGAACTCGCCCGAGCGCCGCCGCTTCATAAACGCGGCCACCGCAACCGCGGCCGGCCTGGCGATCGCCCCCGGTGTGATGTTGTATGAAGTGGCGCATGGCCGCCCGGAAGAACAGGCCGCCAGCAGCGCGGTGCGCTGGGGCATGCTGGTCGACGCCACCAAGTGCGCGACCGGTTGCGACGATTGCGTCTCCGCGTGCAGCACCGAGAATGGCTGGACGCCGGTGGCTGAAAGCGCGCATCCCAAGCAGGCGCCGCAATGGATCCGCAAGCTCGAGCTGCAGGATCCGCTGACGCAGATGGAAACCAATCTGCCGATGATGTGCCAGCACTGCGCCGAGCCGCCGTGCGTCGACGTCTGCCCGACCGGTGCGTCGTTCAAGCGCGCCGACGGCATCGTCCTGGTCAACCGCCACACCTGCATCGGCTGCCGCTACTGCATGATGGCGTGCCCGTACAAGGCGCGCTCGCTGGTGCACGAGTCGCTGAACGACACCCAGAAGCCGGACGTGCCGCGCGGCATCGGCTGCGTCGAGTCGTGCACCTTCTGCGTGCAGAAGATCGACCGCGGCGACGGCACCACCGCCTGCGTCGAAGCCTGCACCGCTGCCGGCCACAACGCGCTGGTGTTCGGTGACATGAATGACCCCGAAAGCGAGATCTCCAAGCGTCTGCGCGAACTGCCGACCAAGCAGGTGCGCGCCGACCTCAATCTCAACCTCGGCGTTCGCTATCACGGAATCTAAAACAACATGGCAAGCATTACCTTCCGCGAAGTTGAAGGCAGCAGCCCGAAGTACTGGCTGCTGTTCGGGGCTCTGGGCCTCTTCGTCCTGTTCGGTGCATTGGCGTGGAACTACATGCACCACCACGGCCACGTCGTCACCGGCATGGACAACCAGATCGTCTGGGGCCTGCCGCACGTCTTCGCCGTGTTCCTGATCGTGGCGGCGTCCGGCGCGCTGAACGTCGCGTCGATTGCATCGGTGTTCAACAAGCCGATGTACAAACCGCTGGCGCCGCTGTCGGCCATCCTCGCGCTGGCCCTGATGGCGGGCGGCTTGCTGGTGCTGGTGCTCGACCTCGGCCGTTCCGACCGCCTGATCGTGGCGATGACGAACTTCAACTTCAAGTCGATGTTCACCTGGAACGTGTTCCTGTATTCCGGCTTCTTCGGCCTGGTGGGCGTCTACCTGTGGACCATGCTGGACCGCAACGTCAAGGCTTATTCCAAGGCCGCCGGCACCGCCGCCTTCATCTGGCGTCTGGTGCTGACCACCGGCACCGGTTCGCTGTTCGGCTTCCTCATCGCGCGTGAACTGTACGGTTCCTCCATGCTGGCGCCGATGTTCATCATCATGTCCTTTGCCTACGGCCTGGCGATCTACCTGATGGTGCTGGCCGCAGCCTACGCCTGGACCGGCCGTCCGCTCGGCGATGCCGTGATGATGCGCCTGAAGAGCCTGCTCGCCGTGTTCGTCGCCGCAGTGCTGTACTTCGTTGTGGTCTACCACATGACCAACCTGTACTTCACCAAGCTGCACAGCGTCGAAGCCTTCGTCCTGCGCGACGGCGGCATCTTCACCACGCTGTTCTGGGTCGGCCAGATCCTGATCGGCTGCGTGATTCCGCTGGTGATTCTGCTGACCGCGCTGGGCAAACAGCGCATGTGGATCATGATCGCCTGCGCACTCATCATCGTCGGCGGCGTGATGCAGATGTACGTCACCATCATCGGCGCCCAGGCCTATCCGCTGGACATGTTCCCCGGCCTGACCGAGAAGAGCAGCTACTTCGACGGCGAAGTGCACGCCTACTCGCCCAGCCTGCCGGAACTGTTCCTTGGCCTGGGAGGGGTCGCGGTTGCCCTGCTGATGACCACGTTCGCGGTCAAGGTGCTGCGTCTGCTGCCGGCCAGCCTGGACGACGCCACCGTCGCCAAGCTGGAGCACTGATCGGCCAGCTGGGCATACGCCCAGCGGCGGGATGCCCGCATGAATAATTCGGCGCTTTCCCACCTCTACCTGACCCGTGGGGCTCCCATGTCCCACAAGGGGGCTCCGATCTTTCATGAGGATTCATCCTCATGAAAGATCGTAGGCCCTACGAGAGGACTCCGACTTTCTACGAGGATGAATCCTCATGAAAGATCGTATGCCCCGCGTCTTCATTTCCGCTGCCCACAAATCGTCCGGCAAGACCACGCTCACGCTCGGTCTCGCCGCTGCGATGCATGCGCGCGGCCATGTCGTGCAGCCGTTCAAGAAGGGCCCCGACTACATCGACCCGCTGTGGCTGGGGATGGCGGCGCAGCGCCCCTGCTACAACCTCGATTTCCACATGATGCAGCGTGCCGAGATCGAGCAGCAGTTCGCCCGCGCCGCGGCCGGCGCGCGCATCAGCCTGATCGAAGGCAACAAGGGTTTGTACGACGGCCTCGACCTCGACGGCAGCAACAGCAACGCTGCGCTCGCCAAGCTGCTCGGTGCGCCGGTGGTGCTGGTGATCGACGCGCGCGGCATGACGCGCGGGGTGGCGCCGCTGATCCTCGGCTACCAGGCGTTCGACCGCGACATCCGCATCGCCGGCGTCATCCTCAACAACCTCGGCGGCAGCCGCCACGAATCCAAGCTGCGCGCGGTGATCGAGCACTACACCGACGTCGAGGTGATCGGCGCCGTGCAGCACGATCCCGCCATGCAGATCACCGAGCGGCATCTCGGCCTGGTGCCGGCCAACGAGCAGGACGCCGCGCTGGCGCGCATCCAGCAGGTCGGCGCACGGGTGGCGGCACAGGTCGAACTCGACCGCCTGCTGGCGATCGGCGACAGTGCGCCGGTGCGCGTGGCGGCGGCACCGGCGCCCGCTTTCCCGGTGGCCGACCGCCTGCGCGTCGCGATCGCCCACGATCCGGCCTTCGGTTTCTACTACAGCGAGGACCTCGACGCGTTGCGTGCCGCCAATGTCGAGCTGGTCGAACTCGACACCCTGCATGCGGACGCGCTGCCCGAGGTCGACGGCCTCATCATCGGCGGCGGCTTCCCCGAAATGTTCATGGCCGAGCTCGAAGCCAACGCGTCCTTGCGCACCAGCATTCGCCGCGCCATCGAGGGCGGCCTGCCGACCTACGCCGAATGCGGCGGCCTCATGTACCTGTCGAACAGTCTCAGCTGGCAGGGGCGGACGCGCGAGATGGTCGGCGTAGTGCCGGGCGACACCGTGATGCACGACCGCCCGGTCGGCCGTGGCTATGCGCGCCTGCAGCCCACCGGCGACGACCGCTGGCAGGAATCGGCGCCCATCCCCGCGCACGAATTTCACTATTCGAGCTTGGAAAACCTGCCCGCCGACTCCATCTACGCCTATACCGTCGCGCGCGGACACGGCATCGACGGCGCGCACGACGGCTACCAGCGCTACAACCTGCTGGCCGGCTACGTGCACCGCCGCGGCGCGGGCGAGCAGGGCTGGATCACCCCGTTTTTGAACCAGGTGCGCGCGCACAAGGCGCGCGTCGCCGCTTGAACCGAACCAAGGACACGCCATGATCAAGATCACCGACGCCGCGGCCGAACAGATTCGCGCCGCCAACAACAACCCCGACGTGTTCGAGATGATCCTGCGCGTCGCCGCCTACCAGGAAGACGACGGCAGCGTGAACTACGGCATGGGCTTCGACACCGAGCGCGAGGCCGACGAGCACCTCATCGTCAACGGCATCCAGCTCCTGATCGCGCCGCAGAGCACGCCCTACCTGCAGGGCGTGACGCTCGACTTCGTCGAGATGAGCCCGGGCGACATGCGCTTCATTTTCATCCCGCCGTATTCAGCAGAAGACGGGCCCGCCGAGCCTGGCGACGACACTGCGGCCAGCGAGTAAATCCCATGAACTACCTGCCCATTTTCCTCGACCTGCGCGACCGCCACTGTCTCGTGGTGGGCGGCTCCGAAACCGCCGCGCGCAAGGCCGAACTGCTGCTGCGCGCCGGCGCGCGCGTCGACGTCGCCGCGCCGGCCCTGCACGAAGGCTTCGAGCGCCTGCCCCACGCCGAGCGTGTGACGCGCGTGGCCGACGCCTTCCGTCCCGAATTGCTCGACGGCAAGGACGCGGTGATCGTGGTCGAGGACGATGCGGCCGCTGCCAAACTCGTCGCCGACGCGGCACGCGCACGCCACATCCCGGTCAACGTCGCTGACAAGCCTGGCCTGTGCAGCTTCGTCCTGCCGTCGATCATCGACCGCTCGCCGATCATGGTCGCGGTGTCCTCCGGCGGCGAATCGCCGGTGCTCGCGCGCATGCTGCGCGCCCGCCTGGAAACCCTGATCCCCGCCGCCTATGGCCGTCTCTCGGCGCTCGCCTCGCGCTACAAGGACCGCGTACGCGGTGCCATCAAGCCGGAGCAGCGCCGCGCCTTCTGGGAAAAGGTCTTCCTCTCGCCGGTCGCCGAGATGGTGTTCTCCGGCCGCGACGCCGAAGCCGAGACCCAGCTCGACGCCATGATCAAGGACAGCGCCGCGCATGACATCAGCCGCGGCGAGGTGTATCTGGTCGGCGCCGGTCCCGGCAACCCGGACCTGCTGACCTTCCGCGCGCTGCGCCTGATGCAGCAGGCCGACGTCATCGTCTACGACCGCCTCGTCTCGCAGCCCATCCTCGACATGTGCCGGCGCGACGCCGAGCGCGTCTACGTCGGCAAGGAGCGCGACGACCACGCGGTGCCGCAGGAGGAGATCAACCTGATGCTGGTGCGCCTGGCCAAGGAAGGCAAGCGCACGCTGCGCCTCAAGGGCGGCGACCCCTTCATCTTCGGCCGCGGCGGCGAGGAGATCGAGACCCTGGTCGAGCACGGCGTGCCGTTCCAGGTGGTGCCCGGCATCACCGCCGCCGCCGGCGTGGCGTCCTACGCGGGCATCCCGTTGACCCACCGCGACTATGCGCAGTCGGTCGCCTTCGTCACCGGCCACCTCAAGGAAAACACCTTCAATCTCAACTGGGAAGGCATCGCGCGCCACGACCAGACCATCGTCATCTACATGGGGCTGAAGGGCCTGCCGCTGCTGTGCGAGGCGCTGATCAAGCATGGCCTCACCGCCGACACGCCGGCAGCGATCGTCCAGCACGGCACGCTGCCGACGCAGCGCGTCATCACCGGCACGCTCACCACCCTGCCGGCGCTGGCCGAAGAGGCCAAACTCAAGGCGCCCACCCTCATCATCGTCGGCAACGTCGTCAAGCTGCGCGAGAAACTCGGCTGGTACCAGCCCGAGCTGCACAGCGAACAGGCGCACCACACGCCGCTCGAAGCGCCCGATCAAATCCGCTGAGCATGGCGGCGGGGGACGCGCGCCCGCTGCTGGGCAACCGTGAGGAAATCGAAGCCCACATCGCGCACATGAAGCGGGACGGGCGCCACATTGCCCCCGTGCTGTGGCGGGGCCAGCCCGCCTGGCTCAAGCTCGCCGTGCCGCAGCCCCCCGCCTGGCGTTATCAATTGCTGGCCGGCGCGGCGAAACTGCTCGGCCAGCCCGCCATGCAGGCGGTGCGCCCGCACGGCGGCAGCCATGGCCTGCAGGTCGAGGCGTCGCGCATCCGCGCGCTGGCGGCGGCCGGATTACGCACCCCCGAACTGTTCGACGAAAGTCATGGCTGGCTGCTGATGTCCGACCTCGGCCAGGCCACGCTCGAGAGCCTGATCCGCCATGCCGCGCCGGACGAGCGGCTGGTCCACTGGCAGCGCGGCGCCGACTACATCCTGCAGGCTCACCGCACCGGACAGTACCTCAGCCAGGCATTCGCGCGGAATTTCGTGTGGTCGCCCGAGGCCGGACTCGGCGCGATCGATTTCGAGGACGACGCGCTCGCCGCCATGCCGCTGGCCGATGCGCAGACGCGCGACTGGCTGCCGTATTGCTTTTCCACCGCGATCTATTTCGAGGATCGCCTGCCGCAGCTGTGCGCCGCGATCAACCATGCGCTGGCGCGTGAGGCGCCTGCCGTGCGCATCGGCGTTCACCAGGCGCTACGGCGTACCGCCTGGTTGCGCATGCTGCGCCGGATGCCGGTCCGCCTGCAGCGGCGCGACGTCAGGAAAACCCGGTTCTTCGGCGAACTGGCGCGCCACTGCAGCCAGTCGAGCGCACACGGGCGGCCATGAAAAAGCTGCCGGCGCGCCTCGAACCGCTGCTGTTCTCGCTGTTGCTGTCCGGCCTGATGTCGCTGCTGGTGTCGGGCGTGGCCACCTGGCATGCGGTCGGCCTGATCGACGGCTTCGTCGGCCAGTGGCTGAGTGCCTGGCTGGGCTCGTGGGGGGTGGCGTTTCCGGCGGTGATGGTGGTCGCGCCGCTGGTGCGCAGGCTGGTCGCCCGCCTGGTGCGGGACGAAGCCTGAGCCTCACGGGCGGTCGGCGGCGTGGCTGGCGATCCGTTGGCCGACATGACGCACCATGCTGTTCGCCAGTTCCTGTTCCCCGACCAGCACTTCGACCGCCTGCTCGCGGCGCAGCAGTTCCGCCTCGTCCGCGCTGTGGCTGCGCACCACGATGTCGATGCGCGGATTGAGGGTGCGCGCGATCTCGATCATCCTGCGTGCCCGGAACGTATCGGGCGTGGCGATCACCAGCATCCGCGCACGGGCCACGTGCGCCTGGATCAGCACCGCCGGTTCGGAGGCGTCGCCGACCACGGCGTGGATGCCGCGCGCGCGCAGCTTTTCCACCGCCTCGCGCTGCTGCTCGGCGACCACGTACGGCAGCCCCTCTGAGTCGAGTGCCTCCGCGATGCGCCGGCCCACGCGGCCGTACCCGGCCAGCACGATGTGGCCGGTGAGCGTGTGCGACGCCGCGCCGACGGGCAGCTCGGCCAGGGGATCGTCGCGCTGCTCCAGCTGGCGCGCCCGTTTCGAGCGTGCGCGTATCCACTGCTGCAATGGTTCGGCCATTTGGAATGCCAGCGGATTCAAGGCGATCGAAATCAGCGCGCCGGCGAGGATCAGGCTTTGGCCTGCAAGCGGCAGCACGCCGAGCGCCACGCCCAGTCCGGCCAGGATGAAGGAGAACTCGCCGATCTGCGCGAGGCTGGCGGACACCGTCAGTGCGGTATTGAGCGGGTAGCGGAATGCCAGCACCAGCAGAAAGGCCGCCAGCGATTTGCCGAACACGATGATGGCGACCACCGCCAGCACCTGCAGCGGCTGTTCGACCAGCACGCGCGGGTCGAACAGCATGCCGACCGAGACGAAGAACAGCACCGCGAAGGCGTCCCTGAGCGGCAGCGATTCCTCGGCGGCACGGTAGCTCAGTGCCGATTCGCGCAGGACCATGCCGGCGAAGAAGGCGCCCAGCGCGAACGACACGCCGAACAGCGCCGACGAACCGTAGGCGATGCCGAGCGCCGCCGCCACCACGCACAGCGTGAACAGCTCGCGCGAGCCGGTGCGCGCCACCTGCCACAGCAGCCAGGGGAAGAGGCGCCGCCCCACCACCAGCATCAGCCCGATGAACAGCGCCACCTCGCCGAGCGTGAGCGCCAGCGTGCCCAGCAGCGACTGCGTGCTCGCGGGCGTGCCGTTGCCACCGAACATTCCGGCCAGCGGCGGCAGCAGCACCAGCACCAGCACCATGACCAGATCTTCCACCACCAGCCAGCCCACCGCGATGCGCCCGTTCGGCGTCTCCAGCGCGCCGCGGCTTTCCAGCGCCTTCAACAGCACCACCGTGCTCGCCACCGACAGCGACAGTCCGAACACGATCCCGGCCATCAGGCTCCAGCCCCACCCGCTCGCCAGCGCCAGGCCCATCGCAGTGGCCACGGCGATCTGCACCACGGCGCCGGGCAGCGCGATTTTCTTCACCGCCAGCAGATCGTCGAGCGAGAAGTGCAGCCCCACGCCGAACATCAGCAGCATCACGCCGATCTCGGCGAGTTGGCCAGCGAGTCGGGTGTCCGCCACGAAGCCCGGTGTGAAGGGGCCGATCACGATGCCGGCCAGCAGATAGCCGACCAGAGCGGGCAGCCTGAGCCGCACGGCGACGAAGCCGAATATCAGCGCAAGGCCCAGCGCGGCGGCAATCGTGGTGATGAGTTCGACACTGTGCGGCATGACGGGAGGCGGCGAATTCTCCGGTTGGACCGATGGTTCGAGTGTACAGGATGCCTGGTCGCTATCAGGCGACGACGGGATCGCTGGCGGGAAGGCTGGTTCATTCGCGAGTCGCGTCTAGAATAAAGGATGGATTTATCCTGTAAGAGCCCGCCATGACTTCCACACTCCACCCGCAAGGGGCAGGCCGTGGTTGTATAGACGCTGAAGCGTCAACAACCACGCTCCACCCGCAAGGGGCAGGCCGTGATTCTCCCCGCGAGGGGGAGGCCGTGGTTGTAAAGCCGACGAGTCGGCAACAATCACGCTCTAAAGACGCTGTCCCAAGGGATACACCTTCGGATAAAGCGTCAAGAACCACGCTCCACCCGCAAGGAGTAGGCCGTGGTTCTAAAGACGCTGAAGCGTCAAGAACCACGCTCACCATCGACGGCAACGAAGCCGTCGCCCGTGTGGCCTACCTCGTCAACGAGGTGATTGCGATCTATCCCATCACGCCTGCGTCCGCCATGGGCGAATGGGCCGACGAATGGGCGTCGCAGGGCAGGCCCAACCTGTGGGGTGCAGTACCGAAGATCATCGAGATGCAGTCCGAAGGCGGGGCCGCCGGCGCGTTGCACGGCGCGCTCACCTCGGGTGCGCTGGCGACCAGCTTCACCGCCAGCCAGGGCCTGCTGCTGATGATTCCCAACCTCTACAAGATCGCCGGCGAGCTCACGCCCTTCGTGCTGCACGTCGCGGCGCGCGCGCTGGCGACCCACGCGCTGTCGATCTTCGGCGACCAGTCCGACGTCATGGCCTGCCGCGCGACCGGTTGCGCGATGCTGGCGGCCAATTCGCCGCAGGAGGCGCAGGACTTCGCGCTCATCGCGCAGACGGCGACGCTTGCCGGGCGCATTCCGGTGATCCATTTCTTCGACGGCTTCCGCACCTCGCACGAGGTCGCCAAGATCGTCGCAGTCGAGTCGGACACCGTGCGCGCCATGCTCGATGCCGACCTGATCGCAGCACATCGCGCCCGCGCCCTGTCGCCCGAGCATCCGGTCCTGCGCGGCACCTCGCAGAACCCGGACGTGTTCTTCCAGTCGCGCGAGCGCGCCAACCCCTATTACGACGCGTTCCCGCAGGTCGTGCAGGAAGCGATGGATCGCTTCGGCGAACTCACCGGGCGGCGCTACAAGCTGTTCGACTACGTCGGCGCGGCAGACGCCGAACGCGTCATCGTGCTCATGGGCTCCGGCGCCGAGACCGTGCACGAGACGGTCGAGCATCTCGTCGCTCGCGGCGAGAAGGTCGGCGTGCTGAAGGTGCGGCTGTACCGTCCCTTCGCGGCCGACAGGCTGTTGGCGGCCCTGCCGGAAAGCGCCCGAGCCATCGCCGTGCTCGACCGCTGCAAGGAACCCGGTGCCGATGGCGAACCACTGTACAAGGATGTGGTGACCGCGCTGGCGCAGGAGGCTGCGGACGGCGCACGGACGATGCAGCGGATCATCGGCGGCCGTTACGGGCTGGCGAGCAAGGAATTCACCCCGGGCATGGTCAAGGCGGTGTTCGACGCCTTGCTCCCCTCCCCCGCAAGCGGGGGAGTCGGACGCCAGTTCACCGTCGGCATCCACGACGACCTCACGCATCTTTCGCTGGCGTGGGACGCGGATTTCCGCACCGACGCGTCGCGCCAGCTGCAGCATGCAGTGTTCTGGGGGCTGGGCGCCGACGGCACGGTGTCGGCCAACAAGAACTCGATCAAGATACTCGGCGAGGCGACCGACCTCCAGGCGCAAGGCTATTTCGTCTACGACTCGAAGAAATCGGGTGCGGTGACGGTGTCTCACCTGCGCTTCGGCCCCGCGCCGATCCGCTCGGCCTATCTGGTCGAGCGCGGCATGGCCGGCTTCGTCGCCTGCCACCAGCCGATGTTCGTCGACCGCTACGAACTGCTCGAGCACGCCGCGCCAGACGGGGTCTTCCTGCTCAACACGCCGGCGCCGCCGGACAAGGTGTGGGACACGCTGCCCGGAAAGTTGCGCGCGCAGATCGTCGAGAAACGCCTGCAGCTGTGGGTGGTCGACGCCTACGCCGTCGCCGCCGAGGCGGGCATGGGGCGGCGCATCAACACCATCATGCAGACCTGTTTTTTCGCCATCTCCGGCATCCTGCCGAAGGAGACGGCGATTGCCGCGATCAAGCAGGCGGTCGACAAGACCTACGGCAAAAAGAGCCGCCGCCTGGTCGAGCTGAACTACAAGGCGATCGACATGACGCTGGAGCATTTGCAGCAGGTAAATCTCCCCCCTCTCCCGCAAGCGGGAGAGGGGGTGGGGGAGAGGGAGCTTCCAGCGGAGGAGCAAAACCCCCTCTCCCCGACCCTCTCCCACAAGCGGGAGAGGGAGGTCCCCGACTTCGTGCACGACCTCACCCTGCCGATCTACCAGGGCCACGGCGACCGTCTGCCGGTCTCCGTGCTGCCTGCCGACGGCACCTGGCCGCTCGGTACCGCGCAATACGAGAAGCGCAACATCGCGCTGGAAATCCCGGTGTGGGAGCCCGACCTCTGCACCCAGTGCGGCAAGTGCGTGTTCGTCTGCCCGCACAGCGCGATCCGCGCACGCGCCTTCGCCGCCGGGGATGCCGCCAACGCGCCGTCCAGCTTCAAGCATGTGCCGGCGAAGAGCAAGGACTTCCCCGCCGGCACCCACATCAGCTATCAGGTCGCGCCAGAGGACTGCACCGGCTGCGGCGACTGCGTCGAGGCCTGCCCGATCCACGACAAGTCCAACGTCAGCCGCCGCGCGGTGAACATGGCGCCGGTCGGTCCGCTGCGCGACGCCGAGCGCGACAACTTCGCCTTCTTCCTCAAGCTGCCCGAGTTCGACCGCAAGCTCGTCAAGCACGGCACGATTCCCGGTGCCATGCTGCTCGACCCGCTGTTCGAGTTTTCCGGCGCCTGCGCCGGCTGCGGCGAGACACCCTACATCCGCCTCGCCACCCAGCTGTTCGGCGACCGCATGCTGGTCGCCAACGCCACCGGCTGCTCGTCGATCTACGGCGGCAACCTGCCGTCGACGCCCTACACGGTGAACGGCGCCGGACGCGGGCCCTCGTGGAGCAACTCGCTGTTCGAGGACAACGCCGAATTCGGACTCGGCATGCGGCTCGCCGCCGACCAGCTGATGGATTACGCGAAGCAGCTGGTGCGCGAACTCGCCAGCGACCTCGGCGGCGACCTGGCCGAGGCGCTGGTCGCCGCCGACCAGCGCGAGGAGGCCGGCATCGTCGAACAGCGCAGCCGCGTTGCCGTGCTGCTCGACAAGCTGGCGGCCTCAGGCCATCCGCGCGCCAGGGAACTCGCCAGCGTCGCCGAATGGCTGGTCCGCCGCTCGGTGTGGATCATCGGCGGCGACGGCTGGGCTTACGACATCGGCTACGGCGGCCTCGACCACGTGCTGGCGCTGCCCTACGACGTCAACATCCTGGTGCTCGACACCGAGGTGTATTCCAACACCGGCGGCCAGACCTCCAAGGCCACGCCGATCGGTGCGGTCGCCAAGTTTTCCGCCGGCGGCAAGGCCACCGCGAAGAAAGACCTCGCCAGGCTGGCTTCCGACTACGGCCACGTGTACGTCGCCACCGTCGCCTACGGCGCCAAGGACGTGCAGACCCTGCGCGTGTTCCACGAGGCCGAGGCCTACCCCGGCCCCTCGCTCATCGTCGCCTACAGCCCGTGCATCGCGCACGGCTACGACATGCTCTACAACCAGCGCCAGCAGGAACTCGCGGTGAAGAGCGGGCACTGGCCGCTCATCCGCTTCGACCCGCGGCTGGCCGCTGAAGGCGGCAATCCCTTCAAGCTCGATTCCGCCGCGCCGACCCAGCCGATCCAGTCCTTCATGGAATCGGAAACCCGCTTCGCCATGCTCGCCCGCAGCCATCCCGAAGCCGCGCAACGTTTCCTGAAAGAGGCGCAGCAGGAAGCCGAGCAGCGCTTCAAGGCATACCAGGACCTGGCGCAGAGCCATGCCGACGCATCCAAACCCGGAGCCTGACATGATCGACCTCTCCACCGACTATCTCGGACTCAAGCTCAAGAACCCGCTGGTGCCTTCGGCCTCGCCGCTGTCGCGCCATCTCGACACCGCGCTGCGGCTGGAGGATGCGGGCGCCGCCGCGCTCGTCATGTACTCGCTGTTCGAAGAGGAGCTGCAGGCGGAGGATGCGATGCTCGACCGCTTCCTCCTGCACGCCGACCTCGGCCACGGCGAAGCCGACAGCTTCCTGCCCGGGGGCGGCGAATTCCAGGGGGGGCTCGAGCGCTACCTGTCGCATCTGCACCAGCTCAAGCGGCGGCTGGAGATTCCGGTGGTGGCGAGCCTCAACGGCGTGTCGCCCTCGGGCTGGGTGGAACTCGGCCGCGCGCTCGAACAGGCCGGGGCCGACGCGCTCGAGCTCAACGTCTACCACGTCGCCGCCGACATGATGCAATCCGGCAAGGCCGTCGAGGCGCGCTACCTCGATCTGCTCGGCGACCTGCGGCGCGTGGTGAACCTACCCATCGTGATGAAGCTGTCGCCCTTCTTCTCCTCGCTGCCGAATTTCGTCAGGCAGCTCGAAGCCGCCGGCGCGCAAGGCGTGGCGCTGTTCAACCGCTTCTACCAGCCCGACATCGACCTCGACGACCTGCGCATGACCGACCAGCTGCATTTGTCCTCGGCCGAGGAGGCGCTGCTGCGCATCCGCTGGATCGCCATTCTGCACGGTCGCACGCAGCTCACCCTCGCCGCCACCGGCGGCGTCCACAGCGAGAGCGAGGCCCTCAAGCTTGTATTGGCCGGTGCCGACGTCGTGCACCTCGCCTCCTGCCTGCTGCAGCATGGCCCCGGCAAGCTCACCGAGATCCTTGCGGCGATGCAGAACTGGATGGAGGAGAAGGAATACGAATCGCTGGCGCAGCTGAAGGGCAGCATGAGCCAGCAGAACCTGCCCGACCCCTCGCTCGTCGCGCGCGCCAGCTACCTGCGCGTGCTCGACAGCTTTTCGCCGCGGCCGGGGGTGTGGTCGTAGATAGAGAGAGCGCGGCATCAACACCGCGCCGTTCGCCCTGAGCCTGTCGAAGGGCAGGTCAGGTAAACCGCTACACCTTCTTCACGAATTCCGACTTCAGCCCCATCTGGCCGATGCCGTCGATCTTGCAGTCGATGTCGTGGTCGCCCTCGACCAGGCGGATGTTCTTCACCTTGGTCCCCACCTTCACCACCAGCGACGAGCCCTTCACCTTCAGGTCCTTGATCACCGTCACCGTGTCGCCGTCGTGCAGCTCGGTCCCGTTGGCATCGCGCACCACGCGCGCCTGCTCGGCGCTCTCCACTGCGGCGGCTTGCGGCCACTCGTGCGCGCATTCCGGGCAGACGTAGTTGGCACCGTCTTCGTAGGTGAATTCGGAACCGCATTGCGGGCAGGGGGGCAGGGTGCTCATGTTGAATCCTTAAACGGGTGGATGCACTTCGCCCGGGCCGCGCAGGCCTCAGGCCGCGTCGTCCTTGAGCGATGCAGGGGGCGTGATTGTAAAGCTGTAGCCGTGTCGTTCAAAGCCGAGCGATTCGTAGAAGGCATGCGCGCGCTCGCGCGCGAGGTTGGACGACAGCGCCACCTTGTAGCAGCCCTTCTCCCCGCACAGGCGAAGCGCGTGCTGCATCATCGCCCGGCCGATGCCCTGCCCCTGGCACTGCGGGTCGACCACCACGTCCTCGATCACCCCCGAGGGTGCGCCCCGGTGCCCGAGCTTGTCCATGATCAGCAGCGCGAAACTGCCGACGATGCGGCCGTCGCGCAGCGCCACGATCATGCGGTAGTCGGGATAGCGCGCCATGCGCTCGAACAGCCGCTCGGCCTCGGCCAGCGGCAATACCTTGCCGTCGTCCATCGCGGGCTGCGCAAGCAGGCGGAGGATG
>JAJZPG010000019.1 GCA_021811235.1 Pseudomonadota bacterium | reverse complement strand
CCGAGTTCGGACAGGTCGCGGCAGACCAGCGTGAGGTCGTGGCCGGTGTCGAGTCCGCGCACCGACAACAGGCGCATCGCCGCTTCCTTGTCGCCGATCTGGCAGCCGAGCGCGTAGCACGAGTCGGTGGGGTACACGATCACGCCGCCGCGCTTGAGGATGTCGACCGCCTGCTGGATCAGCCGCGGCTGCGGGTTGTCGGCATGGATATTGAAGAATTGCGCCATACGGTCTCAGGCCAGGGAAGGGGAAAAATGCGGTGCCAGTTCCGGCCAGCCCTGCCAGACCGGCTGGCAATAGTGGGGCAGCGCCGGCAGGCGGCCGATGTCGACGCCCTCGCCCGGCGCGTGGAAATCGGCGCCGCGCGAGGCCTTGAGGCCGAACGCGCGCGCGAGGTCGGCCCACTTGCCGTATTCGGACGGATGGTGGCTGCCGGTGATGACCTCGATGCCCTCCCCGCCGAGCGCGCGGAAAGCGTCCAGCAACAGGTGCTGTTCGCGCGCATTGAACGTGTAGCGCCCGGGGTGCGCGATCACCGCCATGCCTCCGCTGGCGCGGATCCAGCCGACGGCGTTTTCGAGCGAGGTCCATTCGTGCTCGACGTAGCCCGGGTTGCCGCGCGTGAGGTAGCGGCGAAACACACTGCGGATGTCGGGGGCATGGCCGCGGTCGACCAGCCAGCGCGCGAAATGCGTGCGCCCGACCATCTGCTTGTTGACGGCATAGTCGTAGGCCCCTTCGTAGGCGCCGACGATGCCGGCGGAACGGGCGAGATCGTCGCTCATGCGGCGGGCGCGCTCGATGCGTCCGCGGCGGATCTCGGCGAGACCGGCGGCGAGTCCGGGGTGGGCCGGGTCGATGCGCAGGCCGACGATGTGCACGGTCTGTCCGCCCCACGTCACCGAGATCTCGACGCCCGGGATCAGCGTCAGTCCGGCCGCATCGGCCGCTTCCTGCGCCGCGGCGATGCCGGCCACGTCGTCATGGTCGGTCAGCGCGAGCGCATGCACCCCGTTGGCCGCGGCGCGGGCAACCACCTCGGCGGGAGACAACATGCCGTCGGACACATTGGAATGGCAATGCAGATCGATATTGAACATCGAGATCAGGATCGGGCGACCAGGGCCGAAAGCGCTTGGTCAGGAGGGGGAATCATAGCAAAATAAGCTTTCATCCGAATTTCGGCTGGCTGTCAGACTGCCCGCACCGCCATAATGAAAAAACTGCTGTTCGACCTGTTTCCCGTCATCGTCTTCTTCGTCGCCTACAAGATCGGCGACGCCAACGCCGAGGCGACGCGCGCCTTCATGGCCGGCCTCGGCCTGCCGCAACCGGCCGGTGCCGGCGAGAAACCCGGCATTTACCTCGCCACCCTGGTCGCCATCGTCGCCAGCTTCGGGCAGATCGCCTGGGTCAAGCTGCGCGGCCACACCGTCGAGACCATGCTGTGGGTCAGCCTCGGCATCATCGTGCTGTTCGGCGGCGCCACCCTGTGGCTGCACGACGAGAGCTTCATCAAGTGGAAGCCGACCGTGCTGTACTGGATGTTTGCCGGCATCATCTTCGGCGCCGCCGCCTTCGGCCGCAACGTCATCAAGAGCCTGATGGCCACGCAAATGGAACTTCCCGACCCTGCCTGGAGTCGGTTGAATGCCAGCTGGGGCGGATTTTTTGCCTTCATGGGGGTTGCAAACCTCGTTGTCGCCTTCAATTTCTCGACCGACGCCTGGGTGAATTTCAAGCTGTTCGGCAGCCTCGGGCTGATGCTGGTGTTTGTAATCGGTCAAAGCATGATGCTGACCAAATATATCGACAAGGAAGAAAAGCAATAATGTTCTACGCCATCGTCGGGCGGGATGTGCCCGACAGTCTCGAGCGCCGGCTCGCTGCCCGCCCCGCCCATCTGGAACGGCTGCAGGCGCTGCAACAGGCCGGCCGCCTGCTGCTGGCCGGCCCCTTCCCCGCCATCGACAGCAACGATCCCGGCGCCGCGGGCTTTTCCGGCAGCCTGATCGTCGCCGAATTCGATTCGTTCGCCGCCGCGCAGGCCTGGGCCGACGCCGACCCCTACGTGGCTGCGGGCGTGTATGCCGACGTTGCCATCCAACCGTTCAAGAAGGTGCTGCCCGCATGAGCACGGCTGACCTGATCCGCACGCGGCTCGCCGCGCTGGACCCCGAAACCTACACGCTGGAAGACGAAAGCGCCCAGCACAAGGGCCACGCCGGCGCCGCGTCGGGCGGCGGACATTTCCGTCTCACCGTCGTGTCACCAAAATTCCGTAATCTCTCCACCCTCGCCCGTCACCGTCTGGTGTACGAAACCATGGGCGAGCTCATGCAGCGCGAGATCCATGCGCTGTCGATCACCGCACTGACCCCGGAAGAACTTTGAAAGGAATCCGAATGCGCCTTGCCCCCCTCTCCGCCCTGATCCTGCTGGCCCTCGCCCCGCTGGCGCAGGCACAGACCCCTGCCCCCGCCGCCACGCCGGCAGCGCCCGCTTCCGCCGCGGACCCCACCAAACCGCTGGCCGTGGTCAACGGCAAGGAAATCCCGGCCGTCTACGGCGAGCTGGTCAGGCGCGAAATGGCCCAGGGCCAGCCTGAATCGCCGGAACTCGAGGCCCGCGTGCGCGAATCGCTGATCAACCTGGAACTGCTGTCGCGCGCCGCCCTCGACAAGGGTCTCGACAAGGAGCCGCGTCTGGCCGCCGCGCTGGACATCCGCCGCAAGGACCAGCTCGCGAAAGCCTATCTGGAAGACTACATCAAGGCCCATCCGGTCGCCGACGCCGAAATCCAGGCGATGTACGACAAGGCCAAGGCCGAGCCGCTCGAGCCGGAATACCGCGCTCGCCACATCCTGGTGAAAACCGAGGCCGAGGCGAAAAAGGTCATTGCCGATCTCGGCAAGAAGGCCAAGTTCGAGGACCTCGCCAAGAAGCTGTCGAAGGATCCCGGTTCAGCCAAGAACGGCGGCGCGCTCGACTGGACCGACCGCCGCGCCTTCGTGCCGGAATTCTCCAATGCCCTGGCCGCCCTGAAGAAAGGCGAAACCACCAAGACGCCGGTGAAGACGCAGTTCGGCTACCACGTCATCCGCCTCGACGACACGCGCCAGCCCAAGCTGCCGCCTCTGGATGCGGTGCGCGGCGAGATCGTCAAGCAGCTGCAGCAGCAGCGCGTGCGCGACGCCATCACCGCGGCGCGTGCCGGTGCAAAAATCGAATAATCGGCTAATAATACTCATGCGGGGCTTACGCCCCGCCTTTACCTGACAGGGAGCCAAACATGGCCAAAGAACATAATCACCTGCAAGATGTCTTCCTCAACACCCTGCGCAAGGAGCGCATCCCGGTGTCCGTATTCCTCGTCAACGGGATCAAGCTGATGGGGCGGATCGAATCGTTCGACCAGTTCGTGGTCTTGCTGAAAGGCCAGGACCAGGCGGCGCAGATGATCTTCAAGCACGCCATCTCGACGATTTCGCCCTCGCGCGAAGTGGTGCTGCCTCCGCGCGACGCCGAAGCCTGAATCCGATTATTCGACGTGGTCGGCCAGCAGTCTGGCTGCCGTCCGCGTATCCACCAGAACGGCTGCGCCCCCCCGGTATGCCTGCTTGTGGCGTGCCGTGACCGCAGCCAGGTTTTTCCTGTCTTTCAGATAGACCACCGCATAGGCGTCCGGATGGCTTGCCAGCCACGGCGCGACGTCCGCACCGCGCAACTCGACCAGCGGCGCCTCCAGCCGGCCCAGGAACTGGTACTGCGCGTGGTAGGTGGCGATGTTCGCCACCACCTGTCCTTCATCCTGCACGGCCTTGATCGCACGTGCCATCGGCCGGATGTCGTACAGCGGTTCGATCGAGCGCATTGCGGCCAGCTGCACCAGCGCCAGCGTGCCCGCGCCCAGCAGCGCCAGGGTCACCCCGGCTGACACGCCGCGCCGGCCGGCCCACCAGGCCGCGGCCGCCAGCAACACCAGCGCGGCGCCCGGCCAGACGGGCGGCAGTGCCGCCACGTCTTCCTGCAGCGCGGCGATCTGCCCGCTGGCCGCGAGGATCAAGCCGACCCCCAGCGCCGCAGCCAGCAAGGCCGGCAGGCCGACGCGCGCGGACGGCCGCTCCGCCAGCAGGCGCGCCGTCAGCAGCGCGAAGGCCGGAAACAGCGGAATCAGGTAATGCGGCTGCTTGCCGCTGATGAAGGAGAACGCGACCAGGACCGGCAGCATCCAGGCGATGCAGAAGCGCATCCCGCGGTCGAAGCCGGCACGCCGCCGCTGCGCCAGCGCCTTCCATAATCCGGGCCAGACGAACCAGGGGAACAGCAGCAGCGGCAGCAGCGGCAGATACCACCAGAACGGGCGCCGGTGCGCGAAGGACTCGACCATACGGTTGGCGGTCTGTCCCCAGAAGATCGCATTGCGATACGCCTCGCCGCCCGCCTGGCCGGCCGGAATCGCCCACGCCAGCGCGATGGCGGCGCCCAGCAATACGGCCAGGACCACGCCGCCGAACCAGCGTCCCCAGTTCATGCGATCTTTCACGGGCTTCAGCCCGTAGAAAGCCGGCGTCCCCTCGCGGGGCAGGCCCGGATTCCACCACGGCGCCAGCAGCGTGACCGGCAGCAGGTTCAGGAGGATCACCGGGCCCTTGGTCAGCACCCCCATGCCGATGGCGATGCCCAGCAGGACGAATCCGCGCCGCCGGCCGTCGGCGGCACTCAGCACGCCGTGCATGCCGAGCAGCACCCAGAACGCCAGCATCACGTCGAACATCACCGCGGTGGAGAAGACGATCCACAACAGCGTGCTCGCCAGCACCAGCGCGGCCTGCCCGCCGAGTCCGGCCTGCTGCGGCCAGAGGCGGCGCGCCAGCAGCCAGGTCAGCCCCAGCGACCCGGCCGAGAACAACGGCAACACCAGGCGCGGCCACCAGTCGTTGACGCCGAACAGCGCCCAGCCGGCATGGAACATCCAGAAGATGAAGGGCGGCTTGTGGCTGTAGGCCTCGCCGTTCTTGAACGGCACCAGGAAGTCGCCGCGCAGCCACATTTCCCAGGCCACGCTGACGTAGCGGGTCTCGTCGATCGGCGTCAGCGGACGCGTGACGATCCCGAGCAGCGCAAGCAGCGCAAGCACGGCAAAACTCGCAACAAGCGCGCCGCGGCCGCGCGTGCCGAATGTCCAATTTGTCATCACACCCTGTCCATCAATCTGAAAAAAACCATTCGTGTTTCGCCCAGGGTTTCGCCCGTTCCTGCGCTGCAGGCTTGCGGCCGTCCCTGGCCCCTTCTTCCCGGCGCGTGCGCAGGGATGGCCCAGCCTAAGCCACCCGACTTAAGGTTTGCTTAAGCAAGATCCTGCGTAATGGGGACAGAACCTTATTGCCTGACCACCGAGATGTCCACCACCGATCCACGCCAGCCGAGGGCGAGATTTCCGGATTCCCGGGAAATCCGTGCGCGATTGCGTGTGGCCCAGCGCGCTTCAATACTGCTGTGGGCGGGCGCACTGTTGTCCTGGCTCACGCATGCGGATCGGGCGCTGTTCGAGCGCATCGCGGCGACCCCGGCGCTGCAGGCGCTGAGGCCATTCGGCGACCTGTATTCGGACTGGGGGCTGTTCCTGTTCTACCTTCCGTTCCTGGCGCTGCTGGCGCTGGGGATGTGGAAACGGCGCGCGACGTTCACCACCACCGCCCGGGCCTACCTCCTCGCGCAGGCGTTCGGGACGGTGCTGCTGGTACGCCTCATCAAGCTCGTGACGGCCAGGCCCCGTCCCCTCGCCGATCCTCTGCACGATGCCTTCTTCCAGATCACCGGTTTCGCCGAAGCAATCCATTCCACCTTCCCTTCCAGCCATGCCGTCGATGCCATGGTGGGCGCGGTTTTCGTGGCCGTGCTCGTGCGCTCCCGGGCCACGGCGGTCGCGGCGCTGGCCGCCGCGCTGCTGATGGCGGTTTCCCGCGTCCTCATCGGCAAGCACTACCTGTCGGATGTCCTGGCCGGGCTGGCGCTGGGAACCGGAATCGTGAGCGTTGCCATGCACGTCTACCTGCTGCCGCGCTGGCAAAGATTCGAGGCCCGCCGGATACGCCGAACGTCGGATTCGTCAGCGCCCCGTCTCGCGTTCACCCAGCGTCTGATCCAGCGCCGCCCCCCCGCGGCGCCGATACAGGTACACGCCGAGCGCCATGGAAACCAGAAATAGGGCGATGGCCAGCGTCAGTTTCAGCACGGGCGCAATGTGGACCCCGCTGCCGACCAGCGCGAACACCAGCGTCTGCGGCAGGTAGCCCAGCACGGTCCCGGAAAAGAAATACAACGGGCGGATGCTGGAAATGCCTGCTGCCAGATTGGTCAGCAGGTTGCTGCCCACCGGCAGCAGGCGGATCAGCACCGTCATCGAGAACGGATGATCGTGGATGAAGCGGTCGAAGCGTCCGGCGCGCTCGCCCAGCCGCGCGCGCAACAGACCTTTGCCGAAGAGGCGCGCGTAGAAGAAGCTCAACATGCATCCCAGCAACGCCGCCAGCGCACCGAGCAGCGTACCGAGCGCAATATTGAACGCGTAGCCGCCGAGGAAGGCGATGACCTGGCGCGGCAGGCCGATGGCGGTGAAGATGCCGCCCATCAACAGGAACAGCAGCGCGCCGTTGACGCCGTGCCCGCGCACCCGCGCATCGATCCAGGCTTCGTTGACGCTGCTGCCGAGATCGCTGGTCTTGAACAGGTAGCCCAGCAACGCCAGGCTCAGGATCAACGCCAGGCCCTTGAGGATGACGCGCGCGTTCATGCCACCCGCATGCGCTCTAGAGGTCGGAATCCGGCTCGATCACCGGCAGCCGCACCCGCCGCTGCAGCCAGGCGACGCCGAACAGGTCGACGATGCCCACCCATAGCCGGTTGTGCACGCCGTATTTCGACGTGCCGCGCTCGCGCGCGCGATGGTGAACCGGCACCGACACCACGGCGCCGCCGTTGCGCATCACCAGCGCCGGCAGGAAGCGATGCATGTGATTGAAATTGGGCAACTGCAGGAAGGTATCGCGTGCGAACACCTTGAGGCCGCATCCGGTGTCGGGCGTGTTGTCCTTCAGCATGCGCGAACGCACGCCGTTGGCGATTTTCGAGGAAAGGCGGCGCACGAAGGTGTCGTTGCGCTTGGAGCGCCAGCCGGCCAGCAGTTCCAGGTTGGCGGGCTGCGCCGGGTCGGCGAGCTTCGCCAGCAGCGCCGGGATGTCGGCGGGGTCGTTCTGGCCGTCGCCGTCGAGCGTGGCGATCCATTCGTAGCGCGCCGCATTCACTCCCGTCGTCACCGCGCGGCTCTGCCCGCACGAGGCGCGATGGCGGATCACCCGCAGCATCGGGAACTCGGCCTTCAGCGTATCCAGCCGCGCCTGGGTGGCATCGGTGCTGCCGTCGTTGACGTAGATGATTTCGAACGTGGTGCTGCCAGTCAGCGCCGCGGCGATTTCGCGCACCAGCGGTTCGACGTTGTCCTGCTCGTTCTTGACGGGTACGACCACGGAAAGCCTGCCGTGGTAGGCATGTTTCGGCATTGCTATATTGGTGGGGTCGCTGAGCGTGGGCGGAGAAGAGGGAATCGCCCTCCGTTTTACCGCGTCGACAAAGGCTTCCGGAGCTGGACGTTTTAGAAGGCTGACATTCTAATTTATTTTCAGCCCCGGCGTATGCCTTGAACCGTCTCGCTGTGCCGGGACGGCAGGCTTCCCGTCATGCCGAGGGCGCCACCCGCACGGGCGGGATCGCCCCTGTCGATTTCTCCCGCTCTGGTTCGTCGTAGTGACAGGGCCCGATGCCGCCCGCCAGCCTTGCCCACAACCTGCAACGACGAGGAGAGAAACATGCGATTCATGATCATTGTCAAAGCCACCGCCGAATCCGAGGCCGAAACCCAGCCCGCCCCCGAAGAAGCCCTGCTGGCCGAAATGGCCGACTACCACGAACAGCTGATGAAGGCCGGGGTGCTGCTCGACGGCTCCGGCCTCAAGCCCAGTTCGCAGGGCTGGCGCATCCGTTACGACGGCGACAGGCGAACCGTCATCGACGGCCCGTTCGCCGAGACCAAGGAACTGATCGCGGGCTACACGCTGATCCAGGTCAAATCCCGCGAAGAAGCCATGGAATGGGCCCGGCGCTTTCCCAACCCCGCCGGGCGAGACAAACCGGCCGAGATTGAAGTGCGGCCGCTGTACGAGCTGGAGGATTTCGGCCCCAGCGAGGCGGTCGAACGCTTCCGCGACATGGGCTTGGGAACGCACTGAGCCCGCCCAGGACGTCACCGCCTGTCGATCGGGCGGGACGTCGTTCGTCGTAGACATGAGGCACAGTGAATTGCAGTTCTCCGTGCCCCACGCTGAACTTCAATCCGACAGGAGAAACGACCATGACTGGAACACAAGCCCAACCCATCCCCGACGGGATGCACACGATCACGCCGCACCTGGTTTGCAGGGGTGCCGCCGACGCCATCGCGTTCTATCAGAAAGCCTTCGGCGCCGTTGAACTGGCACGGCTGCCCGGCCCGCAGGACAAGCTCATGCATGCGCTGATCCGCATCGGCGACTCGCCCCTCATGCTGGTCGACGAATTCCCGGAATGGGGTTCGTTCGGCCCGCAATCGCTCAAGGGTTCACCGGTGACGATCCACCTGTACGTCGAGGATGTCGATGCCGTGGTCGAACGGGCCGTCGCCGCGGGCGCCCGGGTGACGATGCCGGTCGAGGACATGTTCTGGGGCGACCGCTACGGCAAGCTGGAGGATCCCTTCGGCCATCAGTGGTCCATCGCCACCCATATCCGCGACGCGAGCGCGGAGGAAATCCGGGCAGCGGCCGCTACACTTTGCGCCTGATCCCCGGCTCGCCTGCGTTTACCGGCATGTGGTGGAAGGCCTTTCCCGCGGAGTTCCCCTGCCCGGCTGGTGCAGAAAGGGCGACCTTCCGCGGGATGGCCGGCGATCCCCGCCGGCGCCGGGGCGGGCAAGCCTTGAACACAACTGCAATCCACAATGGAGGAACCATGGCTTATCTGCTTTTGATCGTCGAACCACGCGGGCAACGCGATACGCGCACCCAGGAAGAAGCCCGTCAACTCTACGACGAGATGGTGCGTTATGGCGAAGGCCTCGCGGCGCGTGGCCTCTTGCGTGCCAGCGAATCGCTGCGGCCCGACCAGCACGGCGTGCGCATCCAGCACCGCGACGGCAAGGCGGTCCTGCGCGACGGTCCCTTTTCAGAAGCCAAGGAAATGGTCGGCGGATTCTTCCTCATCGACTGCGCGACGCGCGACGAGGCCGTGGCGATCGCCAGCGAATGCCCCGCCGTGCAGTGGGCCACGGTCGAGGTACGCGAAGTGGCCCCCTGCTACGTCGGCTAGGGCGCGAGCAGCGCGCGGCATGTCGATTGCGCCTCCCGTCGTTCGTCGTAGGTACAAGGGCAGGAATGCCGCACCCTAGCCCAACCAGGAGAGACCCATGCTCAAAACCCTGTCGATCGCAGCCACCGGACTCGCTTACACCGCAGCGCATCCGCGCCCGGTCGGGCAGACCCGTATCGCCAAACCGGCCTGCGCTTCGGTCGTGGACTGACCCCGACCGTTCCTTGGACGGACATTCACACTTTCAGCGGGAGACCCCATGTCTGCACAACAAATCTTCGTCAATCTGCCGGTCGCCGACCTCAAGCGTTCGATCGCCTTCTTTACCCGGCTCGGCTTCAGCTTCGACGAGAAATTCACCGACGAATCGGCGACCTGCATGATCGTCGGCAGCAACATCTTCGTCATGCTGCTCGCGCGCGAGCGTTTCCAGAGCTTCACGCCCAAGCCGGTATGCGACGCCGCCCAGTGCACCGAGGTGCTGATCTGCCTGTCGCGCGACAGCCGTGCCGCGGTGGACGCCCTGGTGCGCGAGGCCGTCGCCGCCGGCGGCTCGACCTACAATGATCCGCAGGATCACGGCTTCATGTACGGCCACGGCTTCCAGGACCCGGACGGGCACATCTGGGAACTGGTCCACATGCAGGCCGCTTGAAAGGAGATCAGCATGCCCTACGTAGACGGTTTCATCCTCCCCGTTCCCACCGACAAGCTGGCGGCCTATCGCCGCATGGCCCGCCAGGCGGGCAAGGTCTGGCGCGAGCACGGCGCGCTCGAATACGTCGAATGCGTCGCCGATGACGTCAAGCCCGGCAAGCACACCTCGTTTCCGCAGAGCGTGAAGCTCAAGGAAGGCGAAACCGTGGTGTTTGCCTGGATCGTGTACAAGTCCCGCAAGGACCGCGACCGCATCAACGCGAAGGTCATGCAGGACCCGCGTCTGGCCGCCATGATGGATCCGGAAACCCTGCCCTTCGACGGCAAGCGCATGTTCTGGGGCGGATTCAAGACCCTGGTCAGCCTTTGATCCCGCCTGGGAGAACCCGATGCAGCGCATCCCCCCTTCCTGTGGTTCGACGACCGGGCCGAAGAGGCGACGAATCTCCATGAACGAACCTAGTCCGGGCAGCGAAGCGGCCCGGACCGTCGAGGCGATCTGGCACATCGAGGCCGCCAAGGTCGTCGCCGGTGTCGCGCGCATGGTGCGCGACGTGGGCCTCGCCGAGGAATTCGCGCAGGATGCGCTGGTCGCGGCGCTGGAAAGCTGGCCGGCAAACGGGATCCCCGACAACCCCGGCGCCTGGCTCATGACCACGGCCAAACGCCGCGCGCTCGACCGGCTGCGCCACGACAAGCTCGTCGCGCCCAAACACAGCGAACTCAGCCGCGAGCTCGACGCCCAGCACGAACTCGCAACGGCCGACTTCAACGAGATGGTCGACGCCGCACTCGACGACGAAGTCGGCGACGACATGCTGCGCCTGATCTTCACCGCCTGCCATCCCGTGCTTTCGCCCGAGGCGAGGAGCGCACTGACGCTGCGGATCATGGGCGGCCTGACCACCGACGAGATCGCGCGCGCCTACCTCAAGCCCGAGCCCACCATCGCGCAGCGCATCGTGCGCGCCAAACGCACGCTCGCCGCCGCCCACGTGCCGTTCGAGATCCCGCGTGGCGCGGATCTGGCGAGCCGCCTCGCTTCGGTGCTCGAAGTCGTGTATCTCATTTTCAACGAGGGCTATTCGGCGACCGCAGGCGATGACTGGATGCGCCCGGCGCTGTGCGAAGAAGCGCTGCGCCTGGGCCGCATCCTGGCCGAGCTGATGCCGGACGAGCCAGCAGTGCATGGTCTGGTCGCCCTGATGGAAATCCAGGCATCGCGGCTCGCCGCGCGGGTCGACGCGAAAGGCGAGCCGATCCTGCTGCTCGAGCAGGACCGCACCCGCTGGGACCGCCTGCTGATCCGGCGCGGCCTGGCTGCACTCGAACGCGCCGAATCGTTGCCCGGCCCGCTCGGCCCCTATACCCTGCAGGCTGCGATTGCAGCCTGCCACGCGCGCGCCGCCACGGCCGAAGCCACCGACTGGACGCGCATCGCTGCGCTGTACGACGCCCTCGCCCAGGTCGCGCCTTCGCCGGTCGTCACCCTCAATCGCGCCGTGGCCGTGGCGATGGCATTCGGCCCGGCGGCAGGACTGGAAATCGTCGACACCCTGCTCGCCGAACCCAGCCTGGAAAACTACCACCTGCTGCCCAGCGTCCGCGGCGATTTGCTCGCCCGCCTCGACCGCGTCGCCGAAGCCCGTGCCGAATTCGAACGCGCCGCCACCCTCACCCGCAACGCCCGCGAACGCGCCCTGCTCTTGGCGCGCGCTGCAGCCTGTGCGGGCCGCAGCGACCCGACATCCGACACCGCCGGGAGCCCATCATGAATACCGCCTCCGGCATCGTCCCCTGCCTGCGCTACCGCAACGCTCCGGCCATGGTCGACTGGCTCTGCGCCGTCTTCGGCTTCGAACGACAGGCGATCCATGCGAACGCGGACGGCAGCATTGCGCACGCCCAACTCGTCCTCGGAAGCGGAATGGTGATGCTGGCCTCGGTACCGACCCGGGAAACGGAATGGGGACGCCTGATCAGGCAACCCGATGAGGTCGGCGGAGCGGAAACCCAGTCGCCCTATCTCATCGTGGAGGATGCGGATGCCGTCTACGCCCGCGCCATTGCGTCGGGAGCAAAACTCGCCATCGCGATCAAGGATGAGGAATACGGTGGGCGCGGCTTCAGCTGCTACGACCCGGAAGGGCATCTTTGGAACGTGGGGACCTACGATCCCTGGGACGTTTCCCTGGCGGAAAACCAGCAAGGCCGGAGCGAGGAAGACGGACGGGATTGAATTCTGGCGGAGAGGGGGGGATTCGAACCCCCGTCAGGATATTATCCTGAACACGCTTTCCAGGCGTGCGACTTAAACCACTCATCCACCTCTCCGAGAGCGGCGCATCATACCGGAAGCGCCCACGGGCGGCAAATTGAAATGCGCATCCGGGCGTGTTCGCCGGCAGCAGGAAAAAATGCGCCTTCCCCCTTGAAGCCCCGTCTTTCGCCCTCATCTGCGCCCGAGGACCAATTGGGAGCACACATGCAGGACGAAATCAAAAGCGGCACGAACCCGGCCGACACCCAGCCCGAAAAGGAAACCATGCCCAGCCTGGAAGAGCTACTAAAGGCAGCGGAACTCGCGGCGGCCGAGCATCACGACGCCTGGCTGCGCGCCAAGGCGGAAACCGAGAACATGCGCCGCCGCGCGGCTGAGGATGTCGACAAGGCGCGCAAGTTCGCGGTGGAAAGCTTCGCCGGCGAGTTGCTGGCGGTGAAGGACAGCCTCGAGGCCGCGCTGGCCGATGCGTCGCCGAGCGTCGAAACGCTCAAGAGCGGGGTCGAGCTGACGCTCAAGCAGCTGGTCGCCGCCTTCGGCAAGTTCAACCTCGCCGACGTCGATCCGATGGGCGAAAAATTCGACCCCCACCAGCATCAGGCGATCCAGATGGTCGACTCCGACCAGCCCGCCAACACGGTGGTGACGGTGCTGCAGAAGGGCTATCGCCTCAACGAGCGCACGCTGCGGCCTGCGCTGGTGATGGTTTCCAAGGGCCCGGGCGGCTGAGCCGAGAAGGATCCTGCGGCCGAACTTGAAATCGCGCCGCCCTCCCCCATATCCCACTCAATTCAACCTTACTTAGAAGGAACGCATCATGGGACGCATCATTGGCATTGACCTCGGCACCACCAACTCCTGCGTGGCAGTGATGGAAAGCGGCACGCCGAAAGTGATCGAAAACGCCGAGGGCGCGCGCACCACGCCGTCCATCGTGGCCTACGCCGAAGACGGCGAAATCCTGGTCGGCGCCCCCGCCAAGCGCCAGGCGGTCACCAACCCGAAGAACACCCTGTTCGCCGTCAAGCGCCTGATCGGCCGCCGCTTCGAAGAGAAGGAAGTGCAGAAGGACATCGGACTGATGCCCTACAAGATCGTCAAGGCCGACAACGGAGACGCCTGGGTCGAAGTGCGCGACAAGAAGATGGCGCCGCCGCAGGTCTCTGCCGAAGTGCTGCGCAAGATGAAGAAGGCCGCCGAGGACTACCTGGGCGAGGAAGTGACCGAGGCCGTCATCACCGTGCCCGCCTACTTCAACGACAGCCAGCGCCAGGCGACCAAGGACGCCGGCCGCGTCGCCGGCCTGGAAGTGAAGCGCATCATCAACGAGCCGACCGCGGCCGCGCTCGCCTTCGGCATGGACAAGAAGGAAGGCGACCGCAAGATCGCCGTGTACGACCTCGGCGGCGGCACCTTCGACATTTCCATCATTGAAATCGCCGAGCTCGACGGCGAGCACCAGTTCGAGGTGCTGTCGACCAACGGCGACACCTTCCTCGGCGGCGAGGACTTCGACCAGCGCCTGATCGACTACATCGCCGAGGAGTTCAAGAAGGAACAGGGCGTCGACCTGAAGAAGGACGTGCTCGCGCTGCAGCGCCTGAAGGAAGCGGCGGAGAAAGCCAAGATCGAGCTGTCGTCCGGCCAGCAGACCGAAGTCAACCTGCCCTACATCACGGCCGACGCCTCCGGTCCCAAGCACCTGGCGGTGAAGATCACCCGCGCCAAGTTCGAGAGCCTGGTCGAGGATCTGATCTCGCGCACCATCGAGCCGTGCAAGGTCGCGCTGAAGGACGCCGGCCTCAGCACTTCGCAGATCGACGACGTCATCCTGGTCGGCGGCCAGACCCGCATGCCCAAGGTGATGGACGCGGTGAAGGACTTCTTCGGCAAGGAACCGCGCCGTGACGTCAACCCGGACGAGGCCGTCGCCGTCGGCGCCGCGATCCAGGGCGGCGTGCTGCAGGGCGAAGTGAAGGACGTGCTGCTGCTCGACGTGACGCCGCTCTCTCTGGGCATCGAGACCCTGGGCGGCGTGATGACCAAGCTGATCCCGAAGAACACCACGATCCCGACCAAGGCGAGCCAGGTGTTCTCGACCGCCGACGACAACCAGAGCGCGGTGACCGTGCACGTGCTGCAGGGCGAGCGCGAAATCGCCTCGGGCAACAAGAGTCTCGGCCAGTTCAACCTGTCCGACATCCCGCCCGCGCCGCGCGGCATGCCGCAGATCGAGGTCACCTTCGACATCGACGCCAACGGCATCCTGCACGTCTCGGCCAAGGACAAGGCCACCGGCAAGGAAAACACCATCCGCATCCAGGCGAGCTCAGGCCTGTCCGAGGAGGAAATCCAGCGCATGGTGAAGGACGCCGAGGCGAACGCCGCCGAGGACCACAAGGCCTTCGAACTGGCGACCGCGCGCAACGCCGCCGATGCGATGATCCATTCGGTGAAGAAGTCGCTCGCCGAATACGGCGACAAGGTATCGGCCGACGAGAAGGCCGCGATCGAGGCTGCGCTGAAGGAGTGCGAGGACGCCGTGCGCGAAGGCGACAAGGACACCATCGAGGCGAAGACCAATGCACTCGCCACCGCCAGCCACAAGCTCGCCGAGCAGATGTACCAGGCCGAGCAGGCCAAGGCGCAGCCGGGCGAAGCTCCGAGTGGTGGTGCCGGCGCGGCGGATGACAACGTGGTCGACGCCGAGTTCGAAGAGGTGAAGGACAAGTGAGGGGTTAGGAGTTAGGGGCTAGGATCTAGGGAGGGTCGCGCTGCGCGCGGCCTTTCCTTTTTTCCCCGGCCCCTCATCCCCTAGCCCCTAAATCCTAGTTCCTAGCCCCTGCAAACAATGAGCAAACGCGACTATTACGAAGTCCTCGGCGTCGCCAAGAACGCCTCGGACGAAGAAATCAAGAAGGCCTACCGCAAGCTGGCCATGAAGCACCATCCTGACCGCAACCCGGACGACAAGGGCGCGGAGGAGAAATTCAAGGAAGCCAAGCTGGCCTATGAAGTGCTATCCGACGCCGACAAGCGCGCCGCCTACGACCAGTTCGGCCACGCCGGTGTCGACGGTCAGGCCGGCATGGGCGGCGGCGGATTCGGCGGCGGCGGCTTTTCCGACGCCTTCTCCGACATCTTCGGCGACATCTTCGGCGGCGGGGGCGGCAACCGCCGCGACCGCGTGTATCGCGGCGCCGACCTGCGCTATAACCTGGAAATCGGGCTGGAAGAGGCCGCGCGCGGCACCGAAACCAAAATCCGCATCCCCACACTGGAAGAATGCGGCACCTGCCACGGCAGCGGCGCCAAGCCCGGCACCACGCCGACCACCTGCACCACCTGCGGCGGCCATGGCCAGGTGCGCATCCAGCAGGGCTTCTTCTCGGTGCAGCAGACCTGCCCGCGCTGCGGCGGCACCGGCAAGATGGTGTCCGACCCCTGCCCCAGCTGCCATGGCGAAGGCCGCATCAAGAAACACAAGACGCTGTCGGTGAAGATCCCCGCCGGGGTCGACAACGGCGACCGCATCCGGCTGGCCGGAGAAGGCGAAGCCGGCGTCAACGGCGGCCCGCCGGGCGACCTCTACGTGGTGATCCACCTCAAGGAACACCCGGTGTTCAAGCGCGACGGCGACGACCTGCATTGCGAAATGCCGATCAGCTTCGCCACCGCCGCGCTCGGCGGCGAGGTCGAGATTCCCACGCTGGAGGGCCACGCCAAGATCAAGATCCCGGCCGAAACGCAGTCCGGCAAGGTGTTCCGCCTGCGCGGCAAGGGCATCAAGGGCGTGCGCAGCCACGCACCGGGCGACCTGCTGTGCCACATGCTGGTGGAAACGCCGGTGAACCTGTCCGATCGTCAGCGCGAACTGCTGCGCGAGTTCGAGGCGCTGAGCCCGGGACGCAACAACAACCCGCGCGCCCAGTCCTTCATGGACAAAGTGAAGTCCTTCTTCAGCCAGTAAACCTGGCTGCCCGCCGCTTCAGTGCGGCCGGGCGGCGGCGAACAGGCGGAAGAAGTTCTCGCTGGTGGCGTCGCCCACCGCTTCGACCGCAATGCCGCGCACCCGCGCGATTTCCTCCGCCACGTGCTTGACGAAACCCGGCTGGTTGGTCTGACCGCGATGCGGCACCGGCGCGAGGTAGGGCGCATCGGTCTCGATCAGCATGCGCTCGAGCGGAATCGCCGCCGCGACCTCGCGCAGCGACGCCGCGTTCTTGAAGGTGACGATGCCCGAGAAGGAAATGTAGAAGCCGAGTTCGATCGCCGCTTCCGCCACTGCCAGACTTTCGGTGAAGCAGTGCATCACCCCGCTCGCCTCGCCCGCGTTTTCCTCGCGCATGATGCGCAGCGTGTCGTCGGCCGCGGCGCGTGTATGGATCACCAGCGGCTTCCTGCTGAGTTTCGCTGCGCGGATATGGGTGCGGAAGCGCTCGCGCTGCCATTCGAGATCGCCGGTGAGGCGGAAATAATCCAGCCCGGTCTCGCCGATCGCCACCACCTTGGGGTGGTCGGCCAGCGCGACCAGCTCGTCCACCGTCGGCTCGGTGCAATCCTCGTGGTCGGGATGGACGCCGACCGAGGCATACACGTTGGGATAGGTCTCGGCGAGCGCGCGGATCTCGGGGAATTTTTCCAGTTCCACGCCGATGCACAGCGCATGGCTCACCTGGTTGGCCGCCATGAGATCGAACACCTCGGGCAGCTTGCCGGCGAGATCGGGAAAATTGATATGGCAGTGGGAGTCGATGAACATTTCAGGTACAAGGCTCAAGTTGCAAGATACAAGATTCTTGCAGGTGCGAAGCACCGCTCTTGCAACTTGAATCTTGCACCTGCTACATGGTATGAGTCGGACGCACCGATTTTAGCGAACCGCCGAGCAAACCTTCAATCTTGTTCTGCGCCGCCTTGCCGCTTTCGTTGAAGGCGAACTGCACGCCCACCCCCTGGGTGCGGCTGCCGTGCGCGCCCGACGGCGTCACCCACACCACCTTGCCGGAGACCGGCAGTTTGGCGGGATCTTCCATCAGCGTCAGTAGCATGAACACTTCCTCGCCCATCTTGTATTGCTTGTTGGTCGGGATGAAGAGGCCGCCGCCCTTGATGAAAGGCATGTAGGCGGCGAACAGCGCGGACTTTTCCTTGATCGACAGCGACAGCACGCCGGGGCGGACCTGACCTGCCATATCGTTGAGTGCTGCATTCATGATCGACTCTCTTAATCAAATACGTGCCGGTACTGCGCCAGCCAGGCTTCCAGCTGCAAGGCCCGGTTGAGCGGATGCGTCAGCGTCCTGCCCTCGTTTGCCTGCGTGCGGGCGAGCGCCAGCAATTTCGCCAGATCCGCCTTCTTGCCCAGTCCCGCCAGCACCTCGGCGAAATCGCGGTTGAACTGCACGCTGCCCGCAAGCCTCACTGCCAGCAAGTCGCCCAGCCACTTGTACGCGACGTTGTGCCAGGTCTGCGGACTGACCGCCTTCCAGCGTTCGCCCAAGGTCACCGGATCGAGGCGGTCGGGACGCGCCAGGCCTTCCAGCACGCTGCGCCGCTCGTCCAGATCGCCACTCTCGGCAAATCGCTGCGCATCGAGCGGCGTACCGCCGGACAGCGCCAGCAGGTCTGCGGCATCGTCCACCCCCTGCCCGGCCAGCCAGGCGGCCGCCTGTTCGGCTGGCGGCAGGCCGATGTCGAGCCGGGTGCAGCGGCTGCGGATGGTCGGCAACAGCCGCCGTGGCTGATCCGACACCAGCACGAATACCGTATTTAACGGCGGTTCCTCCAACACCTTTAACAGGGCGTTGGCCGCCGCCAGGTTGAGGCTGTCCGCCGGATCGACCAGCACCACCCGGAAACCCGCCCGGTAGGTGGACAACTGGACGAAATCGACCGCCTCGCGTGCCTGGTCGACCTCGATCGTCGTCGCCATGCGGGTTTCGTCCTCCTTGCCGGTCTTTTCCTGCAGGGTGACCAGGCGAAAATCGGGATGCGCACCGGTCTCGAACCAGTGGCAGGCCGGGCACTGGCCGCAGGCCGCACCGTCGGGCTGCGGCGCCTCGCACAGCAGCGCCTGCGCCCACGCCTGCGCCAGCTCGCTCTTGCCGACCCCGCGCGGGCCGGCCAGCAGCAGCGCCTGCGCAGGACGTGTGCGGGTCGCCAGCAGGCGCTGCCACGGGGCGTCCAGCCAGGGATACGGTGCGCTCACGCCAGTCCCTGCAGCAGCTGGCCGATTTCGGTCCGCAGCGCCTCGATGGATTGGCGCGCATCGAGGACATGGATGCGTGCCGGTTCGGCGCGGGCGCGATCGAGATAGGCGTTGCGCACACGGTTGAAGAAGCTGTCGGCCTCACGCTCGAAGCGGTCGGCGGTACGGGCGGCCGAGCGGCGCGCCTCCGCCACCTCGGGCGGGACGTCGAACAGCAGGGTGAGGTCGGGGGCGAAGCCGCGCTGCACCCAGGCTTCCAGCGCGGCGATGCGCTCGGCCGCAATCCCGCGGCCACCGCACTGGTAGGCGTAACTGGCGTCGGTGAAGCGGTCAGACACCACCCAGGCACCGCGTGCCAGCGCCGGCAGGATCAGTTCGGCCAGATGCTGCCGGCGCGCGGCGAACATCAGGAGCAGTTCGGTGTCGGCGTCCATCTCGCGATGCAGCAAGAGTTCGCGCAGGGTTTCGCCGAGCGGCGTGCCGCCGGGCTCGCGGGTGACGACGACTTCCCTGCCCTGCTGGCGCAGCCAGTCGGCGACGAAGCCCAGATGGGTGCTCTTGCCGGCACCGTCGACGCCTTCCAAGGTGATGAATCTTCCCTGCGTGCTCATTTCTGGTACCGGTTCACCGCGCGGTTGTGCGCCTGGAGATTGCTGGAAAAGACATGCGTGCCGTCGCCGCGTGCGACGAAGTACAGGGCATCGGTCTTCGCCGGATTGAGCGCGGCCTGAATCGCGGCCTCGCTCGGCATCGCGATCGGCGTCGGCGGCAGCCCGGCACGGGTGTAGGTGTTGTACGGCGTGTCGGTCTGCAAATCGATTTTGCGCAGGTTGCCGTCGAAGCGCTCGCCCACCCCGTAGATCACGGTGGGATCGGTCTGCAGGCGCATGCCCAGCTTGAGCCGGTTGATGAAGACGCCGGCGATCATCGGACGCTCGAACGCCGCGCCGGTTTCCTTCTCCACGATCGACGCCATGATCAGCGCCTCGTAGGGCGTCTGGTAGGGCAGGCCCGGCGCACGGGCTTCCCAGGCGGCCAACAGCTTGTCTCGCTGCAGCCGGTAGGCGCGGCGCAGCACCTGGATGTCGGAAGTATGCGGGGCGTAGAAATAGGTGTCGGGGAACAGCAGGCCCTCGGGATGGCGCTCGTCCGCGCCGATCGCCTGCATCAGTTCGGCTTCGCTCATGCGGGCGCTGTCGTTCTGCAGCAGCGGCTGGCTGGCGAGTGCGGCGCGTACCTCGCGCCAGTTCCAGCCCTCGATGAACTGCACGATCGCCTGCGAGACGTCGCCACGCTCGATCTTGCCGTAGAGTTCCAGCGGCGTGAGCGGCTGGTCCAGGGTGTACACGCCGACCTTGATCTTGCCGCCCTTGCCGGTCAGCCGTCCGAGCAGCCAGAACGCCTGGGCGTTGCCGACCACGCCTTCGCGTTCGAGCATCACGCTCAGACTTTTCAGATGCATGCCGGGCGTCACGTTGACGTTCTTCGGCAGCGGCTCGATGGCGAGCGGCCGGTTGCCGTACCAGGCCAGCCCGCCTGCCAGCAGCAGCGCGGCCAGGATCGCAAGCACGAACAGGCGCTTAATCAACAAGGTCTTCATACAAGGCAATGTTCAAAATGTCGGTCCACCCCGCGGGCGCCCAGCTCGTGTCGTCCAGCCGGGCCACCCGGCGCACGCCGAGGACGCTGTTGCAGATCATGACCTCGTCGGCAGCGAGTATAGCGGCTGGCAGGAATCGGTCGATACGGGCCGGGATGCCGCGGCGCCCGGCGGCGCGCAACAGGCGCGTCCGCGCCACCCCGGCCACGCCGCACTGGCTCACGTCTGGCGTGAACAGCACGCCTTCGCTGACCCAGAACAGGTTGCTCGTCACGCCGCCGACCAGCAGGCCTTCGTCGTCGCACAGGATGCCTTCGAAAATGGCCGGATCGTCCCACTCGGCACGCGCCAGCACGTTTTCCAGCCGGTTAAGGTGCTTGACCCCGGCCAGCCGCGGCTGCCGCCCGAGGCGCAGGCTGCACCAGCGCGCGGCGATGGCCTCCTGCGCCTCGGCACGGGCATGCGCCGGCAAGGGGGCGGACAATACGATACGGGTGACGGGCCGCCCGCGCGGTGGCATATAGCCGCGCGCGCCGGTTCCACGCGTGACGATGAGCTTGACCACGCCCTCCCCGGCCTCCGCCACCCGGCACACTTCAGCCAGCAGGACGGCCGCGTCGGGCACATCCAGCGCCAGCGCGGCGCAGTCGGCAGCGAGCTTGGCGTAATGGTCGCGCCACCATAGCGGCTGGCCGTCCGCGGTGCGCAGCGTGCGGAACACGCCGTCGCCATAGGCCAGCCCCCGGTCCCGCACATCGAGGTGGTCCGCCGCCTGGCCGTTGACCAGGATCATGCCGCCTCCAGCGCGCGCAGCAGGCCGCGCGCCTTGGCGCGCGTCTCGTCGAGTTCGCGCGCAGCGACCGAATCCGCCACGATGCCGGCGCCGGCGCGAAAACCGACTTCGCTGCCGCGCAGCAGGAAACTGCGGATGAGGATGTTGAAATCGAAGCTGCCGTCGCGATTGATATAGCCGACGCTGCCGGTATAGCTGCGGCGCGGCGTCTGCTCGAGTTCGCGGATGATCTGCATGGTGCGTACCTTGGGGCAGCCGGTGATGGTGCCGCCGGGAAACACCGCGCGCAAGGCGTCGTACACGCTCACCCCGGCACGCAGCCGGCCGCGCACGGTCGATTCGATGTGGTGCACGTGGCGGTAGCTGGCGATTTCCATCAGCGCCGCGACCTCGACGCTGCCGGGTTCGCACACGCGGCCAAGGTCGTTGCGCTCGAGGTCGACCAGCATCACGTGCTCGGCGCGCTCCTTGGGATGCGCTTCCAGCCGCGCGCGCAATGCGGCGTCCTCCGCCGCGTCCTCGCTGCGGGGATGGGTGCCGGCGATCGGCCGCGTCTCGAGCACGCCGTCGCGGCCGAGCCGCACCAGGCGCTCGGGCGACGAACTGACGATCGCCCATTCGCCCATCTGCAGCAGGGCGGAAAACGGCGCCGGGTTCTTCTGCATCAGGCGAGCGAACAGCGCCGTGGCGGGGACCGGCGCGGCGAATTCCGCCCGCCAGCCGCGCGACAGATTGACCTGAAACACGTCGCCGGCGCGGATGTAATCCTGGATGCATGCGACGCCCTCCAGAAACGCGGCGGGGTCGTCCTCGCGCAGGGCCTGCATGGCCGGGATCTCCGCCAGGGGCGGCTGAGGTCCCGCCAGATCGCCTTGCATGCAATCGAGCAGCGCGCCCTGCCCCGCCTCGGCCATCAGCAGGCAACGGCCGGTGGCGCGCTCGAACAGGATCGCCGCGGGGATGCGCGCCAGCCAGGCAGCAGGGAATTCCACATCCTCGACCCGCCCTGCGCTGGGCTCGAACAGCCCGCCCAGTTCGTAGCCGAGCGCACACAACCAGCCGCCGCTGAACGGCAAGCCATGATCATGATGGGATTCGGGTGGAACAGGGCGCAGTTGCATCGCGGGATGTTCCTGCAATGTTGCCAGGCCATCGGCAGCATCGATGCGGACAACGTCCTGCGGGAAGGCGAACAGCACGTCCCAGCCGGCATCGCCGCTGCTCAGGATGAGACCTGGATAACGCTGCGGGTGCGCGGCCGCAAGGCCGATCAGGTCAGGCCACTGCTGCCGCGGCCATTCCCGGATTTCGGGACCACTCGGGCGATCCGCGGCGCCGGTCAAACGCGCTTGAAGACCAGCGAACCGTTGGTTCCGCCGAACCCGAAGTTGTTCTTGAGCGCGGCGTCGATCTTCATCTCACGCGCGGTGTTGGCGCAGTAGTCGAGATCGCATTCCGGGTCTTGCGAGAAGAGGTTGATGGTGGGCGGCGAGATCTGGTGATGCACCGCCAGCACGGTGAACACCGACTCGACGCCGCCGGCGCCACCGAGCAGGTGGCCGGTCATCGACTTGGTCGAGTTGACCACCGTCTTGTAGGCGGCATCGCCGAGCGCAAGTTTGATCGCGTCGGTCTCGTTCTTGTCGCCCAGCGGCGTCGAGGTGCCGTGCGCGTTGACGTAGTGAATCTGGTCCGGATTCATGCCGGCGTCACGCAGTGCGTTCAGCATCGAACGCTTGGGGCCGTCGGTGCTCGGCGCCGTCATGTGGTAGGCGTCGCCGCTCATGCCGAAGCCCGCGACCTCGGCATAGATCTTCGCGCCGCGTGCCTTGGCGTGTTCGTACTCCTCGAGCACCATCACCCCGCCGCCTTCGCCCAGCACGAAGCCGTCGCGGTCCTTGTCCCACGGGCGGCTCGCGGTAGCCGGGTCGTCGTTGCGAGTGGACAGCGCACGTGCCGCGGCGAAACCGCCGACGCCGAGCGGCGAAACCGCGGCTTCGGCGCCGCCGGCAACCATCACGTCGGCGTCGCCGTGCTCGATCATGCGGGCGGACAACCCGATGGCGTGGAGGCCGGTGGTGCAGGCGGTGACCACGCCCAGGTTCGGCCCCTTGATCCCGTACAGGATCGAGAGGTTGCCGGAAATCATGTTGATGATGGAACCGGGGATGAAGAAGGGGGAAATCTTCCGCGGGCCGGATTCCATCAGCAGGGAATGCGTCTCCTCGATCAGCGGCAAGCCGCCGATTCCGGAGCCGATGTTGATGCCAATGCGCTCGGCGTTGGCATCGGTGACTTCGATGCCCGAGTCGCGTATCGCCTGGATGCCGGCGGCCATGCCGTACTGGATGAAGGTATCCATGCGGCGGGCTTCTTTCGGGTTGAGGTATTGCTCAACGTCGAAATTCTTCACCTCGCCCGCCATGTGGGAGGCGAACGGCGAAGGATCGAAGCGGGTGATACGGGCGATACCGGAACGACCGGCGACCAGGTTATCCCAGGCTTCCGGGATGGTGTTGCCGACCGGGGAGATGATCCCCAGGCCGGTCACGACGACGCGACGTTTGGACAAAAGTCAGTCCTTTTCTTGCTGGCTATGAACGATCAGTTCGAGTGGCTGTTGACGTAGTCGATAGCCTGCTGCACGGTGGTGATCTTTTCCGCATCCTCGTCGGGGATTTCACAGCCGAATTCCTCTTCCAGCGCCATCACCAATTCAACGGTGTCGAGCGAGTCAGCGCCCAGGTCGCCCACGAAGGAAGACTCGTTCTTGATGTCTGCCTCGTTCACGCCCAATTGCTCGGCGACGACTTTGATTACACGCTGTACGTTATCCATTCCTGATCCTCTCTTGAAATAAGGCTTCAACGAAATTGAAGCCGGTCGATTTTACCAAACTTTAGGTGGCGGTCACGCCATGTACATGCCGCCGTTGACATGCAGGGTCGTGCCCGAAATATAGGCCGCCGCGGGCGACGCCAGGAACGCGACCGCGGCAGCGATGTCTTCCGCTGCGCCCAGCCGCCCCAGCGGGATGTGGGCCAGCAAGGCCTGGCGCTGCGCTTCCGGCAGCGCGCGCGTCATGTCGGTGTCGATGAAACCCGGCGCCACGCAGTTGACGGTGATGTTGCGGCTGCCGACTTCGCGCGCGAGCGACTTGGTGAAGCCCATGATGCCCGCCTTGGCGGCGCTGTAATTGGTCTGTCCGGCATTGCCCATCGCGCCCACCACCGAAGCGATGGAGATGATGCGTCCTGCGCGTGCCTTCATCATCGCGCGCAGCACCGCGCGCGACAAACGGAATACGGAGGTGAGATTGGTCGCCAGGATGTCGTCCCACTCCTCGTCCTTCATCCGCATCAAGAGGTTGTCGCGGGTGATGCCGGCGTTGTTGACCAGGATGCTGATGGCGCCGAAATCCTTTTCGATCGCCGCGATGACGGCGTCGACTTCGGCGGCGTCGGTGACGTTCAGCTTCATGCCGCCGCCCTTGATGCCGGCGGCAGCCAGATAGTCGCTAATCGCCTGCGCGCCCTTGTCGCTGGTCGCGGTGCCGACCACGGTAGCGCCCGAATTGCCAAGCGCCAGCGCGATGGCCTGGCCGATTCCGCGGCTGGCGCCGGTCACGAGAGCCACTTGTCCTTCAAAATTCGCGCCTTGCGCGAGGCGTCCTTGCTGCATGGTGTCTCCTGTCAGTTGTTCAGTGCGGCTTGCAGGCTGGCTTCGTCCACCAGCGCCAGCGCGGGCAGGCTGTCGTCGATGCGCTTGTTGAGGCCGGCCAGCACCTTGCCGGGGCCGCATTCGAGCACGCGTTCGATGCCGGCGGCCTTCAGTGCCTGCACGGTCTCGACCCAGCGCACCGGTGTGTGCAGTTGTTTCGCCAGCGCCATTCGAATTGCCTCAGCTTCGGCGTGGCTTTGCACATCGGTGTTGTGCAACACGGGAATGGCGGGCGTGGCGATCGCCACGCCTTGCAGATGCGCCAGCAGCTTGTCCGCAGCCGGCTGCATCAGCGAGGAATGCGACGGCACGCTGACCGGCAGCGGCAGCGCACGCTTGGCGCCCTTGTCCTTCGCCAGCGCCATGGCGCGTTCGACCGCCGCCTTGTTGCCGGCGATGACCACCTGGCCGGGCGAATTGAGGTTCACCGCCTCGGCCACTTCGCCCGCTGCCGCCTCTGCGCACACCGCGCGCACCGCGTCATCGTCCAGCCCGAGGATCGCCGCCATCGCGCCGACACCTTCCGGCACGGCCGCCTGCATCGCTTCGGCGCGGAAACGCACCAGTTTGACGGCGTCGGCAAAATTCAGGGAGCCTGCCGCCACCAGCGCAGCGTATTCGCCGAGGCTGTGGCCCGCCAGCATCGCAGGCGTCGCACCGCCTGCCGCCTGCCATACGCGCCAGGCGGCAATGTCGGCCGCCAGCATCGCCGGCTGCGTGTTGACCGTCTGGTTGAGCAGATCAACCGGGCCGTCGGCCACCAGCGTCCACAAATCCTGTCCCAGCGCGTCGGACGCTTCGGCAAAGGTGGCGCGCACTTCGGGACGATCGCCCCAGCCCTGCATCATGCCGACCGATTGCGAACCCTGTCCGGGGAAAACGAATGCAAGTTTCATCACGTGTCTTTCTTAGTATCTGAGGAGCGCGGAGCCCCATGTGAAGCCGCCGCCGAAGGCTTCCATCAGCACCGTCTGGCCGCGCTGGATGCGGCCGTCGCGTACCGCGACGTCGAACGCCAGCGGCACCGAAGCGGCCGAGGTGTTGCCATGGCCGGCCACCGTGGTCACCACGTTGTCCATGCTCATGCCGAGCTTCTTGGCCGTGGCTGAAATGATGCGGATGTTGGCCTGGTGCGGCACCAGCCAGTCGATGTCGGACTTCTGCAGACCGTTGGCTTCCAGCGTCTCGTCGACGATGCGGTCGAGCGTGTTGACCGCCATCTTGAACACGGCGTTGCCTTCCATGCGCATGAGCGCCGGTTCGTGCAGACCGGTCGACGCGCCGGTGGTGGTGCGCAGCAATTCCTTGTGGCGGCCGTCGGCGTGGATATGGGTGGCGAGGATGCCCGGTTCGGCGGACGCCCCCAGCACCACGGCACCGGCGCCGTCGCCCCACAGGATGCAGTTGCTGCGGTCGTTCCAGTCGGTGATGCGCGACAGCGTCTCGGCCCCGATCACCAGCACGTGCTTCGCCGCACCGGTCTTGACGAACTGGTCGGCCACCGAGAGCGCGTAGACGAAACCGCTGCACACCGCCTGCAGGTCGAACGCCGGCTTGCCGTTGGTCATACCGAGCTTGGACTGCACGATGCATGCGGTGCTGGGGAACACCAGGTCGGGCGTGGTGGTGGCGACCAGCAGCAGGTCGATGTCGTCGGGGGAAAGTCCCGCCGCATCGAGCGCCGCACGCGCTGCCTGGGTCGCGAGATCGCTGGTGAATTCGCCCTCGGCGGCGATGTGGCGCTCGCGGATGCCGGTGCGCTCGACGATCCATTGATCGTTGGTCTCGACCAGTTTCTCAAGATCGGCGTTGGTGAGGATGCGCGCCGGCAGATAACTGCCGGTGCCGAGTATGCGGGAATAGGTCAAGCGGCCACCCGTTGCAGGAGTTGGATCTGGTCGGTGATGCGTTTCAGCACGTTGTTGCGGACTTCGTCGCTGGCGGTTTCGATCGCGTGTTCGAAAGCAAAGCGGTCGGCCGAGCCGTGGCTTTTCACCACCACGCCTTTCAGGCCCAGCAGCGTGGCACCGTTGTAGCGACGCGGGTCCATCCGGCGCTTGAAGGCATTCAGCACCGGCAAGGCGGCCAAGCCGGCCAGCCGGGTCAGCCAGCTGCGCTTGAACTCGGCGCGCAGCGTAGTGGAAATCATCTTGGCCAGGCCCTCGGAGGCCTTCAGCGTGACGTTGCCGACGAAGCCGTCGCACACCACCACGTCGGTCGTGCCCTTGAATATGTCGTTGCCTTCGACGTTGCCGTAGAAATTGAGATGGCTGTCGCGCAGCAATTCGGCCGCCTGCTTCACCATCTCGTTGCCCTTGATGTCTTCCTCGCCGATGTTCAGGAGGCCCACGCTCGGATTCGGCTTGTGTTCCACCGCCGACACCAGCATGGCGCCCATGATGCCGAATTGCAGCAGGTGCTCGGCAGTGCAATCGACGTTGGCGCCCATGTCGAGCACCAGCGCATGGCCGCGGGTCGTCGGCATCACGGCGGCGATCGCCGGACGGTCGATGCCGGGCAGGGTCTTCAGCACGAAGCGTGCGGTCGCCATCAGGGCGCCGGTGTTGCCGGCCGACACGCAGGCGTCGGCCTCGCCGGACTTGACGAGGTCGATGGCGACGCGCATCGAGGAATCCTTCTTGCCGCGCAAGGCCAGCGCGGGGGGCTCATCCATCGCCACCACCTGGCTGGCATGGCGGACGATGAGACGGGGGCCGGGCTGGGTCCGCCGCGCTTTCAGTTCGGCGGCGACAATGTCCTGCGGACCGACCAGAATCACATTCAGGTCAGGATGGCGCGCGAGACAGCGGATCGCCGCCGGGACGGTGACATGGGGACCGTGGTCGCCCCCCATGACGTCGATGGCGACTGTGATGTTTCTCATACAGCCGGAAACGTGGGCTGGGCAGAACGCGCCGGGCCGCAACGATCAGGCCCGTGGCGCGCGAGGAAATTACTCGCCCTTGGCCTTGACGACCTTGCGGCCGCGATAAAAGCCGTTGGGGCTGATATGGTGGCGCAGATGCGTTTCGCCGGTGGTCGGCTCGACGGCCAGCGGCGGGTTGGTCAGGAAGTCGTGCGAGCGATGCATGCCACGCTTGGACGGGGACTTCTTGTTCTGTTGGACTGCCATTTCTTACTCCTTAAAAATTCGTGCGCCCCTCAAGCGGGGCATTCACCTTCTGCGTGCATGGCCGCCAGGGGCAGGCTCAACAACACTTCGTCTTCAACCAGCGCAACCAGATCGATCGTTTCGCCGGCCAGGATGGCATCGCTGTCGGGCAATGCATCGAGCCGTTCCAGCTCGGTTTCGTTGCGCGCCAGATGCAGCGTGCGTTCGATCTGCACCGCATGCTGCATGCCACCCAGGCAGCGCTGGCAGGTCATCTCCACCGTACCGCGTATCGTCAGGTGAAAAAGCAGCCCGCCTTGCGCATCCGCATCACCGTCGACTCGACAGAACAGCCCGCCTTGCGTAAATTCATGGGCCAGACGCGGAAACGCAGAGACGTCCGACTGGGTTTCCCACGACTGCTTGCCTCTGCAGAAACGCCGGGGATCGACCTCAACAGCTTGCATCATGACGCACCCGACCCCGCCTGCTGGGGCGCCGTGCCTGGACACGACATGACGCACCCGGTTTAAACATTAGCCCGCAATAATATGATTTGTCGTTATTTTTGTCAAAGAGACGGTGACCATGATTAAGAAGATACTGGTCGCCAACCGCGGCGAGATCGCAGTCCGCATCGTGCGTGCGTGCGCCGAGCTCGGCATCAAGTCGGTCGCCATCTACACCGATGCCGACCGCCACGCCCTGCACGTGAAGAAGGCGGACGAGGCCTATCACATCGGCAAGGACCCGATTCTGGGCTATCTGAACGCGCATACGTTGGTGAATCTGGCCGCCGCCTCGGGCTGCGACGCCCTGCATCCGGGCTACGGTTTCCTCTCCGAGAATCCCGATCTGGCCACCATCTGCGCCCGTCGCGGCATCCGCTTCATCGGCCCCTCGCCCGAGGTCATCCGCCGCATGGGCGACAAGATCCAGGCCAGGAACGCCATGATCGCCGCCGGCATTCCGGTGGTGCCCGGCTCCGATCACAATCTCGAGAGCGTCGAGGAGGCACGCGCGCTGGCCAACAAGATCGGCTATCCGGTGATGCTGAAGGCGACCAACGGCGGCGGCGGCCGCGGCATCCGCCGCTGCGACGGCGAAGAGGACCTGCTGAAGAACTACGACCGCGTGGTGTCGGAAGCCAGCAAGGCCTTCGGCAAGCCCGAGGTCTTCGTCGAGAAGTGCGTGGTCCAGCCGAAGCACATCGAGGTGCAGGTCCTCGGCGACACGCAGGGCAACGTCATCCACCTGTTCGAGCGCGATTGCTCGATCCAGCGGCGCAATCAAAAATTGATCGAGATCGCACCGAGCCCGCAATTGACCGAGGCGCAACGCCAGTACATCGGCAAGCTGGCGGTGCGCGCAGCCAAGGCGGTCGGCTACGTCAACGCCGGCACGGTGGAATTCCTGCTCGACCAGGACAACCAGTTCTATTTCATGGAGATGAACACCCGGCTGCAGGTCGAACACCCGATCACCGAGACCATCACCGGCGTCGATATCGTGCAGGAACAGATCCGCATCGCCGACGGCCAGCCGCTGCAGTACAAGCAGGATGACATCAAGCATCGCGGCTACGCAATCGAGTTCAGGGTCAACGCCGAGGACCCGAAGAACGAATTCCTGCCTAGCCTCGGCCGCATCACCCGCTACTATTCTCCGGGCGGCCCCGGCGTGCGCGTCGACGCGGCGATCTACACCGATTACGTGATCCCGCCCTACTTCGACTCGATGTGCGCCAAGCTCACGGTGTGGAACCTGACCTGGGAATCCGCGGTCGAGCGCGGCCGCCGCGCGCTGTCCGACATGCTGGTCTACGGCGTCAAGACGACGATTCCCTATTACCAGGAAATCCTGAAGAATCCCGAATTCCGCAGCGGGCGCTTCAACACCAGCTTCGTCGAGACCCATCCCGAACTCACCCAGTACACCGAAAAGAAACCGCCGGAAGTGATCGCCGCCGCCATCGCCGCCGCCATCGCCGCCCACCAGGGACTCTGACATGACCAAAGTTTTCGTTACCGATCTCGTCCTGCGCGACGGCCACCAGTCGCTCATAGCCACCCGCATGCGCACCGAGGACATGCTGCCGATCTGCGGCAAGCTGGACCAGGTGGGCTTCTGGTCGCTGGAAGCCTGGGGCGGCGCCACCTTCGACGCCTGCGTGCGCTTCCTGCGCGAGGACCCGTGGGAACGCTTGCGCAAGCTCCGGAAGGCGCTGCCCAACACACGCATCCAGATGCTGCTGCGCGGACAGAACCTGCTCGGCTACCGCAACTATTCCGACGACGTGGTGCGGGCGTTCGTCAAGAAATCCGCCGACAACGGCGTCGACGTGTTCCGCGTGTTCGACGCGATGAACGACCTGCGCAATCTCAAGGTCTCGATCGAAGCGGTCAAGGCGGCCGGCAAGCACGCCGAAGGCGCACTCTGCTACACCACCAGTCCGGTGCACGATATCCCGCACTTCGTCGAGCTTGCCAGGGGCATGACCGAGATGGGCTGCGATACCATCGCGATCAAGGACATGGCGGGCCTGCTCACGCCCTACACCGCCTACGACCTGGTGTGCGCGATCCGCGAAGCGACGCACCTCCCCATCCATACCCACAGCCACGCCACCTCGGGACTGGCGCACATGACGCACATGAAGGCGGTGGAAGCCGGGGCGACCATCATCGACACCTGCGTCGGCGCGTTTGCCGAAGGCGCCAGCCACCCCACCACGCAAAGCCTGGTCGCGGCGCTTGCCGGCACCGCCTACGACACCGGGCTGTCGCTGCCGCTGATCGAGGAAATCTCGGCCTATTTCAAGGACGTGCGCAAAAAATACTGGCAGTTCGAATCGGAATTTACCGGCACCGACACCCGCGTGCTGATCAACCAGGTGCCGGGCGGGATGATTTCCAACCTCGCCAACCAGCTGAAGGAGCAGGGCGCGATCGACCGGATGGATGCCGTGCTCGACGAGATTCCGCGCGTGCGCGAAGACCTCGGCTACCCGCCGCTGGTCACGCCGACTTCGCAGATCGTCGGCACCCAGGCCGCGCTCAACGTGCTCACCGGCGCACGCTACAAGTCGGTCACCAACGAAGTGAAGCTGTATCTGCAGGGCCGCTACGGCAAGGCCCCCGGCCACGTCAACGAGGAAGTGCGCAAGCTCGCCGTCGGCGACCTCGAAGTCACCACCTGCCGCCCGGCCGACCTGCTGGCCGACGAGCTCGACAAGCTGCGCGGCGAAATCGAGGGCCTCGCCAAATCCGACGAGGACGTGCTGACCTACGCGATGTTCCCCGACCTCGCCAAGACCTGGCTGCAGGAACGCGCAGCCGGCAGCCTCAAGGCCGAGCAACTGCTGCCCCAGGGCGCCGCCCAGCAGGAAAGCGCCCCGCGCTACGCCGCCGACGAATTCAAGATCACCCTGCACGGCGAGACCTACCACATCAAGCTCTCCGGCAGCGGCCGCTCCGATGCCAGCCAGCGCCCCTACTTCGTCTCGATCGACGGCGTCTCGGAAGAAGTGCTGGTCGAGCCGCTGAACGAGGTCGCGGTAACCGTCGGCGACAGCGCGCCGCGCAAAACCGCCGCCGCCGCAGCCGCACCCGGCCAGAAACCGCGCGCCAGCCACCCCGGACACGTCACCGCCGCCATGCCCGGCACCGTGGTCGACGTGCTGGTGAGCGTCGGCCAGACGGTCAAGGCCGGCGACGGCGTGCTGGTGATCGAGGCGATGAAGATGGAAAGCGAAGTGCAGGCGCCGATCGCCGGCGTCGTCATCAGCATCTTCGCCAAGAAGGGCGACGCGGTCACGCCCGACATGGCCCTGGTCGAAATCCAGCCCGAATGAAGCTGGTTCTGGCCTCCACCTCGCGCTACCGGCGCGAACTGCTGTCGCGCCTGCATCTCCCGTTCGAGGTGCTCGCGCCCGACGTCGACGAAACCCCGCTGCCCGGCGAGCCCCCCTCGGCTACCGCGTTGCGGCTGTCGGTGCTGAAGGCGCAGGCCGCGGCAACGGCCCACCCCGATGCGCTCATCATCGGCTCCGACCAGGTGCTGATGCTCGGTACGGAGCAGCTCGGCAAGCCCGGCAACTACGACAACGCCTTCGCCCAGCTGAAGAAGATGCAGGGCCGCGCCATGGTGTTCCACACCGCGCTGACGCTGCTCAACAGCCGCACCGGTCACACGCAGACGCGCGACGTGCCGACGGTGGTGCACATCCGTCCGCTCAACGACGCGCAGATCGAGGCCTACCTGAAGAAGGAAGTACCGTACGACTGCGCCGGTTCGGCCAAGAGCGAATCGCTGGGAATTGCCTTGATGGAGCGCATGGACAGCCCCGACCCCACCGCGCTGATCGGCCTGCCGCTGATGGCGCTGACCGGGATGCTGATGAACGAGGGCGTCGACGTCCTCACCTGGCGCCCGGAGTAATCGGGCGTGGCCACCCTCTACCTGATCCCGGTGCCGCTGGGGCCGGTCAGCCCCGAGACCTGCCTGCCGCCCGACACCCTCGCCGCCGTCCGCCGCCTCGACCATTTCGTCGTCGAGCGCGCCAAGACCGCGCGCGCGCATCTCAAAGCCATGGGGCATCCGCTGCCGATCCAGTCGCTGAAGATCGAGGAACTCAACGAACACACCCCGGCCGCGGCGATCGCCGTGCTGCTGGCGCCGCTCAAGGCGGGCCACGACGTCGGCCTGCTGTCCGAAGCGGGCTGCCCGGCGGTGGCCGATCCGGGCGCGGCGCTGGTGCTGGCCGCGCACCGCGAGGGGATCCCGGTCGTGCCGCTGATCGGCCCCTCGTCCATCCTGTTGGCGCTGATGGCCTCCGGCCTGGGCGGCCAGCGCTTCGCCTTCCACGGCTACCTGCCGGCCAAGGAGCCCGAGCGCAGCCAGGCCATCCGCGAGCTGGAAAAGACCGCGCGCCGCGACCACGCCACCCAGCTCTTCATCGAAACCCCCTACCGCAGCGCCGCGCTGCTGGACGCGCTTGCCACCGCGCTGTCGCCCGGCACGCTCGTCAGCGTCGGCGCCGACCTCAGCCTGCCCAGCCAGCTGATCCGGACGCGCAGCGCCAAAGACTGGCGCGGTCAGGCCGACACGGTGAAAGACCGGCTGGTGGTGTTCGGGATTGCCGCCTGAGCCGGCGGCCTCAGACTGTCAGGCGGTCGAGCCGCAGCGTCAGTTGCTCGCCGCTCTCGGTTTGCGCCCGCAGCCACTCGGCGCCATCGCGCGTGTAAACATCCAGGGGCAGCAGGCGCTGCGCCACGCCGTCGACACGCACCTCCTGCCACTGTTTGGTCAGCGCAGCGAATTCCAGGCGTTCGTGCTGAACGCAGGGAATGGGTTGATAGGGAACACCGTTCACCGCAAGCTGACGCCGGATGTCTCGAACGGCCTCAGCGCCGTCGCCATTTCCGCGCCGAGGCGGCCGGCCAGACGCTCGGCCAGGCTTTCCTGCTTCGTATAGTCGATGATGTCCTTGGCCTTGATGACGTCGCGCGCGACCGACTCGACGCTGCCGAGGCCGTCGGCCAGCCCAAGCTGGACGCTCCTTTCGCCGCTCCACACCAGACCGCTGAACATGTCGGGCGTCTCCTTCAGGCGCTTGCCGCGGCCTTCGCGCACCACGGCGATGAACTGGCCGTGGATTTCCTCGAGCATCTGTTTGGCGTACGCCTGCTGTTCGGGATCGACCGGCGAGAACGGATCGAGGAAGCCCTTGTTTTCGCCCGCGGTCAGGAGCCGCCGTTCCACCCCGAGTTTTTCCATGGTCTTGGTGAAGCCGAAGCCGTCCATCAGCACGCCGATGGAGCCGACGATGCTGGCCTTGTCGACGAAGATCTTGTCGGCGGCGGCGGCGACGTAATAGCCGCCCGAGGCGCAGATGTCGTCGACCACGGCATACAGCGGGATCGCGGGATGCAGTTTGCGCAGGCGCTTGATCTCGTCGTAGATCTGCCCCGCCTGCACCGGGCTGCCCCCTGGGCTGTTGATGCGCAGGATGACGCCCTTGGTCTTGTTGTCCTCGAATGCCCCCTGCAGGCTGCCGATGATCACGTCGGCGCTGGCCTGGTCGGACGCGATCACGCCCTGCAGATCGATCAGCGCGGTATGTTCCTTGGGAATGCCCACGCCATCGTCGCCGAACCAGCCTGCGGCCAGGAATAGCACGACGAACAGGTACAGGAAGCCGAGCGTCTTGAACAGGATGCTCCAGTGGCGGCTGCGGCGTTGTTCCTGAATCGCGGACAGCGCCAGTTTTTCCAGGACTTCACGTTCCCAGTTGGGTTGAGGTTCGCTCATTGATCTTCCATCACATAAACATGGCCGTCGCGTTCGACGACCGGCACGGGAATCAGGCCGCGGCCGGCGCAGCGCCCGCCCACGCATTGCCCGCTCGCCGGATGGTAGAGCGCGCCGTGGGTGGAGCAGATCAAGTATAGCCGCGAGCGCGAGTGATCGAAGAACTCACCTTCCTGCCAGTCGAGTTCCACCGGCACGTGGCCGCACTGGTTGAGAAAGGCGCGCGGCCGGCCGTCGAAGCGCACCACGAAGGCGGCCTGCTGCTGGCCGGACCGGCTCAGTTCGAAACGCACGCCCCTGCCCTGCTCCGGCAGTTCGCTCGCGGCGCAGATCAGGCGTTCGCGGCCAGCCATGCGTGCACCTCGGCAAAATTGTCCAGCAACGCCAGCGGCGCGTGCGGATGCAGGTCGTCCGCCTCGTGCGCGCCGTAGGTCACGCCCAGGCTGGCCACGCCCGCGTTGGACGCCATCAGCAGGTCATGGCTGGTGTCGCCGATCACCAGCGTGCGCGCGGGGTCGGCGTCGAGTTCGTCCATCAGTTCCAGCACCATCGCCGGGTGCGGCTTGGAGTGCGTCTGGTCGGCGCAGCGGGTGGCGGAAAACCAGGCGCCGAGGCCGCTCGCCTCGAGTGCGCGTTCGAGGCCGATGCGGCTCTTGCCGGTGGCGACCGCCAGTTGGAAGCCGCTTGCATGCAGCGCGCGAATGCCGTCGGGCACCCCGGCGAACAGCGGAATCTGCGCATCGCGGCCGAGGTAGTGGTGACGGTAGCGCTCGACCAGCCGCGGATAGTCGTCGGCCGGCAGGTCCGGCAGCAGCGTCTGCAACGCCTGGATCAGGCCGAGGCCGATGATCTGGCGCGAGGCGCGTTCGCTCGGCGTGGGCAGGCCGATGTCCTCGCAGGCGCGCTGGATCGAATCGACGATCACCCCGGCGGAGTCCATCAAGGTGCCGTCCCAATCGAATATCAGTAAATCAAACTGCTTGGGCATGCTGCAAAATGTCCAGAAAAGAAGCCAGGTCGGCAGGGAGCGGCGCCTCGACCTGCATGCGCTCGCCGGAAATGGGATGGTCGAACACCAGCTTGGCCGCGTGCAGGAACATGCGCTTCAGTCCCTGCTTCATCAGCCGCTTGTTGAGTTCGAAATCGCCGTATTTGTCGTCCCCCGCGATCGGAAAGCCGAGATGCGAGGTATGCACGCGTATCTGATGGGTGCGCCCGGTCTTCAGTTCCGCTTCCAGCAGGGTGAAGTCGTCGAACCCCTGCAGGCGGCGGAAAATGGTGTGTGCGGACTGCCCTTCGTCGCGCACCGTCACCCGCTTTTCGCCCTCGTCGGTGACGCGCTTGTGCAGCGGCAGCTTCACGTGCTGCACCGGGTTCGGCCAGCGCCCCGCCACCAGCGTCAGGTAGCGCTTCTCGATCTTGCCGTCGCGCATCGCCGCGTGCAGCCCGGTCAGCGCACGCCGCTTCAGAGCGATCAGCAGCACGCCCGAGGTTTCGCGGTCGAGCCGGTGCACCAGCTCCATGTAGCGGCATTCCGGCAATTCCAGCCGCAACTGCTCGATCACCCCGCGCGAAATGCCGCTGCCGCCGTGCACCGCCATGCCGGCGGGTTTGTTCAACGCGATCAGGGCGTCGTCACGGTACAGGATGGACGGCAGCAGGCGGATGCCGCCCTGCGGCAGGTGGGTGGCGGGTGTAATGACGGGCGTGGCCAGGCGCACCGGCGGGATGCGTACTTCGTCACCCGGTTTCAGGCGATAGCTGACCTCGACCCGGCCGCCGTTGACCCGCACCTCGCCGCCGCGCACCAGCTTGTAGATGCGGCTTTTCGGCACGCCTTTCAGGCGCGCCATCAGAAAGTTGTCGAGGCGCTGGCCGTCCGAGCCGTCGTCGATCTTCAGCCGCCTGACCGAATCTTTCTCTAAGTCCTTCATTTTCATATACACTACGACCGGTTCAGGCCCAGTTTTGCCTGTCCACTTTCCCGGCATGATTGCCGGAAAGTTAAAGAACACGCCGGTTAAAACGCTCACCGGCCGCCGCCTGCCCGGCCCGTCTGGATTCCTGCCGTCCCGCCTCATTCAGGCTGGGGCGGACAGTCGAAACCACCCCGCCCCGCCAGTCGGCAAAGCAGCGATGTTATCAACGACGCGACAACAAGCATACGAAATAAATGTTCACGCCCGGACCCAGTCCCCGGCGGGAACCGGAAAGACCGCCCGGCCTGTCAGACTCAATGCATGCCGGTGACACTCTCCAGGAACAGGACACCTTCATCCATGCCTTTTCACTCAACCCAATCCGTGATCGCATGAGCCGCTGAGTCAAGGCGGCAGTCTGGCCTGTCCCGTATGCACGCGCGCGGGAGAAATAATGAAGCGCATGCTTTTCAACGCAACCCAGGCGGAAGAACTCCGGGTTGCCATCGTCGACGGACAGAAGCTCGTCGACCTTGACATCGAGTCCGCCAGCAAGGAACAACGCAAGGGCAACATCTACAAGGGTGTCATCACCCGCGTCGAGCCCAGCCTCGAAGCCGCGTTCGTCGACTACGGCTGTGAACGCCACGGCTTCCTGCCGTTCAAGGAAATCTCGCGCGCCTGCCTGCCCGGCAACGGCAAGGTCCCCGAAAACCTGAAGGAAGGCCAGGAACTGCTGGTCCAGGTGGAAAAGGACGAACGCGGCAACAAGGGCGCGGCGCTCACCACCTACGTCTCGCTGGCCGGCCGCTACGTCGTGCTGATGCCGACCAACCCGCGCGGCGGCGGCGTCTCGCGCCGCATCGAGGGCGAGGAGCGCAACGAACTGCGCGACACCCTGGCCCAGCTCGACATCCCCGAAGGCATGAGCCTGATCGCCCGCACCGCCGGCATCGGCCGTTCCGCCGAGGAATTCCAGTGGGACCTCAACTACCTGCTGAGCCTGTGGAAAGCCATCGACGGCGCCTCGACTTCGATGTCCGGCGCCTTCCTGATCTATCAGGAAGGCAGCCTGGTGATCCGCGCGATCCGCGACTACTTCTCGGCCGACATCGGCGAGATCCTGATCGACACCGAGGACATCTACGAGCAGGCGCAGCAGTTCATGGCGCACGTGATGCCGACCAACGTCAACAAGGTCAAGCTCTACCGTGACGACGTGCCGCTGTTCTCGCGCTTCCAGATCGAGCACCAGATCGAATCGGCGTTCTCGCGCCAGGTCAACCTGCCGTCGGGCGGCGCCATCGTGATCGACCACACCGAGGCGCTGGTATCGGTCGACGTCAACTCGGCGCGCGCCACCAAGGGCAGCGACGTCGAGCAGACCGCGTTCAACACCAACCTCGAGGCGGCGGACGAGATCGCCCGCCAGATGCGCCTGCGCGACCTCGGCGGCCTGATCGTGATCGACTTCATCGACATGGAGAACCCCAAGCATCAGCGCGAAGTCGAGAACCGCCTGCGCGATGCCCTGCATCACGACCGTGCCCGCGTGCAGACCGGCAAGATCTCGCGCTTCGGCCTGCTGGAAATGTCGCGCCAGCGGCTCCAGCCGTCCTTGGGCGAGACCAGCTACAACCCCTGCCCGCGCTGCCATGGCACCGGTCACATCCGCGGCACCGAATCGTCGGCGCTGCACATCCTGCGCATCCTGCAGGAAGAGGCGATGAAGGAAAACACCGGCGCCGTCCACGTGCAGCTGCCGGTCGACGTCGCCACCTTCCTGTTGAACGAGAAGCGCGTCGACATCCACGCCATCGAATCGCGGCTCAAGGTCAATGTGGTGCTGATCCCCAACATCCACATGGAAACCCCGCACTACACCCTCACCCGTCTGCGCCACGACGAGCTCAACCTGAGCGGAGCGGCCGAGCCGAGCTACAAGCTGATGGCCGTGCCGGAAACCGAAGCCGTCTACCAGACCGCGACCGCCGCCGCACCGGCGCGCCAGGAAGCCGCAGTCAAGTCGATCGCGCCGCCACCGCAACCGGCCCCGGCCGCGCGCGCGGTCGTCGTGCCGGCCGAGCAGCCGACGCAGCAGGGCGGTCTGTTCGACCGCATCTTCGGCTGGTTCAAGAAGCGCGGCGAGGAAACCCCTGCCGAAGCGGCGCCGGTAGCCGAGGTCGTGCCCGCCATCGCACGTCCCGAACGCACCGGCGAGCGCCGCGAGCGCGAGCGCAAACCGGGCCAGCGTCGCGGCCGCGGCGAAGGTCGCGGCGAGAGCCGCAACGGCGAAGCGCGCCAGCCCGAAGCCCGTCCGGCCGAAGCCCGCGAGGCACGTGAACCCCGTGGCGAGCAACAGCCCAAGCAGCCACGCCCGCCGCGCCAGCCCAAGCAACCGCGTCCCGAGGCCGAAGCCGCACCGCGCGCATCCGAAACCGCAGAAGCCCCGCGCGAAGCTGCCGGCGAGGACAAGCGCGAAGGCCGCAACCGCCGCGGACGCGGGCGCCGCGGACGTGGCGAAGGCCGTCCGGAAGCGGGCGCCAACGGCTCGGCCACGCCGCACGCCATCATCGAGACCGCCGGCTACCGTGCGGTCATCGAGATCGCGCGTCCGCTGCGAGCCGCGCCTGTCGCAGCCGCTGCAGCCATTGCGCCGGCACAGCAGGCACTCGAACTGGACGCGACCCCGGCAGCCGCTGCTTCGCTGCCCGGTGCGGTGACCGCGTCGCCCGCCGAGATCCTGGCCGGCCTGGCAAGCAGCAAGGCCGACCTGCAGCAGGTGGAAACCCAGTCCGCCACCGCTGCCGGCACGACCGACAGCGGCGAATCGTCCCGTCCACGCCGCCGCCGTCGCCCCGCAGTCAAGGCCGAAGCCGAACCGGTCAGCCTGATGCAGGTGGAAACCACCGCGCCGGTCACGAGCGTTGCCGAAACACCGGCGCCGGCCGCTGCCGCCCCCCACCCCACCCGCCGGCGCCCGCGCCCGCAGATGACGCCGCCCCAGGAGCCCCTGGTGCAGGTGGAAACGCAGACGAAATAAGCGTCTGTCTGCGCTGCAACGGAAAGGGCCGCTCGATGCGGCCCTTTCCGTTTTGTTGGGTCGGGGTCAGGCGCTCATCTGCCCGTGCGCATCTTCACCTTCGACTCGCCGGTGATCTCGCGGATCAGGCCCTGCACCGCGTCCTCGATCATGTCGAGATTTTCCTCGAAGCCCTGGGTGCCGCCGTAATACGGGTCGACCACGTCGAGGTTCGGGTACTTGCGGCTGAACGACAGCAGGCGGCGGATCTTGCCGTGATGGTGCGCCGGCGCGCGCGCGATCAGGCGGTCGTAGTTGTCGCCGTCCATCACCAGGATGTAGTCGAAGCGCTCGAAATCGGCGTCAGTGACCTTGCGCCCGCGCAGGTCGCTGATGTCCTCGCCGCGCTGGCGGATCGCCTGCTGCGCGCGCGGGTCGGGCGGCGAACCGATGTGATAGGCGTGGGTACCCGCCGAATCGATCTCGACCCGGCTTTCCAATCCCGCCTCGCGCACCGCCTTGCGGAACATGCCTTCCGCCATCGGCGAGCGGCAGATATTGCCCATGCAGACCATGAGCACAGCGACTTTATTCATTTATTCCAACAACTTAAACAATAAAAAAGACCGCATTCTTCAGTCAATAACGGCTGTATTCCGGTTTAATGCAATCCAATCGGACTCCGCCCCACTCAATCCAGCGCGCTCTTGAGCGTGTGCCACTGGATGGGCGCGGGCCGCGCGTTCTCCAGCGCCTCGGCCTGCTTGCGCTTCGCGTATTCCTCCGCCCGCTGCCGGAACTTCTCCACATGGACATTCGCGATGCGGGTCTGTTCCGCCATTTCCTCCGGCGTCAGCGGCGCCTCGACCAGCTGCGTTTCGATGCGCAGGATCGCCGGATATTTTTCGGTCAGCGCCTGCAGGATCGCGTCGAGCTTCTTCGCGGGTAGGCCGTAGCGCAGCTGCTTGGTGAGAAACAGCCGCAGAATCGCCCCGTCGCCCGGGTTGGCGCGCTTGTTGATCGCCGCCGCCTCCTTCTGCAGCCAGCCGCGCAGTCGCAGCGGCGTGATCTCGACGCCGGGGTTCAGGATGGCGATGTGGATTTGTCCCGAAGCCATGGGGGACTCCCGTGATGCAAAAGCGGCATTGTGCAGAAGTTTTGCGGGGAGGGCCAATCACAATATCGGGCGAGAGCGGCAATTCAGACGGCCGCCGCGCCGCACGTAAAGCGCGCCTACTCCCGCTCCTCCACCCCGAACAGCAGCGCCTTCAGCTCCTTCAGCTGATCGCGCAGCACGGCAGCCTTTTCGAACTCCAGGTTCTTCGCCGCGTCCTGCATCTCCTTCTCGATTTTCTTCACCTTCTTGGTCAGGGACTTTTCATCCATGACCTTGTACTCCGCGGCGGTCTGCGCCGCCTTGAGCTCCTGGCGGGTGGCGTCGGCGTCGTAGACGCCGTCGATGATGTCCTTGATGCGCTTGACCACGCCGCGCGGGACGATGCCGTGCTCGGTGTTGAAGGCGATCTGCTTGTTGCGGCGACGCTCGGTCTCGTCCATCGCGCGCTTCATCGAATCGGTGATGCGGTCGGCGTAGAGGATCGCGGTGCCGTGCAGGTGGCGCGCGGCACGGCCGATGGTCTGGATCAGCGAGCGCTCGGAGCGCAGGAAGCCCTCCTTGTCGGCGTCGAGGATGGCGACCAATGACACCTCGGGGATGTCGAGGCCCTCGCGCAGCAGGTTGATGCCGACCAGCACGTCGAACTCGCCCAATCTCAAATCCCGGATGATCTCGACGCGCTCGACGGTGTCGATGTCCGAATGCAGGTAGCGCACCTTGATGCCGTGTTCGGCGAGGTAGTCGGTGAGGTCCTCGGCCATGCGCTTGGTCAGCGTGGTGACCAGCACGCGCTCGCCGACTTCGATGCGCTTTCGTGCTTCGCTCATCAGGTCGTCGACCTGGGTCGCCACCGGGCGTACCTCGACCACGGGATCGACCAGCCCGGTCGGACGCACCACCTGCTCGACCACCTGACCGGAGTGCTCGGCCTCGTACTTGGCCGGGGTCGCCGAGACGAACACGGTCTGCGGCATCAGGCCCTCGAATTCCTCGAACTTGAGCGGGCGGTTGTCGAGCGCCGACGGCAATCTGAAACCATAGTCGACCAGATTTTCCTTGCGCGAGCGGTCGCCCTTGTACATGCCGCCGACCTGGGTCACGGTGACGTGCGACTCGTCCATGAACATCAGCGCGTCCTTCGCCAAGTAATCGATCAGCGTCGGCGGCGGCTCGCCCGGCTGGCGCCCGGACAGGTGGCGCGAGTAGTTCTCGATGCCCTTGCAGAAGCCCAGCTCGACCATCATCTCCAGATCGAAGCGGGTGCGCTGCTCCAGCCGCTGCGCCTCGACCAGCTTGTTGTTGGCGTAGTACCACTCCAGCCGCTCGCGCAACTCGACCTTGATCTGCTCGATGGCGCGCAGCGTGGTCTCGCGCGGCGTCACGTAGTGGCTGGACGGGAACACGGTGAAGCGCGCCACCTTGGACAGGATCTGCCCGGTCAGCGGGTCGAACAGATGCAGGGTCTCGACCACGTCGTCGAACAGCTCGACGCGGATCGCGGTCTCGGCGTGTTCCGCCGGGAAGATGTCGATGACGTCGCCGCGCACGCGGAACACCCCGCGCTTGAATTCGATGTCGTTGCGGTCGTACTGCATCTGCGTCAGCCGCGCGATGACGTCGCGCTGGGTCATCTTCTCGTTCTGGCGCAAGAGCAGGATCATGCTGTGGTAGTCGGACGGGTCGCCGATACCGTAGATCGCCGACACGGTGCAGACGATCACGGTGTCGCGCCGCTCCAGCAGCGACTTGGTCGCGGAGAGCCGCATCTGCTCGATGTGCTCGTTGATACTGGAGTCTTTTTCAATAAATAAATCGCGCGCCGGCACGTAGGCCTCGGGCTGGTAGTAGTCGTAGTAGGAGACGAAATACTCGACCGCGTTTTCCGGGAAGAACTCGCGCATTTCGGAATACAGCTGCGCCGCCAGCGTCTTATTCGGCGCCATGATCAGCGCCGGGCGCCCGGTGCGGGCGATGACGTTGGCCATGGTGTAGGTCTTGCCGGAGCCGGTCACCCCGAGCAGCGTCTGGAACGAAAGCCCGTCCTCGATCCCCTCGACCAGCTGGGCGATCGCGGTCGGCTGGTCGCCGGCCGGCGGGAACGGCTGGAACAGACGGAACGGGCTATTGGGGAAGGTGACGAACACAGGTAAAATCGCGCGGCTAAAACTTGTCGATAGTAGCACTCCGTCTCGACGGGTGCATGAAGGAACCATAGTGGAACTCTCCCGCCGCGTACAGGCCATCAAGCCCTCGCCCACCCTGGCCGTCACCGCCCGCGCCGCCGCGCTCAAGGCGTCCGGCCGCGACATCGTCGGCCTCGGCGCCGGCGAGCCCGACTTCGACACCCCGCAGCACATCAAGGATGCGGCGATCGAGGCGATCAACAAGGGTTTCACCAAATACACCGCGGTCGACGGCACCCCCGGCCTGAAGGCGGCGATCATCGCCAAGTTCAAGCGCGACAACGGCCTCGACTACACGCCCAAGCAGATCCTGGTGTCGTGCGGCGGCAAGCAGAGCTTCTTCAACCTGGTGCAGGCGGTGGTCAACCCCGGCGACGAGGTCATCATCCCCGCCCCGTACTGGGTGTCGTATCCCGACATCGTCATCCTCGCCGACGGCAAGCCGGTGATCGTCGAGGCCGGCATCGAACAGGGCTTCAAGATCACCCCGGCGCAGCTCGAAACGGCGATCACCCCGAAGACGCGGCTCTTCGTCATCAACAGCCCGTCCAACCCGACCGGCGCGGTGTACACGAAGGACGAACTGGCCGCGCTGGGCGAGGTGCTGCGCAAACACCCGCAGGTGCTGATCGCCAGCGACGACATGTACGAGCACATCCGCCTGGACGACGTGCCCTTCGTCAACATCCTCAACGTCTGCCCCGACCTCTACGACCGCACCCTGGTGCTGAACGGCGTGTCGAAGGCGTATTCGATGACCGGCTGGCGCATCGGCTACGCCGCCGGCCCGGAAGCCATCCTGCGCGCGATGACCAACGTGCAGTCGCAGTCGACCTCCAACCCCACCTCGATCTCGCAGGTGGCCGCCGAGGCCGCGTTGAACGGCGACCAGGGCTGCATCACCCCGATGCTCGACGCCTTCAAGACGCGCCACCGCTACGTCGTCGATGCGCTCAACGCCATCCCCGGCTTCAAGTGCGTCGACAGCGGCGGCGCCTTCTATGCCTTCCCCGACGTGCGCCCGGCGATCCAGAACCTGCTGGCGCGCGACGTCATCGAGGAAGGCACCGACATCGCCTTCTCCGAATACCTGCTGGAATCCGCCGACGTCGCCGTGGTCCCGGGCTCGGCCTTCGGCGCCGAGGGCTACATCCGCCTGTCGTTCGCCACCTCGCAGGCCAACCTGGAAAAAGCGCTCAAGCGCATCGCCGCCGCGCTGGCCTGAGCGTCCGCCACACCGGCGGATACCCTGAGAACACAAGTGCCGGTGCCCAGGTCTTAAACCGGGCAGGGTTCCGGAACGACAACAGGCGCGCATGGCGTCCCTTGGAGGAACGGGCATCCTGTGCCCATGGATGCAGGATGGGGTTCGACAGGCTCACCACGAACGGACTGAACGCCACACCCAGCCGCAGGCTGTTCCAGCGCGCTCTGCGCTCTACCAACCTGTCCTCCCATCCCAAGCCGTTCGCCCTGGGCCTGTCGAAGGCTTGCCCGTCGAAGATCCCCAACCAGGCCCCCTCATCCCAGCCCCATTCGCCCTGAGCCTGTCGAAGGGCTGCACGTCGAAGATCCCCCGGGCTGGCCGTAAAATACCCGCATGCGCCCCCCCGCCCTGCCCCCCCCGCGCGGCTCGCTCTCCTGGCTGCTGCAGCTCGCCTACACCACCTGGCGCCTGTTCAGCCAGAACGGCCTCACCAACCACGCCGCGGCAACGGCGTTCTACTTCCTGCTCTCCGCCACCCCGCTGCTGCTGCTGCTGAGCTACGCCATGCAGCTGCTGGGCCGCATCGCCGAGAACTCGGTGCCTGCCACCATCCTGATGGCCGCGCTCTACGACCAGCTGCAGTTGGAAAGCCTCACCGCGCTCGGCTTCATCCCGCAGCAGACCCGGCTCGCCGCCGGTGGCGTCGGCCTCGTCACCCTGCTGCTGTCGTCGCGCGGGCTGGTCAACGCGGTGCACGGCGCATTCAAGATCATCTTCCCCGAGCAGACCAGGCGCAACGTAGTCGTGTCGTGGGTGCTGCCGTTCATCATCCTGCCGGTGCTGTTCCTGTTGATGGGGCTGGCCGCGCTGGCGCAGACCATACTGAGCTTCCTGGCGCAGAACGATTTCATCGGCACCGGCAACGCGCAGGTGCTGCAGGCGCTCAACTCGCTGTTCGGCTTCGCCATGGTGTGGGCGCTGCTGTTCGCCGCCTACTGGCGGCTGCCGCGCCAGCATCCGCGCGCGCGCGACGCCGCCGTGTTCGCGCTTGCCGCCACCGTGAGCCTAGCCCTGCTGCTCGTGCTGTTCGGCGCCTTCTTCAAGCTGGAGAACTACCACAGCCTGTACGGCGCGCTCGGCGGCGTGGTGTTCGTACTGATCGGCGGCTACTTCGCCTTCCTGCTGCTGTATCTGTGGGCGCAGGCGCTGTATGCCTACGGCAAGGCCGACGTCACCGCGCTGGAAAAGCTCTTCCTCGGCGGCAGTGGCGAAGGCGCCAGCAAACTCGAAGGCTACGTCTTCGGCGACACCCACCGCCTGCTGGAGAAATACGGCCAGGTGCATCCGACCGGCCACGTGCTGATCGAGGAAGGCGACGACTCGAAAACCGCCTATTTCCTCTACGCCGGGCGCGCCGGGGTATACAAGAACAGCGACAGCGGACGCCGCCGCCTGGGCGAACTGGGCGAAGGCCAGCTGTTCGGCGAAATGGCCTACCTGCTGAACGAGACACGCACCGCCTCGGTCGTCGCCGATGGCGAGATCACCGTGCTGGCGCTGCCGCCGGCCATTCTGGAAGAGCTGATGCGCCATTCCGCCCCGCTGTCGCGCCGCATCATCGACACGCTGTGCCAGCGGCTGGAGCGGATGAATCTGGCGAACCCGGGTTGAGGATCGACTATACTGTATGCATGTACAGTATTAGATGACATCAGTCGTCACCCTGGCTCAGGAGAGCGTTCGACAGCTCACACGAACGGAATCAACAACCTGCCGTTCGTCCTGAGCTTGTCGAAGGACTTGCTCAGTGTTGTCTTAATTGGCACTGAGCCCCGGCTTCTTCCAGGGTGACGATTCAGTGTTCCTCCAGAGCACGCCATGGCCCTGCACTCGCTTTACGTCGATCTCAATTCCTTCTTCGCCTCGGTCGAACAGCAACTGCGGCCAGAACTGCGCGGGCGCCCGGTCGGCGTGCTGCCGGTGATGGCCGACACCACCTGCTGCATCGCCGCCAGCATCGACGCCAAGCGCTTCGGTATCAAGACCGGCACCCCGGTGTGGCAGGCGAAGAAGCTGTGCCGCGACATCGTCTTCGTGCAGGCGCGGCCATCCACCTACGTCGAGATCCACCACCGCATCGTCGCCGCCGTCGAGTCGTGCACCCCGGTCGGCGAAGTGCTCTCGATCGACGAAATGGCCTGCGAGCTGATGGGCCGCGACCGCGACGAAGCCAACGCCGTCAGGCTCGGCCAGCAGATCAAGCAGGCCATCTACGACCAGGTCGGCGAGGTGCTGCACAGCTCGGTCGGCATCGCCCCCAACCGCTTCCTCGCCAAGACCGCGTCGAACATGCAGAAGCCGAATGGCCTCGTCGTCATCCGCCAGGAAGAGCTGCCGCAGAAGCTGTATGGCCTCAAGCTCGGCGCACTCAACGGCATCGGCCGCGCCATGGAACAGCGCCTCAACCAGCTCGGCATCCACACCGTCGAGCAACTCTGCAACGCCAGCAAGGACACGCTGCGCCGCGCCTGGAACGGCGTCGAGGGCGAGCGCTACTACGCCAAGCTGCGCGGCGAGGTCGTCGCCACTGCCCCCACCCAGCGCTCCAGCGTCGGCCATTCGCACGTCCTCGCCCCCGAGCTGCGCGACCCGGACAACGCGCTCGCCGTGCTCTACCGCCTGCTGCACAAGGCCGCCATGCGGTTGCGCCACTACGGCTACTGCGCCGGCAGCCTCGGCCTGCACCTCAGCTACATCCGCACCGGCGCCGGCCACACCCGCTGGGCCGACCAGGCGCGCTTCGCGCCGCACGCCGACACCCTCAAGTTCAACCCCGTGCTCGCCGAACTGTGGCAGCGCCGTCCGCCCGACCCCGGCCCCATCCTCAAGGTCGGCGTCGTCCTCGCCGACCTCATCGAACACAGCCAGGTCACGCGCGATCTCTTCGACCCCGGCGACCGGCACGAACCCCTCAACAGCGTGCTCGACCAGATCAACCAGCGCTACGGTCCCAACACCCTGTATTTCGGCGGTGCCCACCATGGGCGCGGCGCCGCGCCCATGCGCATCGCCTTCAGCCATGTGCCCGAATTGCAGGTGGAAAGTGACGGATAAGGGTTGACCGGAACGCCCGCCCTCTCTAGAATGCGCGCTTCCAATTCCCCGATAGCTCAGTCGGTAGAGCGACGGACTGTTAATCCGCAGGTCCCTGGTTCGAGCCCAGGTCGGGGAGCCAGATACAAAGGGGGTTCCAGCCGGAATCCCCTTTTTCCTTAGTGCCCTTTGCTCCATTTTTGTGCCTCTCATCGTAAATGAGGTGCAAGACTGGCGTCAGTAATCAAACGTGGAAAAGGCCAGTTTCAGGCCCGCGTCCGCCGCAAGGGCTACTCCACCTCCGCTCTCGTCAAGACATTCACGACCCGCCGCGACGCCCTACCTAGGTTTTGATTCCTCGACTCGCGTGAACCTTCATGAGTTTGGCCGCGTGCAAGAGGCCCTCGTCCAGGGTGTAGAGGGTCTTTGCGCCGTTGTTGTGGGCGATGGCCAGGTGCAGCGCATCGCCCGCCCGAAGCTTGGTGGCAAAGTGCTGGATGTACTCCTTGGCGAGTTCGTAGTCCGCAACACCGGGAACCAGGATTTGGAATGACTCAGCCACCAATTCGTCGAACTGACCAATGGCCAGCAGTGCATCGGACTCCGCAAGTCCGCCCATTCGGACTTCGCGGGCGATCAGGCTGGAAAACTCGACCCGGATCCAGTGGCTGACATACAACTCGCCCGCCGCAAGCCTGGCGAAGAAAGCCTCGATTTTCACGCTGGTGGCTTCTTCGAGGACGAGCGGGGCCAGAAAGCTGGTGTCGAAGTAGAGCATCAAAGCCCCTCGTCGTGCATTTCGCGCAGCAGTTCGGTGCTGGACTTGCGCCAGCCGGGCATGCGGCTGCGAAACTCGGCGAGGGATTTGACGGGGTGCTTGGGTTTCTCGATCGGGGAGATACGGGCGATTGGCTGTCCGCGACGCGTGATGACCACTTCCTCCCCCGCTTCCACCTGGTCCAGGAGGTGGCTTAGGTGGGTCTTGGCTTCTGCCAGTGTAACGGTGCTCACACGCCCCTCCAGTTAGTCATTACGTTGGTCATATGGTAGCGCAATTGCCGATACCGGGTAAATCAGCACCCCATGCCAAGTATCCAGTTCCCCCTCACCACTACAACTAAAGTTGTATATCTGACTTCCGACGGTTGTCCTAAGTTGTTATCGGTGCCGCGTTCCCGTTTCTGGTTTTGACGAACAAGCGGACTGGCACTCACGTGATCGTGCTTCTTTGTACAACACTGAAGGGAGATGGATATGCGTCAAATTGCTTTAGGGGCCACCCTGGTTGCCCTGCTACTGCTAGCGGGCAGCCCCGCGAAGGCGGACCATGTATGTTTGTCCAATGAAGAGGTTTTCCAGAAATTCGGGGTGGGGGCGACGAGAATCAACAGCTCCAGGTTCCAGGCCCGCGTCGTCACCCCCCGAAAAACCTTTACTTTCAATACGCGTTACCGGATTTCCTCGGAACAGGTGAGCGGCAGGATTCTCAAGCTCAGAGTTACCGATCCTGCCGGCGCGGAGGGAACGCCCCACACCGCGACCCAATTTCCCATTCCAGGGGGCGTCCCTCAGTTTGGGACGCTCACCCGCGCCCAGGTTTTTGTGGAATTGGAAGGACACGCGGGGATTTTCGGTTTGGTCATGCTGGACAAGTCGGCCTGCATCGAAAGCAATCGTGCCATGTTCGAGACCTTGCTTCGGGCGTACGAGAACGATTGGCCTGTGAGACTGGGCTTGATCAAGGGGACGATGCTCGACGTGCCGGTGGACACGAATGAGGCTGAAGCCGAGACCTTGTTCGGCGAGAAGAGCTTGGGAGGGCGGTTGATTTCGTCAGTTCTAGTGCAACGGGCCCCGATGTCGATCCTGCCTGACATCCAGCCGGTCGTCCCACCCAAACCCTCGATTACGCCCATCCAATAAGTGAGCGCCTCTGAAGCGTCACTGGCAATCCCGGTTCGCCATTTACAGATCCCTTCAATCCTTACGACGGGCTCTTGATGAAAAAGCGGTTTGCCGGTTCCTGGCGCGAGCCAGGTCGGAGAGGCAGGCACAAAAAGGCCCGCAGCAATGCGGGCCTTTTTCATTTCCAGCCGGATCAGACCGAAGCGCGCTGCGAGTCGCACTCCGTCTTGGGCGGCAGCCCCTGCAGGATGTTGCCGCGCACCGGGCGCGAGAAGAAGGTCCGCGTCACCAATTCGGCCGTGAAGGCTTCCTTGCGGTTCCACGGCAGCAGCGAGACGCAGCGCGCCATGGTGCAGTAGCCGAAGATCAGCTGCGCCCACGTTCCCACGGTGGGGATCCAGTAGATGATCCGCATCGGTTCCGGGAACGCGACGAGAAGCAGCACGAGGTACCAGAAGCGGACCTGGACCGGGAAGGCGGCGATGCTGCCTTCCCGCAGGGTGAAGTGGATCAGCTGGACCACGGTGAGCACGATGGCGAGCGAGAATCCGATCGGGTATCCCGCCACGCCCGCGGTGAGCAGGCACGCGGTGACGAACCAGTACTGCCAGCTCAATTCCTTGTAGTCGATCATGAACATGGGTTCCCTCCCTGGATTTCCGGCACGACGGTTGAAGAATGCCCTCGTTCCCTGCGCCAGCGATGGAGCGAAGGGCAGCCTGTAGTCATCTGGCGTGTTGATTGTTATAGACCAGCCTGCCCGAACCGGGCCCTGACGATGTGAATTGCCCGCATCCGGGCAGGCCGCGTATTCGGTTCAAGCGCTGCCATAGAGCTGCCAAGCCTCGGAAGACAGCGTCTCCGCTCGCCTGTCCGATGCAAGCAGGCGCGATGATCAAGGGATCAGGCCCAGTATTTCGCCTTGTCCGGCAGCACCCAACGGACGCCGCCGCGCGGGTCCTCCTTGTCGCCGCGGTAGCGCGGGATGAGGTGGATATGCAGGTGCGGCACGCTCTGCCCCCCGGCCTGGCCGTGGTTGATGCCGATGTTGTAGCCGTCGGGCTGGTGATGGCGGTCGAGGGTGTCCTTGGCCTGCGCCAGCATTCTGAACAGCGCCAGGTGCTCGGCCTCGGTGGCTTCGAACAGAGTGGCGAAGTGGCGGCGCGGGATGATGACGGTGTGGCCGAGCGAGACGGGGAAGCCGTCGCGGTAGGCCACGGCGAGTTCATCTTCGGCGACGATGCGATGCGGGTCGAGTATGCAGAATGGACAGGGTTTGCTTGCGGGTTCGGTCATGCCTTGGGTGTGCTCGTGTTGCTCGAATTGATCATCGTGGTCCGACCGGCGCGATCGGAAACCGTTGGGAATGCCTCCCTTTTGGGCGAGTGTAACCCATGCGCCGGGCCGATTCAGCCGCCCGGCACCAGACGGATCAGCCCAGGGTGGGCATCGCCAGCGTATTGCCCATGCGTTCGGCCGGCGCCGGCCAGCGGCTGGTGACGACCTTGGTGCGGGTGTAGAAGGCCACGCCCTCCATGCCGTGCATGTGGAGGTCGCCGAACAGCGAGGCCTTCCAGCCGCCGAAGGAGAAGAAGGCCATCGGCACCGGGATCGGCACGTTGACGCCGACCATGCCGACCTCGATCTCGTTCTCGAAGCGGCGCGCCCAGTGGCCCGAACCGGTGAAGATGGCGGTGCCGTTGCCGTAGGGGTTGGCGTTGACGAGCTTCACCGCCGCCTCGTAGCTGTCGGCCCGCAGCACGATCAGCACCGGGCCGAATATCTCTTCCTTGTAGATGTCCATCTGCGGCGTCACCCGGTCGAACAGCGTGGGGCCGACGAAGAAGCCGTGCTCGCCGCCCGGTACCCGGATGCCACGGCCGTCGAGCACCAGCTCGGCGCCTTGAGCCACGCCGCTGTCGATCAAGGACACGATGCGGTCGCGATGCGGGGCCGAGATCACCGGGCCCATGCCGACCTCCTCCGCGTCGCCGCGCCCGACCCGGATGTGCGTCGCCTTCTCCTTCAAGAGCGGCAGCAGGCGATCGCCCGCCTCGCCCACCGCCACCACGGTCGAGATCGCCATGCAGCGCTCGCCGGCCGAGCCGTAGGCGGCGCCGACCAGCGCGTCGGCGGTGAAGTCCATGTCGGCGTCGGGCATCACCACGGCGTGGTTCTTGGCGCCGCCCAGCGCCTGCACCCGCTTGCCGTGGCGTGCCGCGGTCTCATAGACGTATTGCGCCACCGGGGTGGAGCCGACGAAGGAGACGGCGCCGACGCCGGGATGGTGCAGCAACGCGTCGACCGCCTCCTTGCCGCCGGGCACGACGTTGAA
>JAJZPG010000018.1 GCA_021811235.1 Pseudomonadota bacterium | reverse complement strand
ATTACATCGAGATGTTCTACAACCCGAAGCGCCGGCACAGTTATACAAACGGCCTCGCTCCGGTAGAGTTCGAGAAGCAGTATTTCAACCGGCTCGAAAGTGTCTAGGAAAGCCGGGGCGATTCACTCGTCGATCGGCGGAAGCGGGTTCTCGCATAGCAGCAGCTTGATGCCGTGGAAGCTGCCGCCGCCTTTTTCGTGGGCGCTGGTCATGGCGTCTCCTAATGGCTGAGTCGGAACAGGGCGATGGTGGCGATGCCTGCCAGCATCAGAATCAGTTGCAGCAGGGTGGCTTTGGCGCCGGTGCGTTTGTGAAGTCCGGGCACAAGATCCGCTACTGCAATGTAGATGAAACTCGCGGCCGACAGGGCGAGGATGTAGGGGATGGCTTGGCGCATCTCGTCCAGCCAGAACCAGCCCAGCAGCACACCGGGCAGGGTGGCGAGCGAGGACAGCAGGTTGTAGGTGAAGGCCCTGGCCTTGTTGAAACCGCTCGCCAGCAGGACGGCGAAGTCACCGAGTTCCTGCGGGATTTCGTGAGCGATGACCGCCAGGGCGGTGGCAATGCCCACCGGGATGGAAATAAGAAAGGCCGCTGCGATGACCACGCCGTCGACGAAATTGTGGAAGGCATCACCCAGCAGGATCAGCTTGCCGCCTTGCTGACCGTGCACCGTACAGTCGCGGTCGTGGCAGTGCCGCCACAGCACCAGTTTTTCCAGTACGAAGAAGAGCACGATGCCGGCCAGCACCGTGCCGGAAATGGCGAGCGGCGGCACCTGTTCCAGCGCCTTGGGGATCATGCCGAGAAAGGCCGCGCCCAGCAGCGTTCCGGTGGCGTAGGCGACCAGGCAGGGCAGCAGGCGGGTGCGGACCGCGTCGGGGAAACGCAGCAGCAGGGCGGCACCGATGAGGGCACCGGCGCTGCCGAGCAGGGCGAATACGATGGCCAGGAGCATGTTTTTTACGGCTGTTCGGTCGATGCAGATTGAATCGAATGTCCAAAAGTAAAAAGCCCGCCCCAACAGGGGCGGGCTTCAGCGGCCGCGATTACAGCGACTTCTGGCAGAAGTACCAGTCGGTGCACTCGTAGCCTTCGCTCATGCGCTTTTCGGCCGCATCGACATCCTGAGGCGTCGGCACGATGACCTTGTCGCCGGGCTGCCAGCCTTCCGGTGTGGCGACCTTGTTCTTGTCCGCGGTCTGCAGCGCGGTGACCAGGCGCAGGAACTCAGGGATCGAGCGGCCATTGGTCATCGGATAGTAGACCATGGCGCGCAGGATACCTTTGTCGTCAATGATGAAGGTGGCGCGCACCGCAGAGGTGTCGGCTGCGCCGGGATGGATCATGCCGTAGTCATTGGCGACTTTCATCGAGAGGTCTTCGATGATGGGGAAGGGGATCTCCACCCCGAACTTCTCCTTGATGTTGCGCACCCAGGCGACGTGCGAGTAGTAGCTGTCGATCGACAGGCCGAGCAGGTCGCAATTGAGTTTCTGGAATTCCGGATGGTGCTTGGCAAACGCGATGAACTCGGTGGTGCACACCGGCGTGAAGTCGGCCGGGTGGGAGAACAGCACCAGCCAGCGACCCTTGTAATCGGCCAGTTTCTTGACCCCGTGCGTGGTCTTGGCTTCGAAGTTCGGGGCGGGGGCATTGATCTGGGGCAGTGCGCGGCAGGGGGTGACTTCGGACATGATTGTTTCCTTTTGTCTGGTTGGATTGTTTATTAGCATTTGCTAATGCTTTGCACTTTACGGTTATGGGCGGGGCCTGTGAAATGGATAGTTCCAATCAGGTGCATTGAGGCGCTCCATGATTTGAGAGGCATGCCTCAAGTGTTTTCCGGATAGTCAACTATAGGCAGTATTGAGCGCTTATGCGTGTTCGCAGACATGCGTATCGCCGCCGCGGTTGCGCATGTGCTCGCCCAGTTGGGCGAACTGCGTGTACAAAGCCACCCGCAAGGGAATATCCGCTACCGTTTCCTCCAGCGCCAGTCGCATGCACAGCAGCCACTCGTCGCGTTCCTGGGGGCCAATCGCGTAGGGAAAGTGGCGTCGCCGCAGCATGGGGTGGCCGTGCTTTTCGATATAGCGCTGCGGCCCGCCCAGCCAGCCGGAGAGAAAATCGAACAGCTTGTTTCCGGATTCGGTGAGGTCGGCCGGGTGGATCTTGCGCGCGGCATAGGCCTCGGGCAGTTCGTCCATCAGTTCGTAGAAACGGTCGACCAGTTTGCGGATGCCGGCGTCGCCGCCGATCCGGGTGTATGGGGAGAGTTGGGGTTGATGAATCGATTGCATGGCGTCACCTCGCAAAATACTGGACATAGAAAATGAGCCCCACGGCCATTAGCAGCCATGCGACCACGGGGCCGAGCAGTACGCGCAGGATGCGGTTGCGGGGCACGAAGCCCACCCCGTGCACGAAGCCGGCCGACATGCCCCACATGATGAGCGCGAGCACGCCGTGACTGATTGCGCTGCCGTCTTCGGCGGTCAGGCCGCGCGGCAGCAGCGTCACGAGCAGCATCAGCGTCAGCGCGGCCAGCAGCGAAATGCCTCGGGCCCAGCCGCTGTCGAGCATGGCGCTCATGTGGGGCTGCCCTTGCGGTAGGGCCGCAGGTACTGCCATTCGAAGAAGCGCTTGGCCCAGTGCATGAGCCGGCAGGGCGGCAGGATCAGCGCACGCTTCTCGTCGCGATACACCAGGATGCCGCGGTCGAGCGTGTCGACGATGCAGATGAGTTCGACCTTGAAGCGTGCCGTGGGCGGCTGGCCGCCGAGTGCGCGCAGCAGATTCTCGGCGGCGGTCTTCGCCTGCAGGTCGGCGATGTGCGCCTGCTTGGGAAGCCAGTCGGGGCCGGGATAGCTGCCGGAGTCGCCGGCCACATACACCTTGTCGGCACCGGCCACCCGGCAGTGCGCGTCGGCCTGGAAGAAGCCGCCGTCCGACAGCGGCAGGCCGGCTTCATTCGCCCAGGCAGGACCCGTCATGCCGGGCATGAAGAGGATGAGGTCGGCTGGCACGTCGCCGCCTTCGGTCTTGACCTTGTCGGCTTCGAATCCGAGCAGTTTGTGGCCGAGGTGGGTGTCGATGCCGCGCTTGGCCATCTCGCGCAGCAGGCCGGCCACCGCCCTGTCGCCGAGTCGCTTGCCCGGTTCCTTGGCGGCGTTGAAGAACACCAGCTTGAAGCGCTCGCGCCGGCCTTGTCTCCGCAACAAGGTGTCGATGCCGAACAGCAGTTCGAACATCGGCCCGCCGCGCATCGCGCCCTGTTCTTTCGGATTGGTACCGAAACCAAAAGCAATCGTGCCGCCGTCCAGTTTCGCCAACCGCTCGCGGATTGCCTCGGCGGCGGGCGCGCCTTCGCAGATCGTCAGCGCGTGTTCGATTCCGGGCAGGGACTTGAGGAAACGCCCGCCGCTGGCGATCAGCAGCGCATCGTTGGCGATCGTGCCGTGGTCGGTCAGCACGGTGCGACCGCCATCGGCGAGGCCGGTGACGCGGCCGGCGTGGTAGGCGACATCGTGCTCGGCGAGGAAGCCCGCCACATCGATGGCGAGTTCGGCGCCGCGCCGCAGGCCTGCGGGCACCCAGATGAGGCTGGGGTAGTACGTCAGCTCGGGCTTGGGGGCGACGAGCGTGACGCGGGCCTGCTTGTTGCGCTTGCGCAGTTCGCGCACGGCGGTGAGCGCGGCGAATCCCGAGCCGAGGATGACGATATGTGGCGTGCTCATGGCGAACCCCTGTGATGAAGGATAAAAGACCGGCTGGCCTGCGGGATGCAGGCTCGATTCATCGCGAAGGGGTCAGCCCTGCCGCATGGCGTCGTCCACGGTCTTTTTGCGCGCCTCGTCGAGCGCGCATTCCCTGGCATCGCACATCATCGCGCTGATCGAGGCGAGCAGCACGGCCATGGTGACTCCGAGTATCCAGGCGAAATACCACATGGCGGTTCCTTTCAGTAATTCAGTTGCAGGGTGACGGCGGCACCGGCTTCCGGAAGCGACACCGCTGCGTCCTTGAAGGCGGGTTTGCCGCTGATTGCCGGGTTGTTGGACAGGCCCCAGCCCTCCGTCGGGATCATGCCGAGGAAGCGGTTGAGTTCGCCGTTGCCGTCCTCGTCGTGATAGGCCAGCACGGCGTACTGACCCGGCTTGAGATCGTCGAGCACAAGCGTGGACTGGCCCGCCGGCAGGACGTGGCGCCGGGCGGCGTGCGCTTCCCTGGGGAAACCCTCGGCGCGATCGAACAGCAGCACGGTGAGCGGGCCGCCGCCGGGTTGGGCGCCGTCGATGGTGAGGGTGAGCGTGGCGGCTTGCGCGCCGGTCAGGCACAGCATCAGCGGCAGGGCGTAGCAACAGACATCCAGCATGGCATGTTTCCCGTTGCGCGGTTTCAATAGACGGACTTGTCGTTGGCGGCGATGTATTCGGTCGTCACCTTGCCCCACATCACCTTGTAGGCCCACGAGGTGTAGAAAATGATCAGCGGCATGAAGATCACCGTGGCGCCGAGCATCAGGCCGAGCGTGAGGTGCGAGGACACGGCGTCGTATACGGTCAGGCTGGAGCGCGGATCGGTCGACGAGGGCATGATGAAGGGGAACATCGACACCCCGGCGGTGCCGATGATGCCGGCGTTGGCGATCGACGACGACCAGAACGCCGCGCCGGCCTGGTGCAGGCGCGAGAACAGGATGCTTGCGGCGAGCGCGGCGAAGGCCACGATCGGCACCCACATCGCCCAGGCGTACTGGGTGTAGTTGTGCATCCACGCGCCGGTCGACACCTCGACCGTCTTGGCGAGCGGGTCGGGCAGCGCGTTGGCATCGACCGCACTGGTGATGACGTAGCCGTCAATGCCCTGCGCAACCCACACTCCGGCCAGTGCGAAGCTCACGAGGGTCAGCGCGGCGAAGATCAGGCTGGCGCCGCGCACGCGGCGATAGAGGTCGCCCTCGGTGCGCATCATCAGGTAGTTCGCGCCCTGGGTGGTGATCATCGCCAGACTGACCACGCCTGCGAGCAGGGCGAAGGGGTTGAGCAGTGCCCAGAAGCTGCCGGTATAGGTCGACATCATGAGGTCGTTGAAGTGGAAGGGCACGCCCTGCAGCAGGTTGCCGAAGGCGACGCCGAAAATGATCGGCGGTACCGCGCCGCCGATGAACAGGCCCCAGTCCCAGGTGCTGCGCCAGGTCGGGTTCTGGATCTTGGAGCGGTAGTCGAAGCCGACCGGACGGAAGAACAGCGCCCACAAGGCCGCCATCATCGCCCAGTAGAAGCCTGAGAAGGCGGTGGCGTAGACCAGCGGCCAGGCGGCGAAGATCGCGCCGCCGGCGGTGATGAACCATACCTGGTTGCCGTCCCAGTGCGGGGCGACGGTGTTGATGAGGGCACGCCGCTCGAGGTCGTTCCTGCCGACGAAGGGCAGGAGCACGCCCATGCCCATGTCATGGCCGTCCATGATCGCGAATCCGACCAGCAGCACGCCGACCAGCAGCCACCATACGAGTTTGAGGGTTTCGTAGTCCATGTCCGCTCCTTAGATCTTGTCAGCCGCAGCGCCTGCGGGCAGTGCACCGCCCGTGGCCTTTTCGCCGTGGTATTTGCCGGTACCGAGGCTGGCCGGACCCTGCCGCGCGTACTTCGTCATCAAATACATCTCGACGATCAGCAGCGCGGTGTAGAAGCCGACGAAGCCGGCGAGCGAGCCGTAGAGGTTGCCGGGGGTGAGGTTGGATACCGAGATATGGGTCGGCAGCACGCCGTAGATCGTCCATGGCTGGCGGCCGTATTCGGCGACGACCCAGCCGAGCTCGGCGGCGATCCAGGGCATCGGGATGAACCACAGCGCCCAGCGCAGCAGCCATTTCTTCTCGATGAAGTTGCCCTTCACCGAATAGAACAACGCGAAGCTGAACAGCACCAGGAACAGGAAGCCGAGCGCCACCATGAGACGGAAACTCCAGAACAGCGGGGCAACGCGCGGGATGGTGTCGTCGACCGCCTGCTGGATCATGGCAGGCGTGGCCTGGGAAACGTCAACCGTGTACTTCTTCAGCAGCAGGCCGAAGCCGAGATCCGCCTTGCTCGCTTCGAACTGCGCGCGCGCAAGCTCGTCGCCGTGGTTCTTGCGCAGTTTCTCCAGCGCGACCACAGCCTGGATGCCGTTCTCGATGCGCTCGCGGTTCCTGGCCTTGATTTCCTTGATGCCGGGCAGGGTCTCGGTGAGCGAGCGGGTGCCGATCAGTCCCAGCACGTAGGGAATCTGCAATTCGTAATCGTTGCGCTGGGCGGCCTCGTTCGGCAGCGCGAACACGGTGAACGCGGCCGGCGCGGGTTCGGTTTCCCACATCGCCTCGATCGCCGCCATCTTGGCCTGTTGCGATTCGCTCACGGTATAGCCCGACTCGTCGCCCAGCACGATCACCGACAGCGCCGAGGCGAAGCCGAAGCCGGCGGCGATGCGGAAGGAGCGGCGCGCGAAATCGAGGTCGCGGCCCTTCAAGAGGTAGTAGCTGGAAATGCCGAGCACGAACAGCGAGGCGGTGACGTAACCGGCCGACACGGTGTGGACGAACTTGGCCTGTGCCGTCGGATTGAAGACGATGGCCCAGAAGTCGGTCATCTCCATGCGCATGGTGACGAAGGAGAACTCGGCGCCGATCGGGTCCTGCATCCAGCCGTTGGCGATCAGGATCCACAGCGCCGAGAGGTTGGAGCCCACCGCCATCAGCACCGTCACCATGAAGTGCTGCCACTTGTTGAGGCGGTCCCAGCCGAAGAAGAACAGGCCGATGAAGGTCGATTCGAGGAAGAAGGCCATCAGGCCTTCGATCGCCAGCGGCGCGCCGAAGATGTCGCCGACGTAGTGCGAGTAATACGCCCAGTTGGTGCCGAACTGGAATTCCATGGTGATGCCGGTGGTCACCCCGAGCGCGAAGTTGATCCCGAACAGCTTGCCCCAGAAGCGCACCATGTCCTTGTAGATCGGGCGGTCGGTGATGACGTAGGTCAGTTCCATGATCACCAGGATGAACGCCAGCCCCAGCGTCAGCGGGACGAACAGGAAGTGGTACAGCGCGGTGACTGCGAATTGCAGCCGCGACAGGTCGACGAGTTCTTCGGTCAGCATGGGCGCTCCTTGGGTTAATTCGAGGTCTGTTGTTCCGGGTTGGCGATCCGTTCGGCGACGCTGTCGGCGTCGGGGTGCACCGCGCGGCCGTCGAAGAAAGCATAGAAGAGCGCCGCGATCACCACGAGCTTGATTGCGATGGCGAGCGCGATTTCCCGGGCGAGTCGGTGATGGAGGAAGTCGGGCAGGAGGATCTTCACAAGCATGCCCTCATATTCGCAAGCGGCGTGCCAGATTGCTGCCCGCCGCCAGAAGGGAATTGTGTCGACATATCAAACGGATAGAAATTTCCGGATGACAGCCAGACTCGGGGTGTGTGACATTTGTGGCAATATGTACTGAAACGCCTGACGAAAATGTCACTTTCCAGGAAACCATGTCGCCTACCAACGAACTCATCAGCTTTCTCGAAACGCATCCCGATGCCCAGATTGTAATGGGATCGGATTATCGAATTCTGGCCGCGAATGCGGCATATCGCCGCATCTTCGCGGGTGGCCGCGACGTCGTGGGCCAGTTCTGTTATGCGGTGTCGCACGGCTACGGCCGGCCCTGTGACGAGTGCGGCGAGTCGTGCCCCATGGCTGCCAGCCGTGCCAGCGGCGAGCCGAACCGGGTGCTGCATCTGCATCATACGCCGCGCGGCGAGGAGCATGTGGATGTTGAGCTGACGCCTATCGTCGGCACATCGGGCAGGATCGAGTATTTCGTCGAGCGCATGACGATCGTGCGCGAGGCCAGCAGCTTCCCGGCCGAAAGCGGCCTCGTCGGCAAGTCGCCGGCCTTCAATCGCATGCTCGAGTTGGTCCGCCGGGTGGCGCCCTCCAATACCGCAGCCCTGCTGCTGGGCGAGTCGGGCACCGGCAAGGAACTGGTCGCGCAGGCCATCCACCAGCAGAGCCGGCGCATACAAGGGCCCTTTGTGGTGGTGGAGTGTTCAGGGCTGACCGAAACGCTGTTCGAGAGCGAACTGTTCGGCTACGAAAAGGGCGCCTTCACCGGTGCCAACCAGCGCAAGATCGGTCTGGTCGAGTCGGCGTCGGGCGGCACGCTGTTCCTCGACGAAGTGGGCGACATCCCGCTCAACCTGCAGGTCAAGCTGCTGCGCCTGCTGGAGACGGGTACCTTCCGCCGGGTGGGGGGCGTGGAGACGCTGCGCGCCGATTTCCGACTGGTCGCCGCCACTCACCGCGACCTCAAGGATATGGTCGAACGCGGCAGTTTCCGCCGTGACCTGTATTACCGGTTGAGCGTGTTTCCGATTCATCTGCCGGCATTGCGCGAACGGCGCGAGGATATCCTGCTGCTGGCGGAAACCCTGATGACCCGGCTGGCGCCGGGGCGCGCCCATACCCTGAGCGAGGCCGCGTGTGCGCGGCTGCGGGCCTATGACTATCCAGGCAATATCCGCGAACTGCGCAACATCATCGAGCGTGCCTTGCTGATGGCGGATGGCGACACCGTGCTGCCGGAACATCTTCCGCCTGAACTGGCGAGCGATGCGGCAGAAGGCATGCCGGGCGTGGACGCCATCGTGCCGCTGGAGACGGCGGAACAGCGCTATCTGCAATGGGCGCTGGCGCGCCATGGCGGCGACCGCAAATCACTGGCCGAACAACTCGGCATCAGCGAGCGCACCCTCTACCGCAAACTGGCCGGGTGAACCCGGCCAGTTTGGTCATGCAAAAGCCGGTGCGGACGATCAGTCCTGGCTGCGCCCCATGACGGGCAGGGCGCCGCCGCACCCTTCGATTTCGGGCGGCAGTTTGTAGAACCACATCTGCCACATCGAGACGACCCACTGCGCGGTGAACGAGATCCCCATCAGGGCGCCGCTGGCGATGATGAACCAGGCGAATCCCGGAATCCATTTGGTGAGATACCAGGAAAAGATGTCGGTGAGGATGGTCAGGAAGGGCAGCACGATGATCACGCACTTCATCCACAGCGGACGCATGTAGGCATGCGTGAAGATGCTGCTGACGATGAAGAAGATGAAGGTGATGCCGAAGAGGTGGATGTGCGACACGCGGACCAGAGTCGGGATGGTTGCGCCGGTGTCCTTCTCCACTACCTTGGAGATGCCCTCGAAATTGCTCAGGTTGGGCAGGTGCGGATTGGCTACCCCGTCATGGCAGGCGAGGCAGCGGCTCTCCAGGATGGGTTTCACCTTCTGCTCGTAGCCTTCCGGGGTCGAACCGTCCTTGACCCATTTGAAGATGACGCTGCGCTCCTCGGGCGGCAGCATGTCGGCCATCGGGCCTTTGAGCGCCGTTTCCAGGCGGGTGTCGCTCTCGCTGCCGTGATAGGCGACGCGGATATCCTCGGCGGAAATGTTCTTGGCGTTGCCGTCGAGTCCCGCGTGGCTGAAGAACACCTGCAGCATCGCGAAAAGATAACCCGTACCGAGTACCAGCAGCGTCATGGTGTACACCATGCGCGTCGACATAGGCAGGGCGCTGAAATGCAAGAATTGGCGGTTGCTCATGTGTGGGGGCTCCGCGTGGGGATCAGTTCTTGGCGCCCTGGTCGATCCAGGCGGCGATGGTGGCGACGTCCGCGTCGGGCAGCGAGGCCTGGCCGTGCGGCATGCGGATCGACGGGTCGGCCTGGCCGGAAACCAGGCGATAGAGCGTGCTGCCTACGCTGGAGCCGGGGATCACCACGGCGCCGTATTTGGTGCCCTTCATCAGGCCTTCATAGCTGTCCATGCGCAGGCCGGATTTCTCGTAGCCTTCGCCGCCCGGCACGTGGCATTTCACGCAGTTGGCCTCGAGGATGGGTTTGATGCTGGCTTGGTAGGTCAGGGGCTTCTCGCCGCAACCGGTCTGCAGAACGGCGACGGCAAGAGCTGATAGGGCAAGAAAAACGACGCGCTTCGACATGGTGGTCTCCCGTGAAGTTATTCGATTGGCACATGCTAATGGATGGGTCGGGCCAATTCAAGAGTTTAAGGTATTATTATTTTCTTATAAGGCGGCTTGTTGCGACATGAGCAACACACTCGAGCATAGGCCGCACTGCCCATCTCGAATGCAGTGTAGCAGCGATCGGCGCAGAGGGAGACGGCGGGGAGGCGCGCACAGACGTGCGCGTGGGGGGCGGGAAGGTCGGCTGCGCGCGTCGGGACAACGAGCGCAGCCCTGCACCCGGGGCGTCAGGCCAGCAGCTGGCCCAGCACGAAGGGCAGGATGCCGCCCTTGTCGTAGTACTCGACCTCGATCGGCGTATCGATGCGCAGCTTGAGCGCGACGCGTTCCACCTTGCCGTCGGCGCGATGGATCACCAGCGTGACGTCCTGCTGCGGGACGATGCCAGACTCCAGGCCTTCGAGGTCGAAGCTCTCGCTGCCATCGAGCTTCAAGGTGGCGGCGTCGACGCCGTCCTTGAACTGGCAGGGCAGCACGCCCATGCCGGCGAGGTTGGCGCGGTGGATGCGCTCGAAGCTCTTGGCGACGACCGCTTTCACGCCGAGCAGGGTGGTGCCCTTGGCCGCCCAATCGCGGCTGGAGCCGGTGCCGTATTCCTCGCCGGCGAAGATCATCAGCGGCGTGCCCTTGGCCTGGTAGGCCATGGCGGCATCGTAGATCGGCAGCTGCGCACCGTCCTTCAGCGTGATGCCGCCCTCGGAGCCGGGGATCATCAGGTTCTTGATGCGCACGTTGGCGAAGGTGCCGCGCATCATCACCTCGTGGTTGCCGCGGCGCGCGCCGTAGCTGTTGAAGTCGGCCTTCTCGACGCCATGGCCGTTGAGGTAGAGGCCGGCCGGCGAGGTCGGCTTGATGCCGCCGGCCGGGCTGATGTGGTCGGTGGTGACCGAGTCGCCGAAGATGGCGAGCGCGCGCGCGCCGGCGATGCTGCGGCTGGCGGCCTTGGCCGCGCCTTGGCCGTCCTTGGCGAAGAAGGGCGGCTCCTGGATGTAGGTCGATTTCGCATCCCACTCATAGACCGCGCCCTTGGGGGCAGGCACGCCGTCCCACAGCGGGTTGTCGGCGCCGACGTTGGCGTAGATGCTGCGGTAGATGCCGGCGTCGGTGGCGGCGCCCATCACCGCGGCGATGTCCGCGTTGCTCGGCCACAGGTCGCGCAGGTAGACCGGCTGGCCGGCGCTGGAGGTGCCGACGGGCTCGCTTTCGAAATCGATGTTGACGCGGCCGGCCAGCGCGAAGGCGACCACCAGCGGCGGCGACATCAGGAAATTGGCCTTGACCGCCTGGTGCACGCGCGCCTCGAAGTTGCGGTTGCCCGACAGCACCGAGGCGACCACCAGATCCTTGTCGGCGATGGTCTTTTCGATCTCGGGCTTCAAGGGGCCGGAGTTGCCGATGCAGGTGGTGCAACCGTAGCCCACCACGGAAAAGCCGACCTGTTCCAGCGCGTCCATCAGCCCGGCCTGTTTCAGGTATTCGGTGACCGCACGCGAGCCGGGTCCGAGCGAGGTCTTGACGTGCGCCGGCGGCTTCAGGCCCAGCGCGGCGGCCTTCTTCGCCAGCAGGCCTGCGGCCAGCATGACGCCCGGGTTGGAGGTGTTGGTGCAGGAGGTGATCGCGGCGATCACGACGTCGCCGTGGCCGAGGCTGCCGCTACCGTTCCTGAACACGCTGGCGGGGTCGGCCACGACATGGTCGGGGCTGGGGTGGCTGTCGAGCATTTCCTCTTCCGAGGCGGGAACCGGGACGGCCTCGTCCTGGCTGCCGCCGCCGGCGAGGTCGACGGGGGTATGGCTCGAGGCGGGCAGGGCATGGCGCTGGCCCAGTTCCCCCGACTTGCCGTAGCCGCCGTCGGCCACGGCCTTGTCCATCAGGCCGGCGAAGGCCGATTTCAGCGTTTTCAGCTCGATGCGGTCCTGCGGGCGCTTGGGGCCGGCGACACTCGGCTCCACCGTGGAGAGGTCGAGTTCCAGCACCTGCGAGTAATCGATGTCGCCCGCCTGGGGGATGCCGAACAGGCCTTGCGCCTGGTAATAGGCGCGCAGCGTGTCGACCTGCGCGGGCGAGCGGCCAGTGGCGGCGAAGTACTGGCAGGTGGCCTCGTCGACCGGGAAGAAGCCCATGGTCGCGCCGTATTCGGGCGCCATGTTGGCGACGGTCGCGCGGTCGGTCACCGACATCGACGCGGCGCCTTCGCCGAAGAACTCGACGAACTTGCCGACGACCTTGGCGCGGCGCAACATTTCGGTGATGGTCAGCACCACGTCGGTGGCGGTGACGCCGGGTCTGGCCGCCCCCTTGAGGTTGACACCGACGACGTCGGGGGTGAGGAAGTAGACCGGCTGGCCGAGCATCGCCGCTTCCGCCTCGATGCCGCCGACGCCCCAGGCGACCACGCCGAGGCCGTTGATCATGGTGGTGTGGCTGTCGGTGCCGACCAGGGTGTCGGGGTAGGCCATGCCGTCGTTTTCCATCACGCCGCGCGCCAGGTACTCCATGTTGACCTGGTGGACGATGCCGACGCCGGGCGGCACCACCTTGAAGGTGTCAAATGCCTGCATGCCCCATTTCAGGAACTGGTAGCGCTCGAGGTTGCGCTCGAATTCGATCTTCATGTTGAGGTCGAGCGCGTTCCTGCTGCCGTAGGCGTCGACCTGCACCGAGTGGTCGACCACCATGTCGACCGGCACCAAGGGCTCGATCTTCTTCGGGTCGCGGCCCTGCTTCTGCGCGGCGGAGCGCATCGCGGCGAGGTCGGCCAGCAGCGGCACGCCGGTGAAGTCCTGCAGGATCACGCGCGCCACGGTAAAGGGGATTTCCTCGGTGCGATCGGCGTTGGGCTTCCAGTTGGCAAGCTGCTTGACGTGCTCGGGCGTGACCTTGACGCCGTCGCAGTTTCTGAGCACCGATTCCAGCACGATGCGGATCGACACCGGCAGGCGCGCCACCGACGTGTTCAGCGCGACTTCGAGTTTTTTCAGCGAGGCGAAGCGGTGGCTGCCGCTGCCGGTGGAAAAGGAATCGTGGGTGCTGAAGGTGTCGGTCATGATGGAGAGGCTTTAAAGATGGACGGGTGAACGGGCGAAAGGCCGGATTTTACCGGAAGCGCGTGGTGCGCAGGCAGGTCGCGGATGGGCTAGAGCCGTATGCCGAACAGGCCCAGCAACTTGATCGTGCCGAAGTAGGCCAGCCCCGTGGCGGCACAGGACGCCGCGAGGCCGGGCCAGAATCCCCAGCCGTGGCGCAACAGCACGGGCAGCAGCACGAGCAGCAACAGTGAGGGCAGCACCAGCCAGAAGATGCTTCCGGACAATGCGGCGACCCTGTCCACGTCGCCGGTGTCGAGATACAGCCAGACGAAGGCGAGCACCGAGGTCAGCGGCAAGGACGCCAGCGCCGCTGCCCAGAACGTGGTGCGCTTGGCCACTTCGGCCACCGCAACGAGGATCAGCGCGGACAGTCCGATCTTGAGCGCGTATTGCCACATGGCCGTGCGATCAGCCCTCGCGCCTCATCGTGCAGGCTAGTTTCATGCTTCCCGCCGCATCTGCGGGAAGAGGATGACGTCGCGGATGGAGGGCGAATCGGTCAGCAGCATCACCAGGCGGTCGATGCCGATGCCGCAGCCGCCGGTGGGCGGCAGGCCGTGCTCGAGCGCGCGGATGAAGTCGGCGTCGTAGTGCATCGCCTCCTCGTCGCCGGCCTCCTTCTGCCGCACCTGCTCCATGAAGCGCTCGGCCTGGTCCTCGGCATCGTTGAGCTCGGAGAAACCGTTGGCCATCTCGCGCCCGGTGATGAAGAGCTCGAAGCGCTCGGTGATGTCGGGCTGGGCGTCGGAGCGGCGCGCCAGCGGCGAGACTTCGGCCGGGTAGTCGATGATGAAGGTGGGCTGGATCAGCAGCGCTTCGGTGGTTTCCTCGAAGAACGTGAGCTGCAGGCCGCCGAGGCCATCGTGCTCGCGATACTTGGCCTTCATCGCGGCGAACTGGCCGACCAGCCAGGCGCGGTCGTTCAGCTGTTCGACGCTGTATTCGGGATGGTACTTGCGGATCGCCTCGACGATGGTGAGGCGATCGAACGGCGTGCCGAGCTCGACCGTGTGGCCCTGGTAGGTCACCGTGGTCGAGCCGGTGGCGGCGACCGAGGTATGGCGGATCAGCGCCTCGGTGAAGTCCATCAGGTAGCGGTATTCGCGGTAGGCCTCGTAGAACTCCATCATGGTGAACTCGGGGTTGTGCCGCGTGGACAGGCCCTCGTTGCGGAAGTTGCGGTTGATCTCGAACACCTTCTCGAAGCCGCCGACGACCAGCCGCTTGAGATACAGCTCGGGTGCGATGCGCAGGAACAGCTCCATGTCGAGCGCGTTGTGGTGGGTGACGAAGGGTTTGGCCGCGGCGCCGCCGGGGATGGGGTGCATCATCGGCGTCTCGACTTCGAGGAAGCCGTGGCCGGTCATGAACTCGCGGATAGACTGGATGATCCTCGAGCGGCGCATGAAGGTCTCGCGCGCCGTATCGTTGGTGATGAGGTCGAGGTAGCGCTGGCGGTACTTCTGTTCCTGGTCGGCCAGGCCGTGGAATTTCTCCGGCAACGGGCGCAGCGCCTTCGACAGCAGGCGGATAGCCTTGGCCTGGATGGTCAGTTCGCCCTTGTTGGTCTTGAACAGGGTGCCGGTCACACCGATGAAGTCGCCCAGATCCCAGTGCTTGAACGCGTCGTGCGATTCGGTGCCGGTGAGGTCGTTGGAGACGTAGACCTGGATGCGCCCGCTCATGTCCTGCAGCGTGGCGAAGCTTGCCTTGCCCATCACCCGCTTCAGCATCATGCGCCCGGCGAGTTGCACCTGCACGCCTTCGGCTTCCAAGGCTTCCTTGCTCTTGTCGCCATGCGCGTCAGTGAGTTTGCCGGCGTAGTCGTGGCGCTCGAAGTCGTTGGGGAAGGCGACGCCCGCCTCGCGGATCGCGGTGAGCTTGGCGCGGCGCTCGGCGATGATCTGGTTTTCGTCTTGCTGGAGAGCGGTGTTTTCGGTGTTCATGGGGACGAGGTCATACAAAAAAAGAGTTTACGGCGAGATTCAGCCGATTCGCCGCGTCGGTCATGACACGGTCGGCTGTGGCTAGTCTGGACACGCCGGCGTGGCGTGCTGCAGTCAGGTGGAGGGCGTCGAGTGTGCGCAAGGGCACTGGCTTGACGTTGTCGAGAACCTGCAGCGCATCGATCATGATGCTGTCATCGACGGATACGATGCGGAAATAATCCTCGGCCAGGTGGCGGGTGAATTCGGTGCGAGCGGTGTTCAGGTAATCCTCGGTAATCAGCCCGGCGCGCATGCGGCGCGACATGGCGCAATGCCACTCCAGCACGCTCAGGCGGCTGATGACAAGTACATCGGACTCCGCGACAAAACGTTCCACCTCGCTGGAAAATGCTTCCGGCACATACAGCTTGATGAGCGCGCTGGTGTCGAGATAAACCTCAGTCACAGTCGCTCAGTCCCGTGCATCGCGGTCTTCGCGGATCAGTGTTTCGCTCGGGATTTCCTGGAACGGAATCTGGTCGCGCAGCCACTTCAGCGAAGGGAGCTTGCGCGCAGGTGCCGAAGGTTTGACGGGCAGAATGCGCGCCACAGGTTCGCCATGCTTCATCACCAGCACTTCATCGCTGTCGGCGAACATCTGGTCGGGATGCGACAAGCCTTCGCGTGCTTCGCGGATGGTCAGGGTTTTCATTTAAGCGCTCCGGGAGCAAAACGTGACACAATTATAGCCAATGTGACACATCGCCTGCTAGCTCATTTTTCATGCCCGACACCCCCTTAAGCCTGCTCAACCGCGTCTTCGGCTACCCCACCTTCCGCGGCGACCAGGCCGCCATCGTCGATACGGTCGCGGCGGGCGGCGACGCGCTGGTGCTGATGCCGACCGGCGGCGGCAAGTCGCTGTGCTACCAGATTCCGGCGCTGTTGCGCGAGGGCTGCGCGGTGGTGGTGTCGCCGCTGATCGCGCTGATGCAGGATCAGGTCGCCGCGCTGCAGGAACTCGGTATCGCCGCTGCGTTCCTGAACTCCAGCCTGGACGGTGCGGCGGCGATGCAGGTCGAGCGCGACTTCGCGGCCGGGAAGCTGAAGCTGCTGTACGTCGCCCCGGAACGCCTGCTGACGCCGCGTTTTCAGGGCCTGCTCGAACAGGCCCGCGTCGCGCTGTTCGCCATCGACGAGGCGCACTGCGTGTCGCAATGGGGACACGACTTCCGTCCCGAATACCTCGGCCTGTCCGCGCTGCACGAACGCTTTCCGGCGGTGCCGCGCATCGCGCTCACCGCCACCGCCGACGCCGCGACGCGTGCCGAAATTCTCGACCGGCTCGATTTGCACGATGCGCGCGTGTTCGTCGCCAGCTTCGACCGTCCCAACATCCGTTATCGGATTGCCGAAAAATCCGACCCGCGCCGCCAGTTGCTGGATTTCCTGGGCGAACACAAAGGCGAGGCAGGCATCGTCTACTGCAGCACGCGCAAGAAGGTCGAAGAGACCGCGGATGCGCTTAGGCATGCCGGCTTCACCGCCTTGCCCTACCACGGCGGCATGGACAACGACACCCGGCGCCGCCACCAGGAAAGATTCCTGCGCGAGGACGGCGTCGTCATGGTCGCCACCCTCGCATTCGGCATGGGCATCGACAAGCCCGACGTGCGCTTCGTCGCCCACCTGGACCTGCCGCGCTCGGTCGAGGGTTACTACCAGGAAACCGGCCGCGCGGGGCGCGACGGCGAGCCCGCCGAAGCGTGGATGGCGTGGGGCCTGCAGGACGTCGTCACGCAGCGCCGCTTCATCGACGAGGGCGAGGCCGAGGACGCGCACAAGCGCATCGGCCACGCCAAGCTCGACGCGCTGGTCGGACTGTGCGAGGCGGCGAGCTGCCGCCGCGTTGCATTGCTGAGCTATTTCGGCGAAGCCAGCCAGCCGTGCGGCAACTGCGACGTCTGCCTCAACCCGCCCACCCTGTGGGACGGCACCGAGGCCGCACAGAAATTGTTGAGTGCGGTCTACCGCACCGGCCAGCGCTTCGGTGCCGGCCACGTCATCGACGTGCTGCTCGGCAAGACCACCGAGAAGATCGACCGCTTCGGCCACAGCCAGCTGAGCGTGTTCGGCATCGGCGCGGGCCAGACCGACAAGGTCTGGCGCGCCGTGCTGCGCCAGCTGGTGGTGCGAGGATTGCTGGAAGTCGATCACACCGCCTACGGCGCGCTCAAGCTCACCCAGGCCGCCAAGCCCGTGCTGAAGGGCGAGGAAACCGTGATGCTGCGCGCCATCGAAGAGCGCCCGGCACGCAGCAGGAAATCCCGCTTCGCACCCAGTTCCGGCGAAGGCGTCCACGACGACGAGGATCCGCTGTTCCTGTCCCTGCGCGCCTGGCGCCGTGAAACCGCCAACGAGAAGGGCGTGCCCGCCTACGTCATCCTGCACGACGCCACCCTGCGCGAAATCGCCGCCCGCCGTCCCGCCACCCTGGCGGAACTGGGCGAGATATCGGGGCTGGGGACGAAGAAACTGGAAGCGTATGGCGAGGCGGTGCTGGGGGTGGTGGCGGAGGGGTGACCCGTACTCATTCGAGTACCCTGGCTGACAGAAATAACAGCGCGCATGGCGCAAAAACCAACAGGTGCATAATTCATCAACCGCCGGTCTCTAAAGCCGAGTGCTACTGAAAACCGGGGGGACGTCGTTCTACGAGAAATTTGGATTATCTAAGAGCACACTTTATGAACTTCGGTCTGGAAAACTCTGCGTCTGACATGGCAGCCGCGCAGGCCGCTCATTTTTACGTTGGGTCCCTTAAGTAAGCTCCCGTATGTGTCCGAACGAGCTAGAGAAATATCTTCACGACCACATTCCCCTTTCAAAGGCAATGGAAGTCGGTGTAGTCCAAGTACAGGCAGAAGGCGTGATTCTGAGCGCGCCTCTTGCGCCTAACATCAATCATCGTGACACCGTATTTGGCGGGAGCGCATCTGCCGTAGCAATTCTGGCGGCTTGGTCACTGTTGCACACTCGTCTGGCCGATGAAGGCATCGCAAGTCGCTTAGTTATCCAAAGGAACACAATGTCTTATGAACGGCCAATTGACGGAACATTCACTGCGGAGGCTGCCATTGCAAGTACGGAAGCGTGGGGGCCGTTTATTCGCATGCTCAAACGCAAGGGTAAGGCTCGGATCAGGGTCGCCTCAGTACTGCGTTTTGGCGGGGAAGTTGCAGGGCGACTTGAAGGTGAGTTTGTAGCTCTGGGTGCAACAGATGCCCAACCTATCATTCCAACGGACGCTGCGCGATAGAGCCCTGCAGCACCGTTGAATTCAAACGTTAGCAGCACAATCAGCGCTGCCTGCAAGCCCAACTGTCCTTAACGCCCAGAGCCCCAGCTATCGGGGAAAATCTTGCAGGACGATGTCGATTTCCGGAAGCCCCGTTCGTCGTTCCGATACAAGGCCGATGCGGCCGGGGCAGCCAAGGAGACAGACAATGCGTGTGATGGTGCTGGTGAAGGCGACCGAAGACAGCGAAAAGGACCTTCTTCCGACGGCCTGGACGACCGGGATGCTCGAGGCGATGGGCAGATTCAATGATGAGCTGCGCAACGCCGGCGTCCTGCTCGCCGCCGACGGCCTCAAGCCCTCCGCGTACGGCAAGCGTATCGCGTTCGATGGTCCCGGCCGCACGGTCATCGACGGGCCTTTCGCCGAGCCCCGGGAACTGGTCGCGGGCTTCTGGCTCTGGGAAGTAAAGGACATGGACGAGGCGGTCGCTTGGGGGATGCGCTGCCCCAATCCCATGCCGGGACCGAGCGAGATCGAAATCCGGCCGCTGTACGAGGCGGCTGACTTGAACTGAGAAGCTGACGCCGGAGGCCGCTTCTTCTCCGGAATCGGCGGTTTGAACCTACAAGGCCCTTCGCACAGTGAGTTCGACGCGGAGGAAGCGCCTGCTCCATGAAGCAACTGGCGCCTTCAGGTCCGGCGCCACGGGTCGGTCCACGCGCAAGCTTGCGCGGATGGATTCACGTAGACAGTCATGAAGGAGAACGAATATGGTCCCCAAGAACACGATCTGCCTCTGGTATGACGGCACCGCATTGGACGCCGCGAAGTTCTACGCCGAGACGTTCCCGGACAGCGCGGTGGGAGCGGTCCATCGTGCGCCCGGCGACTATCCCGCGGGCAAGCTGGGCGATGTCCTGACGGTGGAGTTCACCGTGATCGGCATCCCTTGCCTCGGTCTGAATGGTGGCCCGGCGTTCAAGCACAGCGAGGCTTTTTCGTTCCAGGTTGCGACTGACGACCAGGCCGAAACCGATCGCTTGTGGAATGCGATCGTGGACAACGGCGGTCAGGAGAGCGCCTGCGGCTGGTGCAAGGACAAGTGGGGGCTGTCGTGGCAGATCACGCCGCGCGCGCTCACTGACGCAATCGCCGATCCCGATCACGCCGCAGCCAAGCGCGCTTTCGAGGCGATGATGCAGATGAGGAAGATCGACATTGCGGCGATCGAAGCGGCCCGGCGCGGCTGATGCGCATGAGCGCCCGTTTACGATGGCCGCCCATCCAATTCAGGGGAATCAAGAGTGAAATCCCGCCCCCAATCCTCTAAAGAGCTGCCGATTCATCACTTCCAGCGGCAGCAGGACTGGTCTGCCTGGCTCGATGAAAATCACGCCACCTCGCCCGGCGTGTGGTTGCAGCTTGCAAAAAAGGGCGCCGATACACCGTCAGTTTCATATGCGGAAGCCATCGAGATTGCTCTGTGCTTTGGATGGATAGATGGGCAAAAGCAAACCCACAGCGAGCAATTCTGGCTCCAGAAATTTACCCGGCGCTCGGACAAGAGCGTTTGGTCGAAGATCAACAAGGACAAGGCGCTCGCTCTGATTGAAACGGGAAAGATGAAGCCGGCCGGGCTCAAGGAGATCGAGCGCGCGAAGCGTGACGGTCGCTGGGAGGCTGCGTATGACTCGCCCAGCAAGGCAACGGTACCCAGCGATTTTCAGTCCGCGCTGGACAGTAATGCGCGGGCAAAAGACTTCTTCGGAACGCTCGACAGCCGGAACAGGTACGCCGTTCTGTTCAGGATTCAAACCGCCAAGACGGCTGAAACGCGCGCCAGGAAAATCTCACAGTTTGTGCTGATGCTGGAACGGCACGAGAAGGTGCATCCGTAACCCATTACGTGCGGTCCTGCGTCATGGCCGAAACATAGCAAGATCCGGGTCGCGAATGGGCGCGGAAACCTCCATATTCCACTCGTACTGGAGCAAGTTCTTGTCAGTACGAAAATAACGCATCGCGTTTCACCACCGGCTCGGCGCTCCTCGCCGACGGTGGCACCTCCATCAACCGAACCTGAATAGGCGCAGCCGCTCCGTCCAGGGAAAACCTCCATGTCAGATTACGACCGCATAGCCGAGGCAATTTCTTTCATTGCCAGCCGGGTGGATAGCCAGCCCACCTTGCAGGAAATTGCGGGGCACTTGCACCTGAGCCCCTTCCACTTCCAACGCCTGTTCAGCCGCTGGGCCGGCGTCACGCCGAAAAGATTCCTGCAGGTGCTGACGCTGGAGCGTGCCAAACAATTGCTGAGCGAATCGAAATCCCTGCTGGAAGTTTCGGACGCCCTGGGTTTGAGTAGCGGTTCGCGCTTGTATGACCACTTCGTTCATCTGGAAGCGGTGACGCCCGGTGAATACAAGACGGGCGGCCTGGGTTTGACGATTGAACATGCCGTACATGACACCCCTTTCGGACAAGCATTCATTGCCACCACGCCCAGAGGCGTCTGTAGTTTTGCGTTTCTGGACGGCACGGAAATCGATGAATATCTGACCGGCCTGCATAAAGCGTGGCCCCATGCGGCTATGCGTGAAAACCGCCAGCGAACGCTTGCGGTCATCAGGGCCATGTTCCACGGAGAAAGGAAACCGGACCGTCCCGTGTCCTTGCACGTTTCCGGAACGAACTTTCAGATCAGTGTGTGGAAAGCCTTGTTACAGATCCCCCCGGCAAGGGTGGCGAGCTATTCCCAGGTGGCAGCCGCAATCGGTCATCCCAATTCTGCGCGAGCGGTTGGACGGGCGGTAGGGGCGAACCCTGTCGCCTTCCTGATCCCTTGCCACCGTGTCATCCAGCAAAGCGGCAGGCTAGGCGGGTATCACTGGGGTGAAACCCGGAAACAGGCAATCCATGCATGGGAATCGGCAAGGGTTGAGCAGCCCCAGCCATGACGTTACGTTCGGGCGGGACGGCCCAAGGGCCGCCTCGCCCGGCTTTTGTCTGCCGGTCATGGCAAGCTTGGCTGATCGCTTAGGCACGTAGGGCGGGGCTTCTTGTTTACTAGCTTCTCGCCGGTTGGTGTCTGTCTTGGTGGGTTGCCATTCGGCCCCTTGGGTCAGAAACCACGCCCCGCCGTCACCCTGCACGGGGGAGGCAACCCCTTCCTCAATCAGGCCTTCAACGCATTCCCCACCACTTCCGCCACGTCCTTGGCCAGGCCATCGACGGCGGCGATGCGCTCCAGGGCTGTACGGGCGTGCGCCTGACGGCCTGCATCGAACTGCCGCCAGCGGTCGAAGCTGCGGGCGATGCGCGAGGCGACCTGCGGGTTCATGGCCTGCAATTCGCTGATCACATCCGCGGCCAGGGCGTAGCCGCTGCCGTCGGCAGCGTGGAAGTGGCGCGGGTTGGCGCCGCAGAAGCCGCGGATCAGGGCGTAGACGCGGTTGGGATTTTTCAGGTCGAAGGCGGGGTGCTGCATCAGGGTGCGCACGTGCGCGGTGGTGCCGGGCAGGCGCGAGGTGGCTTGCACCGAGAACCACTTGTCGATCACCAGGGCCTCGGTTTGCCAGCGGGCGTAAAAGTCGGCAAGCGCTGTCTCGCGTTCGGGCTGGTCGAGGTTGGCGAGCGTGGCCAGCGCGGCGATCTCGTCGGTCATGTTGCCGCCGGGCGCAAGCTGTGCGGTGAGGCGCGGCAGCACGGACGCTTCCAGATATCCGGCGTCGCTTTCGGCGAGATAGCCCAGGCATGCGTTGCGCAGCGCGCGCCGCCCGACCTGTACGCCGTCGGGGGCATACGCCTCGCCCGGCGCGAGCGCAGTCCAGACGGCTTCGAATCGGTCGCGCAAACGGGCGGCCAGGTGGCGGCGCAGGCCGACGCGCGCGGCGTGGATGGCTTCCGGGTCGATGACCTCGCCCAGCGCGACCCTGGCTTCGGCGAGCACGGCCTCGGCAGGCAGGTTGAGCGCTTCGGCGGCGAGGGCGGGGTCGCCCTTCAGACCGTCGTCGAGCACGCGGCCGCAGGCGGCGACGAAGGCCTCGGGAATCCAGCCGCTGCCGGCGCCGCCCGCTGCGATGCCGGCGAGCAGGACGCGCGTCGCCAGCCGCTGGCCGGCTTCCCAGCGGTTGAAGGCGTCGGAATCGTGCGCCATCAGGTGCGCAAGCTCAAAGTCGGTCTGTTCGAATTCGAGCAGCACCGGCGCGGAGAAATCGCGTAGCAGCGAAGCCACGGGTGCGGCGGGAATGTCTTCGAATACAAAAGTCTGTGTGGCTTCCGTCAACGACAGCACGCGCGTGGTACCTGCGGCCTGCGTCTCGCCAGCCAGCCTCAAAGCCGCATCGCTGCCGTCCGGCAACACCAGCCCGAGCGCGACCGGGATGTGCAGCGGTCCGTCGGCGACCGCCTGGCCCGATTCGGCCAGGCGCTTTTCGTAGGCGGTCGGCGCGAGGCTCTGCGTCAGGGTCAGCGTATAGCGCCGGGTCGCCGCATCCCAAGTGCCCGCGGCATGCAGACGCGGAGTGCCGGCGCGCGCGTACCAGCGGCGGAACTGCGTGAGATCGACACCCGAGGCATCCTGCATCGCTGCGACGAAATCCTCGCAGGTCACGGCCTGGCCGTCGTGGCGCTCGAAGTACAGGTCCATCCCGCGCCGGAAGCCATCGCGTCCCAATAGCGTGTGCATCATGCGGATGACTTCCGCGCCCTTGTTGTAGACGGTGGCGGTGTAGAAGTTGTTGATCTCGGCGTACGAGGCAGGCCGGATCGGGTGCGCCATCGGTCCCGCGTCTTCGGGGAACTGGCCGACGCGCAAGGCACGCACCTCCTGAATCCGCGTCACCGCGCGCGAATGCGTGTCGGCACCGAATTCCTGGTCGCGGAAGACAGTCAGGCCTTCTTTCAGCGACAGCTGGAACCAGTCGCGGCAGGTCACGCGGTTGCCGGTCCAGTTGTGGAAATACTCGTGCGCCACCACGCGATCGATGCCCTGGTAATCGGCGTCGGTCGCGGTGTCCGGACGGGCGAGCACGTACTTGGTGTTGAAGATGTTGAGGCCCTTGTTCTCCATCGCCCCCATGTTGAAGTCGCCGACCGCGACGATCATGTACTGGTCGAGGTCGTATTCCAGGCCGAAGCGCTGCTCGTCCCAGCGCATCGCTTTCTTCAGCGCCGCCATCGCGTGCCCGCACTGGTCGAGTTTGCCAGGTTCGACGTAGACCGCCAGCCGCACCGTGCGCCCCGAGGCGGTGGTGAATTCGTCTTCCAGCACGTCGAGCCTGGCCGCGACCAGCGCGAACAGATAGCAGGGTTTGGCATAGGGGTCTTCCCAGCGCGTCCAGTGCCGCGCCGCGTCGTCCACGCAAGTGCCTGCCGCCACCGGATTGCCGTTAGAGAGCAGCTGCGGGAAGCGCGCGCGATCCGCCTCGACCGTGCAGGTGAACTTCGCCATCACGTCCGGCCGGTCCGGGAAGAAGGTGATGCGCCGGAAGCCTTCCGCTTCGCATTGCGTGAAATAGCCGTCGCGCGAGCGGTACAGGCCCGAGAGCTGGGTGTTCCGGTCGGGGGCGATGTGCACCACGGTTTCCAGCACGCATTCATCCGGCAACGGCCCGGCTATCGTCAGCAGATCGTCGGCGTGGGTGTAGCGTGAGGCGTCCAGCGCTGTTCCGTCGAGCGTGATGCGCGTCAATTCCAGCGCCTCGCCGTTCAGAACCAGTGCCCCGTTGGCGGCGGCCGGGTTGCGCGTGCAGCGCAGGCGCGAGCGAACCTCGGCGTGGTCGTCACGAATGGCAACATGCAAGTCGACCGACTCGACCCACCAGGCGGGCGGGGCGTAATCCTTCAGAAACAGCGTGACGGGGGTTTCGGTGCGCATGGGATCTCCGGCAGGGGCGGGGTAAAGGGCGCAGCGCTGGAAGGGGGCGCGTCGCAGGGCGGCTTCGCCGAAGGGCATGACGGGGAAGTCGCCGCCCGGCAGCTGCAACCCACGCGCTTTTTTGCGCGCGGTCACAAGCCGTTGCTTACACGCCCTGTTTCAGGCTCGCTTCGATGAACACGTCGAGGTCGCCGTCGAGCACCTTCTGCGTGGCGGAGACTTCGACGTTGGTGCGCAGATCCTTGATGCGCGAGTTGTCGAGCACGTAGGAGCGGATCTGGTGGCCCCAGCCGACGTCGGACTTGCCGGCTTCGAGCTTGTCCTGTTCGGCCTGGCGCTTGCGCAACTCGGCTTCGTAGAGTTTCGACTTCAGCATCGACATCGCCTCGGCGCGGTTCTTGTGCTGCGAGCGATCGTTCTGGCACTGCACCACGATGTTGGTGGGCAGGTGGGTGATGCGCACCGCCGAGTCTGTCTTGTTGATGTGCTGGCCGCCGGCGCCGGACGCGCGATAGGTGTCGATCCGGAGGTCGGCGGGGTTGATCTCCACCTCGATGGAGTCGTCGACCTCGGGGTAGACGAAGACGCTGGCGAATGAGGTGTGGCGGCCGCCGGACGAGTCGAACGGCGATTTGCGCACCAGGCGGTGCACCCCGGTTTCGGTGCGCAGGTAGCCGTAGGCGTAGTCGCCCTCGATCTTGATCGAGGCGGACTTGATGCCGGCGACGTCGCCCTCGGATTCCTCCAGCAGCTCGGCCTTGAAGCCCTTGCGTTCTGCGTATTTCAGGTATTGCCGCAGCAGCATCGACGCCCAGTCGCAGGCCTCGGTGCCGCCGGCGCCGGCCTGGATGTCCAGGAAGCAATTACTCGGGTCGGCCGGGTTGTTGAACATGCGGCGGAATTCCAGCTGCGACACGTCCTTCTCGATACGCCCGAGGTCGTCGCGCACGGCGACGAGCGTATCGTCGTCGTTCTCCGCACGCGCCATCTCGAACAGTTCGCCGGCGTCCGTGAGGCCCGACGCAACGCGTTCGAGCACCAGCACCACGTCTTCCAGCGCCTTGCGTTCGCGGCCGAGTTCCTGGGCGCGGGCGGCATCGTTCCAGAAGTCCGGCGCCTCGGACAGGCGGACGACTTCTTCTAGACGATCTTTCTTGTGATCGTAGTCAAAGAAACCCCCTGAGTTGGGTGGCACGCTCGCCCAGGTCGGCGAGTTTGGCTTCGATCTGATTGAGGCTTTCGGCTTCCATGATTGTGCTCGATGACTAGGCGGAAAAACCGTGCATTATAGCCCAGGCGGCCATGATCCCGAGCCCCACCGTACCCATGCCGGCGATCGCATGGCGTGCCATCCGCCAGCCGCCGACGACGAAGGCGAGCATCGATTTGAAGGCGAGGTTGGACAGCACGGCGAGCGTGATGACGTTGACCGCGACGGCCACCGACAGTTTGTCGAGATTGTGCAGGCGCAGGCTCGACAGGGTGATGGCGTCGACGTCGGTAAGCCCCGACACCAGCGCCACCGCATACAGCCCGCGTGCGCCCAGCCAGTCGGACAGCCATGCCGCAGCGAGCAGCACCACGGCATACATCAGGCCGAAGCCGAGCGCCGGACGCAGTTCGGTGGGATTGCCCATGGCCAGTTCGGGCAGGTCGCCCTGCGGCTTCAGCCGGCGACGTCCATAGGCTGCCCCTAGCGCGCCGGCGATCAGTCCGCCGAGCAGTACCGGCAGCAGATGCCCCAGCACCGCGGGCGCCAGCACCGCGGCCAGCACGCCGAGCCGCACCAGCACCACCAGGTTGGCGAGCACGATGACGATCACCGCGACCGGCAGCATCGCTTCGCTGGCGCGGGCGTGGCGGCTGAACGCCAGGGTCGTCGCGGTCGACGACACCAGTCCGCCGAGCAGGCCCAGCATGGCCGCGCCGCGCTGTTGCCCGACGATGCGCAGCGCGGCATAGCCGGCCAGCCCGACGCCGGCGATCAGCACCACCATCCACCAGATCTGGTAGGGATTGAGGGCGCCGTAAGGGCCGTAATTGCGGTTCGGCAGCAGCGGCAGGATGATCAGCGATAGCACCGCGAACTGCAGCACCGACAGCAGGTCGCGCCGCGTCAGGTGCTCGCTCATGCCGCGCAGCTCGGGCTTGAAATACAGCAGCATGGTCGCGGCGATGCCGAGCATCACCGCCAGCTGGATTTCGTCGTGCCAGACCAGCACGCCGAGGCCGTAGCACAGCATCAGCGCCGCCACCGTGGTCGTCCCGGGGTCGCCGTCCGGCTGCTGCGGCGCACGCAGATAGGCCGCAATCATCATGCCGCCGACCAGCAGCAGGCCGACTGCGATCAGCCACTGCTCGCCCAGTGCGGTGGCCAGATGTGCCGCCAGCACGCCAAGCAGCGCCGTCAGCGCGAAGGTGCGCAGGCCGGCCTTCGCTGCCGGATTGCGCTCGCGTTCCAGCCCCATCAGCAGGCCGATTGCCAGCGCGGCGACGTAGCGCGGCAACGAAACCAGTTCGGGCGGCAACCAGGCGATCAGCTCATTCATGTCGTTTTGTCATGTTGCAGAGGGGGCGAATCGGGCGGCGCGGCGGACTTGCGCGATGTCGTTTTCCTACTTGAAGAGAATGGGTATGCTAGTACATATGATTCAAGAAAAAGCCGGACACGCCGAACCATCAGGTAACAAGTAAAGGATTCGTGCGGATTATTGCCCACGAATCCGGTTTTCATGCAAAACCGCCGGGTCAGGCCAGCCGATGCAGGTCAGTCTGTGTCGAAAAGGGGAGTGATGGACAAGGGACGTCGCCGTTTTCTTGCCGCCAGCGCGCTGGCGCCGTTGGCGCTTGCCGCCTGCGGCGAACAGCCGCCGCTGACGCGCGTGGGCGGCATCGTATGGATCGGCTACGAGCCGCTGTTCCTGGCGCGCGAACTGGGCCTGTACGATTCCAACACCCTGCGGCTGGTGGAAATGCCTTCCAATTCGACCAATCTGATGTCGCTTGCCACCGGCGACGTGGAAGCGGCCACGCTCACCCTCGACGAATGCCTGCTCGCCCGCGAAGGCGGGCTCGACGTGCGCACCATACTCGTCTTCGACTATTCCGCCGGGGCCGACGTCGTCATGTGCCGCCCCGAAATCAAGCGGCTGCAAGACCTCAGAGGCCGCCGCATCGGCGTCGAGGAAACCGCGGCTGGTGCGCTCATGCTGGCCAAGCTGCTCGAAACCGCCGGCCTCGCGCCAGACGAGGTGGTGAAAGTGCGGGTGACCGCCGATCGCCAGCTGCGGGCCTATCTTGCAGGCGAGGTCGACGTGCTGGTCAGCTGGGAACCCCATGCCACGCAGCTGCAGGCCCAGGGTGCGCGCCGACTGTTCGACAGCAGGGCGTTCCCCGGACTGATCGTCGACGTGCTGGTGGCACGCGCCGACGCGCTGGAACGCTCCCCCGCCAGTTTTCGCCAGCTGCTGGCAGGGTATTTCCACGCGCTCGACTACCTGCATCGCTCGCCCGACGACGCGTTTGCCCGCATGGCGCCGCGGCTCGGGGTGAGTCCGGACGAATTGCGTGTAGCCCAGCAGGGGCTCCGCTTCATGGACCTCGCGTCCAACCGTGAGTGGCTGGACGGGGCGGGTTCGCGCCTGGAACCGGCCGCCGGCAAGGTGGCGCGCATCATGACGGCTGCCGGGCTGCTGAAGCGGCTGCCTCCGCTCGATGGCCTGGCCGACGCGCGTTTTCTGCCTGAAGCGGCATGACGGTGCGGCGCCTGCCCTTTCGCTTCACCCTGCCGCTGGGGCTGGCGTTGCTGTTGTTCGTGGTGCTGGGGGTGTCGCTGCTCAATGCGCTCGACAAGCGTCTGGCACAGCTCGACCAGCAGGCGAGGGTGGATGTGCTGACCCACACCGCCCATCTGGCGCGCATGGCCGAGCAGGGCTGGGAAACCAGCCGCGGGCTGGTGGAGGCGGATCTGGCGCAGGTGGCGACCGATCCCCGCACCGAGGCGGTATTGCTGCTCGACGACGCGGGCCGGGTCCTGGCGGCACACCGCTACGCCTGGCGCGGCCGGCTGGTGACCGACGTGCTGCCGGGCTTCGACATGCGGCGGGTCGTGCAGGTACAGCAGGGACGGCTGCCGGCATTTTTCGCCTTCGACCGGGACGGCGTCCGTATTGCCGCCCTGCAGCCGTTTCAATTGTCCGCCGATCCGCAGCAGCTGCGCAGCCAGCGGCAGGGTGCGGTGTATGTAGGTTTCGACCTTGCGCGCGAGCGGCAGCTGGTGCGCGAATCCGTGCTCAAGACGCGCGCGCCGGATCTGATCGCCACGCTGCTGCTGATCGCCCTGCTCGGCTGGCTGCTGCATCGCTACGTGGCGTCGCCGCTCGGACGGCTGGCCGAGGCGGCCAACATCCTGCGCGACGGACGGCTGGACGTGACGGTGCCGGAAGAGGGCGCACAGGAAATCGCGACGCTGGCAGAGAATTTCAATGCCATGACGCGCGCCGTGCAGGAGGCGCAGGCCAACCTGGCCACCAGCGAGGAACGGCTGGCGATCACCCTGCATTCCATCGGCGACGCCCTGCTGGCGACCGATGTCGGGGAACGCATCACGCTCATGAACCCGGTGGCGGAAAGCCTCACCGGCTGGTCGCAGGCCGAGGCGCAGGGACGCCCGGTCGCCGAGGTGTTCGTGATCGAAAACGCCCTCACCGGCGCGCCGGCGGAAATCCCGGTGGCGCGCGTCATCCGCGAGGGGCGGGTGGTGGGGCTCGCCAACCATACGATCCTGCTGGCGCGCGACGGCATGCAATACCACATTGCCGACAGTGCCGCCCCCATCCGCAACGGCCGTGGCGAATTGCAGGGCGTGGTGCTGGTGTTCCGTGACGTCTCCGAGGAGTATGCGCTGCGCGAGGCGCTGGCCAACAGCGAACTGCACTTCCGCACTCTCGCCAACAGCGGGCAGGCGCTGGTGTGGACGTCCGGGCTCGACAAGGGCTGCGATTACTTCAACGAGCCATGGCTGCGCTTCACCGGCCGTACCCTGGAGCAGGAACTCGGAATGGGCTGGTCCGCCGGCGTGCATCCAGAAGACCTGGCCCGTTGCCTCGAGACCTACTACGCCGCGTTCGACCGCGGCGAGCCGTTTGCCATGGAATACCGGCTGCGCCATGCCAGCGGAGAATTCCGCTGGATCATCGATCGGGGCAGCCCGCGTTACGACACCCAGGGCCAGTTCCTCGGCTATGTCGGTCATTGCATGGACATCACCGAGGCCAAGCGCGCCGAGGCGGAGATCGAGCGCCTGGCCTACCATGACGCGCTGACCGGCCTGCCCAACCGCGTGCTCTTCCTCGACCGCCTGACCCAGGCACTGGCCGCCTCGCGCCGCAACCGGCGCTGCGGCGCCGTGCTGTTCGTCGACCTCGACCAGTTCAAGCGCATCAACGACGTGCACGGCCATGCGCTGGGCGATGCCGTCCTGCGCGAGGTGGCGCGGCGGCTGGAATACTATCTGCGGCTGGAAGACACGGTTGCGCGGCTCGGCGGCGACGAATTCGTGATCCTGCTGCCCGACCTGGCGGGCGATCTGGAGGACGCCGGCTCGCTGGCGATGGCGGTGGCGGAGAAGATCCGCAGCGCGCTGGAAAACCCCGTCGTCATCGACGGCCAGGAATACGTCACCGGCGCCAGCATCGGCATCACCCTGTTTCCGAAAGACGCGGAAAGCGTCGACGACCTCATGCGCGAGGCGGACACCGCCATGTACCGGGCCAAGGAGCGCGGCCGCAACGCGCTGGCCTATTTCGAGCCCACCATGCAGGAAGCCATCATCGAGCGCTATGCGCTCGATCGCGAACTGCGTGAGGCCGTGCGCGACCGCAGTTTCGAACTGCATCTGCAGTCGCAGGTGGACGCGAGCGGCCGGGTGGTTGGCGCCGAGGCCCTGGTGCGCTGGCGGCATCCGCAGCGCGGCATGGTGATGCCGTCGAGCTTCATTCCGCTGGCGGAGGAGTCGGGTCTGATCGTGCCGCTCGGCGAATGGGTCCTGCGCGAAGCCTGCATGCTGATCGCCCGCCTCGACGCCGAGGGGCGCGGCCTGCGCATCTCCGTCAACGTCAGTCCGCGGCAGTTCCACCAGGCCGATTTCGTGCAGCGGGTGAAGGAGATTCTCATCGTCACCGCGGCCGATCCGTCCTATCTCACGCTGGAAATCACCGAGACCCTGCTGGTCGAGCATGCCTCGGAGGCGGTGGCACGCATGACCGAACTGGCGGCGATCGGACTGCGCTTCGCCATCGACGATTTCGGCACCGGCTATTCGTCGCTGGCCTATCTGAAGCGCCTGCCGCTGTTCGAGCTCAAGATCGACAAGAGCTTCGTGCAGGACATTCCACACGATCCCAACGACGTCGCCCTGGTCGAGACCATTCTTTCTATGGCGCGCCACCTGCATTTCGAAGTGGTGGCCGAAGGCGTCGAAAACGAGGCCCAACTCGCCTTCCTGCGCGGGCAGGGATGCGAGCGCTTCCAGGGCTATCACTTCCAGCGGCCGATGGAGATGCATGCCTGGATCGACCGCCTGCCGCCTGCCGGCTGATCACGGCGCGAGCGTCCCCGATAGGTACTGCACAGGCTCGGCGCTGCCGTCACCGGCGGAATCCGGGTGCCTTCCAGGCCAAACCCGGCCCGCAATCAGTCGTGAGCGATTTTCTTGTCGGTGAACAGATAATCCCGCAGTTCCTTGTCGAACCTCGGGTCATGCCGGCGGATCCACTCCATCACCATGGCAGCATGCTCCTTCTCCTCGTCGCGATTGTGTTTGAGGATGGCGCGCAACTCCGGATCCGAGCAGGCGTCCACCCGCTGGTTGTACCAGTCCACCGCTTCGAGTTCTTCCATCAGCGAGATGATCGCCCGATGCATGTCGCGGGTTTCCGCGCTGAGTGTTTCGACCGGCTCGTGATAGCCCTCGTTTGCCATGGTTTGGCTCCTGTAATGTGGGAGTGGAAAGGGTGTCTGGCGCTGGTCGGACCGGGCCGTTTATTTGAACCGGGACGTCGCTGAACGCACAGCCTCGCTGACGGACTCCCACGCCAGTTCGACGCCGGCCTTCAGGTCTTCCCAGGCACTTTCGCCGGCGGCTTCGAGCTCGTTCAGCTTGCTGCGGGCGTCATCACGCTTGCTGCGCAGGGTTTCGAGCTGCTTGTGGTATTCGGCGCGTGCTTCCGCCTCAGCGGATTCGGATTTTGCTTTCAATGCATCGATCTCGGCATTCCATTGATCGAGCTTGGCGTGCATTTTGCGGACAAATTCGTCTTTCGTGCTCATGTCGAGTTCCTCTTTTGGCGGTGGGTACAACAGAAGTGCGCGGGTTCGATTCCCGAAATCCAAGGCCGCACTATCCCCGTTTGGCCGGTTTTTTTCCACCACACCTCCTCCTTGGCGACGGAGTCCAGGACTCTCTGGGTTCGTGTGTCTCTTCCTGACTTCCCGGCTGCAAGCGGAGGCGGACCCGCATGCGCGCTGGTCGGAAGAGGGCAGTGCCGCGCGTCCGACGCTGCGGCGATATGCCACATTCCAGCCGCAAAACCGCCTCATTACAATTCGGCCCGATATAACAAGATAGGGAGATCTGATTATGAAAATGAAGCCGCTCGCCTTGTGCCTGGCCATGCTGCCCTTGGCCGCCCTCGCGGAGGACGCAAGTCTCGACGAGATTTCCATCACCGCCACCCGTGAGGCCCGTGCCAGTGCCGAGGTGCCGCAGGCGATCGCCGTGGTCGGCAAGGAGGCGCTGGAAGACAAGCGCATGTTCAACCTCAAGGAGGCGCTCCAGGGCGTCCCCGGCGTGCTGATCGACAGCAAGAACGGCGGCTTCGACGCCAGGCTGATCATTCGGGGCGCAGGACTGAAGGCCGCCTACGGCATCCGCGAAGTGATGGTGCTGCGCGACGGCGTTCCGCTCAGCGACCCCGACAGCTTCACGCGGCTGGACTTCGTGGACACCCAGGACATCGAGCGCATCGAGATCGCCAAGGGGCCCGGCAACCTGTTTGCGGCGGGCAGCGTGGGGGGCGCCGTGCAGATCGTTTCCCGGTCCGTGTTCGACGAAACGGCGAACAACCTGAAACTGGGCCTGGGGACGGAAGGCACCCAGAACGCCCACCTGCGCTACGGCAAGGTGTTCGGCGATCAGGCCCTGGCCGTCACGGCCACCCACCGCAACATGGACAACGGCTGGCGCGCCTGGAACGCCTTCGACACCACACAGACCTCGCTGAAGCACGGGCTGGCCCTGGAAAACGGCACGCTCGAAAGCGAGATCTCCTACGCCGAGGCCAATATGCAATTGCCCGGATCGATGAACAAGACGCTGTACGACGCGTTCGTGCGGACCGGGGAACAGACGACGACCTCCGAGGCGTGGAAGCACTCCGGGCGCTACTCCAAGGTCTGGTTCCTCAATAGCAAGTACGAGGTGGAACACGGCGACTTCACGTTCAAGCCGCGCCTCTATTACAACACCTGGTATCACTACCACCCGGTTACCGGCATCGTCAACGAATCCGAGGACTGGGTCTGGAACCTGGGCACCGATATCGAGGGCCAGTGGCGGCATGGGGGCGGCACGCTGGTCGGTGGCGTGACCGTCCGCCAGGAACGCACGCCGGATTCGCGCAAGTATCAGTACGCCAGCGTGGTCACCACGACGAGCGCGGGCGCCTGCGTCGATTCGGCGACTGCGGCCGGGCGGATTCTCGCCACCTGTTCCGACGTGAAAGGCAGGCTGGCCGAGATCGACGACGCCACCAGCCTGCTCACCGGGGTCTACCTGCAGGAGTCCTGGCGGCCCACGGACCGCTGGATCGTGGATATTGGCATGCGCTACGACGTCGTCGACTTCACCGACGACAACAACGAGATATGGAAGTACGACTACGCCGCCGGCACCTATGTCGCAGGCGCCGGCATCACCCATTCCGAGAAGACGTTCTACCTGCCGGCCCCCAAGGTCGCCGCGACCTATCGCCTGACCGACACCCTGCACCTGTTCGGCATGGTCGCGCAGGCGGGGCAGATCCCCTCGCAGAGCGAGTTCTCCAGTAACCCAGCGCTGGAGGCGCCCACCTCGCGCAACCACGAGGTCGGACTCAAGGGGCGCGGCAAGGGTTGGGAATTCGACGCCAGCGCGTACTTCAACCCGGTCGAGAACGAGATCGTGCAGCAGGTCAACGACGGGGTGACCGAGTACGTGAACGCCGGCAGGACCGACAAGAAGGGGGTGGAACTGGCCGGCCGGATCGGGCTGGGCAAGGGATGGGATGTCGGTGGCCATTATGGTTATGCCGACTATACCTACGACGAGTTCTCCGAGCCGGTGCGGGTGGGCGGCACGACGACCAATGTCGACCGTGCCGGCAACCACCTGCCTTTCGTGCCGAAGCACCAGTACGGCGTCTTCGTCGGCTGGAAACCCACGGCCAACTGGCGCGTGCGCCTGTCCTCGAACACCTGGGGCGAGTACTGGCTCGACAATGCCAATACCGAGAAGTACGAAGGCTGGGAGTGGATCACCAACCTGTCGGTCGCCTACGAGCGCAGGGGCCACTCCCTCACGCTCAGCGCCGACAACCTGTTCGACGAGCATTACGCCGCCGAGGTGAAGAAAGACACCACGGGCAAGGTGAGCTACACGGCCGCGGCGCCGCGCACGCTGATGCTGACCTACCGTTACGGCATCAAGTGAGGTCGGCCATGCGTCTGATTGCCGTTCTGCTGTGCGTCTGCACGGGGCTCGCCCACGCAGCGGACCGCCACGCCGGGCATGGCGAGGCTGCGCGCGCGGTGCCACGGGCCTGGACTGACCTGCCTCTGATCGAGCTGGCAGCGGGGCGAGACCGGAGAGCGGCCGCCTTCCGCCTGGCGAATCTGGATGCCGTCTCGGTCCGCGCGTTCGCGCCTGGAGAACAGGCCCCCCTGCCCGAAGGGCTGCGCTTCAGGAGCGACCGGCAGGAGTGGGACATCCTGCTCGACAAGGGACGCTTCACGCTCCATTCGACCGGGGTGGGCAACTACCATTGGCTGCTGGCGCGACAGGAATCGGCGGACGGCGTGACCGTGGCGAGCACCGCCCATTACTTCTCCAACCCCGGACCGGCGCCGACGGACATGCTGGCGCGGCCCAAGAGCGAGCTCGAGATCGTCCCGGCACCCTTGCCGCGCGAGCACAACCGCTACCGCGAAAACCGCACCTATCGCTTCGACGTCCGCTTCCAGGGCGCGCCGCTGGCCGGTGTCCCGGTCAGCTTCACGAGCAGCGCCGGCACCCGGGCGCGCTTCGTGAGCGACGCGGCCGGCCGCGTCCAGGTGCGCTTTCCGGACGACGTGCAGCCTGCCAAGGGCGGTGGGCACGGCAGGGGGCCGACCAACCGCTTCGTGCTGGCGGCCGCGTACGACGCCGCGGGGCGGCATTACCTGACCGCCTTCAATTACAGCTATGCCGAGGATGCGTACACCGCCCGCAGCCTCGCGTGGGGCGGCGGCTTCATGGCGCTTGGCGGCCTGATCGCGCTGCCGCTGATCGTGCGTCGAAAGGAGGCAAGCCGTGGCTGATGCACCGAGAACAGGGATCTTCACGCTCGGCCGGCTGCGGCTGGGGGTGCAGCTCGTCATGCTCTTCGTCACCGTCTGGGGGAGCGCTCTGGTGGGCCACTACGCGGCGGAAAAAATCTCCAGTTCGCTGCCCGCGCTGTCCTGCGCCTACGACCAGGCCGACGGTGCCTACTGCGTGCTGATCCCGTTGCAGCACCAGATGCACCACCGGGTCGGCGAACTCATCCAGCAGACCGGCCAGTTCGCGCTGACCATGCTGCTGCCGCTGGCCTTCACGCTGCTGGCCTTCTATGTCTTCTATTTCTTTCTGGGCAAGGCGTTCTGCGGCTGGGTGTGCCCCCTCGGAACAGTCCAGGAAAGGCTCCACCGCTTGGGGCGGCTGCTGCGCCGGCCGTTCCGTCACCTGTCCGAAGATGCGGTCAGGCGGCTGAGGCCGCTGAAGTGGGTGCTGCTGCTGGCCCTGGTGCTGGGGCTGCCGCTGGCCGCCGGCCTCGGCGTGACGCCGCACGCGACCGGCGACGCCTTCTGTCAGGTCTGTCCCTCGCGCCTCGCCACCACGCTGCTCACCGGTGACGGTGAGCAAGCGGCGATCCGCACCGGCGGTGTCCTCGATTTCGCCCTCGGCGCGCTCGCCAACACCCTGTTCGGCTTCGTCGTGATCGCAAGCCTGTCAGCGCGCCAGCCGTTCTGTCGCATCTGCCCGCTGCTCGCGGTGAACGCCGCCTTCCAGCGGCTGTCGCCGATGCGCTTGGTGAAGCGGCCGCACGACAAGTGCGGGAAGTGCGGAATCTGCACCAAGGCCTGCCCGATGGACATTCCGGAAATCTGGCACGAATCGGGACCGAAGGCGTTCTCCGAGGATTGCACCCTGTGCGGACGCTGCGCCGAGTACTGCCCGGACGACGGCGTCATCCAGCTCAAATTCGGGCCTGTCCGGCTGTTCGGATCGAGCCGTCCCTACTACAAGGCGCGGGTGAAGGCGGAGAGCCCGCAAGGCGAGACCAGGACGGTGCGCTGGTTCCCGCGCAAGGACAACGATGCTTGAGTCGGCCGGGATCGTCTCCGCCTGGCTGCTCGGCCTCTCGCTCGGGGTGACCGCGTGCACCGTCTCGTGCCTGCCCTACATGGGCGCCTGGGTGATGGCGCGCGAGCGCGGCACGGCACTCGCCGATACCGGACTGTTCCTCGCCGGGCGCGTCAGTGCCTACGCGATGCTCGGGCTGGCCGCCGGTCTTGCGGGCGCCTGGCTCGCCGCCACGCTGCGAAGCGGCGTGGGCCATCTCGCCATCGGTGCCGCTTCGGTCGTGGCGGGAATCTGGCTGATCGCCAGTCAGGCGCGCCATCGCCCGTGCAGCGCCGTGGGAGCGGGCGCGAGGGCCGGCCGTGTGCCGCCGTTCGCCCTCGGCTTCTCGTTGAGCCTCACCCCGTGCACCCCGCTTGCCTCGCTGCTGGCGGTCGCGGCCCAGACCGGCTCGGCCCCCCTGGGCGCCGCGTATGGCCTGGCATTCGGCCTGGGCGCCGCGGTCACGCCTCTGCTCCTTCTCCTGCCACTGATGGGGGTTTTCGCGGCACGTCTGAAAACGCAACAGGCCTGGCTAGGCCTGTGGCTGAAGCGGGGCGCGGGCGGCGTCCTGCTGGTCTTGGGGATGTATCGAATCAGCCTGGGAATATGACATGAACCAACTGAAAGATCTGGTGGAATATAGCGTGCTTGGCCTGTTGCTGGGGCTTTCCGTGTGGACGGTGGCCATTGCCATCGGCCGGTTTTCCCACTATCGGCGCGTCGACGTGGCCGACTGGAACAAACGGGTGGAGTTGGAGGCCGACCTCACCGAGGGGCTGACGACCATCGCCACGGTGGCGGCCAACTCGCCTTATGTCGGCCTGCTTGGCACGGTGCTGGGCATCATGTTCACCTTCCAGACGCTCGGCGCCACCGGCGACATGGACGTGAAAAGCATCATGACCGGACTCGCGCTTGCCCTGAAGGCTACCGCAGCGGGCCTGCTGGTGGCGATTCCCTGCGTGGCCCTCAACAACGCTCTGCGCCGCAGGGTGAAGGTGCTGCTGGCGGAGTGGGATGCGCGCCATGGATGAGGAGATCGCCTCCATCAACGTCATCCCGCTGGTGGACATCATGCTGGTGCTGCTCACCATCGTGCTGACCACGGCCACATTCGTCGTCAGTGGCCGCATACCGATCGACCTGGCGCGCGCGTCCCACGCCGAGCCCGGTCGTGCCAGTCCCTTGGTACTGACCTTGACCCTGGACGGCACGATGCATCTCAACGACCGTCCGGTTCTCGATCTGGATCGCGCCATGGCCGGCCTGCCGCGCGCCACGCCCGTGGTGGTGCGCGCCGATGGTGGGGTCGCCCTGCGCGAATTCATTCATCTGGTCGACCAAGTCAAGGCCTTGGGTTTCGCGCAGGTCAGTCTGGATGTCAGGCGCAGCTGAATTCGCCCCGCGGGCTCATTCAGTCTTGCCCCGGCGTGCGCTGTGGCTTTCTCTGGCGCTGCACGGCGGAGTGCTGGGCGTATTCGTGGCATTGTCCTGGCAGCCGGGCGTTGCGCCGCAGTCCGTATCGCCTTGGCAAGTCAGCCTGGTCGCTCCGGCACCGATCACCGCGGTTGATTCGCGATCATCGCCCGTCCGCAAGCCGGCTGCCGCAGGCAAGGCCCCGGAGATCCCGACGCCACCAAGGCCCGTGATCCACCCAGCGGGAAGGGCGCTCTCCGAAAACCAGGAACCCGCCGTGGCGACATTGCAGCCGGCCGCTGGAGTGCTTGCCGCGGTGGCCGGCGTGTCGACGCCTGTTCCGGAAAAGGAGGGGACAGCGGCCAGTCTGAGCGAGCCAGAGGCTGCATCTCACGCGGCCCAGGACGCAGTGGGGGAGATGGCCGGCGCGGGGCCATCTGCGCAACAACGCTGGTATGCCGCCTTCGTTGCCAAGTTGCGCGAGTCCCGTCGCTACCCGGTCGCCGCCCGTCGCCTCGGGCAGGAAGGGATGGTAGTTCTCGTGATCGAAATCGGTGCCGATGGCGAACTCCGCAATTCGGAAGTGCGCAGGAGTTCCGGATTCCCACTGTTGGACGTGGCGGCGACACACCTGGTTCGGGAGGCTGCGTCAGCCCTGCGCGGGCAGTTGCATCCTCCAGGTGACAGTCGCCTGGAAGTTCCGGTTGCTTTCCGGCTGGACGACGTTTGAGCGCGGGTGCTCACCGACAGTCGGGCATTTCAGCGCGCGCCAAGGGTCCTTTTCCAGAGCAGCCATCGACGAAAAAATGGCCATAATCCTGATTAAGGATTATGGCCATCTTTGGACCACCATGGATCAGAATATGGTGGAGCCGGCGGGAATCGAACCCGCGTCCGCAAGCCCTCTACAGGCAGTTCTACATACTTAGTCCGGTGTTTTTATGCTTTAAGCTCCATCACGCCCGCCGAACAGGCTGGATCTCGCCGAGTCGCCTTGGATTTAGCACCTGCCCAAGCGACCCGGACAAGCACGATTTCATGTGAATTAACTCACTGCCGGGTTGCCCCGGCCTAGCCCATGAACAGGCTAGTGTGAGTCCTGGACCTTAAGCGGCCAGGGCGTAGTTTTCGTCGTTTGCGACTAAAGTTTTTCAGTTGGATTTACGAGGTGCTCTGACCCTCGGTATGCCCTACGCTGCTTTGCGACCCACGTCGAAGCCAGGTCGGCCCCAAGTGTTTCGTGCAACAAGTGTACCGCATAGAGGGAAGGGCGGAGGGAAAGTTCCGGCGCGGGGGATAAATCGTGGCAGGTCTCAACTCCCGTTCGGGCTGAGCTTGTCGAAGCCCTGTGCCCACTCGGACATGCCCTTCGCCAAGCTCGGGACCGGCTTCGACAAGCTCAACCCGAACGGAATCAAGGGAAATTCGATGACAGGAAAGGCAAGGGGTCGTGCGCGACCGCGACCGCCAGCATGTAGCCGAACACCGCGAGAGCGGCGACCCAGGCGGCGATGCGCCGGGGCTTGGTCGTACCGCGCTTGAGGGCGACGGTGCCGAGCACGATGTAGGCGATCAGCGCGAACAGCTTGGCGGTGAGCCAGCCGTGCACCAGCGGGTATTGCTGCAGCAGCACGGCGAGCCCGATGCCGCTGGCGAGCAGCAGGGTGTCGTTGACGTGCGGGACGACGCGCACCCAGCGCGCCTGCAGCCGCGGCGAATCCGCCATCATCCAGGCGCCGCGCAGCAGGAACAGCGCCAGGGTGACGGCGATGGTGGCGAGATGCAGGGTTTTGAGTGCGGGGTAGTAATCCATGGGTTGGCTGGGGGAGGTGATGGGCAGTCCTTCGACAGGCTCAGGGCGAACGGTGGTCAGGGTCGGGGAAATGTGCGTGCTGCACCCTCACGTTCGAACGGAGGTTAGGGGAGGGGATCAGCATGTACTGCATCCTCCGCCACGTTCGGGCTGAGCCTGTCGAAGCGGCCCTGCCCGGCGTGAGTGGGGTTCCCATCCCCTGGGTTTACAAATAGTCGAGTGTCTCGATCGGATGGTGGATTTCGCCGTGGGCCCCCCAGGTGTGCGGCTGGTCGGTCGCGTCGAGGTAGCCCCAGGCGGCGACCAGCGCCGGCATGGATGCCGCACTGGCGGCCTGGATGTCGCGTTCGGCGTCGCCCAGGTAGAGGCACTGCGTGGGCGCCGCGCCGCACAATTCGGCGGCGGCGAGCATCGGCGCCGGATGCGGCTTGGGCTGCGGGCAGGTGTCGCCGGAGACGATGCAGGCGGCGCGCTCGGCCAGATCGAGAATGGACATCAGCGGCTCGGTGAAACGCGCCGGTTTGTTGGTGACCACGCCCCACTTCAGGCCGCGTGCTTCGAGCTCGGTCAGCAGATCGAGGATGCCGGGGAAGGGCCCTGAATGGCGGCAGATGTTGTCGGCGTAGAGCTGCAGGAATTCCTCGCGCATGGGGGCGAAGCGCGGATGGTCGGGATGCAGGTCGAATCCGACACTCAGGAGGCCGCGCGCCCCGTGCGAGGCCTGCGGGCGGATTACCGCCTCGGCCAGCGCCGGCAGGCCGTGGCGCTCGCGCTGCAGGTTGAGCGCGTAGCCGAGGTCGGGCGCGGTGTCGACCAGGGTGCCGTCGAGGTCGAACAGGACGGCGCGGATGTTCTCGAGCTTCACGGCTTCAGTCTCCCCGTCGGGTCGCCAGCAGGTAGTTGACGTCGGTGTCGGCTTCGAGCTTGTAGACCTTGGTCAGCGGGTTGTAGGTCATGCCGATCAGCTCCTGGGTGTCGAGCTCGGCTTCGCGCGCCATGCGGGCGAGCTCGGCCGGCTGGATGAACTTGGCGTAGTCGTGGGTGCCGCGCGGCAAGAGCTTGAGGAGGTATTCGGCGCCGACGATGGCGAACAGGTAGCTCTTGGCGTTGCGGTTGAGCGTCGAGAAGAACACCCAGCCGCCCGGCTTGACCAGGCGCGAACAGGCGGCGACCACGGACGCCGGGTCGGGCACGTGCTCGAGCATTTCCATGCAGGTGACGACGTCGAATTCGCCGGCGTGCTGCGCCGCGTAGTCTTCGGCCGAGATCAGCTGGTAGTCGACGCTGCGTCCGGATTCATAGAGATGCAGCCTGGCGACCTTGAGCGCCTTGTCCGACAGGTCGATGCCGCTGACGGTCGCACCGGCGCCGGCCATCGCTTCGGCGAGGATGCCGCCGCCGCAGCCGACGTCGAGCACCTTCTTGCCGGCGAGCGGCGCCAGCTTGTCGATCCACTTCAGGCGCAGCGGGTTGATTTCGTGCAGCGGCCTGAACTCGGAATTCGGGTCCCACCAGCGGTGGGCGAGTTCGGAAAACTTGGCGATTTCGGCGGCGTCTACGTTGCTCATGGCGGGCCTCAGGCGGTGAGTTTGGCGCGCCAGTAGGCAGCGCGCCCGGTCAGGTCGTCTGGTTCGAGGTCGACCAGACGGCGTTCGTTCAGTTTCAGCTTGCCGTCGACCCAGACGTGGGTGACGTCCTCGCGTCCGGCAACGTAAACCAGGTGCGAGACGGGGTCAAACACCGGCTGGCAGGCGGGGCTGCGCAGGTCGACCGCGACCAGGTCGGCGCGCTTGCCGGGGGCGATGCTGCCGATGCGGTCGTCGAGGTTGAGCGCACGGGCGGCGTCGAGCGTCGCCATTTTCAGTGCGGCGGCGGCGGGAAGCGCGGCGGCGTCGCCGCTGACGCCCTTGGCCAGAAGCGCGGCGAGGCGCATTTCGCCGAACAGGTCGAGGCGGTTGTTGCTGGCGGCACCGTCGGTGCCGAGGCCGACGTTGACGCCGGCCTTCACGAGATCCGCCACCGGCGCGATGCCGGAGGCGAGCTTGAGGTTGGAGCTCGGGCAATGGGCCACATGGCAGCCGTGGGCGGCGAGCGATTCGATCTCGGCCTCGTTGACGTGCACCGCGTGCACGCCGATGAAGTTGGGTCCCAGGAGCCCCAGCCGGGCCAGCCGTTCCAGCGGGCGCACCCCGAATTGCTTGAGGCTGTCCTGGATTTCGTCGTCGGTCTCGTGGATGTGGGTATGGATGGGGGCGCCGAGCTGTTCGGCCAGGGTGTTGATGCGGCCGAACGTGGCGTCCGAGATGGTGTAGGGCGCGTGCGGGGCGAAGGCGAAGGAGAGCAGCGGCTCTTCCTTCAGTTCGTCGCGCATGGCGAGGCCCTTGGCCAGATAGTCGTCGGCGTCCGAGGCGTAGGCGCTGGGGAATTCCAGCACGATCATGCCGAGCGTGGCACGCATGCCGGCCTGCAGGTAGGCCTCGGCCGCAGCCTGAGGGAAGAAATACATGTCGTTGCAGGCCGTGATGCCGCCGGAGAGCATCTCGGCGGCGGCAAGCAGGGTGCCGTCGCGCACGAAGGACTCCGACACGTGCTTCTTCTCGGCGGGCCAGATGCGCGCCTGCAGCCACGCCATCAACGGCAGGTCGTCGGCATAGCCGCGCAGCAGCGACATGGCGGCGTGGCCGTGCAGGTTGACGAGGCCGGGAATCAGCGCGCGACCGGGCAGGGCGAGCGTCTGCCCGGCGTCGTAGCGGGCCAGCGCGTCATCGGCGGGCAGCACGTCGAGGATGCGGCCGTCCTGCACCACGACGGCGTGGTCGGCCAGTGTTCCCGGTGATTCCACGGGCACCACCCATTGTGGCAGGAGAATGAGGTCGGCTGGGGCTTTCATGCTGGCCGGCATTCTCACCGTTTACGATTGGATTGGCAAAGGCGGCCGCGGTTGGGCAAAGGCGGGCGGGACGGTCGGCCATGCTAAAATCGCGGACTTTGAAGCCTGAATAAATAAAAGCCGGTTATGGAACAGTTTGCCAAGGAAACCCTCCCGGTCAGCCTCGAAGAGGAGATGAGACGGTCGTATCTCGATTACGCCATGAGCGTGATCGTCGGACGCGCGCTGCCGGATGTGCGCGACGGCCTGAAGCCTGTGCACCGTCGCGTGCTGTTCGCGATGAACGAGTTGGGCAACGACTGGAACAAGGCTTACAAGAAGTCGGCCCGCGTGGTCGGCGATGTCATCGGTAAATACCACCCACACGGCGACACCGCGGTGTACGACACCATGGTGCGGATGGCGCAGGATTTCTCGCTGCGCTACCCGCTGATCGATGGCCAGGGCAACTTCGGCTCGGTCGACGGCGACAACGCGGCGGCGATGCGTTACACCGAAGTGCGCATGGCGAAGATCGCGCACGAACTGCTGGCCGATCTGGACAAGGAAACGGTCGACTTCGGCCCCAACTATGACGGCTCCGAGCAGGAACCGCTGGTGCTGCCGACCAAGATTCCCAACCTGTTGATCAACGGCTCGTCCGGCATCGCGGTGGGCATGGCGACCAACATCCCGCCGCACAATCTCACCGACATCTGCACCGCGCTGCACGCGCTGCTCGACGACCCCGAGATCGACATCGAGTCGCTGATCGCGATCGTCAAGGCGCCCGACTTCCCCACCGCCGGCATCATCTACGGCCTGTCGGGCGTGCGCGACGGCTACCGGACCGGGCGCGGCCGCGTGGTGATGCGCGCCACCTGCCACGTCGAGGACCTCGACAAGAGCGGCGGCAAGCAGGCCATCATCATCGACGAGCTGCCCTACCAGGTGAACAAGGCCAACCTGCTGATCAAGATCGGCGAGCTGGTGCGCGACAAGCAGATCGACGGCATCGCCGACCTCAGGGACGAATCCGACAAGTCGGGCATGCGCGTCTACATCGAACTGAAGCGCGGCGAGAACGCCGACGTCATCCTGAACAATCTGTACAAGCAGACGCAGATGCAGGACACCTTCGGCATGAACATGGTGGCGCTGATCGACGGCCAGCCGCGCCTCCTCAACCTGAAGGAAATGCTCGACGCCTTCCTGCGCCACCGCCGCGAAGTCGTCACCCGCCGCACCGTGTTCGACCTCAGGAAGGCGCGCGAGCGCGGCCATATCCTCGAAGGCCTGGCGGTCGCGTTGGCCAACGTCGACGAAATCGTCGAACTGATCAAGTCGTCCGAAACGCCCGCCATCGCCAAGGAGCGCCTGCTCGGCCGTGCGTGGAAGTCGGCGATGGTCGAAGAGATGCTGGCGCGCATCGATCCCGAATATTCGCGCCCGGTCAACGTCGGCCCCGAATTCGGCCTGCACGCCGACGGCTACCACCTGTCCGAGATCCAGGCCCAGCGCATCCTCGAAATGCAGCTGCAGCGCCTGACCAACCTCGAGTCGGACAAGATTATCGGCGAGTACAAGGAGATCATGGCGAAGATCGCCGATCTGCTCGACATCCTGGCCAACCCGGCGCGCATCACCCAGATCATTCGCGAGGAACTGACCCAGATCCAGGAACAGTTCGGCGACGGGCGCCGCTCGACCATCGTCGAGAACGCGCAGGACATGTCGATGGAGGACCTGATCGCGCCGGAAGACATGGTCGTCACGCTGTCGCACGGCGGCTACATGAAGTCGCAGCCCCTGGACGACTACCGGGCACAGAAGCGCGGCGGTCGCGGCAAGCAGGCGGCGGGCACCAAGGACGAGGATTTCATCGAGAAGATGTTCGTCGCCAATACGCACGACTACATCCTCTGCTTCTCCAACCGCGGCCGCCTCTATTGGCTGAAGGTCTACAACGTGCCGCAAGGCGGGCGCACCGCGCGCGGCAAGCCCATCGTCAACCTGCTGCCGCTGGAGGAAGGCGAGAAGATCAGCGCGCTGCTGCCGGTGAAGACCTTCGACGACGAGCACTACGTGTTCATGGCGACCAGCAACGGCATCGTGAAGAAAACGCCCTTGAGCGAATTCTCGCGCCCGCGCACCGCCGGCATCATCGCGGTGGGACTCGACGACGGCGACTTCCTGATCGGCGCCTCGATCACCGACGGCCGCCACGACGTGATGCTGTTCTCCGACAGCGGCAAGGCGGTGCGCTTTGACGAGAATGACGTGCGTCCGATGGGCCGCGCTGCGCGCGGCGTCATCGGCATGAAGCTTGCCAAGGGGGCCAAGCTGATTTCGCTCCTGGTGGCCGAGGACGAAAGCGACTTCGTGCTGACCGCGACCGAGAACGGCTACGGCAAGCGCACGCCGATCACCGAATACACCCGCCACGCCCGTGCGACGCAGGGCATGATCGCGATCCAGACCAGCGAGCGCAACGGCAAGGTGGTGGCTGCCACGCTGGTGAAGGATGAGGACGAGATCATGCTGATTACCACCGGTGGCGTGCTGATCCGCACCCGCGTCAAAGAGATTAGAGCCATGAGCCGCGCGACGCAGGGTGTGACGCTGATCAACCTCGACAAGGGCGAGAAGCTGATTAGCCTGGAAAAGGTAGCCGAAACCGACAACGAAGCCGAATAAGGGGGAATCTCGACATGACGATCTACAACTTCAGCGCCGGCCCCGCCGTGCTGCCCAAGGACGTGCTGCTGCAGGTGCAGGCCGAGCTGGTCGACTGGCACGGATCGGGCATGTCGGTGATGGAAATGAGCCATCGCGGCAAGGAGTTCATGGGCATCGCCGCCGAGGCGGAAGCCGACCTGCGCGAGCTGATGGGCATTCCGGCGAGCTACAAGGTGCTGTTCCTGCAGGGCGGCGCGTCCTCCCAGTTCGCCATGGTGCCGATGAACCTGCTGCGCGGAAAGGCGTCGGCCGACTATCTCAATACCGGCGAGTGGTCGAAGAAGGCGATCAAGGAAGCGAAGAAATACGGCGCGGTGAACGTCGTCGCGTCGAGCGAGGACAAGAACTTCAGCTACGCGCCGACGCAGGACCAGTGGAAGCTCGACCCCAACGCCGCCTATGTGCACTACACGCCCAACGAAACCATCGGCGGCGTGGAAATGTTCTGGATCCCCGAGACCGGCGGCGTGCCGCTGGTGGCCGACATGTCGTCGACCATCCTGTCGCGTCCGATGGACGTGTCGAAGTACGGCCTGATCTACGCCGGTGCGCAGAAGAACATCGGCCCGGCTGGCCTCACCATCGTCATCGTGCGCGAGGACCTGATCGGCGAGACGGTGAAGGGCACGCCGACCATGTTCGACTACAAGATCCACGCCGACAACGATTCGATGTACAACACGCCGGCCACTTTCGCCATGTATACCGCGGGGCTGGTGTTCAAGTGGCTGAAGGCGAAGGGCGGCCTCGCCGCGATGGAGAAGACCAACCGCGAGAAGGCGGGTCTCTTGTACGACTACCTCGACGCGACCGATTTCTACGCCTCGCCGGTGGCGAAGGACAACCGCTCGCTGATGAACGTGCCCTTCACCCTGAAGGATGCCGCGCTCGACGAGGCCTTTCTCAAGCTTGCCAGGGAGCGCGGCCTGCTGCAGCTGAAGGGCCACCGCTCGGTCGGCGGCATGCGCGCGTCGATCTACAACGCGATGCCGGTCGAGGGTGTGCGTGCGCTGGTCGACGCCATGCGCGACTTCGAGAAAAGCCATGGCTGAAGCCCGCAAGGTGCTCACCCTCAACGCCATTTCCGCGCGCGGGTTGGCGCGGCTGCCGGAACATTACACGGTCGGCGGCGACGTCGTCGATCCGGACGCCATCCTGGTGCGCTCGGCCGACATGCACGACATGGAGATTCCCGCGAGCGTGCGGGCGATCGGCCGTGCCGGTGCCGGGACCAACAACATCCCGGTGAAGAAGCTGTCCGAGCGCGGGGTGCCGGTATTCAACGCGCCGGGGGCCAACGCCAACGCGGTCAAGGAACTGGTGATCGCCGGCATGCTGATGGGGGCGCGCAACCTGGTGCCGGCGCTGAAATTCGTCGAGGGCCTGTCGGGCACCGACGAGGAAATGCACAAGGCGACCGAGGCCGGCAAGAAGCAGTTCGCCGGCATGGAGCTGCCGGGCCGCACGCTCGGCGTGATCGGCCTCGGCGCCATCGGCTCGCACATCGCCGAAGCCGCGATCCGGCTCGGCATGAACGTGGTCGGCTACGATCCCGCGATCACGGTCGACGCCGCCTGGCGCCTGCCGTCGCAGGTGAGGCGCGCGGAGAACGTCGAAGACGTGCTGCGCATGGCCGATTTCGTCACCCTGCACGTGCCGCTCGTCGACGCCACCCGCAACCTGATCAACGCCCAGCGGCTGGGCTTGATGCGCTCCGGCGCGGTGCTGCTGAATTTCGCGCGCGAAGGCGTGGTCGACAATGCTGCGGTGATCGAGGCGCTCGGCGCCGGCAAGCTGCACGCCTACATCTGCGATTTTCCGGCCAATGCGTTGAAGGGCCAGCCCCGCGTCGTCGCGCTGCCGCACCTCGGCGCTTCCACCGAGGAAGCCGAGGAGAACTGCGCGGTGATGGTTGCCGAACAGCTCGCCGACTATCTCGAAAACGGCAACATCCTCAACTCGGTCAACTTCCCCAATGTCAGCATGGGGCGCGAATCCAGCTTCAGACTGGGCATCGCCAACGCCAACGTGCCCAACATGGTGGGACAGATCTCCGCCGTGCTGGCTGCCGCAGGCCTCAACATCCACAACATGGTCAACAAGTCCAAGGGCGACATGGCCTACACGCTGGTCGACGTCGACAGCGCCGTGGCCGACGCCGTGATCGCCCAGTTGGCCGCCATCGGCGGCGTGCTCGCCGTGAGGTACTTGCCTGCATGACGGCCGACGCGCATAGCGCGCCGGGCGCGCAGAATGAACTCGGCGCGCTGCGTGCGCGCATCGACGCCATCGACGATGCCCTGCTGAAGCTGGTGTCGGAGCGTGCGGGCATCGCCCAGGAAGTGGGCCGTGCCAAGAAGGGCGAGAAGATCTACCGTCCTGAACGCGAGGCGCAGATCGTGCGGCGCCTGCGTGAGAACAATCCGGGCCCATTGTCGGGCGACACCGTCGAGCGCCTGATCCGCGAAATCATGTCGGCCTGCCGTGCGCTGGAGGAAACCACCCACGTCGCCTACCTCGGTCCCGCCGGCACTTTCAGCCAGCAGGCGGTATTGAAGCATTTCGGCCACGAGGTCGAAGCGCTCGCCGAAACCGACATCGACGCTTGCTTCCAGGCGGTGGAAACCGGCCGCGCCGAATTTGCCGTGGTGCCGGTCGAGAACTCGACCGAGGGCGCGATCGGCCGCACGCTCGATCTCATCGTTCCGAGCCGGCTGAGGATTTGCGGCGAAGTGATGCTGCCGATCCACCAGACGCTCATGCGGAAACATGGCGGCCTCGGCGGCATCCAGCGGGTATACGGCCATGCGCAGTCGCTCGCCCAGTGCCAGCAGTGGCTCGCCCGTCATCTGCCCACCGCCGAGCGTATCAGCGTCGTCAGCAACAGCGAGGGCGCACGCCGTGCCGCGGCCGAACCCGACGCCGCCACCCTGGGCAGCGATGCCGCCGCCGAGCTATACGGCCTCGAAGTGGTGGAGGCGCGCGTCGAGGACGAGGCCAGCAACACCACGCGCTTCCTGATACTGGGCCAGGCCGATGCCGCCCCGTCCGGGCGCGACAAGACCTCGCTGGTGATGGGCGCGAAGAACCAGCCGGGCGCCGTGGTCAAGCTCCTGCAGCCGCTCGCCGACGCCGGCATTTCGATGAGCCGGCTCGAGTCGCGCCCGGCGCGCTCGGGCACCTGGGAATACCTGTTCTTCGTCGTATGCGAGGGTCATCGCCAGGACGCCAGGCTCGCCGCTGCGCTGGCCGAGATCGAGTCACGCGCGGCCTTCCTCAAGATCCTCGGCTCCTATCCCGCCGCATCGTGATGAACTGTTGTGACCTTGCGCCCGATTACGTGCGCGCCATCGCCCCTTATCAGCCCGGCAAGCCCATCTCCGAGCTCGCGCGTGAACTGGGGCTCGACGAGGGCGCCATCGTCAAGCTGGCGTCGAACGAGAACCCGCTCGGTCCCAGCCCGCGCGCACTCGTGGCGGCGCAGGACGCGCTGCACGACATGGCGCTGTATCCCGACGGCGCCGGCTTTGCGCTGAAGGCGAAGTTGTCCGCCAAGCTGGGTGTCGCCGCCAACCAGATCGTGCTCGGCAACGGGTCGAATGATGTATTGGACATGGCCGCGCGCGCCTTCCTCGCGCCGGGCACCTCGTCGGTCTACGCGCAGCACGCTTTCGCGGTGTACCCGATCGCCACCCAGACCGTGGGCGCGCAGGGCATCGCGGTGCCGGCCAGACATTACGGACACGATCTTGCCGCCATGTGCGCAGCGATCCGCGACGACACCCGCGTGCTGTGGATCGCCAACCCCAACAACCCGACCGGCACCTTCCTGCCGTGGTCCGAGATCGAGGCCTTCCTCGCGACCGTGCCGCCGCAGGTGCTGGTGGTGCTCGACGAAGCCTACGGCGAATATCTCCCGACGGACGACCGCTGCGACACCGTCGGGTGGATCGAGCGTTTTCCGAATCTCCTGATCAGCCGCACCTTCTCCAAGGCCTACGGGCTGGCCGGCCTGCGGGTCGGCTACGGTCTGGGGCACCCCGACGTCATCGATCTCCTGAACCGGGTACGCCATCCCTTCAACGTCAACGCGCCCGCGCTTGCCGCCGCCGAAGCCGCGCTCGACGACATCGAATTCCTGCTGCGCAGCTATGCGCTCAACAGCGCCGGCATGGCGCAGCTGGTGGCGGGGCTGGCCGGGCTGAACGTCGACATCGTGCCGTCGAAGGGCAATTTTCTCCTGGCCAAGGTCGGTGACGCCGCGCGCATCAACCAGGCACTGCTGCAGCGCGGCGTGATCGTGCGCCCGGTCGCCAACTACGGCCTGCCCGAATTCCTGCGCGTATCGGTCGGCCTCGCCGGGCAGAACGCGCGCTTCCTCGACGCATTGAAGGCGTGTCTGTGATCGTCGACACTTTGGCCCTCGTCGGCACCGGCCTCATCGGCGGCTCGTTCGCGCTGGCGCTGAAGCAGGCGGGTGCGGTGCGCACCGTGCTCGGCGTCGGGCGCAATCCGGCGAGCCTCGACACCGCGCGCGAACGCGGCCTGATCGACCGCGTGGCCGACTGGGCGGAAGCCGGCCAGGCCGACTGCATCCTGCTGGCGCTGCCGGTAGGCGAGACCGAGGCCGTGCTGAACCAGCTGGCGCCGCACCTGAAGCCCGGCGCCGTGATCACGGATGCGGGCAGTACCAAGGCCAACGTCGTCGCCGCCGCGCGCTCGGCACTCGGCGACCGCTTCGCCGATTTCGTGCCGGGCCATCCCATTGCCGGTTCGGAGCAGAGCGGCCCCGGTGCGGCGCGCGCCGACCTCTATCAAGGGCGCCGCGTGGTGCTGACGCCGCAGTCCGAGACGCGCAGCGAGGCGACGGCCACCGTGCGTGCGCTGTGGGAAGCCGCCGGCGCGCAGGTCGAACTGCTCGACGCCGGACAGCACGACCGCATCTTCGCCGCCGTGAGCCATCTGCCGCACCTGGCGGCGTTCGCGCTGGTCGACGATCTGGCGCGGCGCGCCGATAGCGAGGTGTTTTTCCGCTTCGCCGCCAGCGGCTTCCGCGATTTCACACGCATCGCTGGCAGCAGCCCGGAGATGTGGCGCGACATCGCGCTGGCCAATCGCGAAGCGCTGCTGGCCGAGCTGGACGCCTATCTGGATGCCTTGCAGGTCCTGCGCCGGGCGGTGGATGGGGAGGACGGCGACGCCTTGCATGAGATTTTTTCGCGCGCCCGCGCTGCGCGCGAGCACTGGATGAAGACTCAGGACGTTTGATGGACTTTCTCGATTTGCCCGCCACCAGCTCGGCCAGCGGCACCGTGCGGCTGCCCGGCTCCAAGAGCATTTCCAACCGCGTGCTGTTGCTGGCGGCGCTGGCCGACGGCGCGACCGAGGTGCGCGACCTGCTCGATTCCGACGATACCCGCCACATGCTGGCGGCCCTCTCCACGCTGGGCGTCGGCGTCGAGGACTGCGGCGGCAAGCATTGGCGCATCAGCGGAGTCGGCGGTGCCTTCCCGGTGAAGCAGGCCGAACTCTTTCTCGGCAACGCCGGCACGGCGTTCCGTCCGCTGACCGCCGCGCTGGCACTGTCCGGCGGAGACTACGTGCTGAAGGGGGTGGCGCGCATGCACGAGCGGCCGATCGGCGATCTGGTCGACGCCTTGAAGCAGCTCGGCGCGCAGATCGACTACCTCGGCAATCCCGGCTTTCCGCCGCTGCATATCCATCCCGCGACGCTGGCAGGTGATCGCGCGCAGGTGCGCGGCAACGTGTCGAGCCAGTTTCTCACCGGTCTGTTGATGGCGCTGCCGCTGCGGCAGACCGCGACCACGGTCGAGGTGGTCGGCGAGCTGATCTCCAAGCCCTACATCGGCATCACGCTGGCGATGCTGCGCCGCTTCGGCGTCGAGGTGAGGCAGGATGGCTGGGCCAGCTTCACCGTGGCGGCCGACGCGCGCTACACCAGCCCGGGCGAGATCTACGTCGAGGGCGACGCCTCGTCGGCCTCATACTTCCTGGCCGCCGGCGCGATCGGCGGCGGCCCGGTGCGGGTCGAGGGCGTCGGCGCCGACAGCGTGCAGGGCGACGTGCGCTTTGCCGACGCGCTGGCGCAGATGGGCGCGCAGATCACGATGGGGCCGAACTGGATCGAGGCGCGTGCGCCGCAAACCGGCCGTTTGCAGGCGATCGATCTCGACTGCAACCACATCCCCGACGCCGCGATGACGCTGGCGGTTGCCGCGCTGTTCGCCGACGGCACCACCACGCTGAGGAACATCGCCAGCTGGCGGGTCAAGGAGACCGACCGCATCGCCGCGATGGCGGCCGAACTGCGCAAGGTCGGCGCGACGGTGGAGGAGGGCGCGGACTACATCCGCATCACGCCGCCGCAGGCACTCACCCCCGATGCCGTCATCGATACCTACGACGACCATCGCATGGCGATGTGCCTGTCGCTGGTCTCGCTCGGCGGCGTGCCGCTGCGCATCAACGAACCCGGCTGCGTCGCCAAGACCTTCCCCGAGTATTTCAAGGTGTTTGCGGGGATCGCCCGATGAGCGTCACGTCCATTCCGGTCCTTACCATCGACGGCCCCTCGGCGTCGGGCAAGGGCACCGTCGCCGAGCGCGTCGCCCGAGCGCTCGGCTTCCATTTCCTCGACAGCGGCGCGCTCTACCGGTTGACTGCGCTGTCGGCGATGAAGCACGGCGTGTCGCTCGACGACGAAACCCGCGTGGCGGAACTGGCCGCCACGCTGCCGGCGGCCTTCCGCGAGGGTGCGGTATGGCTGGCGGACGAGGACGTCACCGACGCGATCCGCGCCGAGGCGGTGGGCGAGGGGGCCTCCAAAGTGGCGGCGCTGCCGGCGGTGCGCGCGGCGCTGTTCGACCGCCAGCGCGCCTACCGGCAGGCCCCCGGGCTGGTGGCCGACGGGCGCGACATGGGCACGGTGATCTTTCCGGACGCGGCAGCCAAGGTCTTCCTCACCGCCAGCGCCGAGGCGCGTGCGGAAAGGCGGTATAAGCAGTTGATCGAAAAGGGGAACTCTGCTAGTCTACCGGCCCTTGTTGCGGATATGCAGGCCCGCGACGCGCGCGATACCGCGCGTGCCGTCGCCCCGCTGAAACCCGCGCCGGATGCGCTTTTGCTCGATACGACCCAGATGGACATCGAATCGGCGGTGCAGGCGGTGTTGGCGCATTACGCCTTGTGCCAGGCGCGCAACAAGTAATAAACGTGTCAGCTCTGCGCCCGCAGGCTGGCGATGTGCAACCAACCCCGTCCTCACCGACGGACTGAAGGTTTTTTAATGTCTACTGCTACCGCTTCCGCCACCCCCGCTTCCATGGAAAGCTTTGCCGCGCTGTTCGAGGAATCGCTCTCGCACCAGGAAATGCGCCAGGGTGAAGTCATCACCGCCGAAATCGTCGGTATCGACAACAATTTCGTGACGGTGAACGCCGGCCTCAAGTCCGAGAGCCTGATTCCCCTCGAAGAATTCAAGAACGACCAGGGCGAGGTCGAAGCCAAGATCGGTGATTTCGTTGCGGTCGCCATCGAGTCGATCGAAGACGGCTTCGGCGCCACCAAGCTGTCGCGCGAGCGCGCCAAGAAGCTGGCCGCGTGGCTGGATCTGGAAGCCGCGATGAACGAAGGCCGCATCGTCACCGGCA
>JAJZPG010000042.1 GCA_021811235.1 Pseudomonadota bacterium | reverse complement strand
GCAAGCGGCAGCCAATGCCTGCAGTACGGGGCGCGGATCGACCGCGGGTTTCAGGTCGAAAAACAGGTGGCGGGCATGGTCTGGGATCGGCTCGAGAATGGCGGTTTGCGGCGTCATGGCGTTTCGAAAAGTGACATAAAAGGAAAATCCGACCTGAAATGGAAACTCAGCCGCGTCTTACCTCGATCACGTTCTGCACATGCTGCAGACGCGCCAGCAATCGCGACAGCTGCTGCAGCTCCTTCACCCTCACGGTGAGCTGCATGCGGGCCACCTCGCCGCGCGTCTCGGTGTTGACGCGCAGCACGTCGAGCTTGTCCTTGGCAATGACGTCCGACACGTCGCGCAGAAGGCCCTGTCGATCGAAGGCTTTGAGGCGAATGTCGACCTCGAACGCGGCGCCCGCGTCGAGCACCCATTCGGCTGGCATCATGCGCGCCGGATTGGCACGCCTGAGCGAAGCGCAATCGGCCCGGTGCACGGTGAGACCGCGCCCCACCGTGGTGTAGGCGACGATGGGCTCGGGCGGCTGCGGCTTGCAGCAGCGTGCCAGCGCGAGGGGCACGTCCCCCAGCCCCGGAATGACGACGGGGTTGCCCGATCGAGGGCGCATGCGGGGTCTGGCGGTCGGGATCAGCGCCGGCGCCGGCTTGCCAGGCTCCTGCAGCGCATTGATCAGGTCGCGCTGGCCGACGTCGCCACGGCCGAGCGCGGCGAGAAACTCGTCGACCTTGGAAAACTTCAATCGCTGCGCGAGCTTTTCCTGGTTCGTCTCGCTCACGCCCAGGCGCTTGAGTTCCTTTTCCAGCAGGCCGCGGCCGAGGCCGATCTGTTCGCCGACGTCGCGCTGGCGGAACCAGGCGCGCACCTTTGAGCGCGCGCGATGGGTGGCCAGGTAGCCTAGCGCGGGATTGAGCCAGTCGCGGCTGGGCGCACCTTCTTTGGCGGCGACGATCTCGACGCGCTGGCCGTTGTCGAGCACGGTGTTGAGCGGCACCATCGCACCGTTGACCTTGGCACCGCGACAGCGATGCCCCAGATCGGTGTGCAGCGCGTAGGCGAAATCCACCGGCGTGGCGCCGCGATCGAGCGCCACCACCCGCCCCTGCGGCGTCAGCACATAGACCTGGTCCTGGAACAGTTCGGTCTTGAACTGCTCGGTGAATTCGCTGCTGTCGGCGACGTCGTCCTTCCATTCCAGGATGCGCCGCAGCCACGCGATCTTCTCCTCGTACTGCGCGTCCTGCCGGCCGCCCTCCTTGTAGCGCCAGTGCGCGGCGACGCCGAGCTCGGCATGGCGATGCATGTCGAAGGTGCGGATCTGCACTTCGAGCGCGCGGTCTTCGGGGCCGATCACCGCGGTATGCAAAGAGCGGTAGTCGTTGCTCTTCGGCTGCGAGATGTAGTCGTCGAACTCGCCCGGAATCGGCTGCCACAGGTTGTGCACCAGCCCCAGCACGGTGTAGCAGTCGATCTCGTGCTTCACCAGCACACGCACCGCGCGGATGTCGTAGAGCTGCTCGAAGCTCAGTCGCTTGCGCCTCATCTTGTTGACGATGCTGGCGATGTGTTTGGGCCGACCGGTCACCTCGGCCTCGATGCCGTGCAGCGCGAGCTCAGCCTCAAGGCGCTCGATGATGCCCTTGATGTAGGCCTCGCGGTCGGCGCGCTTTTCGTCGAGCTGGGCGGCGATGGATTTGTAGGTCTCGGGCTCCAGATAGCGGAACGCCCAGTCCTCCATCTCCCACTTGATCTGCCACACACCGAGGCGGTTCGCCAGCGGGGCGAACAGCTCGCGCGCCTGCTGGCCGAGAGTCTCGCGAACGGCGGAGTCCTGATTGGCCGCGCAGCGCAAGGCATGGGTGCGTTCGGCCAGCTTCACCAGCACCACGCGGATGTCCTCGACCATCGCCAGCACCATCTGGCGCAAGGCTTCCAGCTGGGCGTGCGGGTCGACGCGCTTGTCGGTGGCGCTGGCGGCGAGCGTCTCGATGCGCGCCATGGCGGCCACCCCGCGCGCCAGCCGCGCGGCAGTGCCGAAATGCGCGTCGAAGTCGGAGGCTGCGCCAAGACCGCCCGCCGGACGGGTGTCCGGCCGTGTCCCCCTTGCGGGGGCTGCGCCAAGACAGGCATGCAGCAAGGCCGCGGCCACGGCATCCGCACCGACCCGCAGCTCGGCCGCGATCAGCGCGGTACCGACGCTGTGCGCAAAGATTTCGCTGCTGCCCAGCTGCTCGTGCGCATGCGCCAGCGCGCGCCACGGCAGATCGTTCTCCGCCACCGGCAGGACGCGCGCCAGCGCCAGCCGCGCCGACTCGAAGTCGGTGGCGTCGAAACAACGGGGGCGGACAGTTTCGTTCATGGCGTGTGCCAGTAGCGGCGGTGGGTCGGACGATATTCTGAGGCCACCACCCCGGCTTCACCAAACGTCAGCCGGATCAGGCCACCGGTATCGCTGCGCAGGATGTTCGCATCCGCCTCCCGGAAGCGCGCGACCACCTGCGGATGCGGATGGCCGAAACGGTTGCGGTAGCCGACCGTGAAAACCACATGCTGCGGCCGCACGCGTTCGACGAATTCCGGCAGCGAGGAGGTGCGGCTGCCGTGGTGACCGGCCACCAGCACGCCGGCTGCGATATCGGCATCCGACTCCAGCAGTTCGAGTTCGCCGCGCCGCTCGGCGTCGCCTGTGATCAGCAGGCTGTTCCCGCCTGCTTCGACCCTCAGCACGCAGCTGAAGTCGTTGTCGCGCCGGTCGTCCTGCACATGGGCCTGAGGGGGTGGATTGAGCACGGCAAACTGCACGCCGTCCCATTGCCAGCGCTGGCCGCGCGCGCAGCGCCGCGGGGCAGGCGCAGCAGGCAACAGTGCACTGCCGGCTGGCAGCGCATGCAGCAGCCAGCCCGTCGGTACGTCGCGCAGCACCGAGCGCAATCCGCCGCTGTGGTCGCTGTCGTCGTGCGAGACGACCACGCCGTCCAGTTCGCCCGTCCCCGACGCGCGCAGGTACGGCACGACGATACGTTCGCCGGCGTCGCCGTCTGCAAACGCCGCGCCGGTGTCGTACAGCAGCGCGTGGCCCGCGGTACGGACCAGGATGGCCGTGCCCTGGCCGACGTCGATGACGTCGGCGCGGAACGTCCCGGGCGCAACCCTGTCCGCAGGGGGAAACAGCACTGGCAGCCACAGCACGGCACCCAGCACGCGCAACGGAAAGCCCCGCGGCAACAACAGCCACAGCGTGCCGATCACGGCCAGCAGCATCGCCCATCCGTCCGGCGCAGGCCGCGCCGCCACCGCCCATGGCAGCGTGCCGGCCCAGGCCAGTCCCTGCCCCAGCCATTCCATCAGCCAGGCCGCCAACTGCCACAGCGGCGGCGCGATCACCCCCAGAAGCGCGAACGGCGTGACCAGCCAGCTGACCAGTGGAATGGCAATGGCGTTGGCGAGAGGCGAGACGATCGACACCTGCTGGAACAACAGCAGCAAAGCCGGCGCCAACGCCAGCGTCACCGCCGCCTGCACCGTCACCCAGCCGCGCAGCTTGCCGGGCAGCGCCACCCGGCCGAACGTCACCCACAGGATCGCCGCCATCGCCCCGAACGACAGCCAGAATCCGGCCGACAGGACCGCCCAAGGATCGATCAGCAACACGACCACGAGCGCCCACAGCAGGGCGGAGAATGGCCGCGGCTCGCGCCGCCCCCAGAACGCCAGCGCCAGCACGACCAGCATGAAAAGCGTGCGCTGCGCCGGCACCTGGAAACCCGCCAGCACCGCGTAGCCCAAGGCGGCCGAGACCGCTGCGACCAGACCCGCCTGACGTGCCGGCAGGCGTTCCGTCGCATGTGGCCAGCGGCGCCAGCCGAAAGCAGCCACCCAGCCGGCCAGCGCGGCGATCATGGTGATGTGCAAGCCTGAAATGCTGAGAAGGTGATTGACGCCCGTGCGGGTAAAGGCGCGCCATTGTTCCTGCGGAATGCTGCGCTGGTCGCCGATCACCAGCGCGGCGATGACCCCGGCATAGGACGAATCGCCCAGGCTGGAGAATATCCGTGTGCGTATTCCCTCGCGCACCGCCGCGACCCATGCGGTTGGCGTAGCCGCACGCGCCTCAAGGCGTTCCGGTGCGGGGCGCTCGCGCACGTAGCCGGACGCTGCGATGCCCTGCTCCAGCATCCACGCCTCGATATCGAAGCCGTGTGGATTGTGGGTGCCGTAGGGAATCTTCAGCCGCACGGTGAAGCGCCAGCGTTCTCCGGCATGGATCGTCGGCTGCGGCGCCGCATCGCGTGGCCAGTAGCGCACCAGCTGGAGGCGCCGCAGCGCCGGTGCGCCCGGCGTCCGCACCTGCTCGACATCGAATAGGAAGCGTTCGCCGCGCGCATTGGCGCGCGGCAGGTCGCCGACCACGCCGACGACCTCGATATCGACGCCCTGCCAGGCGTCGGGCAACCGTTCGGCCAGCCGCAGCTCGGCACGCCAGGAAGCCCAGGCAAATCCCAGCACGACGCATAGCAGCGCGACGCCACCGCGGCGCAGGGTTTCGGACAGGGGATGAGAAAAGCGCGACAGCACCAGCACGCCGGAGAGCAAGGGCAGCAGCCACCACCATCGCGCGGACGGCAGGTCGGCCTGCTGTTGCAGCAGCCAGACACCGAGACAGAACGCGATGAGTGGGGCCCGCATCGCGTCGAACCCTTAGACCGGTTGCAACATCCCGTCCACCAGTCGCAGCTGGCGGTCCATGCGCGCAGCCAGTTCTGCATCGTGGGTCACCACGACGAGGCTGGTGCCCTGCTGGCTGTTGAGCTCGCGCATCAGCTCGAACACGGCATCGGCGGTGTGGCGGTCGAGGTTCCCGGTCGGCTCGTCGGCCAGGATGCAGGCCGGGTGCGTCACCAGCGCGCGGGCGATCGCCACGCGTTGGCGTTCGCCGCCGGACAGCTCGCCGGGCCGATGATCGAGACGATGGCCGAGGCCGACCGCCTCCAGCATCGCAGCTGCCCGCGCCAGCGCTTCAGTACGCTGGATGCGGCGGATGACGAGCGGCATGGCGGCGTTCTCGACGGCGGAGAATTCCGGCAGCAGATGGTGAAACTGGTAGACGAAACCGAGTGCCGTATTGCGCAGCTCGCAGCGCGCCGTCTCGGACAGCGCGAACGGATCGCGGCCCATGAGTTCGACCTGGCCGCGGCTCGGCGTGTCGAGCCCGCCCAGCAGGTGCAGCAGTGTGCTCTTGCCCGAGCCCGAAGCGCCCACGATGGCAAGCGATTCGCCGGCCCGCATGGCGAGATCGACGCCATGAAGCACCGGCACGTCGGTCCTGCCCTGGCGGAACACCTTGCCCAGCCCCGTACACCGCAGCACGATGCCCTCGCTGTTCCCTGAATCCTGAATCCTGGATCCTGGATCCTGTTTACTCATAGCGCAGCGCCTCCGCCGGGTTGATGCGCGACGCGCGCCAGCTCGGATACAGCGTGGCGACGAGACTGATCAGCAGCGAGATCCCCGCAATGATGCCGACGTCGCCCCACACCAGTTTCGACGGCAGCTCGTTGATGTAGTACACGTCGGCCGGGAACAGGTCCATGCCGGCCATGCGCTCGATGAACGGCACCACCGTTTCAAGATTGAGCGCGAGCAGCACGCCGCCCGCCACCCCGAGCACGGTGCCGAACACGCCGATGAACGCGCCCTGCACGATGAAGATCTGCATTATCGATCCCGGGCGCGCGCCAAGGGTGCGCAGGATGGCGATGTCGGACTGTTTGTCGGTCACTGCCATCACCAGGGTGGAGACGATGTTGAACGCCGCCACGGCGACGATCAGCAGCAGGATCAGGAACATCATGCGCTTCTCGATCGCCACCGCACGGAAGAAATTGGCGTGGCTCTGCGTCCAGTCGGTGAGGTAGTAGTCTCCCCTGAGGGTTTGCGCCAGTTCACGCGTCACGAAAGGCGCGCGGAACAATTCGTCCAGCTTCAGCCGCACGCCCGATACGTCATCGCCCAGGCGCAGCAGCTTCTGCGCGTCCTGCAGGTGAATCAGCGCGAGCCCCGAGTCGTATTCGAACATGCCGGCCTCGAAGATGCCGGTCACGGTGAACTGCTTGACCCGCGGCATCACCCCGGCCGGCGTGATGTTGCCCTGCGGCGTCAACAGCACCAGCTTGTCGCCGGGATAGACGTCGAGCGCGCGCGCCAGTTCGGCACCGAGGACGATGCCGAATTCACCGGGCTGGAGGTCGGCGAGTGTGCCCGCCTTCATGTGCCGCGCAAAATCAGCCACCCGGTTTTCCATCTCGGGCAGCACGCCGCGGATGATCGCGCCGCGCACCAGGTCGCCGTTGGCCAGCATACCCTGCGCATTGACGTAGGGCGCACCTGACATGACTTCCTCGTTCTGCTGCGCCTGCGCGAGCACGCCGCGCCAGTCGGCCAGGCGGTCGCCCGGCCCGCTGATTTCCAGGTGTGCCGCCACGCCGAGGATGCGCGCACGCAGCTCCTCCTGGAAGCCGTTCATCACCGACAGCACGACGATCAGCGCCATCACGCCGAGCGCGATGCCCGCCATCGACACGATGGAAATGAAGGAGATGAAATGGTTGCGGCGCTTGGCGTGGGTGTAGCGCAGGCCGACCAGAAGCTCAAAAGGAAGCAAGACGCGACTCGCGGATGAAAGGCTTCGAGTATGCCACAGCCGCCCTACTCGCCCAGCAGGTGCAGCACCACGCTGCGCGTCTGTGCCGCGCGCCGGTGCTCGAATACGTAGATGCCCTGCCAGGTTCCGAACATGGGGCTGCCGCTGCTGACCGGGATCGCCAGATGGGTTTGCGTCAGGGCCGCGCGCACGTGCGCAGGCATGTCGTCTGCGCCTTCCAGCACATGCTCGTAGATCGGATCGCCTTCCGGCACCAGCCGCGACAAGAAGCGCTCGAGGTCGGCCTGCACCGTCGGGTCGTAGTTTTCCTGGATCAGCAGGCTCGCCGAGGTGTGGCGGATGTACAGCGTGAGCAGGCCCTGGCGGATACCGCTCGCCTGCACCCAGTCGCGCACCTGCGGGGTGAAGGCATACAGCCCCTTGCCGCGGGTGGGAACGGTGACTTCATGGAAAAGCTGGCGCATGGCCGTCATTCTAGCTTTGCTACACTCGGCGCATGCTGTTTCTCGTTCCCCATCTGTTCCCGTCCGCGCGTCTGCTGGAAGCGGCGGCGCAGGACCTGCACCTGCCCGCGCTGCAAACGCTGCTGGCGCGCGGCACCCGCCAGGCCTGCCCGGCCACAGGCGTGGAGGCCGCCGTATGCGAGGCGCTGGGCATCGAACGCCAGCAGGACTGGCCCATCGCCCCGGTCACCCTGGCGGCCGATGGCGGCGTCGCCGGAGACGCCTACTGCCTGCGTGCCGACCCGGTTCACCTGCGGGTGATGCGCGACCGCATCGTGCTGGCGGACAGCAGCACGCTGGCCCTCTCGCAGCAGGAGGCCTCTGCCCTGGCCGACGCCATCCGCCAGCACTTCGGCGACAGCCTGAGCCCGACCCCGCTCACCCCCACGCGCTGGTATGTGCGGTTTCCGCACCCCCCACGCTTGACCACCACGCCTCCCTCACTCGCAAACGGCTGCGATATCGATCCCCTGTTGCCGCGCGGCGCGGACGCCATGCGTTTCCGTGCACAATTGAACGAATTGCAGATGCTGCTGCACGAGCATCCCGTCAATCTGGCCCGCGAAGCGCATGGCGCGCTGCCGGTCAATTCGGTATGGCTGTGGGGAGGTGGCACGCTGCCTGCCGTGCCGCAGAAGCGCATTGCGCTTTACGCACGCGGCGAATCGATCCGTGCTTTGGGCGCGTTCTGCAAGGCGGACCTGTTCCCCCTGCCGGACCGTCTGGAAGAAGGCATGCTTGAAAGAGACGGCGTGACCGTGCTGGATGCATTGACGACAGCCGGTCAGGACGGCGATCCCTACGGCTGGCGCGAAGCCCTGCGCACGCTGGAAGCCCGCTGGTTCGCACCGCTGCTCACCATGCTGCGCACGCGTGGATCGGGCCTGCGTCTGGCCGACCCGATCAGCGGCAAGTCGTTGCGGGCACAGAAGACGGATGTCTGGAAAATCTGGCGGCGACCGCGCAGCCTGATGTCGCTGCTCGGCTAGATTCGCCGGTCCGGATCAGACCGGCGTGGCCCACAGGTCGTGCTCGTCGGCTTCGTCCACCTGCACCTTGAGGCGGGTGCCGGGCTTCAGGCCGAACACGCCTTCCAGGTACACCACGCCGTCGATTTCCGGCGCGTCGGCATGGCTGCGCGCGATCGTGCCGGCCTCGTCCTCCTCGTCGACCATGACTTCGATGGTCTTGCCGATCTTGGCGTCGAGCCGCGCCGCCGAAATTTCCGCCTGCGTTTCCATGAAGCGCTCCAGGCGCTCTTCCTTCAGGTCTTCCGGCACGGCGTCAGGCAATTCGTTGGCGGCCGCGCCTTCGACCGGCGAATACTTGAAGCAGCCGACGCGGTCGAGCCGGGCCTCTTTCATGAAATCCAGCAATTCCTCGAATTCGGCGTCGGTTTCGCCGGGAAAGCCGACGATGAAGGTCGAGCGCAGCGTAAGATCCGGCACGGCATTGCGCCAGGACTGGATGCGCTCGAGCGTCTTTTCCACCGCGCCGGGGCGCTTCATCAGCTTGAGGATGCGCGGACTGGCGTGCTGCAGCGGAATGTCGAGGTAGGGCAGGATGATGCCGTCGGCCATCAGCGGAATCACGTCGTCGACGCTGGGATAGGGGTAGACGTAGTGCAAGCGCACCCAGGCACCGAGGCTGCCGAGCGCGCCGGCCAGCTCGGTCATGCGTGTCTTCACCGGACGGCCGCTCCAGAAACCGGGCCGATATTTCACGTCGACGCCATAGGCGCTGGTGTCCTGCGACACCACCAGCAACTCCTGCACGCCGGCCTTGACCAGCGCTTCAGCCTCATGCATCACCTCGCCGATCGGGCGGCTCACCAGGTCGCCGCGCATCGACGGGATGATGCAGAAGGTGCAGCGGTGGTTGCAGCCTTCGGAAATCTTCAGGTAGGCGTAATGACGGGGCGTGAGCTTGACGCCGCCAGGCGGGATCAGGTCCTCGAACGGGTCGTGCGGCTTCGGCAGTGCGTCGTGCACCGCCTCCATCACTTCTTCGAGCGCGTGCGGGCCGGACACCGCGAGCACCTTGGGATGCGCCTCACGCACCACGTCGCCCTTGGCGCCGAGGCAGCCCGTCACGATCACCTTGCCGTTCTCTGCTAGCGCCTCGCCGATCGCCTCCAGCGATTCCTGCACCGCGGCGTCGATGAAGCCGCAGGTGTTGACCACCACGACGTCGGCATCGTCGTAGCTGCCGACGATGCCGTAGCCCTCGGCGCGCAACTGGGTGAGGATGCGCTCGGAATCGACCGTGGCTTTCGGACAGCCGAGCGAGACGAAGCCGACAGTCGGCGTGCGCGGGCGTTTTGCTTTGGTTACCATGACGTTGAATCCTGATGGAGCATGTGATGTATATCGTAGCGATTGGCTGGGCGTATGTGATTCTGATGATGGCGATTACCGCCAGCAGCGTCGGCAAGGCGCTCGCTATCCTGATCTTCCTTGGCGTGCTGCCAATCGCGCTGTTCGTCTATGCCGTCGGCGGCCGCAAGCGGCCGGCGCGCTCAATGGCCGTGCCCGATCAGGTAACCGAACAGCGCGACGCTGCCGATCCCCAGTCCGATTAGCACGAGTTGTTGCATCGTCTCGCCGATTTCCGCACGTTTGTGCAAGCCCGGAATCAGGTCGGACAAGGCAACATACAGCATGCTCGCCCCGGCCAGCCCCAGCAATACCGGTGTCCAGCCTTCCAGCATCGACAGGGCGAAATACCCCACCAACGCGCCGACCATCGTCGCCACGCCGGTCAGAAGGTTGATCAACAGCGCCTGGGTACGGCTGTAGCCGGAATGCAGGAGAATCAGGAAATCGCCAATCTCCTGCGGAATCTCGTGCGCGATGATCGCCAGCGCAGTGACGGCCCCCAGTCTGAAATCGACCAGGAAAGCGCCCGCGATGATGACGCCGTCGACGAAATTGTGGAAGGTGTCACCGACCGTGATCATCATGCCGGAACGTCCATGATCGTGGCTGTGCCCATGGCCGCCGTGCGCCTCGCAGACCTCGTCATGGCAGTGTCGCCACAACACCAGTTTCTCCAGCAGGAAGAACAGCAGTATCCCGCCCAGCAACGCCTTGGCAACGGTCCCGATATCGCCGCCCATTTCCACCGCTTCCGGCAACACCTCCAGCAAGGACGCCCCCAGCAGTGCGCCAATCGCATAGCTCACCAGCACCGGTACCCAATGCGGCCGCGCCGACAGCGCGAGCAGGGCGGCCAGCAACAGGCTCAGCAGGCTGCCCGCAGCAGTCGCAATCAGGATGGTGGCGAGAATAGACATGAAGAGGCGGAGAAGGGCCGGGAAAGGCCGACATTATACCGATGGCCGAGCCAAGACCCGGGCTTTCTCGGGTGAGAAGCGGGTTCGCCATCGCCCCTTCATATGTTTGCATGTCCCGCATGCAGCCTGCATGCGGGACATGCTCCCCGATCGAGATAAACTCGATCAAGGCGTTCGGGCTACGGCTCAGTGCTTGGCTTTGGCCGGCTCGACCGACAGCTCGCTTTTCAGTTTCTCAATGCTGGCCTTGCCGAAGCCTTTCACCTTATCCAATTCGTCCAGGCTTTTGAAACCACCGTTCGCCTCACGATAGGAAATGATGGCCTTTGCCTTGGCCGGCCCCACGCCCGTCACCGCTTCCAGTTCGGATTGCGTCGCCGTATTGATATTGACAGCCGCGAAAACAGGCAACGCCATCAGTCCCGCCAGCCCCAGCACACTCACTAACAGCTTCTTCATGATTCCTCCTTTAGGTTGGTTTGATTGTGAGCGGATGCCCACGCCGCAAACTTACCCGGAGCCCAAGCGGCAAGCTATACAACGAAAGTTGTAGGCGAGAAATAAGCGTATGATTTATTTGATTAAATAATTCAAAAAAACCGTTCTGGAGGCGGGCAAACAGATCATTGCCCCCCATGGATCGCGCGCAATAAAAAACCCCCTTGCGATTTGCGAGGGGGTTTTGTTTGCTGCACTGGCTGTTGCCAGTGCGGCGGCATAAGGAGTCTGACGATGACCTACTTTCACAGGCGGGAGCCTACTATCATTG